>QHBJ01000029.1 GCA_003243975.1 Candidatus Meridianibacter frigidus | reverse complement strand
CCTGGATTACATCGCATATCGGCCGCACAAAGCCCTTGGGAACCTTACGCCCGAGGGAGTTCGCACGCGGGCTCCAAACTAAGCTACCTCTCCGCCTATCGGCGGCATAAGTCATGGCTACACGTCAGTGCGAAGAAACACATGCTATAATGCACCCCTATTGCGATCGAGTGCGACGGAGGAACGGATGTTTCACAAGGAGCCGCTTAGCCGCTCAAATATCGTGCGCGGATTTGCCCCCGCTTTCATCTTCGCCCTTGCTGCGTGCGGCGGCGGGAGCACGAATCCGCCGGCCGGCTCATCTGTCAATGGCAGCTCCGTTTCAGGCGCGCTGCGCCTCACATTCGGAGGCAACGCTCCTTCCGCACAGGCGGGGAGGCCGGACTTTATCTCCCCTTCGGCCTCCTCAGTAGCGGTCACCGTGAATGGCGGCGTGGCAACGATCGCCGATATTAGTGCTACCTCGCCGAATTGCGGCGGTTCCGGAAACAGCCGAAGCTGCACCATTCGCATTTCCGCGCCCATTGGAACCGACACGTTCGCCATTACGCTCTTCCAAGGGGCAGGCGAAAGCGGGAATATCTTGGGAACGACCACGGTGGTTCAAGCCGTCACTGCCAACGGTTTTTCCATCACGGCAACGGTCAACGGCGTCATTGCATCAGTGCAATTAAGTTCCGCAAACCCGTCGTTTACCTCGGGAACTCCGGGATCGACCGGCATCACTGCTACTGCAATGGACGCGGGCGGCAACGCGATCATCGGCGGCTACGCGAACGCTATTACGCTTACCGATTCCGATACCACCGGCGCGATCGCCGTAACTCCCACGACGATCTCAAACTCCAGCACGACTGCAACCGCGACCTATAACGGATCGCCCGGCGTCACCGGCGCCACCATCTCGGCAACCGTGCCGGGCGTCAGTCCAGGCAACATCCATTCGGTGGCCTTGAGCGTGAGCGCCGGTGCGCCTTCGAATCTCTATGTCGCCAACTTCGGCAATGGTTCAATCACCGTGACGCCCGCCGCGGCCAGCGGCAATGTTGCGCCGACGCGGCAAGTCATCGGTTCGAATACAACGCTCAGCCGGCCCTACGGTATTGCGGTGGATGGTAGCGGCACCACCTACATTACGGACGGCGCTGGAACTGTGCAGGTTTTTGCCCCTGGTGCCAACGGCAACGTCGCGCCTGCGCGGACGATTAGCGGCTCGAATACCGGCCTGAGCATGCCGATCGGGATCGCGCTGGACGGCGCGGGCAACAGCTACGTTTCCGACTATGGAAGTAATGCGGTCACCGTATACGGCCCAAGCGCCAACGGCAATGTCACACCCATCCGCACCATCTCGGGAACCGCCACCGGACTCAGCCTGCCTTGGGGCGCCCTTCTGGATGGCTCCGGCGACTTGTACGTTGTTGATTCATCTTCCGGTAGCATCACCGAATACGCTCCAGGCGCCAACGGCAATGTCGCGCCTATCCGTACCATCACCGCCATCAACCCCGGACTGAGTCAATTCCTATCCTGCGCTTTGGATAGCACGGGCAACCTGTACGTCACCGATACAGGCACACCAGCCGCAGTGAGGGTCTATGCGCCGGGTGCAAGCGGCAACGCCACACCTATTCGCACCATCAGCGGAAACAACACCACGCTCGCCGACCCTCAGGGCATCACCCTAGATTCCAGTGGCAATCTCTACGTTTCCCAAGCTACCAATCAGAACATCCTGGTGTTTGCGCCCGCCGCTAACGGCAATGTTGCGCCGGTACGAACTATTGCCGGCGCCAACACCGGCTTCTCCAGCCCCCAAGCCATCGTTTTGGCCCCATGAGCAAAGGCCCATGGCAAGAGACTCGAAGGCGGAACGGGCTTCTCGTCTCTCGGTCGGGAGCGAGAACGCTCGTCTTTACGCCAGGCTAAGCGGTGCCGGCCACTCCGTGGCGGTGGGCTTCCGCCCAGACACGCGTGAATTCCGCGCCGAAGAGCACCAACTGCGCTGAATAGTACACCCATAATAAGATGATGATGATCGAGCCCGCGTCGCCGTAGGGCGACGCAACGTTCATCTTGCCCAAGTAAAGCGTGATGGCGAATTGACCGACGAGGAACAGAGCGGCCGTGATCGTCGAACCGGCCCAAACGTCGCCCCAGCGGACCTTCGTTTGCGGCAGATACTTGTAGATCATGGCAAAGAGCACGCTGAGAATTCCCGCATCGAAGATCAAATTGAGCGCGCGCAACGCATAGCTGAGCGCAGGTGCCAGCGACGCGGTATAGGTGTTCAGCGCCGTGAGCAGCGAGCCGATGACCAGCGAAACCATTAGCAGAAACGCCAAGCCGAGAATCATGCCGAACGAAAGAAGCCGCTCGCGAATCAGCGCAATGATGCCTCCCGCATTCTCCGGCTTTTCATCCCAGACGGTATTTAGCGCGTCTTGCAGCTGCAATACGACGCCCGAGGCGCCCAAGACCAGCATCACGATCGCGATCAGCGTCGCAATGATTCCGCTTTTGGGTCTGTTCGCCGCGGCAACCATCTTGTCGATTTGTGCGGCGGTAGAATGGCCCACCATCGCGCTGAGTTGTCCGGTGATTTGTCCGTGCGCCGCCTGCGCGCCGAAGAAGAGCCCCGCGATAGCGATGAGAATCAGGAGCAGCGGCGCCATCGAGAATACCGTATAGTACGCGAGCGCAGCCGCAAGCCGCGAGGATTTATGCGCGGCCCATTGCTTGTAGGCTTCTTTGAAGTAACCCAACCAGAGTCGCATCGCGGCCAGCTTACCGGGTAACTTCGATCTGCAGCGCGTTGTTCAGGCGGTTAAAGTAGTTAAACAACCCGATCGTGCACACGATTTCGATGATCTGGCCATCATCGAAGTGCCGGCGCAAGTCTTCCCACAGGTTTTCGGGCAAGGCGCGCGGTTCGCGCGTCATCGCCACGGCCACCGCGAGCGCCGCGCGTTCCGCATCTGAAAAGCGCCGGCTACGAGCGTAATCCCAAAGTTCGTCAAGGGTCTCTTGCTCCACGCCGAGGCGCCTTGCCAAGGCACCGTGCGAAGTCATTCAATAGTCGCAGTCGTTCAGCGCTGAGACCATCAGAACGCAGAGCTCCTTGAGGCGCCGCGTTACGGTTCCCCCTTCGGTTACGGCCGCCATGTGGTCAGCCGCCGTGCGCATGATCTCAGGGCGGACGGCCAGCGTACGAAACATGTTCGGATAGTTGCCGCGCGCCGCATAGAAACGATCGAGCACGGCCTTGGCTTCCGGCTCCGCTTGCGCTGGATCGACGGCGGGCAGACGCGCCATTGAGTCTAGCTCGCGTGCGTCCAGGCGCGAAAACGTGGATCGGCGCGCACCGGATCCAAACGCGGATCGAGCGCAAGAAACGTACGGTCGGCCGGGTGTTTGAAGCGTGCCTTACGCATATAGGCCAGGGCTTGATTACGCTCGCCGAGTGCAATGAACACCAGGGCCACCTCGTCGGCCGGAAGACGATTGCTTCGGTGCACCGCGGTCAGCAGCAGATTTTGAGCGGCCGCACGCTCGCCCATGCGGGCACGCACGCCAGCCAGCATTACGTCAGCCATGGCGTCGCACCGGCATTCCCGCCGCAACCGATTGAAGGTCGCCATCGCCGAGCGAAACTCGCCGGATTGCTCCTGCGCTAGACCCAATACGATCATGGCGTCCATGCGATGCGGGTCCAGATCCAAGGCCTGCCGGTTATAGGATATCGCTGCACCGAAGCGGCGATCGAAAAACGCTTCCATTCCCAGCCACGCGTTGGTCGCAGTCGCGACCGGTTCCAACGAAACTGCCGTTTCAAGCTCGCGTCGCGCATTCTGAACGCGCCCACGTAGCATCAGACTCGTTCCGTACCATTCATGCGCCAAGGCATAGCCTGGATCGAGCGCAATCGCACGGCGATATTCGATGTCCGCCTTCGTGTACGAATGATCGAAGAGCTCGACCGTCATTGCAAGCGCCGTGTGCGCTTCGGGTGACAGCGGGTTCAGTGCCAGCGCGCGACGAGCATTCTGGCGCGCTAGACGTGCGATCGTCGCGCACTTGCGCATCTTGCAGTCGTAGTCGGAAGTCATCGAGTACGCATCGGCGAGCGCCGCGTAACCCAAGGCGTTCTTCGCATCACTCTTCGTAACCGAAGCAAAGTAACGCACACTGCGTGCGATACCCCCATGGGTTCGCAGGTTCCAGTAGTATCGTCCCAAAGCGTACGCCTGCTGTCCGTCGCGGCTGAGCGAATTATCGCCCGCGCGCTCTGAGCGGCCGGAAGCCATGGTTATGCCGAGCAGGAGGACGGCAACCGCAGCGACCCCGAGCAGAGAAAACCGCCACGTCGCTGTCGCAGGAGCGCCCGCGTTGCGCTGCCGAGAAACCGAGGTGGGAGCGCGCTCGGTCACATGCGCCACGAATCGGTAACCGCGGCGCGGAATGGTTTCGATGGCCTTTTCATTCCAATGTTCGCGCAGCGTTTTTCGCAGCACGTAGATATTCTGCGCGAGATTGGCCTCTTCGACAAAGCCCTCGGGCCAAATCCGTTCGAGCAGCTCGTCTTTTGTAAGCAGCGCACCCGCGCGTTCGATCAGGGCGAGAAGCGTTTCCACGACTTTTGGGCCCAGCGGTACCGGCTGACCCTGGCGCAACAAGAGAAGCCGCTGAGCATCCAGCTCGTAGGGGCCGAATGCCAAAATCAATTCACGATCAATTTTCCGGGCTTCCATCCATGCGACCCTTTATTGACAATTGCGCGCTGGGCGCTCATCCGCTTGTACCCCGTCCGGCGCAAAAACGTTTCGCCGATGCGAGTGGCGGAACCCGGCGCCGGGCCGCCAAAGGGCTGCGCTCATGAAGCAGTCGGCCGGCCGGTGGGTCCGCGACGATCCTGGGATCCAGCTTGGTCTTCATCGACGGCTCGGTGGTTGCGATTGCACTTCCCATCATGCAGACGGAGCTTCACGCCAGCGGCACCGATGCGCAGTGGGTGGTCGAGGGATACACGCTGGTACTCTCGGGGCTGATGTTGCTCTGCGGTGCGCTGGCAGACCGCTACGGCCGCAAACGCCTCTTCATTACCGGAGCGATCGTCTTCGCGGCGGGATCGGTGTGCTGCGGATGGGCGCCCACCATCAACTTCTTACTGGCGGCACGCATCCTCCAGGGCTTGGGCGGCACAATGCTCGCGCCTGCGAGTCTTGCGCTCTTGGGTTCACACTTCTCCGGAGCGGAGCGTGGTCGCGCCGTCGGTACGTGGTCGTCACTCACGGCGGTTGCCGGCACCATCGGTCCGGTCGCAGGCGGCGTTATTATCGATCACTTCAGCTGGCGCTGCGTATTCTTTTTGAACGTGCCGCTAGCTGCGGCCGTCATTGCAGCCGCATTCGTACATCTCAAGGAAGTGCGGGATGAAGAGGCGGCACGGCGGCTGGACGTTGCCGGATCACTCTTCATCACACTTGCGCTAACGGGAGTGGTCTATGCATTCATCGATGCGGGCATGGCCGGCTGGCGAAACGCGCCCGTAATCGGCGCGATGTCGGGCGGCGTTCTCTCCTTGGCGGCCTTTATCGTGGTCGAACTGCGCGTTTCCAATCCCATCGTTCCGCTTGCATTGTTCGCACAGAGAACATTTGCCGGCGTCAACCTCTTGACGTTCTTGCTCTACGCCGCGCTCAGCGGTTTATTCTACTATCTGCCCTTTGTCTTGATTCGGGTCGGCAGTTATCCGGCCACCAACGTGGGCATCGCGATGCTGCCCTTTCTGATTCTGCTCGTTGCACTTTCGCGTACCGCCGGCGCAATGACATACCGGTTCGGTGCCAAGACATTACTGACCATCGGGCCGCTGATTTCCGCTGCCGGCTTCGCGCTCTTCGCCATAGTGCACGGGACCGCGTACTGGAGCGCCGTGTTCGGGCCCATGGCGCTCTTCGGAGTGGGTATGGGCATCACGGTCGCGCCGCTGACCACGACGATGATGGAGTCGGTCCCTTCGCAACGCGTCGGGTTGGCTTCGGGAATCAACAACGCCGTGTCGCGGGTAGCCGCGCTGCTGGCGGTGGCAGTCCTCGGCGTCGTTCTGAGCGCCGCTTTCAATCGCAGTCTCGACGCGCGCCTTGATCGGCTCCATGCGAGCATGCGCCAGCGTGCCGCCGTCGATACCCAACGCGTACGATTAGCCGGCGCGCAGATGAGCGATCCTCGATTGCAGCGTTCGATGCTGGAAGCATACGAGGATGGGTTTCGCACGGTCGCATGGGGATGCTCGGTGCTAGCGGCCGGCGGCGCGCTTTGTTCGCTGCTCCTGATCGAGCAGCGGCCGAAGAAAGCTGACGGTCAGCCGCGTTCGTCCTGACCGAACGTGTCCTCTTTCATCGTTTCGTCGTCGCGCTGTGAGTCGGCGTCCGGATCGAGTTGCTCCGATTCGGCCACCTCTTCGCGTTCCGCGCCGGAGGGATTACCCTCTTCGGTCAGTTCATTTTCATATACGTCTCGGCGTTCCATATCATCCTCTCGGCGCGCGCTTACGGCTCGCTTGACTCTTCGGCGGATTCCATATTGGCGCGCGCAGTTTCACCTTCAAAAATCAAACGCTCGTCGCCGACCATCCCGGTATCGTCGGCGCTGATAACGGCGTCATCGCGCGCAGCCTCGTTCTCGCGCTCGACGTCTTCTGCTTCACTATTCGAAGTGCGTTCCATTTTATCAATCCTTTCGACTGCGGTCATGCAAGGTAGGGTTCGTGAGGGGCAACCGGGGCCAGTACGGCGTTCATTTCGTCAAAGACCTGTGGTTCGAGCGACAGATCGGCCGCCTCCACGTTCTCGTCCACGTGATCGGGCTTGGTGGCGCCGACGATCACGCTAGTCACGGAGCTTTGCCGCAGGCACCACGCTAGTGCCAGCTGTGCCATGCTGCAGCCTGCTTTCTCTGCGATGGGCCTAAGCTTGGCGACCGCACCCAGCACCGGCTGGGTGAAATAGTCCTCCATCATGTCGGCCGAGGCGCCGGCCGCGCGCGTTCCGGGCGGCGGGTGCTTGGCGTCCGTATACTTGCCCGTGAGTATACCCATCGCCAGCGGCGACCAGACAACGTTTCCAATGCCGTAGTTTTCGCATGCCGGCAGCACGCGCTCTTCAATTCGGCGCCAGAGGGCGCTGTACTGAGGTTGATTGCTGACCGGAACGGCCCAAGCGCGCGCGCGGCACAGCGTTACCGCCCAGGCAATTTGGTCGGCATTCCATTCCGAGGTGCCCCAGTACAAGATTTTCCCGCTACGAACCAGGTCGTTCATCATCTCGCACGTTTCTTCGACGGGCGTTTCGAGATCGAAGCGGTGGCACTGGTAGAGATCGACGTACTCGACTTGCAAGCGCTTCAGCGTGCGATGCAGCTGGTCACGAATATGTTTACGAGAGAGGCCGCGTTCGTTGGGGCTTAACCCCATGGGGAAATACACTTTGCTCGCGAGCACCAACGCGTCCCGATGCACATCCCGGATCACCGGCGCAAGCGTTTCCTCAGCCGCACCTTTGGCGTAGACATTGGCAGTGTCGATGAAATTGACGCCTTGCTCGTAAGCGCGAAACACGCAGCTCCGCGTCACGTCACGGTCCACGGTGCTGCCGTACGTCAGCCACGAACCCAAGCCGATCACCGAAAGCTGTAATCCGGAGTGTCCGAGCGCGCGATACTTCATTTCTTCCTCTCTTCCCACTTTGGGCGGGGCATTCGATAGAGTGCGATGCGTTCAAGAAAGCGTAAGGCACGCATCCAGTGCTGTTCGCGCGCGATGAGCGGATCCGTGAGGATGACTTTCATGCCAAAAAGCTTGGCGCCCAGCACGTCGGTAAAGAGTTGATCGCCGATGACGACGGTTGCCTCCTTGGGCGTCCGAAGCGCCTTGAGCGCCTGCAGAAAGCCCCGCGGCGAAGGCTTCCCGGCCCTTGGAATGCACGGCACACCCAGGTTCAATGCAACATCCTTGGCCCAGTCGGTTGCGTTGTTGGTAACCATCGCCACCTTGAACCCGCGCTCCGTCGCTCGATGCACCCACTGCGCGACGTCCCGGTCGGGTTCGGCGGCGCGATAGCCTACGAGCGTGTTGTCTAGGTCGACGATTATCCCGGCAATTCCATCTTTCTCCAGCACGTCCAGATCAATGTCGTGAATGCGCGGTGCAAATGAGGTCGGCCGCAACCAGCGGTGTGGGCGCCGCAAACCCCTCACGCCGAATCCTCCGGCGGGGCGAACACGGTAAGAGCCTTTGGCAATACGGTAAACTCAGCCGGCGTTTCACCGGCTGGTTCGCCATCGGCGAAAATCGGCCGCGGCCGGGTGCTCGTCACGCGAAACTGCTTAGCGCGGCGCGCGCGCACCCGTTTGCTCGCGCTCACGTCGCCACGGATAATGGGGGCCAGCAACTGCAGCATCTGGAAGGCGTTCGAAACCTCCAAACTATAGAGATCCAAGAAGCCGTCGTCGATGGCCGCGTCCTTATTGGTGATGAAGCCGCCGAAATGGTGGCTGTTTGCAATCGTTAGCTGTAGGGTGCGAAAGGTTTCCTTCTTGCCCTCATACTCCAGCGCTACATGGAACGGGCGAGTGTACCTCAATGTCGCCAGCGTCGTCGATAGAATGCTCAGCAGGCCAAACTTCTTCTTGACCTCGGAGGTTTGCGCGTGGGCGATGCGCGTGCTGATGCCCAGACTGGCCTCATTGATGAAATATGCATCGTTGACGTGCCCAACGTCGACGACGCGTTTGGTCTGCGCCGCGATGATCTCGACGGCTTCTTCAATGGCGGCAGGTATAGCGAGCGTGCGTGCGAGGTCGTTGAAGGTTCCCAAAGGCAGGATCCCCAGCGGCAGCCCGCTCTCGAGCAAGCCGGGAATGGCTGTAATAACCGAGCCGTCGCCACCGCCGACCACGACTGCATCCGCATCGGCTCGGCGCTGCACCATGGCGCTGCGCATCTCGTTCGCATCGCTCATCGGCTCCTCGACCAGTACGCAGCCGGCGGCCCGCAATGCGTTGCGCGCCTCGTCGGCCAGCGAGTCGCCCCGGCGGGCATGCGGATTCATGAAGAGCAAAACGCGCATCGTTCTCCCCGCTACCCCGCAAGGACGGATGCCAAACGCTGGTTACGTCGAAGCGCGCTCCCGCTCGAGTAGCGCGCGCTTGCGCTCCAAGCCCCATCGATAGCCGCCCAACTGGCCGCTTCCACGAATGACCCGATGACACGGGATCGCCAGCGCAACGGCGTTCCGCGCACATGCGCCCGCAACGGCGCGCGCCGCTTTCGGCTTACCGAGCGCCGCGGCCACCTCGCTATACGAGCGCACCTCGCCGTATGGAATCGTTTGCAGATACAACCACACTTGCATGCGAAAGCCCGTATGCCGGACGTCGAGCGGCAGATCGAGATGCCGGCGGCTACCGGCAAGATGCGCGTTCAACGCGTCAATCCAACATCGGAATTCAGGGGGCGCCGGGTCGCGCATCGGCTGGATGCTTGCATCCGAGTACTCTTCCCGCAGTTGCGTCAGCAACCCAGCGTGCGATGGGCCGAACTGTACGAAACATAGCCCACGGTCGGTCGCGCCGAGCATTAACAGGCCGAAAGGCGATTGCAGGCACGCATAGCTGATCGTTTTTCCGCGCCCGTGCGCGCGATATTCACTCGGTGTCATGCCCAACGACAGGCCGGAATCTTGATAAACTTGGCTCGACGATCCGTAGCCGGATTCGAAAACCGCTCTCGTAACATCCTTCGCGGCTTTGAGATTTGGACGCAGTTGCTGGAGACGAAGCGCACGCCCGTATTGCTTGGGCGAAACGCCCATCGCGGCTTTGAAAGTCCGCTGAAAGTGGTGCGGGCTAATGCCGGCGCGGTCCGCCAGAATCTTCAACGTAATCTTTTCGTCCATGTTGCTTTGCATGTATGCGCACGCCTCACGAATACGGCGAGCCAAGAGACCCTCGTTATCCAGCGGCTTGCACCGCAAGCATGGACGAAGCCCCGCGCGCTCGGCTTGAGCTGCCGTGGAATAAAACTCTACATTCTTTCGCAGCGGCCGGCGAGCAGGGCATGATGGCTTGCAATATATTCCTGTGGTTCGCACGCCCAAAATGAACCGGTCGTCGTACGACCCGTCGCGCGTGAGCGAGGCCTCCCAAAGCTTTACATATTCCTTCATGTGCACGATCTTACGGCCATCGACCGGCGCTTGCTATCGGAAAGTTGCGGTCAATGTTTTCCTTCACCGCACGAAGCGCTCAGGGACCCTTATACGCGAGATCTAGCAGTCGGAAAACCTGGCCACCCGGGGCACTGAAGTACGAATGTGTGCTTCCGGGATGACGGAACTCCGCGACGCCGGCATCGCGCAGTCTCTGCTTGCAACCCGGCAGGTCGGCAGTGCGAAATTCGATCCATGCACCGTGGAAAGCATGCTCGTCGTCGATCGTATTGGCGGTATACTCGCCGGGCGCGAGTTCTGAGAATTCGACGCTAAAACCGCTGCCGTCCGGAAAGGGCACGAACAGTATCGGGTGCGTCAGCCCGAAGTCCCGCTCGATAACCTTGCATCCGAGTACGTCCCGAAAAAGTGCGGTGAAGCGTTGCCGAAAAGCGGGCCGCACGAAAATGCGCACGCGCGCCCCAAGCCCCACAATACAATCGGATTGATCCGTCATATCGTGCTCATGTTCGTCCAGCAGCGGTGCTCAGCGGCGCCACATTCGCGCCCTTGATTAGGAGGAATAGCATTATCGCGATCTCTGCGAAGAACGCGGGCTGCCCGATGATAAACGCGATGTCGTGGTATTGCGGCGCCAATATACCAACAACGCTCAGGGCTAAGTACGCGAATCCGTCGATCAGCAGCCAAATGCCCAAGAAGCGCGGCAGGAAACCCGACTTCATCACGAGCAGCCCGAACGGAAAGAGCCACAGGCCCCAAAAGACTCCATTGACGACGTTTCCCTGACTGTGCAGGCGAAGGAAGAGCATCGCTAGCGCGTGCTGCTGCGATATATTGAATGCCGCGAGAAAATCACCACCGTGCACCAACACGAGGGCAGCGATCCAGTTCAGTGCGTTGAGGAAGAAAATTGGCGCGACCGTGACTCCTCCCAGGATGACCATCAGCACGGCTTGGTATTGGTCAACCTCCTTGAGTAAGCAGTACAGCGCAAGCACGAGAAAAATGCTCACAATGCCGCTGAACAGGTCGGCGAGAATAGCGAAACGGAACATCGTTTCGTGAGACAAGATGTTTGCTGCCGTGGCGGCCGCGTTCCCGGTCACCACCAGGACATTGGGAACGTAGATCAGGCTGAACGGACCGTGGGATAGGTCCCATCATGCGGCCAGCGATTTCTGTGGCGATTGGGTATTTTCGTAAAGCGCGAGGAACTCCTCAGGGGTACGGTTGCCGAGCGAGCCGTGTGGATGTTCGGCGTTGTAGCTTTGGCGCCATATCTCGGAGGCGTCTTTTACGTCGAAGATCGTTCGGAAACGATTTGGGTTGAGCAGTTCATCGCGAACGCGCGAGTTGAACGATTCAATGAAAGCGTTCTGTGTCGGCTTGCCCGGCTCAATGAAAAGCATCTCCACGTGATGTTCAACCGCCCATACTTCCAGGATACTGGCGATCATTTCCGGGCCATGGTACGTTCGCAAACGGGGCCGCCGCCCCCATATTGAACGGAGGTGTATCTCACTCACTTCCGATGGAGGCAACGGCCTATGGGTACGTTCCCGGCATCCAAATCGAAGCCCGCTTTGGTCGCAATCGATATCGCTAAGAATCGCCACGAGGCACTCGTAGAGGCCGACGGAATCCGCCGGCAGGTTGGTATTCGCAACACCCTCGAGGATTTCACCAAGTTCGCACAAGAGCTGCGATCACATGGCCGCTGCCAAGTCGCGATGGAACCGACCGGCGACTATCACCGGCCGCTCGCGAACTTTCTGCTTCGGCAGGGTCACGAAGTACATTTTGTGTCGTCGATCGCGACGTGCCGGACGCGCGAAGCTCTGTTCAATTCGTGGGATAAAAATGATCCCAAGATCGCGTCCCAGGCCGTGG
>QHBJ01000020.1 GCA_003243975.1 Candidatus Meridianibacter frigidus | reverse complement strand
GAGAGGACTCGAACCTCCACGCCCTTGCGAGCGCCAGCACCTGAAGCTGGTGCGTCTACCAATTCCGCCATCTGGGCTTGATGATGACCAGCCGCGATTCGGCGGTCCGGCGAGTAGGCCTTTTGCGCGCGAAACTCGTCGAGCGCCGCGGCGGTTTGTGAAGGCCATGAATCGCGCCCTAGAACTGGTTTCCCAAAGCCCGGTACCGCTGGATGCTTACTCCGAAGCGGTCACGCAGGCCGCCGAACGGGTTAGCCCGGCCGTGGTCAACATCGAAGTACGCGGTAACCACTCCGGAAACGGCTCCGGTTTCATCTTTACGCCCGACGGGTTCGTGCTGACAAACAGTCACGTCGTCAGCGGCGCGCAGCACGTCGCGATATCACTGCTGGACGGACGCGAATTCCCCGCTCGTGTGATCGGCGAAGACGCGCATACGGACCTTGCGGTTGTGCGAATCGACGCTGCGGGCCTCAACGTCGCACACTTCGGCGATTCGCAGCTGCTGCGCCCCGGCCAGTTGGTTATTGCGGTCGGAAACCCGTACGGACTGCAGTACAGCGTCACCGCCGGCGTCGTCAGCGCGCTCGGGCGCTCGCTGCGTTCGCAATCAGGCCGCTTGATGGATAACATCATTCAAACCGACGCCGCGCTCAATCCGGAGAACTCCGGTGGCCCGCTGGTGAACGCCTCCGGCGAGGTCGTCGGGGTAAATACTGCGGTGTTGCCCGGCCAAGGATTATGCTTTGCGATCGGCATCAACACGGCAAAGTTCATCGCGGGCTTCTTGATGCGCGACGGAAAGGTGCGGCGCGGCTATTTGGGCATTGCCGGTCAAGATATCGAACTGCCGCGTTTCTTGCTCCGGCGCCACGAACTGGCACAGCGTCGCGGAGTCTTGGTGCTTTCGGTGGAATCCGGCAGTCCGGCCCAGACGGCGCGGCTTGCCGATGGCGACATCATCATCGCGTTCGATGGCCGGCCTCTGCTGGGCGTCGACGATCTCCACAAGGCGCTCACCCTAGCGGACCTGTCGGCTGCCCACAAGCTTACGGTCGTGCGCAAGCGCGAGCGGCTGGAAACCTTTGTTTTGGCAGTCGAGGCGGACTAGCGGAGGAGAATGTTTAGACGGCTCTTACCGATTCTGGGCGTGACCTTCATCGACATCATGGGGTTTAGCATTCTGATTCCCATTCTGCCGTATTACGTGCTCCACTTTCACGCCACGTACACGATGGTGGGAATCTTATTTTCGACCTTCGCGTTCTGCGGATTGATCGCAGGTCCGGTTTGGGGAAACATCTCCGACCGCATCGGTCGCAAGGGCGTCCTGATGATCAGTCAAGTCGGTGCTACCATCGGCTGGATCATTCTGGCCTTTGCTCCCACTATCTTTATCGTTTTTGTCGCTCGCGTGATCGAGGGCATATCGGGTGGAAACATCGGTGTAACGCAAGCGTACGTCACCGATTTGGTCGAACCCAAGGAGCGCACGCGCGCTTTTTCTTGGGTAGGCGCCGCTTTCGGTTTGGGCTTTCCGTTCGGCGGTTTTTTCGGCGGCTACCTGGCCGGGCACTTCGGCTACACGATTACGTTCCTCGTGGCCGCCGGCTTGCAAATTCTTACACTCATCCTGACGATCACGATGCTCCCGGAATCCACTAGTCACGCAGAACGCAGCGATGTCGCGACGTTTGCCGAGATAGCCCGGAATCTGCGTAATAAGAAAACCGCTCCGGTGCTGTGGCAAAAACTCGCGATATCGCTGGGAATGTATGCCTGGTTTGCCGTGTTCTCGCTCTATTTAGGCGCGGCGCTCGGCTTTAATCAGACGCAAGCCGCCTACATGTTCGCATGTTTCGGCATTCTGAATGCGTTCTTGCAAGTTGCCGTCGTTGGCAAGCTCTCCGACACGCTGGGCGATCGGGTCGCCTCTAACGTGGGTTTACTACTGCTGGTCGTTGCCTTTGGACTGGTTCCATTCGTTCACGTTTTTTGGAGCGTTGCAGGCGTCTTCGTGCTATTCGGCTTGGGCCTGTCCATTACCAATCCCACGATCACGTCGCTTCTAAGCGAGGCCGCGCCCGCCAATCAACGCGGCACGATCTTGAGCGTTGCGTCGAGCTTGGATAGTCTCTCCGGCGTTCTGACGCCCATCGCATCGACCGCCACCATGCAACGCTATGGGCCGAATAACGCAGGCTTCGTTTCGCTCTTCTTCGAGCTTGTCGCTTTCGTCATCGGCTTGGACTCGACCAAACGCGAGCGGCTGCGCAAGAAAAGCGTCGAGCCCGCTCCTGGGGAGCAGCGCGCGAAGGTTTAGGCCGCTTTTTTCTTGCGGCGCGTTGTCGTCGTTTTCTTCGTGGAAGCCGCGCGCGTTTCGCGATGCTTCTTGCTCTGCTCCAAACTCTGTTGCAGCACGTCCATCAGATTGACCACCTTGCCGCGCGCCGGTGCCTTCTTGACGGCCTGAGGCAGTTCTTTTCCGGCAGCGCGCGCCTCGATCATCGCCATTAGTTCGTCGTGATACTTATTCTCGAATCCCTCCGGTTCGAATTTTTCCACCGCCATCGTGTCGATAAGCATCTTGGCCATCTTCATCTCGGCGGGCGGCATCTTCTCTTCTTTGGGAAAATCGAGCGTTTCCGGTTCCACGATCTCGTCGGTCCAGTGCATGATCTCCAGAATCAGCGCATCGCCGTTGGGCTTGACGGCCGCAATGTGTTCTTTGGTTCGAATGACCACGCGAGCGATCGCTACTTTGTTGGCGGTGTTGAGCGCCTCACGCAGGAGCGCATAAGCGTGCCGGCCCTTTTTGTCGGGTTCCAAATAGTACGGTTTATCGAAGTACATCGGATTGATTTGATCGATGTCCACAAACTCCACGATGTCCACCGACTGCGTCGCCTCGACGTTCACTTTCTTGAAATCCTCGTCTTTGAGAATAACGTACTGGCC
Source organism: Candidatus Meridianibacter frigidus (assembly GCA_003243975.1). Taxonomy (GTDB): domain Bacteria; phylum Vulcanimicrobiota; class Vulcanimicrobiia; order Vulcanimicrobiales; family Vulcanimicrobiaceae; genus Meridianibacter; species Meridianibacter frigidus. Next base: position 23,964 of record QHBJ01000020.1, on the reverse strand, counting down.
TTTTTCGTACTCGTAGCCTTTGACGATCTCGTCCCACGGAACGTTCTTGTGACAGTGTTCGCACGTGCGCTCGTACTTGACCCGTCCCTCGTCCTTGGCATGCAGCAAGTTGAACGAAAGATCGTTGGCGCGAACGGCCGTGAAGAGTTTGACCGGAATGGTCACGAGTCCGAAGTTGATCGAACCGGTCCAGATGGCATGCGGCATTCTTAAAGGGCCTCCCAACACTCTTTGATTCTGGTTTTCATTGGTTCCACAATCGCTTGGCTTTCTTGATCGCAGGCTCCAGCTTGGCCTCACGCCAGTGCTTGCCGGCCCAAAGATCGCCCTCCCGTTTGAGGCGGGCCGGAGTATTCTTCATGGTAAACCGCGCGAACTCCACCTCGGGGTCGCTGGCACGTTTGCGGGCTAAAGCTTGCACGTCGCTCCAGTCCAGGGGCGTGGAAACCGGGGCGCCCGCACGTGCGCGAACCCCGAAAGTTGGAACCATTGTTTTGCCCCGGCCAACCTGAACGTAATCCAGATAGACCGTACCTTTGTTACGCCGCGCAATGCTGCGTTCCAGGGTAGTTTCCTTCGGCCGGACATGCGCGATTTGACGGGCTATGATCTCTCCGAACGCTTTGACGGTATCGTAATCGTAGAGCGGCCGCAGCGGTACCACCACGTGCAAGCCACTGCCGCCTGAGGTCTTGATCAGCGGGTGCAGGCCAAGCTCCTCAAGGGTATCGCGGAGTTCCAGCGCCACGGTCGCCAGAGTTTTTACCGTGCAATCGAATGGGTCTAAGTCAAAGAATGCAAAGTCCGGAGAGTCCAGGGACTGCGCGCGCGAGTACCAGATGTGCAGAACGATCGACGCCAGATTGGCGCACCAGACCAACGTCGCCTCATCGTTGCACAGCAGGTATTCGATCTTCTTGCTCGCGCCGTTGCTGTAAGAGGCGTCGGCCTTCACGGTCGCGATCCACTCGGGCGTAAAACACGGTTTCTGTTTTTCGAAGAACGACGGACCATCGATTCCGTCGGGATACCGCTGCAAGGTGAGCGGCCGATCGCGCAGATGCGGCAGCAGCCATTCCGCCACGCTGCGATAGTATTTGACCAGATCGCCCTTGGTGTAACCCTCCGCGGGCCACAGCACTTTGTCTTGGTTGCTCAAGGTCACGTCGCGACCGCCGATTCGCACAGCTGATTTTGCTGCCGGCACTACGGGATCGCATCCGTGCCGGTGGGCCGCTCGCGCACGCACTCTCGGGGGCTCTTGTCCGCGCGCAGGCCAAGAAACGCCGGGTGACGCATCACGCCGTCGCGCGTCCATTCCGTGAAGCGCACTTGCGCGACCAGTTGCGGTTTTACGAAATGTGCCGGCGTATTGGACTTGATGCGCTCCGCAAACGGCGATGTATCCACTTCGATTGCTTCGAGTTGTTGCATTATCGAGGAAAGCTTCTTGGCATCGAAGCCGGTACCCACGTGGCCGGCATAATGCAGGGTCTTACCCTCGTATAATCCCAGGAGCAGCGCGCCAAAACCGGTGCGGCTCCCACGTGGCTCAGTGTAGCCACCGATTACGCACTCTTGCACTAATTGCGCTTTGATCTTTACCCATTCACGGCTGCGCCGCTCGACGTAGGAAGAATCGCGCTTCTTGCCGATGATGCCCTCGAGCTGCTGCTCCTGCGCCTGTTCGAAGAGCGCACGACCGTGCTCTTCAACATGCTTGGAGTATAGGACCAGCTTATCGTCGGCGATGAGCCGGTTCAAGATTTTTTTGCGCTCTTCGAGAGGATGTTTGCGCAGGTCTTGACCGTCGGCGTAAAGGCAGTCGAACGCAACGAAAGTGAGAGGGCCGGCTTTCCCCGCAGGCGCGCGCGAGCTGGGCCGATGGCGGTTGAAGCTGCCTTGGAGGCGCTGAAACGATGAACGCCCTTTGGCATCTAGACTGACGATTTCGCCGTCCACCATGATGGGCAAGCTTGAAAAAGCACCGCGCAAATCTGCCATCTCGGGAAACTGCGCCAAGAAATCCAATCCGTTTCGCGAGGTAAGCGTGAGGTTTCCGTTCTCATCGACCGTGCAGATGGCTCGGTACCCGTCCCACTTTATCTCGAAGAGCCAATTCGAATCGTCGAAGGCTTCGTCCACGAGCGTGGCTAGCATTGGCGTCGCGATCTTTGGGGGCTTATCGCGCCTTAGCGCGTCTTTTTTTTTTGCCGTGGCCTTGGCAGCCGGTTTCTCCTCACGGTTGCTGATCCAGTGCGGAGCGCGCGGGTCTTTGACGATGTCTTTGAGGCTCTTCCCACTCTTCACGGACTTGTCGTCCTTCTCGATATCGTAGCTGAGGTCGACGTGCTGGTCTTTATCTTTGATCAGAAGCCACGGATCGCCGGATTCGTCGCGGCCGCGGATCTTCACGAGCGTAAACTCGCCCTTCATTTTCTTTCCCTGTAGGATGAATTTGATTTTGCCGCGCCCGATCTCGTCAGCCGGGTCGTCGCCTTCGGCTAGCTTGTACGTGCCCTTGTCCCATACGATCACCTCGCCCGCGCCGTAATTGTGCTTGGGAATGATGCCCTCGAAATCGCGGTAGTCGAAGGGGTGATCCTCAACGTGCATCGCCAGCCGGCGCTCTTTCGGATCCAGCGAAGGGCCTTTTGGAATGGCCCAGGATTTAAGAACGCCGTCGGCCTCAAGGCGAAAATCGTAGTGCAGACGGGTTGCGTTGTGCTTTTGGATCACAAACCGCAACTGCCGCGCCGGCTTGATCTTCTTACCGGCCGGTTCGGGGGTGGCCGCAAAGTCGCGCTTGGCGGCGTACTTCTTAAGCGAGCCCGTAGCGCGTGCGCTTTTCTTACGCGTGGTCGGCATGGTAACGCAGCGCCCGCGAAACCGCGGGCGCTTACCTCGCAGGGTCTATGCGCTAGATTCTAGCGCCGCGCCCGGTGATGAGATTATAGATGAGCAGAATGACGGCGATAACGATCAGCAGATGGATCAAGCCGCCTCCAAAGTGTAGCAAGAACCCGAGCAACCACAGTACGAAGAGAATCACGATGACAGCCCAAAGCAGTCCGGCCATATTTCCCCTTTCTTCTCTTGGTAAGGAACCCGGGAGTAAGATACCCCCTCCGACCATCGGATAAACCGCTTGCTTGCCTTATGAAGAAGGGAGCCCGAACCGGGCTCCCCTTCGAACAAAGGTGGCGACGACTACGGCTTGGTGCTGGTTGTCGTCGAAGAACTGCCGCCGCTATTTCCGGCCGGCGGATTGTTCACCGTGGTATTGGTCGTTGTGTTCGGATTGGGATTGGTGGCACTACCGCGCCACACGAAGAAAGCAATAATGGCGGCGATGACGATGACGGCAATGATGCCGATGGTCGCTACCGAACTGCCTCCGTCGCGGACGACAACGTCGCGATCACTCATATCAGGTTGCTCCTCTTTCTTGGTACCGCTGAGCCAGACCGTTATACCCCCAAACGGGCAAGCACAAACCGGGTTGGGCGGCGAATGCCCGGACGGTGTGGAGCACTTTCGGGGCCGTCTTGGCAGCCCTCATGAGCGCCATCGCGTGGCGCAAGAGCCGGACACCGGCAACGGGTTATGCCGAAGCTTACCTCATGACCGCCGCGTCGCACCGCCGGTTTGCTGCCTTTAGCGCCGCCTGCGCGCTGCTCTTTCTGGGCACGCGTTTTCTGGGAGCGTTGACGCTGCCGCTGCTGGGACTCTACGTTCTTATCCTCACGCTGTATCTCGCATCGTTTGCGCGCGGCTTCTCCGAAGAGGAATCGTGAAGCAAGACTTTCATTTTTCGCCGCGTCCTAATCGCGCGGCCGAAATTTCGTGGCGCCGGTGGGAACCCGCCGCGTTCGAGGAAGCGCGCACGGAAGATAAGCCGCTCCTGCTGGCAATTTCGGCGGTATGGTGCCACTGGTGCCATGTGATGGACGAAACCACCTATTCGGACGAAGCGGTGATTCGCACGATCAACGAGCGCTATATCCCGGTGCGGGTGGACAACGACCGGCGTCCTGACATCAACGCGCGCTACAATATGGGCGGATGGCCGACGACCGCGCTGCTCACACCGGACGGAAGCATTCTCACGGGCGCGACGTACGTACCGCCCCAACAGATGCAACGCTTGCTCGAGCAGATCGAAACATTCTACCGGGAGAATAAGGCGGATATCCAAGAGCGCATCCCTCGACCCTCTGAATCGAAGCGGTTTCCACAAACCGGCGAGTCGTCGGAGCTCCGCGCATCGATTGTGACCGCGGTGCTGCAACAAATTCGGCAGGCCTACGATTCCGAGTATGGGGGCTTTGGAAGCGAGCCGAAATTTCCACAAACGGACCTCTTAGAGTTGCTACTTCTCGAGCACCGTGTGTCGGGCGATTCGAGCGCGTACGAAATGGCCGCGAAGACCATGCTCGGCATGTCACGCGGCGGCATGTACGATCATGTCGAAGGCGGGTTCTTTCGGTATTCGACAACGCGCGATTGGTCGGTACCACACTTCGAAAAGATGGCTGAAGACCACGCGGGGTTGATGCGCGCCTTGACCGGATTGATCGAAAGCGGAAAGAATCCCGAGTTCGCGGCCACGCTCAAATCAACGCTTGGATACCTGCAGAACGTGTTATTGGATCCGCAGACCGGCTTCTTTGCGGGAAGCCAGGATGCCGATGAGGCCTACTACGCGCTGCCGTTGGAAGAACGGCGCGCAGCTAGTGCGCCCTATGTCGATCGCACCGTGTACGCGAACTGGAATGCCGACTTGGCGGCAGCGTTGCTCGGCGCAGCGCGCGTCACGGAGGACCCCATGACGCTTTCGATCGCCCTGCGGGTGCTCGAGGGGCTGAATGAAACGTTCGTGGATGAGAGCGGTCTGCTCTACCATTATGCTATCGCGGGCGAGAAACCGCAGACGCGCGGATTGCTGACCGACCAGTCCAAATATCTGCGCGCCCTGCTGGACGCCTATGAAACCACCGGCGAATCTAAGTTTCTGCAACGCGGCGCGAACTTGGCGGACGTCGTGATCGCGCGGTTCGTGGCCCAGGAGGGTGGATTTTACGATCGGCTCTCCGATTCCGAGGAGCTTGGCCGCCTCGCAATCAAGGATCGGCCCTTAGCGGAGAATGCGCTGATGGCAGCCAGTCTGCTCCGTCTTGCCGCCCTGACGGGCGATGACGCCTATCGCGCGCGAGCCGAACGAACGCTGGCCGTATACGCAAGAACATACGGCTCGGCCGGCACGTTCGCCGCACCATATGCGATGGCGCTGCAACGCTTCTTGGGCGAGCCACTCTCCGTGGTGCTCGTCGGCGCGCCGGCTCAAACTGAAGAATTGCGCGAGGCTGCGTACCACTTACCGGCAGCGCTGGTGGACATTCGGACAGTCGATCCAAAGGATGGCGCATCGATGCGGGTGCACGGTTTTGAAGATCTTTCGGTACCTTCAGCCATTCTGTGCCGCGGCACGGCCTGCACTGCGCCCGTGAATTCGGCCGAAGACCTGCGCCTTGCCTTCGACAAGCTCTAAATTAGCTGCACGTCAATAGGTCGGGCGTACAAACGCGTTCCAATAGTAGCAGCCATAGAGCCCGGCAAGCGTGGAGTACGCGATCAGCACCTTCACCCACGCTTTGAGCTCTTCGCGCATGGCCAGGGCCATCAATACAAACAGGAATGGAATAAAGTCGAGGGCGTGGCGCATGCCGTACTGCGCGAAGCCGTTCACATAGTAGAGAAGGTTTGGAAGCGCCGTAAACGCCGCTGCGAGCGCAAAGGAGACGGCGAGTACGCGGGGCGTGCGAGCCCACGCCGCGATGATTAAAGCCGGCGACGTCCACGTTAGTGCGACACCCGCAATCGAAGGCACGATGTACGGAAAGATGCGACTAAATGCGGGCGCCAGCACCAAGAACGAGTGCAGTTCGTACGGCAAGTAGCGAAGCGCAAATGGCGAACCGAACGGCGAGCCGGCTGCATCCTGATGGTACCAAGTTACGTACCCAATGTCGCTCCACGTGCCCCAGCGAGCATCGTTGTAGGCGGACCACAGTGCCCCGGCTACCGCCAGCACGCCAAAAAACATTATGTCACTCTTCCGCGGCAGCAGCGCGCGTAAATCAACACGCCAATCGGGACCGGCGTGCAAGAGTGCGTAGTAGACCGGCAACGCAAGAATCATTGTGAAGCGCGACTCGAATGCGCAGGTCGCCCAGAGCGCAACTAACCAGCCGCGCCGCGGACCGAGAACCTCGAGAATTGCGAGCAACGTAAAGCAAACCGCACTGACGTGGGCAACGAACCATACGTCGCCCAGCATCGCACACCATAAGAGATCGGTGCCCGCCAGCAAGACAACACACAGCCACAGTGTCTGCCGCGCCGGGACCGCCAAGCGTTCGCAGATGGCCCAGGCCGCGCCGATGGCAACGCCACCGAGTACTGCCGCCAGCAGCGTTTGGTTGGCATGCAGACCAAAGACCACCACGGCCGGCAACAGCAGCATCGCCGGCATGGGCGCTTCAATAACATAGTTGCGCCCGTTGTAGGCCAACGCGTCGATGTAGTTTCCCGGTACGGTGACCCAGACATGACCGTGTAAGAACGCGTCGGCCAGGAGCACGTAGTTGTTGTACGGACTCGAACGAAAGTGCGAGACGACGACGATCGTGATGAAGGCGGCGAGCCCCGCATAAAGTGCACGCCTCATTTGTAGCGGTAAACGCGATAGAGGGGCGGATCGCTCGACGCGATAAGGGAGAGAAAGTAACCAGGCGGCGGATCGCCGCCTTGATAGACGACGACAACCGGGTGCTTACGCATCCAGGCAGGCACGCGGCCCACGTGATCCGAGAGCCAGCCGACGACGACGATGCGATGTCCAAGGGTACCTTCAACATAATCCGCGTACGCGAGCGGAGTGGCGTACGTCCAAGGGGAGATCACGATTGCACCATCCGGACTCTTCTCTCGAACGGTTGAAATGAAACCGGTGGCGCCCGAATCGAATCGTTGCAACAGCAGGGAGCTGTGCTCGTAAAGCTGTTCCGCGGCTAGTGCAAGCACCAGCGCAAAGGCCGCCGCGCGTAGGAGCGGACGGCGGGCGACAGCAGCGGCAAATCCAACGCCAATCGTAACGGCGATCGCGAAAAACGAGAACAGGAAGTACCGGCCCACATCCGATTCGATCGGGTATGCCAGCGCGAAAGGAATAGCAAAGAACGCCGACAGCAAGAACCCCGCCGCCCGCCAGCGCGCCACATAGAGAAAGGAAAGGATGCCGAGGAAAGCTGCGACTACGCCGAGGATTCCAAGATTGGCGCGCAATGCGTCCAGGTAGCGGTGGCCCCTTGCAACGTAGGTTTGCGGTAAGAAGATGCCGGCGAGTGCGTCGCCTACCGGAAAATCGCTTCCCGTCACCAATTGCACGAAGCCCGCGCGAGTTGCCGGGTGGTCGTAGTCCCAAAACGGCTGTCCGGGAGGTAAACTGAGGGTAAGGCTCGGGTCAACCGCGAGCGCCGAAACCTGCGCGCTGCGCAGCGGCAAGTAGGCATAGAACGCGCCCACGATCGCTGCGCAAAGCACCACCGCGCGCGCGATTGACGCGCCTGAAACATCCTGCCAGCGCGCCAGAAGCAGAGCAAAAAGGCCCGCGCCGAGCAACCCCGCAACCGGATGCGTAGCTAGCGCCAGCGCCCAAGCCACGGCCGCCGCATACAACCACCGCTTCTCTAGCGTGCGCGACCAACGCAGCATGCAATACAGCGTCACCGCCGCGAAAAATGTTACCAGCGCATGCACCTCTGTGCGAGTTCCGCGCGTCCATGCCGTTTCTCCGAATGCGAAGAGCCACGCGCACGGCAGCGCGATGAAGGCGTCGCCGCTTTCGTCAACGATCAGCCGGTACGCCACGTATGCGGCGCCACTCATCGCCAGCGCACACAGAAGCGTGAGGCGCCACGCAACGGTTCCGAGTGGCAAAGCGTGGGAAAACAGGAACCCCAGCACGACGAAGGCGGGAAACCCGGTAGGGTGGGCGATTCCAAAGATATACGGAACCGTCTGCATTTCGCCCACATCCCAGTAACCGACGTGACGCTGCATGGAGTACACGTAGACGGCGAACGGCACGCCGAATGCCGCCAGTCCGGCGATTGTTTGCAGCGCTCGTTCGCGGGTCAGAATGGGCTGGGAGTGGGTAGCGCGACCGGTCTTGGCTGAGCGAAGGTCGAGGACGGAAGCGAAAGCGGAAACCGATAGGCGCTCCATGCGATGCGCTCGCGCGCAGGCTTGCCCGCAATCTTGGCATTTACCGTGGCCAGTCGGGGCATCCAGTACTGCGAAAACCGCGCGTATGCAATGGTGCCGCTGCCGCTGGCAGCATTACTCCTCGTCGTAAAGCGAATAAGGGTGGGCAAGAAATACGTGCCGTCGATCGCTACCTGCGTTACCGTGAAGCTTGACGGATGCAGCGCCGAGGTCGCGTAGAGATACTCGCGGTGCGGACCATTCTTGCGGGCACTGAGGAACAGAAAAACATACTGCTCCGTGCGCGGAGCGAGTCTTGTAACGGTGTAGCGATCACTGCGCGAAATGATACGGATAGCAGGCGGTCGCACCGCCGCGCCATCAATGACGGTCACCTCATCGCGCTGCCGCGTTTGGCTGCGATAAATCACGTGCGTTTGATCCAAATTGTGCGGGCCCGCCTGCGAGAGGGCGTAGGTGAAGACCACGTTCTTCGGGGGGACGGCCCTCGCCAGAGCCTGCATGTAGCGGTTGAGCACAACCTGCGAGTCCAGCACCGGAGCCGAACCCGGAGCGACCGCGCCGATGGTCCCAAAGCATGCGGCGAGGACGCAAGCCAAGCGCATCATGCCGAAAGTGCATCGCGAATGGTATCGAGCGCATCTTGCGCTCCGCTGGGATTCTTGCCACCGCCCTGCGCCTGCTGCGGCTGACCTCCGCCCTTGCCTTCAACTTTCGGCGCCGCCAGCTTCAATAGGTGTCCCGCGTGCACGCCGGACTTCACCAAGTCTTCGCTGGCGGAAACGAGCAAGCTTACGGCGCCGTTGTCCACGCCCGCAAGCGCGATGACTCCACTGCGAATTCGCTGGCGAATCGCACCGCTAAGGTGGCGCAGCGCCTCTGCGTTTGCTTCTTGCACGACGGCGCCCACAAACATCTTGTCACCAAGTCTTTCAGCTCGCTCGACATAGCGCTGAACATCGGCGGCTGCCAAACGAGACTTCAAATCGCCCACCGCATTCTGCAACTCGCGCACGTCCTTTTGCAGACGGCTCACGCGGTCGTTCAACTCTTCGGGCGTCGTGGACAGGGTCGAACTCAGCTCGGCGATCAAGGTTTGCTGACGGTCAACGTGCTCTTCGGCCGATCTGGAGACGCAGGACTCGATGCGGCGTATGCCGCTGCCGATCGAAAACTCGTTCAAAATGATGAACATGCCGAGCTCGCCGGTCGAGTGCGCGTGCGTACCGCCGCAGAACTCCACGGAAGGTCCCGCGCGCACTACGCGCACCTGATCGCCGTACTTCTCGCCGAACATCGAGATCGCGCCGCTCGCCTGAGCTTGCGCCACCGGCATTACGTCGGTCTCCAACGGCACGTCATCGCGGATCATCTCGTTTACGCGGGCACCAACCTCCCGCCGCTGCTCCGGCGAGAGCGCCCCGGTTGGCGAGCGAAAATCGAAGCGCATCCTGTCGATGCCGACCCAGGAGCCCGCCTGCGCGACATCCTCGCCGAGTACGTCCTTCAGTGCGCGTTGCAGAAGGTGCGCCGAGGTATGGTGCCGCCGGATCTCCCGGCGCCACTCGCTAGAAACTTCGGTCCGGACCGAATCGCCCACACGCAATATTCCGCGCCGCATGACCCCGTGGTGAGCGATCGCCTCCCCGGTAAATTGCGTGTCGGAAACTTCGAAGAGCGCGTCGCCGAAATGGAGCACACCGCGATCGCCGATTTGGCCTCCCTTCTCGGCGTAAAATGAGGTCTTGTCCAGCAACACTTGCGCTTTGTCGCCCTCAGTCAGCGTATCCATGCTCTGCCCGCCATTGATGATCGCAACAATCCGCCCTTCGGCTTCCAGTCCTTCGTAGCCGAGAAACTCGCTTTTGACGGCCGGCATTTCCGCAGCCGAAACAGACGTGCGTTTCGAAGCGGCATCCGACCGCGCGCGCTCACGCTGCCCCTGCATCGCCTGCTCGAACTCCGCAGCGTCAACGGCAACGCCGCTGTCGCTAGCGATCTCTCGTGTCAGCTCGATTGGGAAGCCGTACGTATCGTGCAAGGCAAAGGCATCGCGACCTGAGATCAGACGCGAGCAATCTTCGTTGGCTTGCGCGATGAGTTGCTCGAGCAGATTCATACCGCGCTCGAGGGTTCGCTCGAACGTCTGCTCTTCGGTGGAGAGCGCGCTCTGGATACGGGAGGTATTCTTTCGCAGATCCGGATACCCGGACTCTAGCGATTTGACCACCGCGGGGACCAGCGCGGTTAAGAAGCCGCCCCGGTACCCTAGCAGACGTCCGTTACGAATCGCCCGGCGAATCAGAAAACGTAGGACGTAACCGCGGTCGGTGTTCGAGGGGTAGACGCCATCATGAATCAGGAATGTCACCGCGCGCGCATGGTCGGCAACGATATTCCGCCGCGCTAACCGTTCCGCAGCAGTCACCGAAGCTGCAGTTGCCGGAGGTTGCGCTTCGATGAGATCCGTGAAGAGGTCGGTTTCATACATCGAGGTCTTGCCGTTCACGAGCGCCAGCATGCGTTCGAATCCGGCCCCTGTGTCGATCGCCTTCTTCGGAAGCTCGCTGAGCTTGCCGTCGGAGCCCCGATTGTATTGCTGAAATACCACGTTCCAGAATTCGACAAACCGATCACCACGGTTGGGGGCGGTATCGTCCGGGCTAGACATATTGGCTTCGCCGGTGTCGTAGAACAATTCCGTGCACGGGCCGCACGGCCCGGTGTTACCCATCGTCCAAAAATTGTCTTCGTCAAATCGCGTAATGCGGCCGGGACTCAAGCCGATCTCACACTCCCAAATTCGCGCAGCTTCGTCATCACCCGCATGCACGGTCACGGCAATCTTGTCTTTGTCGAGTCGGAGGACGTCCGCGCAAAACTCCCACGCGAACGCGATGGCTTCTGCCTTGTAGTAGTCGCCGAAACTGAAGTTGCCCAACATCTCGAGAAACGTGCCGTGCCGGCCGGTGCGGCCGACGTTCTCGATATCGCTCTTGGCCCCGGCGACCCGCAGACACCGCTGAACCGTGACGGCCCGCGGCGCCGGCGGCGGCTCGTCACCCAAGAATGCTGGAACGAATTGCTCCATTCCCGCAATCGTAAAGAGCGTGGTGGACATCGCATCGGGAATCAGGCTGGCGGGCGCGACGTGCTTGTGTCCGCGCGCTGTGAAAAAATCTACGAACGCGGCCCGAAGCTCCTGACTACGCATGCTTACTCTTTCAGAACGGCTTTAAGTTTTTCCAGCGCCTTCTGCTGAAGCCGCGATACGTGCATCTGCGAAACGTTCAGGCGCTTGGCGATTTCGGTTTGCGAAACGCTTTCATAGAAGCGCAAGTACAGGATGACCCGTTCGCGGCCCGTGAGCACCTCGAAGGCCCGCTCGAGGTTGGCCTTATCCTCCAATAGGGCCAGGCCCGCGTCGGTCGTGCCGATGTAATCGGCCAGCGTCTGCGACTTCTTGTCGCCCTCGCCGTTTAATTCGGTATCTAAGGAGAGCAGATTGTAGGCCTGACCGAGTTCCTGCGCCTCCAAGATCTCTTCTTCGGTCGCCCCCAGGTGCGAGGCCAGCTCAGCGACAGTAGCACTCCGCCCTAGTTTCACCGCAAGCTTCTCAACCGTGCGGTTTACGCTGAGGTTGAGTTCCTGAAGCCGGCGGGGCACCTTCACGGCCCAGCCCTTGTCGCGAAAGTAGCGCTTGATCTCACCCACGATGGTGGGCGTTGCATATGTCGTAAATTCGACGCCCCGCTCCAGATCGAAACGGTCGATAGCCTTGAGCAGGCCGACCGTACCCACTTGAATGAGGTCGTCGAGCGTTTCACCGCGGTTGGCAAACTTTATGGCCAAGTAGCGCACCAAGTTCAAATGCGCGACGACCAGATCGTTGCGATACTGGTCGTACTCGGGATCCGGCTTCCCGTTCAGGGCTTTCTTGCGCTCACGCGCCGCGGCAAAGCGGGCAAAAAGCTCGCGCGTCTTCTGACGATTCCAGCGTTCGTCTTCGACGCTATGTGGATGCACTAAGCTGAGACTTTTTTCCTCATCACGAGGTTGGTGCCGAGCTCGGGATGGACATCATATTGAACTTCGTCCATTAACGAACGAATTAGAAAAACCCCTAGCCCGCCTTCACGCGGCTCAGAGACGCGCCGCGACTGGATCTCCTCGGGTTGCGTGCCGACGCCGTAGTCTTTGACGTGTACGGTCAAGCTGCTCTTCTCGGTTTCGCACGTGATCTCGATTTGGTCGCCTCCGGTCGCATGTTGAATGCAGTTGGTGCACGCTTCGGCCACAGCCAGTTTGACGTCTTCAATCTCTTCGATTGAAAAATCCAAACGGTTTGCTACCGCCGCGATGGCCAGCCGCGCAACCGCCACCCACTCCGCCTTGCTCGGAATGCGCAACTCGACGACGCCCCTCCCATGCTCCGGCACGAGGGTCACGCTCAAACGAGCGCCTTCATCGCGGCATCTTCGTCGTCGAAAATTCCGAAGATCTTCACCAGGCCCGTGATGTCAAAGATTTTCTTGATTTGGGGATTCGTGCAAACCAAGTTAACGGTACCGCCATGTTCGCGAACGCGTTTGAGCCCGCCGATCAGCACGCCCAAACCGGTCGAATCGATGTAGCGCACCTTCTCGAGATCGATGACGAGGTTGTAGTGCCCCTGATCGATCAGTTCGGTGATGGCATCCTTGACCTTCGGCGACGTATAAACATCGATCTCGCCCGTGAGCTCGACGACGTAGATGTCGCCCTGCGCCTCTCGGACGTTCACTTTTATGTCCACGCTCTCTCCTAACATTCGCTCTACGCCTCGCTCGAACCGGAGTTCGAGGAGGACTGCGCCGAGAGATCCTCGCGTGTGGAATCGGCGGCTTCGCGTCCTTCCGATACGGCCGAACCAACGTTCGAGCGCGCTTTTTCAACGACCGTGCGACCACGTTCGTACAGATCCGCTGCGCTGGACTGCAGATCGCCCGCTACACCGGCAACGCGCTCGCGCAGATCGCCGGTCGCATCCGAGGCAAAGTTCCCCGCCTCACGTGCTTTGCCCCATACCAGGTCGCGAGTTTCTTCCCCGGTCTGCGGAGCAATCATCATCGCCACCGCAGCACCCGCGAGCGCTCCAACGACAAACCCAGCTACAAACCCGCCGCCACCTTGGCGGCCGGCGTTGTTCTCATTTCCCATGTGTTACGACTCCTTACGGTTGATTAGGGTGTCCTTCATTCGCGCGGCTCCCGACAAGCCGTTTCAGTCCCGCCGTTATGCCGGTGAGCGCCGCTCCGACGTTCACGAGCGCGGGCGATATCGCATTCTGCGCAAGTTTGGCGGTCGAAGCGATGCTGGCGGCCACGTCCTCAAGCGACTTGGCGACGCCTCCGAGACGGGCTACGGTCGTATCGGCCGTGTCTGCAATACCACCGACGTGCGCCAGAGTTTGCGAAACCGGAGCGCCGATGCCGGCCATTTGGCGGTCGACTTCGTCGAGCGTCCGGTTCAGGCGCATCAAGGTTGCCGCGAGCGCACGCATGGCCAAGAATATGCCCAAACCGGCCACGAGAACGCCGAGACCGACCCCGACATCGAGGACAATCGCCCAATTGAAGCCCGTAGTCAATGGAAACCTCCGCGAGCGCTTTTAAGGACTAGACGGTTCATTCCCTCGAAAGCTTCAGTTCACGCATTCTGCGCCGAAAAGGTGCGCAGTTCCGCAGCCACCTGCGCCACGAGTGCGACAAGGCGGTCGATGTCCTTGGCGCTCGTCGTGCGCCCGAAGGAAAAGCGGACCGCCGAACGTTGCCAGCGCTCCGGCAATCCAAGCGCCGCCACCACATGGCTCGGCTCCAGGGCTCCCGCCGCGCAAGCGCTTCCGGTCGAAACCGCGGCGCCTTCGAGATCGAGCCGCATAACCATCGCGTCGGCAGGTATTCCCGCAAAAGAAACATTAGAATTATTCGCGAGGCGGGGCGCGGCATGCCCGTTGATGCGCACGTCCGCCACCTTCTCGAGCAGCCCGTTCTCAAAACGTTGACGCAACTCGGAAATTCGAGCGCTTACAGTTTCGCGCTCGCTTTGTGCCAGGCTCAGCGCGCGCGCCATACCCACGATTCCCGCCACGTTTTCGGTGCCCGCGCGCTTGGCGAACTCCTGGCTGCCGCCGAGCGTCTGCGCTACTACGGGCGTCCCTTCGCGCACGAAGAGCAAGCCGACGCCTTTCGGACCATAAAATTTATGCGCGGAGATCGACAGCAAATCCACTCCAAGCTCGCCGACGTGAATCGGCAAGTACGCCGGGCACTGCACGGCATCGGTGTGGAACGTAACGTCGCGTTCGCGCGCGTGGCGAGCTAGCTGCGCAATGGGTTGGAGCGTCCCGATCTCGTTGTTGGCCAGCATGATTGAAGCGAGGATCGTGCCGGGCCTGATCGCGCCCTCGAAAGCCGAAGCGCTCACTTGCCCCTGGTCGTCTACGGCAAGAAAGGTGACGTCAAATCCGTCTTCCGCGAGCCGCTCCAATGGATGCAACACCGCATGGTGTTCGACCGGCGCGCTGATCATGTGCGCGCCGTCCTTGCGGCGCGCCCGAGTCACTCCAAAAATCGCCAAGCTGTTGGCTTCGGAACCGCCTGCGGTAAAGATGACTTCGCTTGGCTTCGCGCCGATAATGCCGGCGATTTCCGCCCGCGCGTTGTCCAACGCCGTTCGCGCGCGGCGCCCTTCCGCATGCAGCGAGCTGGCGTTGTATCCGCCCTCGACGAAGTACGGAAGCATCGCGTCGAGCACTTCGGGGCGCACGGGGGTGGTCGCCGCATGGTCGGCATAAATCCGCGCGTTCATTTGCATGGCCATCTCTCTGGAACAACGCCTTCGGGAACTCCCGGGTTGCTTCCCAGGCGACTCTCAGGGAGCGGACGTACCGTATGCGTGTGCGATGCTCCAACGAGCGCACACCTCCGATAGAGTAGGAACGGGAACGAGGGGTCCGAGTGCAGTCGGACCCCTCACATTTTCCTATGGCATGTGCTCCAGTGTCAGTTCGAGCTTTGTCGAGAACCCGCGGTTACCGATCGCACTGCGCCACGATATTCGCCACCTCTCGACAACCTTTCGACAAGCTCCGGGTGACACTATTTTTGACCCTTCGACAAGCTCAGGGTGACATTTATTCATCGCTGCTTCTTTGCACTTGCGCGGCGGGCTTTCACCCACTCGACGAGCTTGGCTTCCTCTCCCTGATCACCCGGCTGGTAGTACGAATGTCCGACTAGGTTGTCGGGCCGATAGGCCTGCAGGTGCTGCGCGGGCGGCAAGTTTTGGGGGTGTTCCATCTTGGCGTAATCGTTGTGGGCGTACTTGTAGTCGCGGCCGTAGCCGAGATTCTTCATCAACCCGATCGGCGCATTGCGCAGATGCAGCGGTACCGGGTCGTTGCGCGTTTCCTCCACATCGCGAAGTGCCGCGCCGTACGCGCTCCCCACGCTGTTGGACTTGGGCGCGGTCGCCAGATAGAGCGCGCAGTGTGCCATCGGATAGAACCCTTCGGGCATCCCGACGAAGTGCACGGCCTGTTGGGCGGAAACGGCAACCTGCAGAGCGCGCGAGTCGGCCAGCCCGATATCTTCGGAAGCTAAGATTACCATCCGCCGCACGATAAAGAGCGGATCTTCGCCCGAATCGATCATGCGCGCTAGCCAATACAGCGCGCCGTCCGGATCGCTGCCGCGCAGACTCTTGATGAACGCGCTGATGACGTCGTAGTGTGCGTCCCCTTTCTTGTCGTAGTTGGTCGCACGCCGCTGCATGGCATCGGTAATAAGTGCGGCGTCGATCGGGCGCCCGCCGTCATCGTCCAGCGGCGCGGCCGTCGCTGCGAACTCCAGCGTGCTGAGCGCAACGCGCGCGTCTCCATTGCAGAGATTGATCAACGCACTGCGTCCCTTGCTCTCCAGTTTCACGCCCAGATCTCCCAGCCCACGCTCCTTGTCTGCAATGGCACGGTCGATGATCAGTGCTACGTCCTCGTCGTTCAGCGCTTTGAGCACAAAGACGCGCGAGCGCGAGAGTAATGCGGAGTTTACTTCAAACGACGGGTTCTCCGTCGTGGCGCCGATTAGCGTCACGCTGCCGTTCTCGACGTATGGCAGTACAGCGTCTTGCTGCGCCTTGTTGAAGCGATGAATTTCGTCGATGAACAGCACCGTTCGCTTCCCGGCGCTTCGGCGTTGCGCGGCTTGCGCCGTGATTCGCCGAAGGTCCGCCACTCCGGCGCTCACCGCAGAGATGGCGGCGAAGTGCGCGCCGGTCACGTTGGCGATGATCTCCGCCAACGTCGTTTTGCCGGTTCCCGGAGGCCCCCAAAAAATGACCGATGGAACGTTGTCACGTTCGATGGCTTTGCGCAGCGCATGGCCCTCTCCAACGATATGCGACTGCCCGACGAACTCGTCGAGGGTCCGCGGGCGCATGCGGGCGGCTAGTGGGGCGTTACGTTCTTCCTGCGCGCTGAAGAGCGAAGGTTCCACGGTTGGTGCGCCCTCAGAACGGCAGCAGCCGCTTCTTCTTTTTCGGCGTGGCGCGGGGACTCGGCGCCCCTTCCACTTGCCCGGGGAACGTCATCGTAACGTTGCCTTTGGCGCGAAGGGCGCCGCTGGCGGTATTGTAGAGCACGTGATCGGAGTTCATCGTGCGCTCGCCGTCAACGATGTGCACGCTTCCCGTGAGATCCAAATCGTGCGTATTGCTATTAAGAACGCCGCGCGTCGCATCCACGGTTTGGGTACCTTGCACGAAGTGCACCTGCGAAAGCGTAAGGAGTTTTGCGTTGTCGTCGAGCGTTCCGCGCGCCGCGTCTATGGTGCGGTTGCCCTGCAGGTAGTGCACGTTTCCAATAGCCGTGTAAACCTTGCTCATGCTGTCCACGTCAAACTGATCGGCCGTCAGCGTTGACGGCCCCTGAGTGCCGCTCTTGCCCACTCCGTTGAAGTCGGTGAAACCCGCAGCCCCCTGCGCGTCGTGCGCGACCACGTGGCCTACCAAGGAGATGAACTTGCGGTTAAAGTTTCCCGTGGCGCGATCTGCGGTTACGTCGCGCGTCGGGCAATTTAGTACGACCCGCGAAGGCACGCTAAACTGACCGCTATGATAGTCCCCGGTGTCCAACTCTGCGGTGTGGACATTGCAGAGCCCCATAGCGAGACTCACCCGCTGGCCAGATCCCGCGGCAGCGATCGGCCCGAGGGCAAAAACCCCCGCCAGAGTCAACCGAACAAAAACTTTCATTGCGTGTTTCGAACCTTTACCGTGTGCCGCACGACCGGACCCAAGCGCTCGCTTAGGTAGTCAAGTTTGAGAACGCCTTCGCGCAGAAGCCGGGGCACTGGCCCCGACAGATCGATGACGCTCGATTCTGCACCATATTTGGTAACGCCGCCTTCGATCAATAAGTCCGCCTCGGGCACCGCTTGAATGTCCCCTCCGCCAAGATACGGGCGCTCGCCGCTGGTGTTGGCGCTGGTAGCCGCCACGGGGCCGATGCGTTCGAGCAGCGTCACGCAGAGCGCATCGTCGGGTACGCGAAACCCCAGAGTGGGCAGTCCAGCACTAACGTCCTCGTCGATAAACGCAGGGCGCCGCACGATAATCGTTACCGGGCCCGGCATTAGCCGCCGCGCCGCGAGCGTCGCGACCGCATTCCCATGGACGTACTCCAGGAACTCTGCCACGCTGGCCACATGCAAGCTCAGGGGTTTGCTATCGGGCCGCTTCTTGGCCCCGTAAATCCGGTCGATGGCATCCGTGCGGAATGGATCGCATCCAATGCCATAGACGGTATCAGTCGGGAACACGATGACGCCGCCATCTTGCAGCACCGCAGCCGCCTCGTCGGCCAGCCGTTGCCAGCTTTCTTTGCGCGCATCGATGACGGAAACGATCTTCATATGACTTGCGGCGCGCGGCCGAACGCACTCAAGCTCGGGCGCGCGAAGAGGGTGTCGGCTCCAAATGCCTCGCGCGAGATCGGGGGCGCCGGCTCGCGACGCCGCACAGCCGCGGTCAAGGTTGTGAATCTCTCAAAATGCGCATCAATCCGCTGCTGCGGAAAATCTCCCGCTGTGCCGCCGGTCAAATGGAAAGGCCAATCGCTGGCCTGTAAGAGCAGTAATTCCCGCGCACACTGGGCGTATAGCTTCTCGTCGCTCCGATCGAGTTGCGAAAACCTGCGCTCGCAGGCGTGAACGCGCTCCCAGTATCCCGCGGTGGCGCCGTTCAACCACACGCGATGGTCCCCGCCGGTGCCCCACGAGGATGCCGGAAGCGCAAACGATGCTTGCGGTGCGCAGCGGTCCACATATGCAGACGGCAATTCAAAGCGCACGACGCCACTATGCTGCAGGCTCACGATCGTGCGTTGGAGCCACTCCGGCCCCTCCGCCCACCAATGGCCGAAGAGCTCCGCATCAAAGGTCAGCGCAAAGTACGTCGAGGGTCGCGCAGAACCGGTGCGATCCGCAATCTTGGCGATGAAATCTTCGGCATGAAGCTGCACCCTGGCGCGCGCGCGCGCTTCATCGTACGGTTCTTTTTCCTCGAGCGCATTCTCTTTGCATGTTACGCGCCAGTAGCGCGCACCGGAGCGCGGATCGCGCTTGTGAAATTCACGGTACCACTGATCCCCCGGATAACCGAGATCGTTATCCCAAACTTGGCCGCTGGTGCTCTCGTCCCGCACAAAAAAGCGTACCTTGTGGCCCGAAATCTGATAGCTTGCGTGCGGCGCTGCGCCCGAACCACGCACGGCGCGCGCGTCGGTGTAGAAAAACTCCAAGCCCAAACGGTCCAAAATCGGCGCGAGCCGCTGGTCGTACGCACACTCGGGAAGCCAAACGCCACGCGGCCGGATCCCAAATGCATCCGCGGTGATCTCCATACCGGTGGAGAGTTGCGCCTCGATGCTTTCGTCGAGCAACAACAGGGGCAGATAGGCATGGGTTGCCGCGCCGGTGAGGATTTCGATTTCGCCGGTTTGAGCAAAGTCGCGTAGAGCGGCGACGATATCGCGATAGTAAAGGTGACGCCAGCGTTCGCGCTGCTCGAGGAAGTTTTCGCGGGACGCGAGGGCCAGCCGCTCAAGTTGTGGTTCGCCGCCAGCGAAACGGGCAACATCTGCCTCCGCGAGTGCGATTCGGGAGTCAAGGTAGGCATCGAAGCCGCGCACGAGTTCGGCGTCCCGCAGCATCTCGACCAGCACCGGCGTAACACCCACGGTAATGGCGCCGCGAATGCCGCTCGCGCGCAAGCGCGACAAGACTTCGAGAAGAGGAAGGTAGGTGTGCGTTATGGCTTCGTGCAGCCATTCTTCGCCGAAGGGCCATCTGCCGGATCGTTTGACCCACGGCATATGCGCGTGCAAGACGAAGTTGAGCGCGGGAGAATCGCCCGCGGGCGGGTTACCTATGTGCCAGGCGGCCGTTAAAGCTGGCGCTCATGCCGGTCCCGATTGCCACACATGACAAGGGATCGTCCGCAATAATCACCGGAATGCCGCATACCTCGGCAAGCAGCTTGTCCAGTCCGCGCAGCAGCGCTCCGCCCCCCGTAAGAATAACGCCGCGATCGATAATATCTGCCGAAAGCTCCGGCGGCGTTTTCTCCAGCACGGACTTCACCGCTTCGACGATCGAGGTAATCGGCTCCGAAAGCGCCTCGCGCACCTCTTCACTGGTGATCTTTACCGTCTTAGGCAAGCCATTGATGAGGTCGCGGCCGCGAATCTCCATGGCAAGCTCGCTCTCAAGACGGTAGGCCGACCCGATCTTGATTTTGATTTCTTCGGCCGTTCGCTCGCCGATCATCAAGTTGTAGACGCGCCGAATGTAGCGAATGATTGCTTCGTCGAGTTTATTCCCGGCGACGCGAATGGATTGCGAAACGACGACGCCACCGAGCGAGATAACTGCAACGTCGGTTGTTCCGCCGCCAATATCCACCACCATGCTTCCCGACGGACCGTCAATCGGCAGTCCCGCTCCGATCGCTGCGGCCATCGGTTCTTCAATAATCGTTACGTTCCGCGCGCCGGCAAGCTTAGCGGCATCGCGCACGGCGCGCTCCTCGACGCTGGTAATCTCGGCCGGAACGCAGATCACAACGTTGGGTTTGGGTTTAAACACGGTGGAGAGAAACGAACGGTTCTTCGTTACCTTCTTGATAAAGTAGTTGAGCATGGCTTCGGTGACTTCAAAGTCGGCAATCACGCCGTCGCGAAGTGGCCGGATCGCTTGAATGTGGCCAGGTGTTTTGCCGAGCATGAGCCGCGCTTCTTCGCCCACCGCTAGCGTGCGGTTGGTTTGCGTATCTCTGGCAACCACGGACGGCTCGCGTAAGACGATGCCCTTGCCCTTCACATAGACCAGCACGTTGGCCGTGCCTAGGTCGATACCGATATCCAACCCCAAGACTCCTAACCCCTAATTCGACGAAGAAAGAAAACCGCGCCTATTGCGCGGACCGAACACTAGGATACGCGCTCGTTTCGAAAAGTCCGGTCGGTTCGGTAAAAGGAATGACGCCGCTGGAGCGCTGGACCTGCCCACCCAGCGAGGAGAGCATCTCTTCAAATCGCTCGTAGCCTCGGTCGATGTACTCCAAGCCGATGATTTCGGTCTCTCCCTGAGCGGCCAGGCCGGCGACCACGAGCGCCGCCCCGGCCCGGATGTCCGGCGCCTCCACCGGAGCTCCGGAGAGTCGCTCCACCCCTTTGATGAGCGCGGAGTTCGATTCCATCGCTACCCGGACGTCGGCTCCCATGCGGGCCAGTTCGTTGACGTAGGAAAAACGCGCGTTGAAAATCGATTCCACCACAACGCTCGTTCCGGGGCAGGTCGTGAGGAACGACAGCATTTGCGGCTGCAGGTCGGTCGGAAACCCGGGATACGGCGCCGTCGTCACCTCGGTGCCCCCCTTGATCGCATCCGCCGCAACCCGGATCCACCCCTCGCCCGAGGTCACCTGCACGCCGCACTCTTGCAATTTGAGCATGACTGCGGAAAGGTGAGCGGGCTCGCAGCGGTTTACGGTCACGTCGCCACGCGTGATGGCGCCGCACATCAGCAGCGTGCCCGTGACGATCCGGTCCGAGATGATGGTGTGCTCGGCGCCGGTTAGTTCCGTGACTCCCTCCAGCACAAGCGTGTCGGATCCGGCACCCTGAATCTTCGCGCCCAGCGCGACCAAGAAGTTCGCAAGATCGACGACCTCGGGCTCCATTGCGGCATTGCGCAGCGTGGTCGTGCCGTCCGCCGTGCAGGCCGCAAGCATGGCGTTCTTCGTTGCGCCGACGCTGGGCATCCGAAACTCGATGTCGGCTCCGCGCAAGCGCTTGTACTTGGCAGTAGCGATAAGATAGCCGTGCGCATTCTTGACCTCGGCACCCAGAGCCACAAAGGCCTGTTCGTGCATATCGGTCGCGCGCGTACCTAAAACGCAGCCGCCGGGAAGCGGGACCTCCGCGCGTCCAAAGCGGCCCAGCAGCGGTCCGGCGACATCGAAGGAAGCCGCGAGCTTCCGCACCAGCGTGTATGGCGCCCGGTGCAGCGCCACGTTGGACGAATCGATCGTAACCGTGCCGTTGCCTTCGTAACGCAAACGCGCGCCGAGCGCTTCGAGGAGCGACCACATGACGGATACGTCGGTGATACGCGGCACGCGGTGCAGCGTTACTTTTCCCTTGGCCAGTATCGAGGCCGCCATGATCGGCAACGCCGAGTTTTTCGCGCCATGCGTGTCGACCGAACCCTCCAAGCGCGCGCCACCGCGCACGCGCAGGGTTGTATCCAAACGGTCGAGCGTGTTCATGAGAGGGGCACGCACGCAATGGTTTGCCCGTCCAGCGGTCCGCCAAGCACGCGCAGCGTCATGCCCCCTCCAGCGTCGCCAAGGATCTCCATTTCGAACGAATCATCGGATCCCAGATCGGCCACAACGGCTTTCCGATCGACGACGATTCCGGAGAAACGCTTTCCCTCAGGCGTTGCTAATCGCACCCGTCCGTCGGTATAAAAACCTGCGAAGAACTCTTCGCCTTTGGCCGGCAGCCGGTACCGGTGTGCGTTCGGGTCGGAAACCTCGGTGATGAACTCCGGAATCGGCGCAGCTTCATCGTTCGACCGATCGGCGGAGCCGTTGCCGTTTGCGAAACGCCGCGTGCGCGGCCGCGCGAGTAGTCGCGCGGCGAGGGAGAGCGCCGTCACCTCGAGCGCGAACTGGCCCAGCACCAGCCAACCGGGCGTTTTCTGCACGAAAGCTATTTCGAGGGCTCTATCCCAACGCCTCGGCGGGCAGTGTCACGGCGCGGCAACGCATTCAGTTGCACCGCGAAAATCGCGTTGAGCACGCTGCCGCCATTTCACCGCGCTTTTTTGGTTCCCCGTAGATTAAAAAGTTGCGGCCCATGCCCCTACGGCAGCAATAGTCACTGGGCTACTGAGCGGACCAAGCTCCAAAGGCCCATGAAGACCAAAACAACGCTCGAGAATCGAATCCTCGAAGGCATTTCTGAGGATCCCGGATCTAGCCACCACAAATCATAGAGCAGCCACAAATTGCTTTGGTCCATCGCCGCGCCTCCCAGCGCTGTATTGCTGCGACATGCAGCAGCGAATACGCGCCAACGAATAAACATATGAGGCTGAGTGTCAGAATAAAGTGGAGCTCATCCGACTTCACCTCACGACGCTCTGAGAGCCCTAGTGCCCGGTGAGTCGCAGTTTGGCGTTGGCGTAGTCGATCGCTGCCTGCTCGTGCTGGTACTGAGGTGAATCGGCGGCAGCGCTCTTCTGGCACTCTTGCGCCTCGGCAAGTTCGGTGCGCGCACCGTTCACGTCGACCTCTTCGAAGCGCAATGCTTGATCCACCAGCACGGTCAACCGCTCAGGCAATGCCTGCAAAAATCCCTCGCTGGTTGCCAATTCCAGACGCTTTGCCGCACCGCCCTCAAGTACGTTCGCGCGCAAGACGCCCGGCCTCAGCGCGGCCAGAAAAGGCGCGTGATGGGGCAGTATGCCTTCCTCGCCCTCGGTCGTGACGGCGATCACCAGCTCGGCATCGCCTTCGAAAACGACTTGCGTGGGCGAGATCAGCTTAAAGGGGATCGTTGAGGCCACTTAAGCCGCGGCTCCCATCTTTTCGGCGGCCTCTTTGACTTCATCGATGCTGCCGGCGTAGAAGAATGCTTGCTCCGGAAGATTGTCAACCTTCCCGTCGAGCACTTCTTTAAAGGAAGCGATGGTGTCGGCAATCTTGACATACTTGCCTGAGCGGCCCGTGAATTGCTCTGCCACGAAGAACGGCTGCGAGAACAGGCGCTGGATGCGGCGCGCGCGCCCGACGACGATCTTGTCGTCGTCGCTCAACTCTTCCACACCCAGAATCGCGATGATGTCTTGCAGATCTTTGTAGCGCTGCAAGGTCTCCTGGACGCCGCGCGCCACACGGTAGTGCTCCTCTCCGACGATTTGCGGGTCGAGGATGCGCGAACTCGAGGCTAGCGGATCGACTGCAGGGTAGATTCCCAGCTCGGAGATTGGACGCGAAAGCGCCGTCGTGGCGTCTAGATGCGCAAACGTCGTCGCCACCGCGGGATCGGTGTAGTCGTCGGCGGGCACG
>QHBJ01000009.1 GCA_003243975.1 Candidatus Meridianibacter frigidus | reverse complement strand
CGTGGTACTTCGCGTTGAGCACGCTGCACTCGACGCCGCGGCGTCGCAGCTTAGCCGCCAGTAGCTCGGATTTCTCAATCGAGCGCGTGCCGACCAGAACCGGCCGTCCCTTTTCGTGCTCGGCGATAATCTCATCGATCACGGCGTTGAACTTGGCGTCCTCGCTCTTGTAGACGATATCGGACAGGTCTTTACGCGTGACCGGGCGGTTTGTGGGAATGACGACAACATCTAAGCCATAGATGTCGCGAAACTCACGCTCCTCGGTCTTCGCGGTACCGGTCATCCCGGCCAGCTTCTTATACAAGCGAAAGTAGTTCTGGAACGTGATGGTGGCCAGCGTCTGGTCTTCGCTGCGAACTTTGATGCCTTCTTTGGCTTCAATCGCTTGATGAATGCCGTCGGAGTAGCGCCGGCCATACATCAGCCGGCCGGTGAACTCGTCTACGATCACCACTTCGCCATCTTTGACGATGTACTGCTGGTCGCGATGAAAAAGATTCCAGCCCTTCAGGGCGGCGTTGAGCTGATGCGTCAATTCGAGATTGCGTTGCTCGTAAAGGTTCGCGACGCCCAGCATCTTCTCGACTTTGGCGACGCCCGCTTCGGTGATGGGGACGGCGTGCGCCTTTTCATCGACCGTGTAATCTTCGTCTTTCTTTAGGCGCGGAACGATCTGCGCAAACTTGGTGTAGAGCTCCGTGGCCTCTTGACCCTGCCCGCTAATGATCAGCGGCGTGCGCGCCTCGTCGATGAGAATCGAATCCACTTCGTCGACGATGGCGTAGGACAAATCGCGCTGAACCATGTCTTCGATCGTCCAGGCCATGTTATCGCGCAAATAATCGAAACCGACTTCGTTATTTGTGACGTAAGTAATGTCGCAGTTGTAAGCCGCGCGGCGATCGGCGCTCTCGAGCCCATGCTGGATGATGCCGACGCTCATACCAAGGAACTCGTAGATGGGCCCCATCCACTCGGCATCACGGCGCGCAAGGTAGTCGTTGACAGTGACGATGTGGACGCCATCGCCTAGCAGCGCGTTCGTGTAGGCGGCCAACGTTGCTACCAACGTCTTGCCTTCGCCGGTTTTCATTTCGGCGACCTTGCCTTCGTGCAAGACCTGACCGCCGATCAACTGCACGTCGAAGTGCCGCATGCCGATCGTTCGCTTCGCCGCTTCTCGGCAAACGGCAAAAGACTCGGGCAGAATCGAATCGATCGACTCGCCATCCCCTAGGCGTTCGCGAAACTCAACGGTCTTAGCCGTCAGCGCCTCGTCGGAGAGTGCGGCGGTTTGCGGTTCGAGGGTATTGATGCGCTCGGCCACGCGCCGGAAGCGCGCAACCTCGCGCTCGTTCCCATCGAAGATCGACTTCAGAAACGACATACGTCGCCTATGGCGAGAGAGCTATTCCTACCAGCGTACCCGGCGCGGTAATGCTCTGCGTGGGTGCCACATTACCGTTCGCGCCCGGTGCGAAAACCAGGATCTTGCCCGTACCGGTATTGGTGACGTAGATGTTGCCGGCCGAGTCGACCGCCACATCCGACGGGCCGCTCAAAGTGGTAGCCGCCCCCGCGATGCGCGCAACCGGGGCGACATTCCCGCTTGCCCCGGAAGCAAAAATATCCACTGCGGACGCCGCGGTATCGGCTACCAAAATCCTGCCCGTACCGTCCACCTCTAAACCAGCGGGCGAAACCAGCGTCGTGAGCGGGCCACCAATTGCGGTCGCGGGCGCAGCATTGCCGGTGGCGGTGGCTGAAAATGTTTCAAGGGTTGCGTTGCCCGTGTTTGCGACATAAATGATGCCGGTGCTGTCCAGGTCGATGCCGGTGGGAAAATTCAACCCCGTGACGGCGCCCGCGATGACGTTGATGGGCGGGACCGCGCCGGATGAACCGGCGGGGAAGACAAGAATCGAACTAGCTTGCACGGGCGGCGCGCCCACATTAGTAACGTAGATGTTACCGGTCGAATTGAGCGCAACGCCGCGGGGATCGCCGACCGAACTGCCGGACCCGCCGATCGCGGCGAAAGGCAACACGTTGCCCGTTGCTTGCGGAGCGTACTCGGTAATCTGGCCAAAGGTCGTGCCGGGATTGAAGTTCGTCACGTACAGATGCTTGGTAGCATCGAACGCTAAGTACTGCGGCCCGTTCAAGCCGGTATTCGATCCGCCAATTTGGTTAATCGGCACCGATGCAGACGTCGGATTCGGCCCAAATATCGAGATGGCGTTCTGTGTGCTGTTGGTTACATACACCGACAGCGGCACAAAGTTGGGTCCGATGCTGATCGGGGCACTTGAAGAGCTGCACGCGCCCAGGCCGGCGGCCGAAAAGAGAATGCTAAGTCCGAGTGCGATGCGTCGCAGCATGATGTCTCCTAACTCGAGTTGTGGCCCGGCCAGCATTAACGCCCCGGAGACTACTTTCCTGGAGCGCGCGGCGGCTGGACGGACTTGGTGGTTACGGCATTGTAGGGATTGTCGGAATGGGAGGGCGCCTGCATTTTCAGCATGGCAATGTAAACCACCAATGCCACGATAACGACGAAAAGGACCGCAATTGTTACATTGCGCCGGATGTAGGCCGGGCGGCTGCTCTGCGTGTCGATGATTTGCCTGGGCATATCTTCCCTTTTCTAAGGCCCCATCTCTAGACCGGATTCTTGGCCGGATGGTTCACCTGCTCGGCCGGTGCCCGCGTGAGAAGCTGGCTGACGGTCACGAATTGGTATCCCGCCGCCTGAAACCTCCGAACCACGTCGGGAAGCGCGAAAACCGTGGCTAAGCTTCCGTTATGGAGCAGCACGATTTCGGGAGCAGAGGCATGCGACTCCAAATGCGCGGCGAGCTGGACCGGTGACATGAGGCGCCAATCGCCGCCGTCATCGCTCCAAAAGACCGTGTGATACCCAACTGATTGAGCCACCTTGATCGTTTCTTCGGTATAGCGACCGTGGGGCGGCCTGAAGAGCGTAGCGATTCCGGGATCGCGCGCCAAGCGACCCAAGACGGCACGTCCGCGTACCAACTCCATTCGGACCGCGCGATCGCCGAGCTGGTCGAGGTTGGGGTGCGAGTACGTGTGGTTTGCAATCTCATGGTGTAGCCGCTCGATCCGCTCGGTCAATTCCGGAAACTGCTCCGCGTCCCGGCCGATGAGAAAGAACGTTGCAGGCACGCGGAGATCACCGAGCACCCCTAGCAACAGCGGTGTAGTCACGGCATAAGGTCCGTCATCGAACGTCAGCGCAATTAGGCGCGGACGGCCTTGACGAACACGGTCGGAGGGCTCGTGCAGCAAGCGGTCCACTCGCGCGGACAAGTCCGGCGAGAGCGCGCGGTGCACGTCCATGTGGGGAGTAATCACCGCGGGGGCAAGCATGGCGCTCGTATGGGCAAATAGGCGGTACAGCACATAGGAAACTGCCACCATAAGAACGCCAGCGATTAGGAGCGCCCGAGCGCCCTTCATTTAATGATTGAGGAAGTCAGGCGCGCTAGTAAGTCTTTGCCGACAACAACGGTAACGTCGCTCGAAGGAACCGGGGAAGCCAAGGCGTCGCTGGTGATCGGCGTGTTTTTCACGGTCGGTCCCAGCGAAGCTCGTACCTTTGCGCCGGCAAACGTGATGATCGTATGTTCGTAAATCTCAGTGGCAGCCATACCGGAGCGTTCGGCGGTGGCGACATCGCCGATCACAAAGCCCTGCTTGGCGAGAAGATCGGCGACCCTGCGCCCCTGCCCCGGAATACCAGTGCCGTTCTTGACGTCGACTTTGACCGAAGAGGGGCTAATCGCTGCCAAGTCAACGGGTTGGGGCGAGCTCGGCGCCGGCGGCGGACCCAACAGCAGCTTGCGCACCAACGCCTGCTTCGCATTTTCATCGGCAACCAGGACGTTGCCACCGGAAACCGTGTCCTTCGTATCGGTATAGGGGACTTGGTCAGCGCGCACGTTTTTCGGATCCATGCTCTGGAAAGCGACCGCCAACGAGACCAGCTCCGTCGTCGACAGATTGGTGTCGACGTTGCGCTGGAAAATGCCGATATAGTTTTGAATCTGCGCGAGATCCTGGAGCTTGTTGGCCCGCAGTGCGTTTATGATCGCACGCTCTACCTGTTGCTGGCGCCGGATGCGGCACGGGTCGCCGCAGGCATCGTGCCGGAACCGCGCATATGAAACCGCCTGCTCGCCATTCATGTGATAGTTTCCGGGATGAAAATGAATGTGCAGGTGGCCCCAGGTGTCGTCGTAGTCGAGTTGCTCGCTCACCTTCATGTTCACGCCTCCAAGGGCGTTGACGACTTCCTTGGCCGAATTGATTCGCAAAATAACGTAACGATCGAAAGGCGGAATGCCTAAGAATTTCGCAACGACCGCCTGGGCTTCGCGGATCCCCCCATCGCTGAGCGCTTGGTTGATCTTCGATTCCGCGCCATTGGGAAGAATCACATCCATATCGCGCGGCACCGCCAATTCGCTAATACGTTTGTGAACGAAGTCCAACGAGATGGCTTTAATGACGTCGCTACGCGCCTGCGAGGAGTACTCTTCGTCCTTCTCGTTATAATCGTAATCTTTGCCGACCAGCAGTACTAGGATGCGGTCGCGGGCGAAAAGCGTCTGTGGTGAGGGCACCAAGGAGTCTTCGATTGTGGCGATGATGCTTTGGTGGCGGATGGCGGAGATTGCGAGCACGGTAACCGCGGCTACGAACACGACAAGGGCGGCAATTATTGCAACAAGGCGGCCGAGCCCAGTGCTTGGCCGGCGTTGATCGCGCGGCGCCAAGTGTTTACCCAAGGTGTAATACTTCCCCAGCAGCAGCGCGCCCGGCAAAATCGAACGCTGCGCTCGCTTCTACGTTGACGTCAACGAAATTGCCGTAAGAGGCGGCTCCCGTGAAGTAGATGCCGCCGTCGACGCCGGGAGCTTCTCCCATCGAACGGCCAAACCAAGCCCGCGTCGCACCAAGATGCGTGCGAAGGGGATCGGCTTTGCGCAATGGGCGCTCTTCCTCGACCAGCACGCGCACGCACGATCCGATGCGCCGTGTTCGAGCAGCGTGACCCGCAACGCGCTGCGCTTCGCGCAGACGCACTAGCCGCTTCTTGCGCAAACGCGCAGGTACCGCGCGTGGCAGGTCCGCCGCCGGCGTGCCCTCTTCGGCCGAGTACTCAAAGAAACCGACGCGGTCCAGTTGCGCGCGTCCAATCCACTCCTCCAAATACTCCACGTGTTCCTGAGTTTCGCCTGGGAAGCCCACGATGAAGGTTGAGCGCATGGTAAGGTTAGCTATACGGCTCCGAAACTCGTTCAGGATCTCCAAGTAGCGCTCGCCATTGGAGGGTCGCCGCATCGCGCGCAGCACGTCGGGATGGGCGTGCTGCAACGGCATGTCGATGTATTTGCAGACCTTCGGCAGCGACGCGATCGCGTCGATCAACTCCCGATCGATAGTCGCAGGATAGAGATAGAGCAGCCGCAACCACTCCACGCCGTCGATTTCGTGGAGACGTTGGAGCAAGCCCGCAAGCCCGCCGCGCCGGATGCCGCGATCGCGACCCCACATCGATGTATCTTGCGCGATCAGAATGAGTTCCTTGGTCCCGTTTTGCGCGAGGGCATGCGCTTCGTTTAGAATCGACTCCGCGCTGCGGCTGCGAAACTTGCCGCGCAGCTGCGGAATGATGCAGAACGTGCACGGGTGATCGCATCCCTCGGCGATCTTCAAGTAGGCGGTCGCTCTCGGCGTGGACACCAATCGCGGCAAAAAATCGTGCTCGGGCTCGGCGTCGAACTGCAAGTGCACCGGCCGGTGTCCCATGCGCGCATCCTCAAGCAACTCCACGATGCCTGCATACGCACCGGTGCCTACGACGCCGTCTATCTCCGGGACCAATGCTTGCAACTGCTCCCCGTAGCGCTGCGCCAAACATCCCGCCACGATGAGCTGCTGACCCGCGCGCTTCTGCGCGGCATGCTCGAGGATGACCTCCGTCGATTCCGCCTTAGCCGGATCGATAAACGCGCACGTATTGATAACCACGGTGTCCGCCAGTTTGGCTTCGGCGCGCAAGTCCCATCCGGCGGCTCCAAGCTTGGCAACCATCACCTCAGTATCGACGAGGTTCTTGGCGCAGCCCAGGCTGACGAACGCAACGGAGGGCATGGCTTACCGGTAGTTAGCAAACTGGAGCGGCACTTCATAATCCATGTCGCGAAGCAGCTGCTGTACCTTCTGCAGGTCGTCCTTATTCTTGCCACTGACGCGAATCTGCTCGCCTTGAATCTGTGCATTGACTTTCAGTTTGCTATTCTTGATGGCCTCGATGATTGGTTTGCTTTTTTCCTTGGGGATACCGGTGTTGATCTTCACCACGCGCCGCACGGTATTGGAAGCAGCGGGCGCGTCCTCGCCCCATTCAAACGCCTTGATCGAGATGCCCCGCTTGAGCAACTTGCCTTGAATGATATCGATTACATTCTTCATCTTCAGCTCATCGTCGGAAATGATCGTAATCTCTTTTTCGGTATCTTGAATGTCCGTCTTGGAGCTTTTGAAATCGAACCGTCCGGCGATTTCTTTGCGCGCCTGATTGAGTGCGTTATCCAATTCCTGTTGATCGATCTTCGACACAACGTCGAACGAGTATTCGCTTGCCAAGAGTGCTCCTAAAGCGTGAACCTTCGCTCCACCACATCACCAATAGCGCCAAGCTTTCCGATGGGCTTTCCGTCGACGGTAATCTCGACGCCTCCCGCATTACCGACGCGCACAAGTGCGGTCTTTCCGTGGAACTCTCTGCGCGTGCCGCGCGGAAACGTACCCTCCATACTAACATTGCCGTCAACGGTCACCCGCAGCCACGAACCCGAGGCGACATTCACGGCCAAGGTCTGCGGCGCACTGACGGGTGTGGGAACGAGTTGCGGTGATTTTTTGGCGTTGTATATGGGGCTATTAGAAGGAAGCGCCGTTTCCAGCGCGGAAGGCGCGGGGGCGCCGCTGGGTTGACGCAGTGAGAAAAAATTATAGATAACGAAGGCAACCAGCAGCGCCGCCACTACCCCGGCGATCCAGGTTAGCGGCGACAGAATGGGCCGCGCCGCGTCTTCCCGCGCCGCGCTGTCGTTCATCTCTGAAACGGGGGCTCCCGCTGCCGTCCCGTTGAACTCCGCTACCGCTTCCTCGGCATCGAGTCCCAAGAACCGGCCGTAGGTCCGTAAGAAGCCGCGGACGTACACCGGAGCACCGATGGCAGCCCAGTTCTCCGCCTCGATCTCCGCCAGATACACCGAACGGATACGTATCTGTTCGGCCACCTCGGAAAGCGACAAACCACGCGCTTCACGCGCTGCCCGGAACCGTTCGCCGAGAGCAGCCATGGGCTTTGAGTTTGCACCTATACCCTGTTATCCTGTTGGGAGATGACGAGAAAAACACGAGTTATTGCCGCAATGAGCGGCGGGGTTGATTCCGCGGTTGCCGCCGGGTTGTTGCTGGAAGCGGGTTACGACGTCGTCGGCGTGACGATGAAGATGTATTCGCCCACGAAAGCCCCGCACGCGAAGTCGTGTTGCGGAAGCGACGACTTCGACGACGCACGGCGCAGCGCGGCAAACCTTGGCATCCCGCATTACGTGCTGAATTTCGAAGAAACATTCCGGAGGAATGTCATCGATCGGTTCGTGTCCGACTACGCCAGCGGTCGCACTCCCAACCCTTGTGTTACTTGCAACAACTTTGTGAAGCTAGGCACACTGAGCCAGTACGCCGTTCGGCTTGGCGCGCAGTACGTGGCAACCGGCCACTACGCCCGGCTGGAGCAACGGAATGACGGACCGCATCTGTTCCGAGGCACGCATGCAAAAGACCAAGCGTATGCGCTGGCGCAACTCACGCCGAAACAACTTTCGACGTTGCTTCTGCCACTAGGCGACCTGGAGAAGCCTACCACACGCGAGCATGCGCGGCGCATGGGGCTGCCGGTGCACGACAAGATCGAATCGCAGGATATTTGTTTCGTTGAGGGCGGCGACTATCGCGACGTTCTGGAACGCGCGCATCCCAATTTAGCAGTTCAGGGTGACATCGTGACTCGCGCCGGCGCAATTGTGGGACGCCATGCCGGGGTTGCTAACTATACAATCGGTCAAAGACAAGGCCTTCCGAGCAGCTCTGAAGGCGCGCGCTATGTGACGCGCATCGATTCAGCCAGCAACACCGTCGTCATCGGCCGCGAGGACGAACTCTCGACTGCGGGCTTAATCGCCGATGAAGTAAACCTGATCCGGCCTGAGCGCTTTGCCGCCCCGAAAACCTCTGTTCTTGCCATGGTACGCTATCGTTCGACCGCGGCTCCGGCCAAGGCCATGCTGCTGGGTAACGGCACCTTGGAGTTGCAATTCGACCTTCCCCAGCGGGCGGTAGCGCCGGGCCAGTTGGTTGCCCTATTCGATACCGATGGCGATGAGGTGCTTGGGGCGGCGACCATTCGCGAAGCCCGTTGACGGGCGAGCTGCGAATTCGCGCGCCCCGCGAGGGTGACTATGAGCGGTGGTTTACGCTCTACGAACAGTACGCACGAGATGTTCAAAGCCCAATCGATCGGGATATCGCCAGGAACGTGTGGAGATGGATCCTTGACCGCACTCACCCCGTCGAGGCGATCGTTGCGGAGCGCAACGACGATCAGCTCGTCGGCTTCGCTCACTTTCGCCGTTTCCCGCGCACTTTAGATGCGAATGAAGCATGCTATCTGGACGATCTCTTCGTTCATGAGGGGGACCGCGGAACTGGGACGGCACGGGCCTTGATCGACGAAATCGTGCGCATCTCCGGCACGCGCGGCTGGACGCACGTTCGCTGGGTGACCGGCGCCGGCAACCACCGCGCGCAACGCTTCTACAATAAGTTCGCCGAGAAAACGGATCTGATCACGTACCGGGTCGACGTGCGCTAGCCACTTCTCACACTAGGACAATTGCGTCGCATTTGGCGGCGAAAATAAAATCGCTCTCCGTTAAGCCGCCGATCTTGTGCGTCCAAATCTGCACCCCCAATTTCCCCCAGCCGACAGAAAGATCGGGATGGTGTCGCTGCTCTTCCGCTAGCGCGCCGATGCGCAGCGCCGCTGCGAGCGCTCCCTTGAAATCCGGAAAGCTAAATTCGCGCTTCAGGAGGGTGACGGTTCCCCATTTTGGGTCCGGCCGCGCGACAACGGACCACGCGGAGTCGATCTGAGGCTTGAGGTTCGCGATAGCGGCGGAATCCATCGGCGGGACCCCGCCGCGACACGGCACGCACTCGCGCGCAGCCAGATCGGGCATTTAGGCCGTTGCGAGCGCGGGATAGGAGATAAGGCGGTTAGAAACGAGGCCCTCCTTGCGCCGGGCTGCACTCAACATCCCGATCGAAGCCAAAATCTGCGGCCGCCTTCCGGTATTAAATTGTGAACCCTGACGACAACCCAGACGGCTCCCGGATACATTGGCTGCCGACGTTGGGACCATGAGTAGCGAGCAATCGGAGGTCGCCGAGCGTAATGTTGCGGACGACAAATTGGTCGTACGCGCCCATGTTGGGTGCATCAACCAGCACGATGTACAACACGTCAAAGGCGCTTGACCGAAGCTTTAAAAAAGTGTGCTTGCCGTGGACGTAACCGACGTAGTAGGCACCCCCGTCAATAGTTGCGGCGTTCTCTGGTGCGGAGTTGTCAGGGCAACCGTCAGCATCGGCGGCCACGATGCTCACGCTCAGGCCAATGTTGGGAATCGTTCCAGCGAAGAATTTGTGATGGTGCCAATCCCGAACGTAACCGATGATGCCGCCCTTCGCCTTCGGATTTTGGCCCATCGAGGTCACGATGCTGCGGTCGTGTCCTGGAATTA
Organism: Candidatus Meridianibacter frigidus; assembly: GCA_003243975.1. GTDB lineage: Bacteria > Vulcanimicrobiota > Vulcanimicrobiia > Vulcanimicrobiales > Vulcanimicrobiaceae > Meridianibacter > Meridianibacter frigidus. The sequence continues at coordinate 13,163 of QHBJ01000009.1, read as the reverse complement.
TCGTAAGACCTTCACCGGCGGAATTGCACCAGGACTCACCATCGACCTCGTAACTGATAGAAAATGGTCCGGGCGGCAGCGTGAAATCGAACTGCACTGAATGGTCAGCAGACACCACAGCAGGGACGACGATTTCGCGGCCCGCGTCCCCAAACAACCGCCGATTCTGCGCGAATATAGTGGCAGTTTTGGTTCCAACATAGTCACACCCGTAGGCACGAGCGTGAACACGCTGCTCTTTCATGGAGAGAGCTGCGCTTAAGACTAGAGCTGAAAGACTAAGCATTTACATTTTGCAGTCATTTTGATGAACACAATGGCGTTTGTTACCCGGTTAAGAGGCACAACGAAGGGCACTTGCTCATGTGACCGACTGAAAACCTTGGTCCGAAGGCCTTTTCTCGCTCGTGGGCGACCTGTCACGGCGGAGGCCAAGGGTTCGAGCCCCTTCAACGTCGCCATTTAAGAAGAAGCCCCGGTTCATTGACGGGGCTTTTTCTATACTGAGGTCTGACCTGCAACTATGTCGCGGGCGTCGCAGAGGCACACCACGTTGTACGCGTCCTCAGCATCGCGTTCAAGATGGTTAGGAGCTTTCGCATGCAGGCAACGAGCGCGACGCGTCCTGGTTTGCCGGCATTTCTGAGGTGCACCCAGAATTCGCGAATCGCAGGGTTGCAACGGATCGCCGAAACGGTCGCCATATAAAGAACGGTTCGCACGTATGCACGCCCTCCCCAGGTTCCGCGTGAACCTCGCATTCGTCCACTATCGCGATTGATAGGCGCGATGCCCACGAGGGCTGCGATTTGCTTCCGATCAAGCTCGCCAAGTTCGGGGAGGTTAGCTAGAAGAGTGATAGCGAGGGTGCGCCCAACACCGGGCACGCTTTGCAGTAAGTTATCTTTTTCTCTCCACGCTGCGCTGTCGCGTATCTCTTGCTCAAGCTCACCATCTATCCGCGAGAGTCGCTTTTCGAGCCAGCGAATGTGGGCACGAATATCGGTGCTCACTGGCGCCGTGGATCTGCTCAACCGATTCTTTTCGCTCACAAGCATCTCGATGATCTGGCGGCGGCGGCTTACCAAATCAGCAAGGTTGCGCTGTTCCGCGTCGGCCATTGGTCGAACTTTCGGACGAACGGCTTCAGCAAAATGAGCCAAAACTGACGCATCGATTCGATCAGTCTTTGCCAATCGACCCGTAGCTTTTGCAAAATCGCGTACCTGTCGCGGATTAACCACCGCAACCGGAAGCGACGAAGTTGCCATTGCTACCGCAGCAGGGCATCGCTCCGAACGCGGTTGCGCTTGCCGCAAGATAACGCGTCCGCTCATGCGCCATCGCGCGTTCGATCCGCCAAGTTTTTGAATTTGCAGGACTTTACTGAGACTGGAAACGCTTGGGCGATCGCACGCCAATGACGAGCAGCCAAGCAATAAGGGGCAACTCACCAAGACCGTCCAACCCGTCCATAAACGGGTTCAGCACGTGCGCGACTGTAGGCGAGAGAAAATGCGCGAAGCTGTTGGTCAGCAATGCGACACCGGCGATCACAACGAGCATGCCAATCGTTTTCGGAAAAAGTGGCGATTTGAAAAAAAGATATCCAAGCAAAAGATTGTAGAAACCAAAGAACACCAAAGCGACGAAATAGCCCTGCACGTGCAGCCTCAGAGAGAAGAGCGCCAATGCTTGCAGCTGGGCGTTGCTAAACCCAGCCATCGAGGGTCCGGCATCCAGGAGTAACAATGGCGCGAGATGGCCGAGCGCAATGATTCCTCCAACGACCTGTGCAGCGAGACTGAAAAATATCGCGAGCAGAGCGATGCTTCGGTTCACTGACTTTAGCAAGTCAAAGAGTAGGGTCATTACGACGATGTAGGCGGCGAAGTTCAGGAGATCGGCGGCGAAGCCTAAGCGGTAAAGTGACTCTGAAGCCAAAATGTTGTGGGCCGTCGCCGCAGGGCTGCTAAAATCTACAAGACGCCCACGCACGATGATCTCAGCGAAAACGGCCGTCAAAGCCGTAATCAAGTAGAAGCCGCCCGCAAGCCTGGCTTTGCGGCGTGCTGAGGCGAGGGCGGGGTCAACCAGGGCCATGTGCTCTCCTTACGCGCGCAGCGAGTGCGTAGTGCGAGGAACGTACGCTCTCGGGATCGCAGATGTTTCAAACCGAGCGCGCAGTTGATTCGCCGTTGTGCTGCGCGGGGGTGTGCCTTCTGGTTCGTATATCGTTGTATTTGCGCCCGACTTATCCCAGTCGCATTTTGAGCCTAGGCAGAAACTTCATTTCCCACTCATCGCGCCCAGAGTCCGGGTATAGCCACGGACCTGAAGAGCCGTAAGCCATAAGCGTCCTTCTTCCTTTCCGCACCATCGCAGACTGGCCGCGCTGCTCGGGTGTAAGCCACGCGACTACAAAGCACAGTGCCTTAGGCGCTAATATCTAAGACCCAGCCGCCGCGCCGCAGAGGGGGCCTCGTTTTCAGGCGCTCTGTCTCCTATCCCGCCGTTGCGAGCGCGACATCGTCGCGCAGATTCCAATACGTGTCGCGAATAACGGGCCGGAAACCGGCGCCGATAATAATATCTTCGAGCTGTTTGCGCGTCGCCGCATTGGTCGATCCGGCATCGTGCACTACTTGCTCTTCCAAGATCGTACCGCCCATGTCGTCGCAACCGTAAAAGAGTGCCAACTGTCCCATTTTCAACCCGGGCGTCAGCCACGACGCCTGCAAGTGTGGAAAGTTATCCAAGTATAGGCGCGAGATGGCCAGTACCCGGAGATACTGCAAGCCCGTCGCTTCCTTGCCGCGCAACGGCGTCTTCCACGGAACGTAGTACCAGGGAATAAAAGCGGTGAAGCCGGCCGTTTCGTCTTGAAGTTCGCGCAGTACGTGCAGGTGCTCGATGCGCTCCTCGTTGGTTTCAATCGAGCCGAACATCATGGTGGCGGTGGTCGCCATGCCCAAGAGCTGCGCTTGGCGCATCACATCCAGCCAAACGTCGGGTTTGACTTTGCGTGCGCTGATCCGCTTGCGCACGCGCTCCACCAGAATCTCCGCACCGGCACCCGGTAGCGATTTCATCCCCGCACTCTTCAGGCGCGCCAAGACTTCACGCACCGCAAGCTCCTCGATATGCGCCAGGCCGATCACCTCCGAGACGCTTAGGGAGTGGATGTCGACGCCCGGATACTCGGCTGCAACGCGCCGGAATAGGGACTCGAACCATTCGAGTTTGAGTTCAGGATTGACGCCGCCTTGGATCATGATTTGCGTTGCGCCTTGGTCCGCCGCGAACTTCACACGCGATAGCACGGTGTCGTGCGACATCGTGTAGCCCTCTTTGTGCTTCTCGGGGCGGAAGAACGCGCAGAACGTACAGTGCACGTTGCAAACATTGGTGTAGTTGATCGTGGTGTCGATGACGTACGTGACGTCGCTTCCCGGATAGAGCTGCATGCGGCGCGCATGCGCGGCCGCCCCTAAGTCGGCCAGCGGCGCCTCTTTGTATAGCCGAACGCCTTCCTGAAAACTCAGGCGGCCGCCCGCGGCGGCCTTGTCGAGTACGTTAAGAAGCGACACCGAGAACCTCGGGAGAACTCTGCGGAAGCCGCGCGATGGCGCTGATCGCAACGAGCTCACGGAAGAACGTAGCCAACCCATGTTGGGCCGCGGAATGAAACATGAAGTTCAGTTTGCCATAGTAGTCTTCATAGAATCCGTCCGGCCGCGCCTTCATCCGTTGCGCCAATCCAACGACCTCGTTCATGTGCGCCCGGCTCCAGGTGTAGGCGTCGGTGAGCGCATGCATGCATTCCCGCACGCCTTGAGGATTCGATTCAAATACCTCACGACGCGCCGCCCATACCGCGAAAACCGTCTGCGCACTCTTCCAATCGTGCCACAAGGTGCCCAAATCGTATACCTGCTCTCCGGGAAGGTCGAGCAGCGCATCGATCGCGCTGTCCCCAATGAGCAATGCAGGCCGGCCTTCTCTTGCGTGTCGCGGTGCATCGCCGGTGGTCACATACTTTGGGGTAACCCCATAGCGCCGTTCGAGCACGACCCGCAGAAGATTCGCGCCGGTAGCCGATTCATTTGAAACGTAGACCGTGGCCTTGCCGAGCAGTGCCAGCGGAGTGCGTGAAACCAGCACGACCGAAACGACCTCGCTCCGCGCCCCGATGCATAAGTCAGGCAAGAGCACCAATCGCTCCGCGTCGTGTGCGTAGGCAAACGCGCTGATCGGGCTCAGGTCCAATTCGCCTGCGAGCAGCATGCGGTTCAGATTGGTGGGTACGTCCGCATGCAATTCACCCGGATAAGGGATGGCGCCGGCGTCGAACGCGGCATACACCGGCAGGTCGTTGGTGTACCGGATCCGTCCGCTTCGCAGGACCATCTATGCGCGCACGGCGTTCAAGTCGACAACATCTTGCACCTTGAGGTCTTCGGGATGAACCGGCGGAGCCCAATCGTGCGCAAACTCCTCATACGTACTGTTGCGCCGTACGGGCTCGAAGCCCACTTCTTCTATTAAACGCCGAAATTCGCGGTCGTCAACGTACTGACCGGATTGAGTTCCCGCGCTGTGGTAGATGCGCTCTTCGTCCGTGCTTCCGTGCGTGCCGTCCATGTCGTCGGCTCCAAACTCCAAAGCCACCTGGCACACTTTGATGCCTTGAATCATCCAGTAGGCCTTGATGTGATCGAAGTTGTTCAGCATCAGCCGGGCGACGGCGAACATGCGAATGTCATCCAGGCCGCTAGTCCACCCGCAGTCGTTGAGCTCATTTCCGTCGGGATGAAAAGCCAGCGGGATGAACGCATTAAAGCCGGGCGAGCGCGCTTGCGAGTCGCGCAGGCGAATCAGGTGATCGATCCGGTGCTCGTACGACTCAATGGTCCCATACAGCATGGTGGCGTTGGAGGCGATCCCTTGGCGGTGCGCTTCTTCATGCACCGCCAGCCACTGTTCGGCGGTGACTTTATTCGGGCAGATCTGTTTGCGGATCTCCGCGGCGAAGATTTCGGCGCCGCCGCCGTTGATGTTGTCTAAACCGGACGATTTGAGCTCTGCAAGAATTTCCGGATACCCAAGCCGGTGGCGCCGGGCCATGTAGTCGATCTCCGCGGCCGTAAAGAGCGAGAGCTGCACATGCGGCAGGCGTTCTTTGAAACGGCGCATGAGCGGCAACCAGTAATCGAGCGAAAGCTGGCGGGGGTCGTGGCCGCCTACGATATGGATTTGATTGAAGTTCGTTCCCGTTTCGAGCGCTTTGGCCATCACTTGATCGGCGGACATCCGTACCACGCGCTCGGACTCTTTGAATTCATCCGCCGCAAAAGAACAGAATTTGCACCCCGCGTAGCACACATTTGTGGAGTTGATATAGCGGTTGAGAACGTAGAAGACTTTCCGGCCGCTTTTGCGCACCTTTGCGGCGCGCGCCATTCGCCCAAGCGAATGCACGTCCGGAGTACGGAAGAGTGCGATCCCATCTTCCGAGGATAAGGGAATGCCTTCGTCCACTTTATGCTCGATCGAACGCAGAGCGGGGTCCATCAGGAGGGTCATAAACGCAACTGTACGCTGTGAATCGGCGGCATCCAAAGACTTTTCGCGCTAAACCCGGATGCCAATGCGGCGTCCCCCGGCGGCGCAGCCATAGCACAAGACCAGTCCCAAGAAGATACCGCCCAGAATGTCGGTTAGATAGTGCGCTCCCAGCGCCAGCCGCGACCAGCATATGGCCAGCGCGAGACCCAGAAGCAGGATCGCGCCCGCGATCCGCGCCCATTTGGGCCACCAAGTTTTCCACAGATAGACCGCCCACAGCCAGTAAAACGTACAAGCCAGCACCGCATGCGTGCTGGGAAATGAAAACGCCGTTTCGTGCTTCACAAACCAATCCAAGCGCCGCGCACGATGCAGCAAATGTTGCAGAGAGTCGCTGGCAAACCAGCCGGCCAGGAGCACGAGCATGCCAAAAATGATGCGCGCCCGCCACTCCGCGCGAACGTAAGCAACGATCAAAAGCATGAGGCAGACCGGGCCTAGCCAGTTCAAATAACCGCCCCAGGTCAGAACCCACGCGACGTAATCGCTGCGGTCTACTAGCCAACGCTCGACGTACATGAAGGGCGCCGGTTCTTCCCATTTCTCAACGGCATATGCCAGCGACGCGAACAGTAGAGCAAAGAATAGCGCCGACCAGCCGGCGCTTCTCGAAAAAACCGTGGGAAGCTCTCGGTTAGTAACCGGTGGCAAACATGTCTTCTTGAATTGAGCCGCGGCCCAGGCGCTGCGCCACCGTTTCCAGTTCGGAGAGCGTCAATAAGATGCGGCGTGGCTTGGTCCCTTCGTGCGGCCCCACCACGTGGTTCTCCTCGAGCTGCTTCATTAAACGGACCGCACGGGGATGTCCGATTGAGAATTTCGATTGCAACTGCGCGGTCGAGGCGTAGTTGCTTTCGATGATATACTTGGCGGCTTCGTAGCACAGCGGATCCAGGTTGGCCCGGGCCTCATCTTCGCTAATCGGCGTGACTTCGACATCCAGCAGGTTGTCGGGCCGAGACTGTTGCGCCCAGAACGAAACGAGGCGATGGACCTCGGCGCCGGTGATGAGAGCGCCCTGTGCGCGCACCGGTTTGGGCGCCTCGATCGGCAGATAGAGCATGTCGCCGCGACCCAACAACCGTTCGGCGCCGGCCATATCCAGAATGGTTCGCGAATCTACCTGCGAGCTCACGGCAAACGCGATGCGTGAAGGGATGTTCGCCTTGATGACGCCGGTAATCACATCTACCGACGGGCGCTGGGTTGCGACGATCAGGTGAATTCCGGTGGCACGCGCGAGTTGGGCCAGGCGGCAGATGGTGGTTTCAACTTTGGCCGGCGCGACCAGCATCAGGTCGGCTAACTCGTCAATAACTATTACGACGTAAGGGAGCTTCTCTTCGGGGAACTTCGCATTGTACTCTTCGATTTTGCGCACGCCGGCTTTGGCGAAGCGCTCGTAGCGGGCATCCATCTCTTTTGTCATCTCGAAGAGCGCGCCCGCGGCGAGGCGGGCATCCGTTATTACATCTTTGATCAGGTGCGGAATTCCATTATAGACCGTCAGCTCTACGCGCTTGGGATCGATCATCAAGAGCTGTACTTGGTCGGGAGTGGCCGAGACGAGCAACGAGGCGATGATGCAATTCAGACAAACGCTCTTGCCGCTGCCCGTTGCACCCGCCACCAGCATGTGCGGCATCTTTCCGAGATCGCCGAAAACCGGGCGTCCCGTGATATCTTTGCCCAGCGCCATGTTCAAGGGCGGAATCTGACCGCGGCTCGGCAGTGCATCCAGGAGCTCACGAATTGCAACCACCGAAACGTGCGCGTTCGGCACCTCGATGCCCACCGCCGACTTGCCCGGAATAGGGGCTTCGATACGCACGCTGGTGGCGGCCAATGCTAGCGCTATGTCATCGGCCAGCGAACTGATCTTTGAGATTTTCACTCCACGCTCGGGCCGCAGCTCGTAGCGTGTGATCGACGGCCCCCGCTCGATATGCGTAACTTTAGCGCCCACGCCGAACGATGCCAGCGTATCCTCGAGAACGTGCGACCGGCTGGAGTCATCGGTAATCTGCGCTTGCGGCGGATCGAAGAGCGCCAAGTCAGGCAATCGGTACACGCGCGAAGTTGGAGCGACCTCGTACTCATCCCCACCCTGGGGCGCCGCTTCAATCTCTTCAACGGCCGGCGAGTCGATTGCGGAATTGCGCACCGTAACCACCGCCGGCGATTCGACGATGAACTGCTGCGGCGGCAGCGTCGCCGCGGGTTGAGGAACGGTCGCCAAATCAAATGCTTCGCGCATGTTCTTATGGCCCGACGGCAGCGCAAAACGCACCTTTGGCACGCGAACACTTTGCAGCCGCATAAGGCACAATCCGATGACCTTCTTGACCGAAACGTTGGTGAGCCAGACCGTGAGCACCAACGCGAGCAGAACCAAAACAATTCGCGCGCCGCTCACACCCACCAACGTCTGCAAACTACCCCAAATGGATGAGCCAACGGCTCCTCCGTTGTGGCCAAGCGCCCCATCGATCATCAAAAAATATGCAAGGGCGGCTAACCCTAAGCCGGCAATCATGCGCGGCACGTTGATTTCAAGAAAAATGATCGCGCCGAAGAGCGCGACGACCAGCGGAACGAGCGGCACCTCGCGTCCGAAAAGTAAGCGCAAAACCTGCGCGGTGTGTGATCCCAGGACCCCGGAGTGCGCGGATGGTGGCAGAAGCGAGACCGCCAACAGGACGGCAATGCCAAGCGCGGCGATGCCGGCTATCTCGAAGTTCCAACGCGCTTTCGCGGTCGCCTTGCGGCGTACGCGTGCCATGGACAATGAACTTTCGTCATCGTTCCGGAAACGCCTATTCAAAAGGAGATCTGGTTGAGTGTTGCCACGATAACCGTACTGCAGGGAGACGAAACCGGCCAAGAACTTTTAGACGAAGCGTTGCGCGTGCTGCAACATTCGGTGATTGACATCGAACTGAACTTCGAATACTTCGATCTTTCATTAGAGAATCGCCGCCGGACGGCAAACGGTGTAGTGCATGAGGCGGCCGCTGCGATGAAGGCTTCCAGGCGCGGTATTAAAGCGGCAACCATTACCCCGGAAGCGCACGCCGACGTCGGCTCTCCGAATGCTATCCTACGTAGCGAGATTGACGGCCAGGTGATCGTGCGCACCGGCCGGCGATTGCCCGGCGTTCGGCCCGTAGCGGGCATCCATGCACCGATCTCCATCGTTCGCATGGCCGTCGGCGACGCTTACGGTGCAAGAGAGTGGCGCGAAGGAGAAGGCCGCCAGGAGGTGGCCTTTCGCACCGAGCGCATCGAACGCTCCGTCTGCCGCGTGGTTGCCGAGTACGCCTTCGCGCATGCGCGCAAAACGAATTCGAAAGTTTTCGGAGGCCCGAAGTACACCGTGAGCCCGCTCTACGAAGGCATGTTTAAGGAAGAGATGGATGCCGCGGCCGCGCGCCATCCCGACGTTCGATACGAACCGCAGCTCATCGATGCTACCTACGCGTTGCTGCTCTCCAACCCGGGCGATCCGATGGTGATCCCGGCGCTCAACCGCGACGGCGACTGCCTCTCGGATCTGGTAATGCAGCTCTTCGGCTCCATAGCGGGCGCGGAATCCGTGCTACTTAGCTTCGATGAGGACCTCAAACCGTCGGTCGTGATGAGCGAAGCTCCGCACGGAACCGCGCCACGGCTCCTCGGAAAGAACGTAGCCAATCCTATGGCGATGATCTTGGCGGGCGCGGCTTTGTTGTCGTACATCGACGACAAGCGCGCAGCCAATGCCTCGCGCGCGATCTACGAATCGACCTTAGAAACGGTAAACGACGGCTTGGCTACGAGCGACCTGGGCGGCCATGCCTCGACCACGGAGTTCACGGACGCCGTCATCGAGCGAGTGAAACGCAAACTGGACATTTGGAGTTCGCTGTAGACTAAAGCGAGATAAGGCCAACGCCGCCTAGTGCAAGCCCTAGGCCGAGGTATTGAACCGTCGCGAGCCGCTCGCGCAAAAGAAGCGACGCCAGCAGCACCGTGGCAGCCGGGTAGAGCGAGGTCAATACTGCGGCGATCGAAATGTAACCGCGCATGACGGCGAGCAGATACAGCATGTTCGCGAGCATATCGAGCGCGCCGCAAAAGATCACGAGGGGCATATCGCGCAAGGTCGGAGCCGGCGGTTTTTTCAGTGCGAGCGCCATGAGCGTTAGAAACGCAGCCGAAGCGACGCGGGCGCTCAGAAGTGGTTGCAGACCCGAGTGCGCTCCTGCTCGTGCCAAGAACAGATAGAATCCACCTAGGACGATCCCCGAAATAATCGCCTCTCGAAGGCCGGCCGTTTGGAATTCCCGCCTGCCGTTTTCTTCGCGCGACAGGGAGATCAGCACCAGGGCAAGCAGCACCACGATGATGCCTGCAAACTGAATCACTTGCAAACGCTCCCCGCGCCACGTTTGCACGACCACCGGTGTGGCAGCTGCCAGCACCGCGGTTACCGGCGACACAATCCCCATCTTCCCGATCGAAAGCGCATGGTATAGCAGCGCCACGCCGAGGCCGCCGCACACACCTGCGAGCAGTCCCCATTGGTAATCAGCGCGGCCGGCGTGACCACCCAAGAAAGGCCAGCACGCCAACAAGAAAACCAACCCGGCCACCTGCGAAAGAATCGCCACGGCCCACATTCCGGAACGTTTGGTCGCAATGCCCCCGCAAAAATCCGCCGAACCGTAAAACGCGGCCGCCAGGAGCCCGAGCGCAATTGCCATGGCTTGTTAGCGGCCGGCGGGATCCAATGCGTCGCGCAAACCGTCGCCCAGCAAATTGAACCCTAACACCATGGTGGTAATTGCGGCACCCGGAAAGATCAGCGCCCAGGGCGCCGAGAGCCAGTAATCGCGGGCGTCGTTGAGCATCGCGCCCCATTCGGGCGACGGCGGCCGTGCGCCGAGCCCAAGGTAGGAAAGCCCCGCTGCCTCCAGCTCGGCGGTAGCGATGCCCAGAGTCGCCTGCACGAGCAAAGGTGCCATGATATTCGGTAACACATGACGCACCAAGATGCGCGGCATCCACGCACCCACTGCTTTGGCGGCCTCGATGTATTCGAGATTCTTCACGTTTAAGACCGACGATCGCGCCAAGCGCGCGTACTGCGGGATGTACACGATGCCCACGGCAATCATCAAGTTGTTGATGCTCGGCCCTAAAATCGTGGTTATTCCGATCGCCAAGATAATCGATGGAAATGCCAGCATTAGGTCCATAACGGCCATCAACGCGCTCTCGAGTTTTCCGCCCACGTAACCGGCAAGCACACCAATAAACGTTCCGAACGTTATGGCCAGCCCCACCGCGATGAGCCCGATGCGAATGGAGATTCGCGAACCGTACAAGATGCGCGCGAACATGTCGCGTCCTAACTTGTCTGTCCCCATCAGATGATGAGCCGATGGGTGAACGGCCTGACGGGTTAAGTCTTGGGTATATTGCGCATCCGCAGGGACCATGGTTTGCGCAAAAATTGCCCCGAAGACGATAACGCAAACGATACACAAACCAATGAGCGCCCCGGGCGACCGCCGCAGACGGGACCAAACGTCGCCCAGGTACGTGCGCGAAGGCGGGACAATGTCCTCGGCCGCACTAAGCGAGATCTCCAGGTTAGACTTCCATTACGACCGGGATCACGATGGGCCGCCGCTTCGAGCGCGCGAAGACTGCCTTGGCAAGGCCACTGCGAATGTGCTCTTTGACAGTATTCAAATCGCGGATACCTTCGACCGAACAGTTGTCGATGATGGCCCTCAGCTCGTCGCGCAGCTCGGTCAGTACGCCGTCGGATTCGGGCAGATAGAACACACCGCGCGTAACGATATCGGGGCCGGCAATGATCCGCGCTTCTTCGCTGTCGATGCTCACCACCACCATCATAATGCCGTCATTTGAGAGAGCTTTGCGGTCGCGCAACACGGCGTCTCCGATATCACCCACGCCCGAGCCGTCAACCATAACGTGGCCGCCGTACGTTTTGCCGACCTTATCGCCGTGGCTCTGAGTGAACTCTAGGACGTCGCCATTTTCAAGCACAAAGACGTTCTCGGGGTGGACACCCGTTTGCGCTGCAAGCTGACCGTGCACGACCAGCATCCGGTATTCACCGTGGACCGGTACGAAGAACTCGGGTCGCACGAGGTTGAGCATAAGCAATAATTCTTCTTGCGAGGCATGGCCGGAGACGTGCGAGCGGCCGTCCGTGCCGTGCACCACCGTCGCGCCCAGTTTGTAGAGGTTATTGATCGTCTTGTAGACGCTCTTCTCGTTGCCCGGAATGGGCGTCGCGCTGATCACGACCGTATCGCCGGACATTACCTTCAACTGCCGGTGGTCGCCGCCCGCGATGCGACTGAGCGCCGCCATCGGCTCGCCCTGGCTGCCGGTGACGACGTAGGCGACGCGGTTCGGCGGCAGTTCGGCGGCCCGCTTAACATCCACGAGCACGCGCTGCGGGTCGTGCAAATAATCCATGCCGAGCGCCATCTCGACATTATTCTCCATGCTCCGCCCAATCGGGCAGACCTTGCGGCCGTATCGCTGCGCCACGTCCACGACTTGCTGAATGCGCGAAATCAGCGATGCAAAGGTCGCGACGATGATCCGCCCATCGGTCTGTGCGAAGATGCGGTCGAATGCCTCCTCGACGACGCGCTCAGAGGCGGTGAATCCGGGCGTCTCGACATGGACGCAGTCTGTGACGAGCGCCAGCACACCCCGGTTTCCCAATGCGGCGATCTTGCCGAAATCGGTCGGACGGCCATCTACCGGTGTCAGGTCAAATTTGTAATCGCCCGTGTGGACGATGAGACCAGCAGGCGTCGTGATGCCGAACCCGACCGCATCCGGGATCGAGTGGCAGACGCGGAACGGTTCGATGGTGAACGCGCCCGCCTCAATGACATCCTCCGGTCCCATCGGGATCAAGATCGCTTTTTCAAGCAGGTGCCGCTCGCGCAGTTTGACGCCGATCAGGCCGAGGGTTAATGGCGTGCCGTAGATCGGCGGATTGCCGAGTTCGGTCAGGAGATACGGCAACGAGCCGATATGATCTTCGTGGCCGTGGGTGATGAAGATGCCCCGGATGCGGTGCAATTTGTCGTGGAGGTAGGTAATGTCCGGGATGACGAGGTCCACGCCGAACATCTCTTCTTCCGGGAACCCGACGCCGACATCCACAATAATGATGTCATCGCCGTACTCGTAGACGGTCATATTTTTGCCGACTTCGCCCATCCCACCGAGTGGGATAATGCGCACGCGCTTCTTGGTTGTCTTTGCCAAGGCGAATGTGCCTCCTAAGTTATGAAACGTCCTGCGGCATCTTTTTCATTACCCGTCCAGCGTCCGCAGGGTGCGCGTGGATGGGATCAAGCCTGGATTAGTCGGCAGTCGGCAGTCGGCAGTCGGCAGAACGGAAATCCGCTCCCTATCGGGTGCGCAATCTCAATCCGCCATATCTCGATCAACGGTCGGCCCACGACTGCCGACTGCCGACTGGCTACTTC
>QHBJ01000042.1 GCA_003243975.1 Candidatus Meridianibacter frigidus | reverse complement strand
GACTAACCGAGGCCACCTCTGAGCTTCTACAGCCACATGGGTGGAACCGGTTGGCATAACACGGATACCCAGTACTATGGCGCAAACGGCATTCACATTCCCAACACGACAACGCTAGCTGGAACGTATAACGACTCGAGTAACCCGCCATCGAGCCCGACGCAGTCACAACTGGCTGCCGAAGCCGCAAAGTATGCGGGTGTAACTGGGCAATATGGCCCGAACGACAGTTACGTCATCGCGCTGCCCTCGGGTATTTCACCGTCGGGCTTCAAGACACAATACTGCGCATACCACAGCAGCACCAACGCCGGAGGCGGGGTCGTGTCCTATACGAACCTGCCCTATCAATCGGATGCTGGGACGGCGTGTGGTCAGGGATCCGTAACTTCTCCAGGCTACCTGGACGGCTTCAGCATCGTTGGTGGGCACGAACAGGCTGAAACCGAAACCGATCCGCAACCGAACTCCGGCTGGCTGGATAGCGGCGGCCAGGAGAACGGCGACAAGTGCGCCTGGACGAACCTTCAAAACACGAATCTGAACGGCGTATCGTTCCCGACGCAACCGATCTGGGACAACGCCAAGACCGCGTGCGCGCAAAGCGGCCCGTAATTCGGCAGGGTTAGGAACAAGCAAAAGAACCCGCCGTTTGGCGGGTTCTTTGTTTCCATGTCAAACCTTCAAAGGGCACCAAGAGGAATCACACTTTGTTCAAACCGCTTGTCGCTTTGCTGTTGTTCTTTGCTGCCGCACTTTCGCATTGCGGCGATCAAACAAACGGCCCAAAGCCGGGCGCCACGCCTTGTTCCGCACCGACGGCGCCCTTTGCTCGAGCCTTGGTCTCGCCTGCCAATGGCGAAACGGGCGTTTCCCCGGCGGTCGGAATCATAAAGCTAAAGCTTACCAACATCCCGGCGGGAGCCATGGCGCTGGTGCGCACGATCGATCCGGTCACGCTGTCATCGCCGGATGCTACCCTCTTACATAGCAGTGTGCTTCAATTTAGCGGGGATGCGACCTATACCGGCACTTTGCCGCACCTCGCCGCAGCGACCGCGTACGTCGTGACGAGCACCGACTCAAGCTCGGCGCCGCCAGTCATAGTCGGCTGTTTTCACACCGCGTAGCAGGCGCCACGCCTAGCATTTTTGCGCGAGGGCACACCCACCACTTGCTTGCAAAGAGCGCCAGGGGGGTCGGAAGCATTTAGTTCAAATAGTGACTAGATGGATCGCGATGACCGGCCTGAGAAAGAACTGATGGAAAAAATTGCCAGCAGCCTTGAAAACCTTGCGGAACAGGTATCGCTTCCGACGCTCTCTGATATCGCCGGTGAAGATTTAGGGCGCGACAAAAAAGTTTCGCGCGAGAATACGCCGTAAGGAGGTCTTCATCACGCGTCGTTTGATGACAGCTGCGGTAACATTGGGCATTGTGCATGCTGCGCTGGCAACGCGTAGAGCTAAAATCTCGTGAGTGCTGGATCTGCATGCCTTCTGTTCGCCTACCTACTAGGGACTATGGCTGCAGTAGCGATTGACGGGCCGTCCGATCGAGCGATCCTTTCAGGCGCCTCGGAATCCGCTGCTCGAATTGACGCCTGCAGGCGGTTGATAACGCCCGTTTTTAAGGCGGCGGCAGCGCAAGAACCTATTTCTGGTGCGCCGAAAGCCAATCTAGACGCTATGAAACGATTCGTGCTATCAACGCGCGATGCACGGTCTCGTTTCCGATGCGCACGTTATTTGGCGAACGTGCAAACGGTCGCCCCTGAAGCCGCAACGAGCGAATATGCCCGTGCCGCAAATCGCATCGTGCTTACGATGTTCCAGTCGCCGAACCCTCAAGTGCGAACGGATGCGGCCAACGCACTTTGGGGGACGAGATACCCGCAGAACGGCGGCGCTTTGCTCTGGCACGCACTGCACGATCGATCGCCGACGGTCGCGGCCGCGTCATTTCGAAACCTCGTTTGGCCGATGAGGGCCGATATAGTCGTGTCGCATGGCCGTGCGGCCTATGCTGCCGCTATTACGCAAGGCCTGAAGTCCAAGAACGACGGCGTGGTGGGCGCAGCGCTCTCGGCATATGCGGCGCTGTACCAATCCACTGCCGATGCTTTCCTGCGTCGCTACGCACTCGACAAACGAGACGTCGTGCGCCTCGGAGCTATCGATGCTTACGATTTGATCGGCCAGATTCGTGCTGGGATGGTCCCGTTTATAGAATCGCGTCTAAGCGATTCAAGCCCGGTCGTGCGAAAATCCGTTATGCTTCAGCTTTTTCGGTGGGGCGACCATCATGCGATGGCCGAGATCGAGCGCCTAAGCAAGACTGCACCCACCGCAAAAGAGCGTTCGTTGGCGCGTGAATATGCAGATGCGCTGAAAAAACAGCCGTGACAAACAGCGGCATAACCGACTTGAATCCTCAGGCGAAGCAAATGGCTGACGAATCGATGGTCCGGAATCTCGAGGCCCAAGCGCGTGCGATTTGGCCGCAAGAAGTTGAGTTCTTTCGCAGGTACGAGCTTCCGAAAGATGCACGAGTTCTCGACGCCGGTTGCGGAACGGGCGAGATCGCGTCACGTCTCGCGGAGTTGTTCCCTCACGCACGCGTGCTCGGAGTCGACATCGTGGATGGTCATTTGGAACTGGCGCGCTCGCGCTACGCCCGCCTTGCGTCGCGCCTTTACTTCGAGCGCCAATCGGTTTTCGATCTGCAAGCTCCGGATCGGACGTTTGATCTCACGGTCTGCCGCCACGTTCTGCACGCAATTCCGCACGCGGAGCGGGTCATCACGGAACTCGTACGAGTAACGCGCGCGGGCGGCTACCTTCACCTCATTCCCGAGGATTATGGAATGCTGCACTTCCAGCGCACAGGGCTTGATCCGCGCGATTTTTGGCACACTGCAGCTCCGGCATTCGGGGATAAAACGCAAACAGACTTGTTCATCGGTCGCGATGCCTTTGGGATTCTGAAAAGCTTGGGCCTGAGGGAAATCATTGTAGATTACGTTGTGGTCGACACGGTGCGCGTACCGCGCGAGACCTTCGCCACAATCTTTGAAGCATGGCGTGACGGATATGCGGACTCGATTGGCGAGCAGACGCCAATTTCGCGGGATTCGGCGGTGGCGTACTTCGATCAGATGATCGCCAACATTCGCGACCCGCTTGGCTACGCGGTGTGGATGGTGCCGGTGGTCAGCGCGCGCATATGATCTCGGCAAATTCCGCTGGAGTGCGGTTCCCACCACCGCTGCTGTACCTAATTGGATTGGTTGCGGGCATCCTTCTAGGTCGCCTCTTACCGGGCACACTGCCGCGCACTCCTCTCGCGGTCGCGGTTGCTGTGGCGTTCATCCTCATAGGACTTCCGCTCATGTCATTCGCGCGAGGCCTGTTCCTAAAACGGGGAACCAACGTCAATCCAACGCGGCCATCGACGGTGCTCGTCACCGACGGCCCATATCGCTACACTCGAAATCCGATGTATGTCGGCGTAGCGGCCATCTACGTCGGCATCGCCTTAATTTTCTTGTCGCTGTGGGCACTGATCTTGTTGGTACCGATACTGATCATTATCAGATACTTTGTGATCGCGAAAGAAGAGCGGTATCTATTGGGGGTATTCGGCGACGAATACCGTTCATTTGCACACCGCGTCAGGCGCTGGATTTGAAGTTGGCCTGCTTAAGCCTTGCGCTCGGGATCCTAGCCATATAGCACGCCGCCTTAACGCATAGGATGTACGCGGTAGATCGCGGGCTCTTCCGACCCTACCCGGACGAGTTGAGCGCCTCGTATGGGTGTCGGACTCTCTTTGAATGGCTCAAAGTAAATGACGAAGACGGGTCGTTTTGAAGTCCAACTTAAGAGGCGCTGTGTTATCTCATTCGGCTCCGCCGATGCGATGATGCGTTGCCCCATGCTCTGTTCGACATACGCTGCGTAGGCGAGCGGCGCCGCGTAGACCCAGCTCGCTACAATCACTCCATTTGCCGGGGTCTCGCGTCTGGCACGATCGATAAAGGCGCTTCCCGAAATATCTGTGCGTTGTCGGAATACATCGCGATTCTTGTTGATGCTCTGTGCAACGCCGGTGAGCAGAAGGCCCGTTGCGATCGCGAACGCTATAACTGACCCGCCACGCGGCGCCCTCCGAACCACCGCCAGTGCGCCCAGCCCCGCCAGCAACGCCATCACCCAATAGGCCGTCAAAAAATAGCGATCGTAATCCGACTCGATCGTATAGCTAAGCGCGAATGGAATGCCCAGAAGCGCGGCAAGCAAGAGCCCCACTGCTTTTGCGGGGTCTCTAAAAAACAACTCAATGGCGCCGGCTACTGCTAAGAGCGATACGATGATTCCATATTCGCCTAATGTCTTTATTGCAAAATCCTTCGCGAAGCTGGGGTAGAGTAACAGCTTGAGCGTCGCGCCGAGCGCGTCACTCTTCGGAAAGCGAGCGCCGGTGAGCGTTCGTATGAAATTGTGCAGCGTTGCAGGATGTCCCCAATCCCAAAACGCTTGGCCGGGTGGCAAACCCAAACCAAGCGTTGGATCGAGATGGTGCGTGGTGACGAATGCGCTCCGCAGCGGCATGTATAGGTATGCCAAGAGGGGCACAAAGAGAAAGCAGAATGCGAAGACACCTTTTCGCCACGGGTGGTCACGCCACAACCACGGTTCCGCTAGCAGTACCATGAGACCCGGGAGTATCCAAATCACGACTGGATGGGTGGCAGCCGCGAGTCCAACACTCAAGGCACAAACGTAAAGAGGCGCGGTAGCGCCACTCGATCGCGCCCGCAGCGCGCTCCAGATCGCCGCCGCAATGAAACAAATCGCGAGCGCGTGAACTTCCGCTCGCGTCCCTCGTGTCCAAGCTACGTAACCAAAAGAAAACGTCCATGCAGCAATGCAGCCGAAGAGCGGGTCCACGCCTTCGTCCACAAGCGTCCGAAAGACGAACCACGCGGCTGCCGACATCGCGATTGCGCTCATAACGGTCAGACGCCAAGCGACGTTGCCGCAGGCAAAGACGTGTGAAAAGAGGTAGCCCAGCATCACGAAAGAGGGAAAGCCCGTGGGATGAGCGATCCCAAAAATATACGGGACGGTTTGCATCTCTGCCGTATCCCAAAACCCCACGCCGGGCGTAAGACTGGCGACGTAGATACCGAACGGTACGGCAAACGCGGCGAACGATGCCGCCCTTGAAAGGATGTGTTTGTTCCATACCATCATCGGCGCAGGCGTTTCGATGGATTGGTAACTTCGCCTCGGGCATTGGGCGCAGGACGAGCTCGCGCTCTGGCGTGAAGACTCCAACCGCACGCGGCCGCACACGTCACGTGGGTGTTGCTGCTCGGGAAGGAAGAGTAATGTTCAAAGCACTTGCGTCATGGATCGTTCTAACGGTGCTGCTCGCTGGTTGTGGTCGGAATATTACGACGAACGGTTCGCCGCATCCCATTGCCGCGGTACCGAACGGCCAAGCGATATTTCAAACGGGTATCGACCGTGCCGGCGCTCGAGTCACAGCGGCGAAACCGCCGTTGCGGCCTTCATGCGCGGCATGCCACGGCGCAGACGGCGCAGGCGGCATTCATCTGCCCGGCGGGCCCGTAAGTGCTGATCTGCGACATCCCGCGCTCGTAACCCAACAAAAAACACCATATACTTTGGTTCTTCTTGAGCGCGCCATTTCAAACGGAATTGACAATCAAGGCAAACCGCTCAACCCGGTGATGCCCCGCTGGAAACTGTCAAAGGGCGACCTTCATGACGTAGCTCAATACGTTCTGACGACGCTGAAGTAGTCTTTCGCACGGCGGCCGCTACTTGGGCGTGGTCGGCAGCTCGATGGTTGCCTCGAGACCTCCAGCGGGATGATTACGTAGCGCAATTGTTCCGCCGTGGCGTTCGGCGATGTTGCGCGCGATGGTAAGGCCGATACCGGTACCCCCGGTTTCGCGTGAGCGCGAAGACTCGATGCGAAAGAAAGGCTCGAAGACCGCGTGCAGTTGACCGTCCGGAATGCCCGGACCACCGTCGCGAATGCGCACAATCGCGAGCCGCTCGTCGGTGCTGCTCTCGATTCGCGCGTATTTGCCATACCCCATCGCATTGTCTAAGAGATTCACGATGCAGCGACGCAGGGCATTTGGCACGCCGAGTACTGATGCGCGTGTCGCGCCATGCAGTGTAACATCGTTCCCACAATCCTGTGCATCCGCGCAGAGACTCTCAAGGAGCGAATCGAGATCGATGCGCTGGAGGCGCTCATGAAGATCGAGGCTGCGAGCCAGATCGAGCCCTTCGCTGACGGTTTCGCGCATCGAAGCCAAATCGTCAATAAGTCTGTCACGCAGTTCTTCGTCCTGCACTTTCTCCAAGCGCAGACGTAACCGCGTGAGCGGAGTTTGCAGATCGTGCGTAATCGCCGCAAGCATGTAGGTGCGCTCGCGGACATCGCGCTGAATGCGTGTCTGCATTGTATTGAAGGCAACGGCAGCCTCGCACACCTCGCTCGGTCCACGTTCGGGGAGAGGTGCCGTATCGATGTTCCTTCCGAGGCGCGTTGCAGCAGATGCAAGATCGCGCAGCGGGGCCATAGAGATGCGCGCCACGATATAGGCGAGTACCAGTGTTGAGGTGATAAACACAGCGAGGATCAGCGGATGCCACATCCGGTGCATCGCTATGTGTGTAGTAAGCAGCGCGGAGGTCGCTGTGCCCAGAAGAAGCCAAAGAAAAATACGTCCCGCCATCGAGCGAAGGAACGTGATCATTGCTCGACGGAGACCGATGCGGCGAAGAGGTACCCTTCGTTGCGGATGGTTTTGATCAGTTGCGGTGAACGCGCGTCGTCGCCGAGGCGCTGACGCAAGCGACTCACCTGCAAATCGATAGATCGATCAAACGCTTCGATCTCGCGGTTATGCGTGAGATCGAGGAGCTGGTCCCGACTCAGCACACCCTGCGGGTGATCGAGAAACACTTTGAGCAAGCGATACTCGGCTCCGGAGAGCGCGACAACCACACCGTCGAGAGTGAGCAAGTGACGCGCGCCGAGATCGAGCACCCACCTTCCGAAGCGCAAGCGCTTGGCGGCAGACGAAGGGATTTGGGTGCGACGTAGCACGCTGCGGATACGCGCTAAGAGTTCACGCGGTTCGAAGGGTTTTGGCAGGTAATCATCGGCACCCATCTCGAGGCCGAGGATACGATCGAGGGCGGCGCCGCGTGCGGTCAGCATAATAACCGGCACGTTCGACTGGGTGCGCAGTAAACGGCAAAGGTCAAGCCCGTCTTCGCCCGGCAGCGTTAGATCGAGGACGATCAAACCAAACGATTCGTTCTTGAGCGCCTTCCGCATGCCAGCACCGTCGGCGACGGCATGCGTCGCATAACCGTTGGCGTTTAGATACTCCGCGAGAAGCGTACGTATCTCCCGGTCGTCATCGACGACGAGGATGCGCTGCGGGGATTCCATGTCGCTATTCTAACCTACATGAGGCACCTGACACACTACGACACACTCGCGACATAACCCTGATACACGCACGTGCGATCGTACGGACATGAAAAAACTACATATTCTGGCGCTCGCGGCGGTCGCCGCGGCTGCCTTCGCAACCTTCAATACCGGAACCGTCTTTGCCCAGAGCCACAGTATGAGCGACTGCCAAGGCCACATGGGGCACAACGCCGCGCAGATTAACCAACTGCACAATGCACTTAAGCTCAATGCCGGTCAAGAATCAGCGTGGCAGACGATGGTCACGGCAATGAAGACCGCCCATGCGGAACATGCCGGCATGCCGAGTTCATCGCAGACGACTGCCCCCGCGCACGTCGATGCAATGCTGACAATGATGCACGAGCACGAGGTGCAGGTGACGAGCCTCGGAAACGCGGTCAAGTCATTCTACGCGACGCTGACACCTACTCAGCGCAAGACGTTCGATCGTGCGTTCCAATCACACGGAATGATGCACTGAGGAACGAACCTGCCCTTCGCTACTTACCTGCGGCCTTCAACGGTGCTTGAGATGTAGCTTCGGGCGGAGCGTAGGAAACAACAAGAGACCCAAAGCGCTGCACGCGACCGACGCAGCGCTTTTTTCTTACCTCAACGCACTCCACGCGGTGGGATTCTCGAACGCTTGCTTGGTTCCACTGCCCGCGCGAAGCGGGCCGCTTGGAGCGATAGTGTATAATACTTGTTCTATGAATTACGGAACCACTATGGAGAAA
This sequence comes from Candidatus Meridianibacter frigidus, assembly GCA_003243975.1. Lineage (GTDB taxonomy): Bacteria > Vulcanimicrobiota > Vulcanimicrobiia > Vulcanimicrobiales > Vulcanimicrobiaceae > Meridianibacter > Meridianibacter frigidus. Next base: position 2,467 of record QHBJ01000042.1, on the reverse strand, counting down.
ACCACAATTCCTGCCCCTTCGCTAAGATCGGCCGGTCAATTTATCGTTAAGGAAATTCTTCACGAGTCTATCGCGGCTCGGACGGCCACCATTGGTGTCATTGGCCTTGGATACGTCGGGCTGCCTCTTGCGGTGCAGCTCGCCGAGCATTTCAAGGTAATTGGCGTCGATATTAGTAGCCGGAGAATCGAAACGGTAAATAACGGGCGCTCTTACATTGGGGACGTGGAAAGTGAACGAGTGGCGCGTGTAGTGAAGTCAGGACATCTGCAAGCCACCGACGATGACGCTGCACTTGGGCAGTGCGACTGCGTCATCATCTGTGTTCCAACCCCGCTTGGTCCCGGCAAGCAACCGGATATTTCGCACATCCTCAACGCCGGTCGCGCTATCGCCAATCACTTGCGGCGCGGGCAGCTCGTCATCTTGGAATCGACCACGTATCCGGGAACCACCGACGAAAAACTCTTGCCTCTCTTGAGCGAACGTGGATTTGAATTGGACCGTGATTTCTTGCTGGCTTTCTCGCCCGAGCGGATCGAACCCGGAAACCCGGATTTTCACGTCGATGAAATTCCGAAAGTGGTGGGCGGCTGCTCCGCTGACTCGACGGAGATTGCCTGTGAACTTTACAGAGAGGTCACGAAAGAAGTCTACCCGGTAAGCTCCGCGCGAGTTGCGGAAGCTTGCAAGCTTTGGGAAAACACGTTCCGATCAGTTAACATCGCACTAGCAAATGAAATGGCGATTCTCTGTCAGCGTTTTGGCATCGAATCTTCCGAAGTCATCGAGGCCGCTACCACGAAGCCGTTCGGTTTCATGCCATTTTACCCCGGCCCGGGCGTGGGTGGACACTGCATTCCGTTGGACCCCTTGTATCTCTCTTGGAAGGCAACCGAACACGGCTACATTCCCGACTTGATCATGGTCAGCGATCAGATCAACGCCTCAATGCCTGATTACATCATAACGCTTACCACCGATGCCTTGAACAATGCCGCACCACCAAGGGGATTGCGTGGTGCGCGCATCCTCATTATCGGTGTTTCGTACAAGGCGGGCGTCGAGGACACGCGCCACAGCCCCGCAATTAGCATCATCGATCGGCTTCGCACCAAAGGATCGATCGTTTCCTACCACGATCCCTATGTGCCTCATCTTGAGATACATGAGCATGATCTGCCGCCCGCACCCCGCCGGGACATGCGTGAGATTCCCACGGAGCGTCGCGTTAAGGACGTCGAGAGTGAACATACCAGGCGCAGAACGGATCCGTTGACTTCCGTGGCACTAACCGATCAAATCTTGCAAAATTCCGATTGCGTGATCGTTGTTTCGGCGCATGCGAGTATCGATTTTGCGCGTATCGGCCGCTGTGCGCCTCTCGTTGTCGATTCCCGCAACGCAATGCCTTATGACTTGAAAGCGAGAATAATTCGCCTGTGAGTAAGATATTCATAACCGGCGGCGCGGGGTTCATCGGATCACATTTGACCGATCTTTATCTGACCAACGGTTACGAAGTTGTTGCGCTTGATGATTTTTCGACCGGTCGCGAATCGAACATTGCGGGAGCGATGAAAAACCCACGGTATCGCATGATTCGCGGTGATGTGCGCGACGAGGCACTGGTTGAATCCCTCGTGAGCGAGTGCGATCTGGTCATGCATCTGGCGGCGCGCATTGGTTTGCAGGTCGTTATCGAGAGCCCATTGGAAACGCTGCGATCCAATGGGCGGGGGACGGAGGTCGTCTTACAGAGCGCAGCAGCGAACAAGAAACGCATCATCATCGCCTCGACCTCAGAAGTCTATGGTCTCTCGACTAAGATTCCATCCAGTGAAAGCGGTCCGGTCGCCTTCGGCTCGCCTGCGGTTGGCCGTTGGAGCTACGCCTGCTCCAAGGTATACGACGAGTTTCTTGCGCTCGCGCTGTTCCGCGAGGGAGGATTGCCTGCCACCGTGGTTCGGCTGTTCAACACCGTGGGCGCACGCCAATCGGGACGGTACGGCATGGTTTTGCCGCGGCTTGTTGGGCAAGCCTTATCCAACGAGCCGCTCACGGTATACGGGGACGGCACTCAGACCCGCTGCTTCTGCTCGGTCCACGAAGTCGTGCACGCGCTGCGCGCGCTCGCGGAGAACCCCGCCTCCATTGGTGAAGTCATCAATTTAGGGAACCCGCAGGAAATTCGGATCATTGATTTGGCGAAGCGCGTCATCGAGGTAACCCAATCCAAATCGACCATTACATACCGCGAGTTCGCGCAAGTCTATGGGGAAGGCTTCGAGGAGATCATGCGGCGGGTTCCCGATATCGCGAAAGCCAAACGATTGATTGGCTTTGATCCACGACGCTCACTCGACGACACCATTCGCGAGGTTGCCGAGCAACAGCAAGGCGCGGCCAGCGCGGTCAGTCCGGGACGATGAAATTCGTCCTCGGTGTCCTCACGCTTTTTTGGGGC
>QHBJ01000032.1:27585-50112 GCA_003243975.1 Candidatus Meridianibacter frigidus | reverse complement strand
CAAAAAACCGGCGCCACCTCTCTATCGCGTGGACCGGCCGCACCACAATGTGGACGGGTGCGGGCCGCACCAGAACGTGGACGGGTACGGGCCGCTCGTTGACGCGAAGAGGCGCGGGCCGCCCAATGACGTGGACAGCTCGCACTGTGCGCTCAGGCGCAATTGGCCGCTCAACGTGTCGCACTGGTAAACGCTCATCCGCGCGAATCGCGGTGATGGTTTGCATGCGGCGTTGGGGCATCGCCGGCCGAAGGTCATGTTGAATCGTTACCGGCCGTATATCGTGCTGTATTTGAATCGGCATCGGTTGCGCCGTAATCGTCCGAGCCGGAATGCGCTGCACCGGCATGCGGACAGGGCTCGCCTCGGTTGCACGCGTTACGCGCGTTACGCGCGCGGGTGCGGCTACGGGAGTGCGCTGATCCGGCGGGTTTGTCCGGTCTTTTTCGTGGGCACCCGCAGGGGTGAGACTGCCGGCGAAGAGCGTTGCCGCAGAGACGGCGCCGATCATCGCGAAGCGTATGGAGGTTGAAAGGTGGAGCATTTCTTCCTCGCTTGGCCTCGGGGTTTTGGGGCCACACCGGGAACGCATTATGGTCGCAAAAAGTGTCGCACGGCAGAGTGTGCCCTCGCTTGCCTGGTGGCGCGCCGTACATTAGGAGCTGCCGTAAACGACCTCTGTCATCATGCCGTCCATCATGTGAATGTCGTTGTGGCAATGCAGCAACCAGCGCCCTGCCGGTGACGTGGCATCGAAGCGCCAGGTCAGCGTTCCGCCGTTGGCGGTCACGAGCGAAACATCTTTTGCCAGAGGACGGGCCAAGGTTTGGCCATTTATTTCCACGACATCGTAGGTGTGGCCATGCAAATGCATGGGGTGATCCATATCGGTTTTGTTCGTGAAACGAATAACGATGCGGTCGCCACGCTTCACTAAAATCTTCTCGGTATCCGGATAGGTCTTTCCATTAATTGTCCAGCGGTTGCTCCCGTAATCGCCGCCGCCTAGTTGAAAGTCTTTGCGGATCTGCGCCGTCAGATCCGGTGGAGAGCTGGTTATGCCCGCCGCTTTCTGATACGTGAAATAATCGACGCCTTCCAGCGATTGCGAACTGCCCTGCGGCGGCGCTTGCTCCATGCCCTCGGTGTGTATGACGACCGCCTGTTCGAACGCCAAGGGATCGCTGGATATTCCCTGCAGCAGCCACGCGCCGGGCTTGGTTACCTCGAACCAAGCATCGTATCGTTCGGCAACCCCGACACGCAGCGCATCGACTTCGATGGGCTGCACAAGTGGATTTCCGTCGGAGTGCGTAACGCGCAAGCGATGGCCGCCGAGCCGCACGTAGCGCGTTTGCGTCGGGTTTGCATTCAGGATACGCAACCGCACCTTTTGCCCCACCCGGACCGCTAGCGATTTGGTATTCGGGTAGGATGCCCCGTTGATGCAGTGCGCCTGATACGCAACTTCATCGCCCATTTTATCGTCGGGCCGCATTTCCAGAAGTTCGGGTGCACCGTTGGGATCCGTCATCGGCGCCCTGCTTACCCCGCGCAGCGCCGCCATGATGGTTTCCATTCGTGGAACATCGTGAAATACCAATGCGAATTCCGCATCGGCCCGTTCCTCGCGCGGGTCTTCAACTACGAATAAGCCGAAGAGCCCCCGCGTCATCCCCATGTTGACATCATGGTCATGGTACCAACGCGTGCCCGCCGGACCCGGCGTAAACTCATAGAGGAAGCTGCCGCCGTTGGGCACACCCGATTGCGTTACGCCAACCGCGCCATCCATGGCATTGGGCAGAATCATACCGTGCCAGTGCACGCTGGTAGACACGCCGCACCGATTGAGATAGCGCGCGCGCAGGCGCTGTCCGAACGCCACGCGCAAAACCGGACCGGGAAGTTTGCCGTTATAGGCGAGCGCCGCGAAGGCAGTCCCCGACACCGGCATAAACTGCAGCGGCGCCGCCGATAGAGTGTAGTCGACAACGTCCCTGCCGAACGCGGTTCGCGGCAGCTGCGCCAGCGCGAAAGCCGCCATGCCACCGCCTGTAAACTCTAAAAAACGCCTACGCTGCAGATTCATTGACCAACTTGCAGGGGAATGTCGGTATGTTTGTTCCCGTAAAATATCTGAACCGTCCAGGGTCCCCCCATTGAGAAGTGCACCGTGCCCTGCCACACGTGTGGGTCCTCCGTTTGATGTAATACGACCTCAATGTGATGGCTACCCACACCCATCTGCATCAGCGCGCGCACCGTCACCCCGCTTGGGTTTTCGGTGGGGAAGCGAACGGTGACCACCGCATCATCCAAGGGTCGCTCAGGCGTAAACGTGACGATCGGCCCGGCGGTTTGGTTGCCGCCATCCAGATTCGAAAGATACGCGACGATATCGTTCGTTTCGGCGTCGCTGAACCCAAAGTTGGGCATCGGCGCGCGCGGATGCTTGATAAAGTCGAAGATCTGAACGAACGACAAGGTGTGCTCGATCCCGAAGAGTTTCGGGCCGACGCCCCCTTGGAAGCGTGTGCCGTGACAACCCATGCAGCCATTGTTCTGCACTAGCTTCGCGCCGTTGTTCGCATCGCCCATCGACGGGGGCGTGGCCGTTACAGGTGCGATCGGGGCGGAGGTTGCTGTAGGAGCCGGGCTCGGCGGCGGCGCGGAGCTTCCCTCTTGCGCCATTTGCACTGGCTCAAGCAGTGCTCCGCCGGGCGGTTTCCACAAGAAACGCTGACCAGCGACGAACGGTCCGGCCCAGTCAAGAGCAAACCCGATTTGCGGCCGTTGCGCACCCATTGCGAGCTCGCTTGTGAGTTTGAAGTTGGGCGCGAAGTGGTGTCCCCAGCTTAAAACGTACTGACGGTTGAACGTGTCACTCGATGCAACGTCGAAGCGCGCCAGGAGATGATCGTGCCAACCGATATCGCGCTGTGCTTCGAACATGAACCCGTGCAGCGCGCCCGGTGAAAGGCCGATATCGGGCTGCTCGTCCCAGCCGGTGTAGTACATGGTTTGAAATAGCAATTTGGATGTTTGGTAGCTGTAGTACAGGCCTTCGCGCGTGAAGCTGTCATCGGCGACGTACGTGCCCGTGTCGTTGCGCAAAGGCGTGGTTCCCCGCATGGCGTTGATACCGATCGTGTACGGTTTGGTCATCCCGCCGTAGGAGAAATTAAAGTCAAGCGTGCGCGGTGAGTCGGCGCGATTGTAGTCGAAAGCATGTTGAACGGAGCCGTTGCCGGCTAAGTAGGCCAGATTATACATGAACTCGTTGGACATGCCGTTAAAGGCCAGTCCCCAATGCGAGTCGTTGGGCTCGAAGGTGTTCTGGCCATTATCCTGCGTTGCCAGCAGATAATCGCTGAGCGTCCAGCCGTGCGCGGGCATGAAGGGGAAAGGTGTATGATACTTTCCGAGCTGCAAGGAGTTCGTTCCGCCGAACAGTCCGTTCCACGACAGCCATAATTGTTCGGTTATACCTGGTTCGCCGGTATCCACGATAGGTTGCTCGGCATAATACGTAAAGTTCCGGCCCAAGAACCCTGCTGTAAACAACGAGAGGGTTTTGGTTGTGGTCGAACCGGGGCGATCCTTATTCGATAGGTATGACTGAATCTGTAACCGCAGCGCGAGTGGGAATGCTTGATGCTGCTTCTTCCAATCGAGGTTTTGGAAGTTGGACATCATCGTCATCATCCCGTACGCCGTCAAGCCGGGAAATGTGGTGTGGCACGTTTGACACGAAACCCCCTGGCCATTTGCCAGCGGCGGCACGGCATCAGCCAAGCCATATGTTAAGAAAACCAGGAGCGCTGCGGAACAACTTGTCCGGACGCTCGCAACGATCGCTCGTCGCATGTGAAAAACCTCCGCGGACTGCTGTCGTGTTTTTTTGGAAAGACGACTAAAGGTGCGGAGGTGGGCGCTGAAAGCGAGCGGTGCCCGCAGTTACGGTGAGGGCGTATGCCGGCGAGTGGCGCGGACGCAAGACCCGGAGACCCTCGCAACGCACGAGCAGACGACGCACATACTTGCTTATCTGTAGCCCCGCTCGTTCGCACTGATGCAGCAGCCGCGCAAAGCAAGCAAGGGCCAGCGCCGCAACGAGGGCAACGAAGACTTGAACTGCGTATGCGAGCGGAGCAACATGGAATCCCTCCACCCGCTCGAGTAAGGAAAACAGCGCAACTTGGAACAGTGCAAGCTTGCCCCACGTTCCCAGCCACGAAGAAGTGCGATGCGCGACAGAGGCATACCCACTGAGGGATCGGAGCAATAATCCACAGCCGACAACTAGCAGCAGCGCCACCGAATACTCAAGCGCCGGGCTTGCGTAAGCATGCTGCACATCGGATTGTGTGCGCCCGGTCATCGTGTATATCAGCGAGTGTCCCAGCAGTGTCGCTGGAACCGCTGCCAACCACCAGGGGGACAAGCGCCGAGTCACGCCGTCTTACTTCCTTCTCCTGCGGCGTGCCACCCGCTCGCCACCACGCAGGCGATTATCCGCCAAATGAAAACTCGTCGGTATGGCTGATTTTCATTCTCAGATTTTGCTGAAGAACGGCACCAGCTTGAATGTGACTGATGAAGCGGCTGCAGTTGCGGCGGCCGCGCTAAAGCAAGCTTCGTCGGACTACTTGTGCGTCGAAGCCCGCATGGCCAGCTCGATTGCCTACAATGTAACGATGCGCGCCGACGAGATCGCGGCGGTGCTCGAGCGCAACACCCCGACGCAGTTCGGAAACTCGTCAAGCTAGAGGCCCACCCTCATGAGATCGGCCGCCGATTATCGCCCCGAAACATTCTCCCTCCCGCGCCTACGCGAGGCGGCTCGCGGTTGCCGCGGATGCGATCTGTACAAAAATACAACCCAAACCGTATTCGGCGAAGGAAAAGCGCGCGCCGCATTGATGCTCGTGGGCGAGCAGCCCGGAAACGATGAGGACCTCGACGGCCACCCCATTCGTTGGGCCTGCAGGCAAGTTGCTGCGCGCGGCGATGAATAAGGCCGGCATGGATCCCAAGAACGTCTACATTACCAATGCGGTCAAACATTTCAAATTCATCGAGCGCGGGAAACGGCGCATCCATGCAAGGCCCCGCGTCATCGAGATGCGGGCTTGCGAACCGTGGCTGCACGCCGAACTTAAGGCGGTGCGCCCAGCACTCGTGGTGGCGCTCGGGGCGAGGGCCACAGAGGCACTCCTGGGCAAGGGCTTTCGCGTGACCGTGCATCGAGGAAAAATTTTCTCTTCGGAGCTCGGCGTCCAGGTCATGCCGACGGTACATCCCTCTTCGATCCTCCGCTCTCCAGATGATGAAACGGCGGCATCATGAAATGAGCCTGTTCATCGCCGATTTGAAACGCGCAAGAAGGCGCCTCCCATGAGCCGCGCCTTTACCAAAGAGCGCGATGACGCGCCCGAACCACGAATCGACGTGCGCGACCGGACCAAGAGTGTACGCATGACGCAACACGGTTACGATGCGCTTGCTGAGCGAATCGCGCAGAGCGGCGACGACACCGAGCGAGCAAAGCTTGAAATGCTCCTGGCGCAAGCGGTCGTTGTCAGAACACCGGTTGACCGGGCCGTCATTGATTTCGGCGCGACCGCTCAAGTTGCCACCGCCGACGGTACGAGCCGGAGCTTCACAATCGTGGGTGAGGAAGAATCAAATGTAGCGGCCGGGCTCGTAAGCGAATCGTCGCCACTTGCGCAATCGTTGCTTGGCGCTAAAGTGGGCCAGGAGGTAACGTGGCATCGTCCGGCCGGCGATCAACGCCTACGCGTCATCTCCATCACATACGATGGTGCCTAAGAAGTCTTACTTCGGGGATGTCATTTCTTTCGGCACGACAAACCGGTCGAAATCTTCCGAAGCCACGTAGCCGAGATTGACGGCCGCATCTTTGAGCGTGCTCTTCTCCTTATGCGCCTTCTTGGCGATCTCGGCCGCCTTGTCATAGCCGATATGCGGCGAGAGTGCCGTTACGACCATCAGTGATTCACTCAGATACTTGGCGATGATCTCTTCGTTCGCAGTCAGGCCCTCCACGCAGTGCTCGCGGAACATCGTGCATGCATCGCGCAGAAGCGTGGTGGAGTGCAAGAAATTGTAGATCATCACCGGATTAAAGACATTCAACTCAAAGTTGCCCTGCGAGGCGCCGAAGCTGATCGCCAAGTCGTTCCCGTAGACTTGCACCACCACCATGGTCATCGCTTCCGACTGAGTAGGATTTACCTTGCCGGGCATGATGGAACTGCCAGGTTCGTTCTCGGGCAGGGACAGCTCGCCGATACCCGCGCGCGGGCCGGAACCCAGCCAGCGTATATCGTTGGCGATCTTCATGAGCGCAGCGCCCAGCGCCTTAAGCGCGCCCGATGCGAAAACGAAATCGTCGTGCGATGCAAGCGCCGCAAACTTGTTCGGATGAGAACGAAACGGTAACCCGGTGAGGTCGGCAATTTTCTTGGCCGTCCGTTCGCCGAATTCGGGATGCGCATTGAGCCCGGTGCCGACCGCGGTGCCTCCGATAGCGAGATCGTAGAGCTTATCCAGCGCAAGCTTGCACGCATCGATGGCACGATCGAGTTGGCTGACGTAGCCCGAGAACTCTTGGCCCAGCGTGAGCGGCGTGGCATCTTGCAGATGCGTGCGGCCCACTTTCACAATGTGCATCCATTCTTTCACCTTGGCGTCCAGCGCATCGCGCAACCGCTTGACGGCCGGCAGCATCTCCATCATCGCTTCGGCCGCCGCCATGTGCATGGCGGTCGGGAACGTGTCGTTGGAGCTCTGGGACATGTTCACGTGGTCGTTGGGATGCACGGGCATCTTGGAGCCCATCTCGCCGCCCGCCATCTCGATAGCGCGGTTGGAGATAACCTCGTTGACGTTCATGTTGCTCTGCGTGCCGGACCCGGTCTGCCACACGCGCAGCGGGAAGTGAGCCGTGAGTTTGCCCGCGATAACTTCGTCGGCGGCCGCGACGATCAAATCGCTCTTCTCTTTATCGAGCTTGCCTAACCCGTGGTTTACGAGCGCGCACGCCTTCTTGAGCGTTCCCATCGCTTTAATAACCTGGGTCGGCATGACATCGCGCGGTGTTGTGCCATCGCCGATATCGAAATTAATGAGCGAGCGCGCCGACTGCGCGCCGTAATACTTGTCGGCCGGGACGTCGATCTTGCCCATCGAGTCCGATTCGGAGCGCGTTTTGGCCCCGTTAGAAAAAATGTTGCTGGTCGCCATTGCTCTGCCATCTTCGCTCACAAGCACTAATTTCAGCCCGGATTTTAGTCGCAGCCCTCCCCTCCACAAAACTTTTCTTGAGGGATGTCGAGGGGCCCGGAACAACCGCTCGACAATGCTTCGACAGGCTCAGCATGACACAAATCTGTCACTTCGAGCGAAGCGAAGCGAAGTCGAGATGACACCGCGTCGCGCTCGGGGTGACATCACGGTCGGTGTCGACTCATTTCCGTTGTTCTGCGAGCACCGCTGGCTTGCGGTCCAGGTCAAATTGGCTCGCCGGCAGCAACATCACGTCGCCGGAGCCGTCCACAACTTGCCGTTTGAGCCACGCGCTTTGCGTGAGCACGTGCGTCGCGTAAAACTTCGCGGTCGCAATTTTGGCTTTGTAGAAATCATCGGAATCGCCGGCGGAAATTCTTTGGGCCGCGACGCGCGCGGCGCGGCCCATCTGCCAGCCACCTGCCACCACGCCCCAGATGCGCAGATAAGGGACCGAACAAGCGAAGGCCCGACGCAGGTCGCCCGCGGCGCTTATGATGCATCGCGAGGCTTCGCTGAGTTCCGCGACAGCCGCGGAAAGATGATTGCCCAGTGACTTCAGGTCCGGGTTCTCGTCGGCCTGAAGACCTTCGGTAACGGCTCGCATGCGGGCCGTGATCGCGGCGGCACTCGCGCCAGTGTCGCGAATAAGCTTGCGCCCCACCAAGTCGAGCGCCTGAATTCCCGTCGTACCTTCGTAGATGGTAGTGACCCGAACATCGCGGTACTGCTGCGCAATACCGGTTTCTTCCACGTAACCCAGGCCTCCGAAGACCTGCAGCGCCGTCGACACGATTTCTTGCGCAACCTCCGTGCACCAGCCCTTGACCACCGGTATCATAAATTCGGCGAATGCATTATGTTCCTTGCGCACAGACTCGTCGGGATGCTTGTGCGCAAAGTCGAGCGACGCGGCCGTGACGTAAGAAAGCGCGCGCATCGCTTCGATTTGGGATTTCATGCTCATGAGCATTCGGCGCACGTCGGGATGTTCGATGATGCGAACGGTCTGCGCGCCGCGCGAAGTAACATCCCGGCCTTGAAAACGCTCTCCGGCGAACTCCAGCGCGCTTTGATATGCGCGATCGGCGATGCCCAACGCCTGCACGCCCACGGAGAAACGCGCCGCGTTCATCATGATGAACATATACTCGAGCCCGCGGTTCGGCTCGCCGACCCTATAACCAACGGCCCCGCCACGCTCGCCGTAGTTCATGGTGCAGGTAGGATTACCGCCCAGGCCCATTTTGTGCTCGATACCGGCACACTCGACATCGTTACGTTCGCCGAGCGAGCCGTCGGCATGCCCTAAAAACTTGGGGACGATGAACAGCGAGATGCCTTTAGTACCTTCAGGTGCATCAGGCAGGCGCGCGAGAACTAAGTGCACGATGTTCGCGGCCAAATCGTGTTCGCCAAAGGTTATGAAGATTTTCTGTCCGGTGATGCGGTAGTGATTCTCTTCCGGCAGCGCTTTTGTACGTACGGCTGCAAGGTCGGAGCCGGCTTGCGGCTCGGTCAGGCACATCGTGCCGGTCCACTCTCCCGAAACCAACTTTGGAATATACCTTGTCTTCTGCTCGTCCGAGCCACACAATTCGATGGCTTCGATCGCGCCTTGGTTGAGCAACGGCGCGTTAGCGAAACCAACGTTCGCGGCATTCCACATCTCGAGCGTCGCCCCAAGTAGCAACTGGGGCAATCCCTGCCCGCCGTACTGTTGCGGTACCGTCAACCCAATCCAGCCGGCCTTTGCAAATTGAGCATATGCCTCGCTGAAGCCGGCGGGAGTCGTGACCCTGCCGTCTTTCCAAGTACAGCCCTCTTTGTCTCCGGTACGGTTGAGCGGGTCGAGAACTCGGGCCGCAAACGCGGCGGCTTCTTCCAAAATTGGTGCGGCGACCTCGGCCGCTTCATCGAAGCCCGGCAACTTCGCGACCTCATCAATGCCGGCCAAGTCGCGCAGAACAAACTGCATGTCGCGCAGGGGGGCCCGGTAGCTGCTCATGGCGTGGATACCTTTCCTGGCCCCAACTGGAGTCCTACCATGGAAATCTCTCGCTAGCGCAAGAGCAACACGCCCTCAACGCTGCTGCGGCAACGTAGACCGGTGGTGAAACGCCTTTGGCATCGCTGTTGGATACGACCCATGCAAGCGATCTTTCAACGATTCGCGGTACGCTATTGAGATGTAAGATCATCGACCATTGCCTGTACCATTATGTCGAGGAACTCTTCGCGGTAGCGTTTCGCGCCGCGGCCTAATACGTTACCAGTTGCTACAGTGGGGCATCATTTTGATGTCGCGCGTACTGGCGGGCTTCGAAGTACCAGTCCGGCAGCGTCGATGGGAACGTGATGTCGCGGAAGTGGTAATCCACTTGCTCGCCGTCGCCATGATAGGACGGATCCACGACACCGTGCAGATCGGTGACAACCGGAACGTTGTTCAGCATTCCGATCGTGTAGGTGAAGATGACCGGATAAGGGTCGAAACCCGGGACGAATAGCTTGTCGGTCGCAACGATCTTCTTGAGCTCGTAGGTTTTTTTGTCGGCATACAGCTCGCGCAAACGGTTGCGGTCGGGATCCCGGATAGGGGCAAGCGACAAGTGGATCAGATCGCGCTCGGTTCGCATGTTGGTCACGCGGTATTCGAATTCGCCCACGGCCCGAACGGTGGCAATCAGCGGCGGCGCGGTCCCGCTCGGCTCCGGAGTCGGCACGAAAGCGATGGTATGCGGGTGGGCTGGCGCGGGCTCAAAAACATCCGCACTGGGCGGCCCGGGATCCCACGGCTCGTTGAAGGCCGGCCGCAAAAACTCCAATGGCCCGCGATAGTCGCCGCGAAAAACTTTGCGGCCCAGTGCGGCACGGTCCAGATTCCGGATCCAGATATGGTACTTATAGCTTTCGACGTAGTCCGGATAGCCGAGCTCGGTATTCTGCACGCGGATCAGCGTGTACGTCTCATAAGGTGGGGGCGGCCGATGCATGCGAAATTGCCGGCGGACGAGCGCGAGCGCATGCTCGGCAGCCGTCTCTGCCGGCGCAGGGGCCGCTTGAATTAGCAGCCCTGCCAAGACGAGCGCGACCAGAATGGTTGGGCCTAAACTTCGATTACGGATTGCTCCCATGCTCCATCGATAACGAGGTATCGCGGCGCGGGGTTTCATCGTGACCCGATTTCTGCGCACTCATGGCCCACACCAAAGCGATCAGCAGGAAGTTCGCCACCAATGAGCTGCCGCCGTACGACATAAACGGCAGCGTGATCCCGGTCAGCGGAAAGAGTCCGATGACGCCGCCCACGATGATGAATACCTGAAAGCCAAGCGTGGCGGCTAAGCCGACCGCAAGCAACCGCGTGTAGAGGTCGGGTTGATTGCGCGCGATCACCAGCGTGCGCCAAACGATTGCCAGATAGAGCAACAGCAGCAGTAGCGCGCCCAATGCGCCGAACTCTTCGCCCCAAGCGGCGTAGACGTAGTCGGTTGCGACATCGGGGATGAATCCGGGATGCCCCAACCGGTACCCGGTTCCAAACAACCCGCCGGCCGCTAGCGAGTAGTATCCCTGGCTGGCCTGAAACCCGGCCCCGAGCGGATCCGCGAACGGATTGTGCCACACTGCGATGCGCGTTTGTACGTATGAAAAGTGATGCACCGCCCACGCAGCGGCCGCGGCGAATACTGCTAAGCTCCCGATGACTAGATCGGCCCGGCGCGTGGCGACATACAAGATAGCGGAGAAGGTCGCCAGCAAGAGCGTGGCCATGCCCAGATCACGCTCGAAGACGAGGATCGCCATGGAGGCGCCCCAACCGATGAACAGCGGGCCCAGGTACTTCAAGTTCGCGCGCAGCGACCACGGTTTAGCGTGCGCGATGACATCCGCCGTTTCCGCCAAGTACGCAGCCAAAAAGAAGACGATGAAAAGCTTGATCAATTCCACCGGTTCGTACTGAATGGTGCCGATGCGGATCCAAAGCTTCGCGCCGTTGACTTCCTGGCCGAAGATTGCAAGCAACGCAAACATGACGATCGATCCCAGGACCCAAAGGTATTTTAACGATGCGAGTGTGCGGAAACGCCCAAGAACAGGGCTCACCGCAACGACCAGCAACAGCGACACCAGCAGCCACAGTTGCTGTTTGCGCGCGAGTTCCGGTGAGAGCCGCGCAACCATCAGCAGGCCCAGCGTTGATATGAAAATCGCTAAAGCTGGCAGGATGTCGTCGCGACGTCCACGCGCCGGTTGCAGCCCGACCCACAGCAGTGCCAACGCGGCCAGCACCATCAGCAGCCACGGTGGCCCGATGGTCCGAGGCGGCGCCAGACTCAGCAAGAACCAAGCAATGACCAGTGCCGCCGACGACGGCAGGAAACGGTAGAGCAGCGCGACGCTCACGCCAGAAGCATGAACAACAGGAACATGATGATGCCGGCTCCCAGCGGGCGCGCGCCGAGCGCACGAATTGAACCCGCGGTGTTGTCTTGCACCGCGGGTCCGGGACGCGACACCAAAACCGTGCGGTCTCCGAGATCGACCGGCGGGCGGCCATGCAACATCCAGCCCGAAAGTGCCCGGCGGTCTTCGAACCCGCTGAAGCGCTTGTTTGACAACACGACCGCATCGTCGCCGGCGACGCGGAAGTTGCAAACGCTGAGCTCCACTTGGGGCGCCGTCCCAAGAGCGCGCATCAGGACAGGCGGGTGCGCGCTGACCGCCACGGCGCCGCCGGTCGGAACATCGAAAACGAAAGAATCATCTTTGGTTAGGGAGATCATGTAGCCGCTACGCGAAAGATATGCTGCGGTGTTGCCGACGTGCGCCAAGTAGGCGCGGTTGCCCACCAGCAAGATTACCGACATCGATGCACCGCAAGTAACATAATCGTCGTGCGACGCGCTGCGCCGATACAGATATGCGTTAACGCCCGCCAGCGTGGAGATCAGCATCGAGGCGACGGATTTTGGCCGGCTGAGCGTGTTGGAGAAACGTGCGCCACGCGCGCGGGCACCCATGGCGCTGTGGAGCGCCCGCAGGGTCGTTTGGGCGATAGGCTCGCCGTCAACGGTTCCAAAACCATCGCACATCGCAAGCATGCGAGCTCCCCCGTGCAGTGCTACGCACAGTGTTCGCCGCGGGTCGCCGCTGATAGTTACGTCCACGGACCGCTTCCTTGAAAGAGGATGCGCGCCGTACCGACGTCCACGTGATCGCCGGGGCGCACCTCTATACTCTCGCGAATTCGCCGCCCATTCAAGTACGTACCGTTACGGCTCTGCAAATCGGTAAGAAAGACGGCCCCGTTCTCCGCCTCCAGGATGGCGTGCCGCCTGCTCACCTCGGGATCCAAAATCAAGAGATCGGTATCGGCCGAACGGCCGATTACAAATGGAAGGACACCCGCAAGCTCGCGGCTGCGGCTTTGGTGCTGAACTTCCAGCTGAACGCGCACCGGACCGGACGGCAAACGGGGCGGGGTACGCATGCGCAGGCCCATCGAAGCGAAGACTGCCATCGCCGTCAATACCTCCAGGGATCCGATCCGCATGGAGGCCGCAAACGTCACGCCGGTACGTTCTCGAGACGCAACATGGTGTTTCCGATACCCACAACCATCCCGGAGTGTAACTGCAGCGTTCCGTTCAGGCGCCTGCCGTCCACGAACGTACCATTGGTCGAGCCGAGATCGCGCAGCACGGGGCCGGCGGGCTGCAACTCTACGCGGGCATGTTGTCGCGAAATGCGCGGGTCGGCGAGCACGATATCGCTCTGCCGGCTGCGCCCAATGGTGACCGGGCCGGTCAGCGCGAAGAAGCCGTCTTGCGGCACACCCTTGATAACTCGCAGCCCGAGGGCGCGCCCAGGCACTCCGATCTCTTCGGTCGCGATCTCGACGGCCCCCGAAACGATGGCAGGGGCCTGAACGAGCTCCACCTGCAGCGGGTTCTCAAATTCGATCGAAACGCGCGCGGCAACATCCTGGAGCAGATGCGCCCACTCGCGTTCCAAATATTCGCGGTGCGCGCTCAAGCGGGTAAGATCGCCCGCGTTAACGCGGACGATGTAGCGCCCGGGCGCAATCGCGCGGTCGCCCTCATGTGAGGTTTTGGCCTCCATCGTTGCAATCAATTTGCGCGCAATATGCGCTGGTTCGAGGTCGGCTGGAAAGACACGCGCAAAGCTGCGCTCGATAAACGAAGCGCAGGCCTCCTCGATGCGCCCAAGCCAGCTCATAGACTCCGCTCCAAGCGCGCGATGTAAAAACCGCCGCGCCCATTTACTCCGGGTGGAATAACGACATCGCCCGCGGAGTTCTGAAACTCCTCGTAACCGGCCGGAACCAGCCCGCGCGCAAACTTGTTCGAGCGCAAGAACGGCTCGATTATCTCTGTCGTTTCGCGCGGATCGGTCGAGCAGACGCTGTACACCAAGGCGCCCCCGGGAAAGACGTGTTGCGCGGCCGCTTCCAGCATGGCCCGCTGGAGGGCTCCCAAGCGTGCACCGTCGTCGGCGGATTTGCGCCAGCGTGCCTCGGGATGGCGCCCCAGCACTCCTACGCCCGAGCACGGTGCATCCAAAATGATGCGATCAAACGGACCCGCCTGAAGCGGCTGCGTCGCATCTCCCTCGATCACCGTCGCCTGGAGATCGGAAGTGGCGAGTCGAGCCTGCAGGCCACGGATTTTGCGGATATCTTTCTCCACGCAGAGTAAACGCCCGCGACCGCCCATGCGTATCGCTGCCTGAACGGCTTTGTTGCCGCGCCCACTGCAAAGGTCGAGGACCGTTTCCTCCGGTTGCGGATTCGCAATCGCCACGGGCATCGCAGCTGCTTCGTCCTGCGAGAACCACTCAGCGGCGTGTCCAGCTTCGTGCGCGCGTGCGAAAGCCGAATCCGATACCAGTAGTATCTCCTCCACATACGGGGAGGGGGTCGCCTGGACGCCGTTCGAGGCAAACCACGCTGCGATCTGATCGCGCGTGTTGCGCAGGGTGTTGACGGAGACCGCGCATTGCGGCGCTTGGTTGACGGCCTGGGTGATTTCGGCGACGCGATCGTCACCAAAAATCTCGCGCCATTGTCTGATAACCCATTTAGGAAACGAAAACGCTACTCCCAAGAACTCATCGCGGCTTTGAAAATCCGCTTCTTTTGGCGCCGGCGGTTCACTGCGCAGAAAGGCGCGCAGCACGGCGTTGGTTAGCCCGGCCGTTCCCCGGTGTCCGAAGATCTTGGCCAAACCGACCCAATCATGCACGACCGCGCGCGCCGGCGATCGCATGAAGCGCAGCTCATAGACGGCCAGTCGTAAAATCTCGTCAATCACCGGCGGCAACGCTTTCTGCCGCTGGGACAGATGCGGCGCCAAGTACCAGTCAAGGAGCCGCCGCATCTTGATGGCGCCGTACGCCAGCTCGGTTACGAACGCGCGGTCGCGATCATCGAGGCCGGCCTTGCGAACATGATAATCCAGCGAGGCCTGAGCCGGGCGCCGGCGCTTCACCTCATGCGCAAAAACATCACGCACGATTGCCAGCGCATGACTGCGCGCGCTCACGTGCGGCTCGTTACTATGCGAGCGAAGTAGGCGGCACCGGATTCGGGAGCGCGATTGGGCGCAATGACTTTCTCAATCGATACTAGGCCATCACCGCATTTGATCAGCAGACCGTCATCAGCGGTTCCAGCGACGGCACCGGGGCGCAAAGAGGATACGCTCGACGGAACAGCTCGGGCCTGCAAGAGTTTGACAGTTTCACCATCGACGTTACCTCGTGCAGCCGGTTTTGGCGCAAGGGCACGAACGGTGTCCACAACTTGTCGGGCGACCCAATCCCAATGGATGGCCAGATCTTCTTTGCGGATCGGTTTTGTGTACGAGGGCTCTCCGGTTTGCGGCTGTGCCTGCAGCGATCCTTCCGCGAGTCGGGCAATCGCTTTCAAGAGCAGCGCGGCACCTTGCCGCGCCAAGCGGTCGTGCAGCGCGCCGTAGTTGTCCTCAGAGCGAATTTCCGCGCTTTGTTGCAACAGTAGCGGGCCGGTATCCATGCCCGCATCCATGAGGATGATTGACACGCCGGTTTGCGCGTCCCCGTTTCGCAATGCACTTTGAATTGGCGTTGCACCCCGGTATTTGGGCAGCAAGCTTGGGTGAATGTTTAGCGCTCCCAGGCGCGGCAGACTTAAGACGCTTTGCGGCAGAATCTTTCCATACGACGCTAAGACGAAGATGTCAAAATGCTCCGAGTGCAAATGCTCGAAACTTTTTAGCGCGGTCGGCTCCCATACCGTGAAGCCGAGATTGAGCGCGGCTTTCTTTACCGGCGTCGGCACCATCTTCTGGCCGCGCCCGGCGCGGCGGTCGGGCTGCGTAACGACGCCCGCCACCTTCACACTTTGCCCAAGCGTTTGCAGCGCGGGCACCGCAAATTCGCTAGTTCCAAAGAAAACCGCGCGAAGGCGCCCTAGTGCTTCGCTAACCGGATGCTCCCGACTCGACGCTTTCGCGATTCGCGTCCGCACGCGCCTCGGCTTGCGCTTCCTCCGCAGTGCCAACCTCTTCTTCGATTTGGGCCGGGCGTACGTTCTTGGCCTTGTCTATGTAGAGAACGCCGTTGAGATGATCGATCTCGTGCTGCAAACAGCGCGCAAAGAGGCCGTCGCCTTCCAGCCGAATCTTCGTTCCGTTGCGGTCCAAACCGT
The DNA here is from genome assembly GCA_003243975.1 of Candidatus Meridianibacter frigidus. GTDB lineage: Bacteria > Vulcanimicrobiota > Vulcanimicrobiia > Vulcanimicrobiales > Vulcanimicrobiaceae > Meridianibacter > Meridianibacter frigidus. The sequence continues at coordinate 34,082 of QHBJ01000032.1, read as the reverse complement.
TCACGGCAACGAACTCGTAACGCGTAATTTCACCTACAAAGCCTCGCACGGACAAGCAGCCCTCAGTCGCCTCAATCTCACCGCGGGTATCGACAAACTTCGGATTGATAACCACCGCGGGGCCATGCGCCGGATCGTCGTCTTGCAGATCGATGGTGAAGACGCGCTTGGAGACATCAACCTGCGGCGCCGCAAGTCCAATGCCGGGCGCGTCGTACATCGTCAGAAACATGTCGTCGATGAGCTGTTGAAACAATGGGTCGTCCAGCTCCGCAGGGTCAACCTTCTTCGCAACCTTACGAAGCGTTGGATCTCCGTCGGTAATGATCTTGCGCAGATACGGCATCGCCCGCTACTCTACGCCCCGCATCACGACGCTCCCCTGCGGCTGGACACCAAACCGCTTCGCTCGCCGGTTCTCCACAAGCTTCCCTCGACGTTGCTCGGGACAACCCTTCGACAATGCTCCGACAGGCTCAGCATGACACAAATCTGTCACTTCGAGCCCTTCGACAAGCTCAGGAAAAGCGATGTCGAGAAGTCGGGGTGACACGATTTTACACAGGACCCTACAAAATGAAGTGGCTTAGATCCGCATCCTTCACGACTTCGAGCAGTTTTTCGCGCACGTACGGCCCGTCAATCTTCAGCGGTCCGCTGGCCTGCTCGGGCGCATCGAAACTGACATCTTCCAACAACCGCTCCATTACGGTATGAAGGCGGCGGGCGCCGATATTTTCGCTTTGATCGTTCACCTGCATCGCGAACTCGGCAATTTGATCCACCGCGTCCTGCGAAAACTCGAGCTGCACGTTCTCGACACCCAGCAGTGCCATGTACTGCTGCACGAGTGCATTGCGCGGCTGCGTCAGAATGGTGCGGAAATCCTCGGCCGTTAGCGAGTCCAGCTCCACACGAATTGGAAAACGCCCTTGAAGTTCGGGAATGAGATCGGAGGGCTTGCTCATGTGAAATGCGCCGGCTGCGATGAAGAGGACGTGGTCGGTCTTGAGCTGGCCGTGTTTGGTGTTGACCGTGCTTCCTTCGACAATTGGGAGAATATCGCGTTGCACGCCCTCGCGCGAAACGTCCGGTCCGTGGGAGCCCTCGCGCCCAGCCACCTTGTCGATCTCATCGATGAAGATGATTCCGTTTTCGCCCGCACGGCGCAGCGCTTCGCGCTTTACCGCATCCATGTCAATCAATTTGTTGGCTTCCTCGAGCGCGAAAATACGGCGTGCCTCTTGGACCGTCACGCGTTTCTTCGTACGTTTCTTCGGAATCAAACCGCCGAGCATATCGCCCAGATCGGCGCCTCCCATTGAGGGATCCATGCCGCCGATAACGCCGATCGGCATCGACGGCGTCTCTTCAATCTCGATCTCAACCAAGCGAACGTCGTAGAAACCGCGGCTCACGTCAGAACGTGCCTGTTCGCGCGTGTTCGCGTGTTGCTCGGTGGTGCCCGCCGGCGCCGCCGTTCCAACCGTAGCGCTCGGACTTTGATTGGCCGAAAGATTCCCGCCGAAGAGCGAACCCAGAGTGGCGCTCAGCGGATTGCTCTGCATTTGGGTTGTCGGCTGGCGCGTTTCGGGGTGCAACGCATCGATGACGCGCTCGACGGCGGCGCGCTCCGCGGCTTCCCGCACGTCTTCGCGGCGTTCTTCTTGCACCATACGTACCGCTACTTCGACGAGTTCGCGCACCATTGACTCGACGTCGCGCCCAACGTAGCCGACTTCGGTATACTTCGTCGCCTCGACTTTAACGAACGGCGCGCCCGTCAGGCCCGCGAGGCGGCGCGCGATCTCCGTCTTACCGACGCCCGTGGGTCCAATCATGAGGATGTTCTTCGGGATGATCTCCGCGCGCATCTCGTCTCCAACCCGTTCCCGGCGATAGCGATTGCGCATGGCGATGGCAACGGAGCGTTTCGCCTTGGCTTGGCCGATTATGTACTTGTCCAGTTCGGAGACGATTTGGCGAGGGGTCAAGTCACCAAGGGTGGATGTCATAGCGTTTCCACCACGATGTCGCTGTTGGTGTAGATACAAATTTCCGAAGCGATTTCCAGCGCGGCGCGAGCTATCGATTCGGCGTCCAAAGCTGTGTTGCGCAACAGCGCCGCGGCCGCGGCTTGCGCATACGGTCCGCCACTGCCAATCGCGGCAATGCCTTCATCCGGCTCGATAACGTCGCCGTTGCCGCTCAGCACGAAGAGATGTTCGGGGGTCCCGACGATCAATAACGCTTCGAGCCGCCGTAGCGCGCGGTCGGAACGCCAGTCCTTGGCCAGTTCCACCGCAGCGCGCACGATGTTATCTTTATACTCGCTCAGTTTGCCCTCGAACTTCTCCAGAAGCGTAATACCGTCCGCAGCCGACCCCGCAAAGCCGGCCAACACTTTGCCGGCAGCGATGCGGCGAACTTTTCGGGCACCGTGCTTCATAATGGTCTTGTCGAAGGTCACCTGACCGTCGCCGGCGATCGCGATCTTACCGTCGCGCCGAACGGCGACGATCGTGGTGGAGCGGATTGTCATACGGGCTCTACTTACCCGGCGGCCACCAGGGAGGTTTCAACGCGGCCGATTTCGCGCTTGAACTCCTGCAGCGCGACCAGAGCACGCGCCGCCATCCGCTCGCGACGCAGCCGCTTGTCCCTTCGCGCGCCGAGGATCTCCTCGGTGGAGAGCGCTGGAAATTGCGCCCAGGTGACATTAGCAGGTTGAAAATCCGCGGTTTCGGTGTTCTGCAAGTGCGCGATGACCGCACCGAGGGCTGTTTCACGCGGCACGGATACCCTCGGCGCGCCTTGTAGCTTGCGCGTCAGCGCGATCGCGGCAATCGCGCCGCAGGCCGCGGCTTCGACGTATCCTTCGGCCCCGGTTATTTGTCCGGCGAAATGGAGCTCATCGTAGCCGCGCAGACGCAGGTCCGCATCGAGCAACCGCGGCGAGTCGATGAACGTGTTACGGTGCATGACGCCAAAACGCAGCCACTCCGCATTCTTGAGTCCAGGCAGTTTGCCGAAGGCCTCTCTCTGCGCCGGCCACGTGAGACGCGTTTGGAACCCCACGAGGTTGAAGGCCGTGCCTTCAGCATTCTCCTTGCGCAGTTGGACTACCGCATATGGCGCTTCGCCGGTGCGGGGGTCGCGCAGACCCACCGGTTTGAGCGGACCGAACCGCAACGTGCCATCGCCCCGCCGCGCCATCTCTTCAACCGGGAGGCAACCCTCAAAATATGGCACGCTGCCGCGACTCGCGTCCAACTCGAAATCCTTGGGTTGGTGTTGCGGAAGTTCCCGGAGGTCGGCGACGAGCTGCGCGTATTGGTCGCGCCTTAACGGGATGTTGAGGTAATCGGCGCCCTCGCCTTTGTCATAGCGCGACTTGCGGTACATTTGCGATTGGTCGATGGACTCCGCCGATACGATCGGCGAAGCGGCATCGTAATAATGGAGGCGCCTTTGCAGTAGCTTGTCGATTTGGGAAACCAGTGCGTCGCTGGGGAGAGGACCGCAGGCGATGATGACGGGACGGTCTGTGGGAATGTCCACAACTTCTTCGCGTTGGATGCGTATGCGCGGATGACTCTCCAAGCGCGACTGCACCTTGCGCGCGAAGCGCACGCGATCCACAGCCAGAGCGCCGCCCGCCGGAACCGCCGTCTCTCGCGCGGAAGTGATGATAACGGAATCCAGATACGCGAGTTCTTCTTTCAGAAGCCCAACCGCGTTTTCGATCGCCGCGCCGCGCAGAGAGTTGCTGCATACCAGCTCGGCAAGATCTCCGGTTTTATGCGCCGGCCCACTCTTTTGCGGGCGCATCTCGTAAAGGGTGACGTCCACCCCGCACAAAGCAGCCTGCCACGCGGCCTCGCATCCCGCCAAACCGCCTCCCACCACCGTTAACACGTTTATGCCTCGGCAGCTTCTCCGGGCGCTTGCGCGGCAATTGCACTTGTATCGTGCGCTTTGTCGGCACTGCACTCCAGTACGGTCGCGCCCCCGCGTCGATTCTTGACCACCACATACGCTTGGCACACCGGGCACGATTGCGGAACCACGCGGTCCCAGGATACAAAGTCGCACTTCGGATAGTTCGCGCAGCCGAAAAAGATGCGGCCCTTGCGCGATTTGCGCTCCGCGATGATGCCGCCGTCCTTGGGACACTTGGCTCCCGTGTCGATTAAGATCGGTCGCGTCGTCTTACATTCGGGGTAGCCGGTGCACGAGATGAAGCGACCGAACCGTCCCGTCTTGATGACCATCGGTTTTCCGCAGTTCGGACAGACTTCATCTGTCGGTTCGTCGCGCATTTCGAGTTTTGGAAGCTTCTCTTCGGCAGCGGCCAACTCGGCCGAAAACGGGTCGTAGAACTTGCGAAGGACCGCTACCCAGTCTTCTTCGCCCTCCGCCACCTTGTCCAAACGGCCTTCCATTAAGGCGGTAAACTCCAAGTCCACGATATCCGGGAAATGTTCTGCCAGCAGATCATTGACGGCGATACCGATCTCGGTGGGATGGAAGCGGCGCTCGACCTGATTGACGTACTGGCGCGCCTGAATGGTTTCCACGATGGTGCTGTAGGTTGACGGGCGGCCGATGCCATTCTCTTCGAGCGCCTTGACCAGTGTTGCTTCGGTGTAACGTGGCGGGGGCTCGGTAAAGTGTTGCTTGGGCTCGAGGCGGTCAAGTGGCAGGTTTTCGCCTTCGTCCAACGCCGGGAGGCGCGCGCGCGGTTTCGCGCCGGCGCCCGCGCCCGCGGAATCCTCGTCGCGCGCCTCTTCATACACTTTGGTGAAGCCGGCGAATTTGAGCACGCTGCCCGTAGCCCGAAACGTGTACGACGCTGCCGAAATCTCCACGGTCGTTTGATCGAAGACGGCCGGCGACATCTGCGAGGCCACAAAGCGCTCCCAAATCAACGTGTAGAGCTTGAGCTCGTCCCGTTTCAGAATCCCGGTCAGCATCTGGGGCGTGCGGGCGACGGATGTCGGTCGAATCGCTTCGTGCGCATCTTGCGCCCCTTCGCGAAGCTTGTGCGCGCGGCCGGAGTGGTACTCTTGACCGAAGGTCGCCGCGATAAACTCGCGCGCCGAATCGCGGGCGGAATCCGCGATGCGCGTGGAATCCGTGCGCATATAGGTGATCAAGCCTTGCGTCCCTTCGGCTCCCAAATCCACACCTTCGTACAGGCCCTGCGCCAACTGCATGGTTCGCCGAACGCGCAACTTTAGGCGACGAGAGGCCTCTTGCTGAAGGGTGGAGGTTGTGAAGGGCGCGGGCGCGTTGCGCTTGGTTTCGCGGCGCTTGATCGAATGAACGCGGTACGTCGCAGCGCGAAGGTCGGCGACGATCGCATCCGACTCGGCCTGCGTGCGAACTTCGATTCGCGTTCCCGCGCGCGCAATGAGATCGGCACCAAAGATGATCGATGGGTCCGCCTGTCCGGACAGAAAGGCCGTTATCGACCAGTATTCACGAGGCACAAAGCGTGCGATGTCGCGCTCGCGGTCCACGATCAGGCGGACGGCGACCGATTGAACGCGGCCGGCGGAGAGGCCGCCGCGCACCTTCGCCCACAACAGCGGCGAGATCTTGTATCCTACCAAGCGGTCCAGAATCCGGCGCGCTTGCTGCGCATCAACCCGCTTGATGTCGATGGAGTGGGGTGATTTGATAGCGGCCATCGCGGCATCTTTGGTGATCTCGTGAAGTTCGATTCGCTTGGGGTCCTCAAGCTTGAGCAGCTGCGCTAAATGCCAAGCAATGGCTTCGCCCTCGCGATCGGGATCGGTCGCCAAGTAGACCTCACTGGCGTTCTTGACCGCCGACTTCAGCTCTTTGATTACCTCGCCTTTACCTTTGATAGTGAGGTATTTCGGCTCGAATCCATTCTCGACGTCCACCCCTAGCGTACTCTTCGGCAAGTCTCGAACATGGCCGACGGACGCCTTCACAACGTAGCGCGCGGGCAAGAACTTCTTGATAGTGCGAGCCTTCGTGGGTGACTCCACGATGATCAGGGGCTTTTTCACGGGGCTAAGTATATACCGCCGGTCAAGGCCGGGGCAATAAATGCAGCGCGCCGTTGCGCGGCGGTATTTGCAATTCTCTGCAAAAAAATGTACGATGCACGCAGCAGTACCGAGCTACGCTCGGTATTATCCAAAAATATTCACGTTCGTCCCACGGGGGCGAGGAGGATTGAATGGATTCCGACATGATGCAGAACGACGGTACGATGATGGATGAATCATCGGGCCGCGGCGGACGCAAGAAGTCCTCGAGGGGCCGGAAGAAATCGACCGGCCGAAAATCGAGCGGCGGTCGCAAGAAATCGACGGCCCGTAAGGCGACCGGCGGACGCAAGAAAGCCGGCGCACGCAAGAAAGCCGGCGCACGCAAGAAAACCGGCGGACGCAAGAAAACCGGCGGACGCAAGAAAACCGGCGGACGCAAAAAGGCCGGCGGACGCAAGAAAGCCGGCG
>QHBJ01000032.1:0-27517 GCA_003243975.1 Candidatus Meridianibacter frigidus | reverse complement strand
CGGCGGACGCAAGAAAGCCGGCGCACGCAAGAAAGCTGGCGGACGCAAAAAGGCCGGCGGACGCAAGAAAGCTGGCGGACGCAAAAAGGCCGGGCGTAGGAAAAAGTAGCCCTTTCAACTCAGTGAAAACGGACCGCGTACCCGCGCGGTCCGTTTTCTTTTACGCTACTACGGCCGGACCATTAATCAGATCCGGCGCCTTGCCGCCATGCTCCTCAACCCAGTGACAGGCCGCGAAATGCCCCGGCGCATATTCGGCAAATGGTGGCACCTCGGTAACGCAACGATCGAACGCCACCGGACAGCGTGTATGGAAACGGCAACCCGACGGCGGATTCACCGGCGAAGGTATATCACCGGTGAGAATTATGCGTTTGCGGCGCCGCTCGACGTGCGGATCGGGAATCGGGATCGCGGAGAGCAACGCTTGCGTGTAAGGGTGCAGCGGATTCTCGTAGAGTGCATCGCGGTCGGCCATTTCCATGAGCTTGCCGACATACATGACAGCCACGCGGGTGGAGATGTGCCGAACCACCGACAGGTCGTGCGCGATGAAGAGATAGGTGAGCCCTAGCTGCTTCTGCAGGTCTTCCAGCAAATTAATTACCTGGGCCTGAATCGAAACGTCCAGCGCGGAAACCGGCTCGTCGCACACGATAAACTTCGGATCCACAGCCAGCGCACGCGCGATCCCGATGCGCTGCCGCTGCCCACCGGAGAATTCATGCGGATACCGGTTGGCGTGGTACGGTTGCAGGCCCACCATGCGCAACAGGTCTTGCGTCTTGTCGTCGCCCGCGCGCCCGCGGGCAATGCCGTGAATCTTTAGCGGTTCGCCGATAATATCGCCGACGGTCATGCGCGGGTTGAGCGACGCATAGGGATCCTGAAAGATGATCTGGATGTCTTTGCGGAGCCGCCGGACTTGGGCGCGGGTCATCTTCAGAATATTCTGGCCCTCGAAGTACGCCGCGCCGGAAGTAGCCGGAAGCAGGCGCAGGAGCAGACGTCCCACAGTCGTCTTGCCGGATCCCGATTCGCCGACCAAGCCCAGCGTTTCGCCTGCGGCAATCGAGAAATCAACGCCATCCACCGCACGCACGTCACCGATGTGGCGCGAAAGCAGCCCGGCGTGGATCGGAAAGTACTTGTAGAGGTCTTGGACGGCGACCAAATCGGTCGTCGGTTCGGTCACCGGCGCCTCTTGCAGAACGCTCACGGCTGCTTCTCCGCCATTGCCTGCGGGGTGGCAGCAACATCGCTCAGCGATACGCGCGGCGCGGTCTCGACTGCGATCGGGCGCTGGGACGCAGAGCGCTCATCATAAAGGAAGCAACGCGCCACGTGCCCGTCGCGGAAGTCGTAAAGTGGAACCGGGTCATCGCAAATGGGCATACGGTAGGCGCAGCGCGGAGCGAATGCGCAGCCGGGCGGCAGTCGCAGCAAGTTGGGCGGTTGCCCCTTAATGGGCACGAGTCGCTCGTGGCCTTCGGCATCCAGCCGCGGCAGCGATGAGAGCAGCCCCTGCGTGTACGGCATCTTGGGCTGGTCGAAGATCTGCTGGGCTGTTCCGTACTCCACCATGTTGCCGCCGTACATAACCAGCACGTTCTCGCACACCTCAGCGACCACGCCCAGATCGTGTGTGATCAAGATGATTGCCGCTCCGGTACGCGATTGCATCTCGTTCATCAACTCGAGAATCTGCGCTTGAATAGTGACGTCTAACGCAGTCGTCGGCTCATCCGCAATCAAGACTTTGGGCTCGCATGAAAGCGACATGGCGATCATGACGCGCTGGCGCATTCCGCCCGAAAATTGATGGGGATAATCTTTCACGCGCTTGTCGGGCGAAGGGATGTGGACCAGCTTAAGCATGTCGATGGTCTTTTCGAGCGCGTCGCGACGGTTGTAGCCCAAATGCAGCTGGATCGCTTCGGAGATCTGCTCGCCGACCGTGAGCACCGGGTTGAGGGAAGTCATGGGATCCTGAAAGATCATCGCGATGTCGTTACCGCGGATGTGGCGCATCTCGCTCTCGGATTTGGTCAGCAGATTCTGCCCGTCAAAGAAAATCTCACCGCTTTCGATCCGCCCCGGACGCTGAATCAGACGCATGATCGATAGGGCTGTCACCGACTTCCCGGAGCCAGATTCGCCCACGATGCCGAGCGTCGTGCCGGCGTCGATGGCGTACGAAAGGCCGTTGACTGCTGTAACCAGACCATCTTCGGTTGCGAAGGTGGTCTTCAGGTTCTTTACTTCTAAGAGCGCCATGCCGGCCGCGCTAGAAACCCGTAAGCGAAAGGACGGACACGACAACCACGAAGCTCACCGCGACCATTCCGGTCACGCGCTTGAGATTCTCTTCCATTCCCAAACGGCCGCGGTACGGCGAATCCACGCGGCCGCCGATGGTTCCCGAGAGACCTTCCTGTTTGGTGGTTTGAATCGCCAGCAGCACGATCAGCGCAAACGCAAGCACGATCGCCAAGCCCACCAAACCGTGTGTCAGCCAGCCCGCGTGGTCCGCAATCCACGTATGCGGGGCCACCTGCGGCAGCGCTTGCGGCGGCGGGGTGGCTGCCAATAAGATAAACATTGCTTTCAATCTCCCTGGGTCATGAGCGAACGGGTGCGGGCAGAATACCGGCAAGCCGGGCTGCCAAACTTTCGGCCTGCAGTCCGAATTGCGCACGCTGCCGTGCCTGGCTGTCGTGCTGGACGAGGACGTTGGGAACGCCGATGCGCTCCACGCTCACTCCCAGCCCACGGTCCGAGGCGAACTCTACGACCGCCGAACCGAAGCCGCCTGCGAGCGAGTGTTCTTCTAAGGTAAGGAAGCGGCTGTGCGAGGCTGCCAGTTCAATGAGCAGCGTCTCGTCCAGCGGCTTGGCAAAACGCGCGTTGACGATTGTCGGACGTACCGCGCCTTCGCCCAAGAGGTCGTAAGCGTCCAGCACCACATCCACGGTGTTGCCGAATGCCAGAACGGCAACGCAATCGCCGTCGCGCAGCTTCTCCGCTTGGCCGTGCACGATGGGCGCTGGGCTCTGATCGTGCTTTCCACTCGTGCTTCCGCGCGGATACCGGATGGCCACCGGCGTTCCCAGTGAGAGCGCATGTTCGAGCATTGGCAGAAGCTCCGCCTCATTGCGCGGTGCCATGACCGTCATCGTGGGCAGCGTCCGGAGATACGCAATATCGTACAGCCCCATGTGCGTTGGCCCGTCGTCGCCGATCAACCCAGCGCGATCCAGGCAGAACACGACCGGCAGATTCTGCACCACGACATCGTGCACGATTTGATCGTACGCACGCTGCAGGAAGGTCGAGTAGATGGCCACCACGGGGCGCAGGCCTGCCGCGGCGGCCCCCGCCGCAAAGCAGACGGCATGCGCCTCGGCAATGCCGACATCGAAATATCGCTCCGGAAAACGTTTTGCGAACTTTGAGAGCTTCGTTCCGTCGGGCATGGCGGCGGTGATGCCGATAATGCGACGGTCGCGTTCCGCCACCACATTCAGCGCATCGCCGAAAACATCGGAGAAGGTCGGGCGAGCATCCGGCTTCTTCTGGATGTTTCCATTTTCAATTTCAAAGGCGCCGCTGACCCCGTGAAAGGTCCGTGCGTCGTCCTCCGCCGGACGATACCCGCGGCCTTTAACGGTGCGAACGTGCAGCAAGACCGGACCGTCGAGCGCGAGTCCCGTTTCCAGGCCCTCAACGACTGCATCGAAGTTATGGCCGTCGATCGGTCCAATGTAACGAAAGCCCAACTCTTCAAAGATGACTGCGGTTTTCTCGGCGGGCGCCACGAAGCGCATCGCGGCGACTTCCGCAGTGGAGAGCGCTTTTCGGGCGGCGCCGCCGAACGGAATGTGCCCCAGAACGTCCTTCGTTTTCTCGCGGGCCATGTTCAGCAATGGTTTGCTGCGCAGAATTGACAAGTATGAAGCGATTGAGCCAACGTTCGGGGCAATCGACATCTCGTTGTCATTGAGGATCACCAGGAAATTGCTCTTGAGCTGGCCGGCATTGTTGAGCGCTTCGTAGGCCAGCCCCCCGGTAAGCGCGCCGTCGCCCATTACCGCAACCACCGAATAGTCTTCGCCGGAAAGATCGCGTGCTGTCGCCATGCCAAGCGCTGCTGACACACTCGTGGACGCGTGTCCGGCGCCGAAGGGATCGTACGGGGACTCGGAGCGCATCGCAAATCCGGAGAGGCCACCGCCTTGCCGCAATGTGGAGAAACGATCGCGCCTGCCCGTGAGCAGTTTGTGAACGTAGGTTTGATGGCTTACGTCCCACACCAAGCGGTCGCGCGGAAGATCGAGAACCCGGTGCAGCGCCAGCGTCAATTCAACTACGCCGAGATTGGGAGCCAGATGGCCGCCATTTTGCGCGCATGTGGCAATAAGCAGCTCGCGAATTTCGCTCGCAAGCTGGTCGATCTCAGCACGCGATAGCGACTTGACTGCGGCCGGCGATTCAACTCGTTCGATGATCATGAAGGGCGCTCACGTTCGACGCGACCCCTAACAGACACTCTGTAGAAGGAAAACCCTCTCACAGCACGCGAGTAGGATTCGTGCTGGAGGAACCGGCCCCAATTTCGCCCGCGGTGGTGCTGCGAAGACGGCGCGATGTCTATCGCGATCTGGCTCGCATTCTCTCGACGATCTTCAATCCGTTCCTTACAGCGCTTGCCCTCTTCGTCATCCTGGCGCACGCCCGCGCGACCGACACGCTTGATTTCTGGCGGCTGCTCTTTCTGACCACCTTCTTCACCTCGCTGGGACCGATGCTCTACGTTTTCTGGCTCTATGCGACCGATCGCATTTCGGACTTGGATATGTCGGTTCGCAGGGAGCGCGAAACGGTCTTTGGCGCGTTCGTGGTCTTCTATACGTTGGGAACGCTGGTGCTGTGGCTGACGCATGCTCCTAAACTGCTGATCGCTTCAATGGCCGGGTACACCCTCTCGACGGTCGTCGTGCAGTATATCACCCGTTATTGGAAGATCAGCACGCATGCGTTAGGGATCACCGCGCCGCTAGTGGCGCTCACGCTGCTCTACGGGCGGCAACCGCTGCCGTTCTTAATCCTCATACCGATGGTTTGCTGGGCGCGGATGTATCTGCGAGCGCACGACCTCTTACAAGTTGTGGCCGGCGCCGCGCTGGCCACGTTCTCGGTAGCGTTCTTCTTTTGGGCTTTCCATGTGGTCACGCTCTAGGGGCCATCGGTTCGCAAGCGGGTTCTAGTTCGCCGGTCAACACGCGCACGGCAGTGCGAAAAGCTTCGGGATCCGGTCCGTTGGTCACGTACCGCGTGCGCCCGAATCCAATGGCGCCGTTGGGCGGCAGCATCGCTGAGGCGCGCGCCGCCTGTTCGGAGGCCGGATCGATACGCAGAACCCCATCCCCGAGCGCGTCGGAGAAATGCGCATCCAGAAATGGATAGTGCGTGCAGCCAAGGATGACCCCGTCGATATCTTTGGGCAGTTTCGCGCAGACGGCCCCAACTGCAGCGCTCGCTTGCTGCGTGCCCGTTAGACCCGCTTCAACCAGCGGCACCAATGCAGGTGCCGCTACTTCGGTCACACGCACTCCCTCCATTCGCGCGCGCAACATCTGCGCGTAGGCCCCGCTCTTGACGGTGGCAGTAGTCGCGATAACACCGATGCGGCGGATCCCTGCGCGCTGCGCCGCCGCGGCGGCCGCATCGATAAGGTCCAAGATCGGCGCTCGCGAGGTGGGCCAACCGAACGTATGACCGACGGCACACGATGTGTTGCAGCCCATGACGATCGCTGAAACACCGGCCTCGTTTAACCATGCGACGTTCGCGCCAAAAAGCTGCCCAAGCTCTTCGGGTTCGCGCTCCCCGTACGGCACGTGTGCCTGGTCGGCGAGAAACACGACATCTTGGTGCGGCAATCGCTCGCGCAAAGCACGCACTACCGACAGTCCGCCCAATCCCGAGTCCAGCACGCCCAGCATTACCGCTGACCGCTTCCCGCCGCAACGGGCGCGCCGGCGTACTCTCCGATCCCATCGGCGATTGCTTTGGCGATCCGTTGCAGCCACGCAGAGGATTGCAGCAGCGCGAAGTCGTTGGGATTGGATAAGAACGCCGTCTCAATTAAAATTGCCGGCATCGCGGTGTGGACGACGACGTAGAAGTTATTCTTTATGATGCCGTCGTCTTTTGTCCCTAAATTAGCCGAGGTTAGACGATCGTGCACGGCCTGCGCAAGTTGACGATCTTCGGTCTTATAGTAGTACGTCGTGGTACCGTTCGGAGCGTCGTTCACAAAACTGTTCACATGCACGGACACAAACAGACGCGCGCCCGTATTGTTGGCAACGTCTACGCGCGCTTGCAATTCTTCCTTTGCCGAGTCATTGGGCGCATAGACATCGATGTCGGTGGTGCGAGTAAGCTGCACCTGCCAGCCACGCACGATCAGCAGGGCCCGCAACCGTTGCGAAATATCCAGCGTGAGCGTTTTCTCACTCAGTCCGCCACGCTGCGCGCCGGCATCGCTTCCGCCGTGACCGGGATCCAGGACGATGAGGCGCGGATTGGTGGGAACGTACGTCTTGGCAGGCGCCGGCTTGAACTTCCAACCCTCGGAGGTTGGCGCAGCGGTTGCGACGGCATTGCCGCCGATACTTCCAGAACCGCTCCGCGCGAGCATATCGTCGTCTTCGTTGTGCGCCAACAGCGTGAGCCCGTCGGCTCCTGGATTCACATCCACTAACTTCGGACCGGTCAGCGTCAGTGCCACGCGAACACTATCGCCGGAGACTTGATGCACGCGCAGGGACGTGACGCTCGGCGCGGTTTGCGTTTCGTCACGTGGCGGCGCTTGCAGAGTAGCGCCATGAATATCGACATACCAACGATTATCCAAGAGCCGGTGCCACTCGAAGGAAGCATTTCCGCTGACCGCGATCCGCACCGAGAAACCGTCCTGCGATTGCGCCGCGTCCACGGCGGTCACCGCCACCACCGACTTCGGTGAAGCGGTTTCGACCGGCGACGGGCTCGGTGCGGGCGCGGCTGTCGCCGCCGCGACCTGACGCCCCCGTCCACCATTGATGGCAAGTTGAAAATCGTGATTGTTTTCCGAGGGCATTTCAGAAGCGTTCGCCCCGTCCGACAGAACGAAGGTCACCCGCGTTACCGGCGCGCGAACCGAGCCGCTTTGCTCGATACGGATCTCGTCGATTCCGCCCGCATGAACGCGCCGAGTCCGCTCCAGCGTTGATCCGACCCCATCGAATTGGTAAACGATGCGATTTCCCGAGCTAGCGATGAGCCGTCCCGCGAGCGGCACGCCCGCGTGCATAAGGACTCGAGCCGCTTGTCCCCGGCTTTGAATATCGACCTCGACTTGCGATTGCAGAATGGTTTCGCCGCCGTCAATCTTCGGTTCGAATCCCACCGCGCGCAGCAGCGTGTAGAACGGCAGGTAGACTTCGCCGCCGCGCTCGTAGGGCGCAAAGCCCGCCTGCCCGGAAACTTCACCGGCGTCATAGCGCACGTCACCAAGCGCAAAGCTGATGATTTTTGGTTCGGGCGTCGTGAAAAGAATATAACGCTCTCCCGCCCCCCATGTGGTGGAAATTCCAAGGCGTGAAAGCAGCGTCTTGAAGCCGACGTCGTGCAAACCAACGACCGCGTCGTTCCCCTGGGCGCCGGCGTGGATGGCAATGCGCTGCCCCTCAAGCACGACTTGCGACACATTTTGCGCATCTGCCGCGCACCAACAAAGTCCCGCTAGCGCGAGTGCGCTACCAATCCGAACGGCGAAGCGGCTTATCAAGCTCAAGATGTCCCCCGGGCAGCGCGTCCAGACGCCGGCCATCCACGCGAACGCTCACGGACGCTATTCCGGGAAGACCGGTCAGTGTCCAAACCAGCCCTTTGAACTCGCCGGTTTCTCCCAAACTTCCACCACTTTGCGATTTGACCTCAGGCGAAAGGTCCACGTCTGCATTCGAACCCGTAACGCGAACAGCACGGACATGCGTTCCCGCGGGGAAACGAATCGCTTCCACCGTCGGAGGCGGCCCCGCAACGGCTTGCACCGCGCCGTAGAGCGCCGCATTTTGCAGACGTTCGCCCGGCGTTTCGTCGCGGGCTTGCGGGCGCAGCGAAACCGGCCACGCAACCTCGCTGGTTCCGTCGTACTTGGTGTAGTAAACGCTAATGTGATCGCCCAATGGGCTCTTGGAACGCGCGGTTAGAAACACCCACGCAGCTACTGCTACCACAATGAAGAGTAGCGCCAAGAAAACGATCCGCGAGTTTCTCACGGGCTCTTTTCTTCTGCAAGGTGCGAGAGAATGCCGCTTTGACGACCGCCCTGGCGTGGCCGATGCCGCTTTTGCATTTGACGCCCAAGCGGACTCTGTGCCATACTGCGGCCAACCCTGCGCGATCTTTCGAAGTGCCGATCGAGCCGCGCCACTTTGAAAGAAAGACCACCATCTCTACATTTGAATCCCTCGGTTTGCCGCCGGCGCTTCTGCGCGCGGTGGCCGATCTCGGCTTTACAACACCCACCGCCATTCAGCTCGCGTCCATCCCACCGGCCCTTGCGGGGGCGGACGTTTTGGCCAGCGCCGAGACGGGCAGCGGCAAATCTGCGGCCTTCGGCCTTCCCATCCTGAACACGCTCATGAAGCTGCCGCGGCGCAAAACTCGCGCGCTCATTCTGGCGCCCACGCGCGAGCTGACCGAACAGATCTCGCGCCACCTGACCCTCTTGGCCAAGCACACGGACGTTCGCGTCGCCGCCGTCTACGGCGGGGTTGGCTTTGCACCGCAGCTGGATGCATTCAAGCGCGGCACCGACATCATCGTCGCAACACCGGGCCGCCTGCTCGACCATCTGGCGCGCGGCACGGCCAACCTCGACGACATCTCGATCCTGGTTCTCGACGAAGCCGATCGCATGTTGGACATGGGCTTCTTGCCTGTGGTTCGGCGCATCCGCAAGTACGTGCGCGACGAGCACCAAACGCTTTTTTTCTCCGCCACCTTTCCGCCGCAACTTTCGGGTCTGACACGCGAAATGCTTAAGAATCCCGTTCGCGTGGAGTTGGCAGCCAAGGCCGCGCCCGTCAGTACGCTGACGCAAACACTGTATGCCACCGAGCAGCAGCATAAAACGGATCTCTTTCTGGAGCTGCTCAAGGACAACAAGATCTATTCTGCCATCTGCTTCACGCGGACGAAGTCGCGCGCGGACCGGGTAGCTGCCGCTCTGAGCAAAAACGGGATCGCCGCCGACCTCATTCACGGTGACCGCTCGCAATCGCAGCGCACCCGCGCTTTGGCCGATTTCAAGCGTGGCAAGTCGCGGGTACTGGTGGCCACCGACATTGCGGCGCGCGGCATCGATATTATCGAGCTGGGTCACGTTGTGAATTACGATGTGCCGTTGGAACCTGAAGACTACATCCATCGCATCGGACGCACCGCGCGGGCCCAGGCCACAGGCGATGCGATCACGTTCGTCTCTTCCGAAGAAGAGCCGCTAATTCGAAAGATCGAGTACATCCTGGGCGAGCGCCTCGAGCGCCAGCGCAATCCGCTCTTTCCCGAGGTAAGCTTCGCGCCACCGAAGCCCAGCGTCGTCTACCGCTCTCGCTCGCGACGCCGTTAAGTTAAACCGGGATCAGTTCGTATCGGTGTTGTGGGAACGTCGCCGGATCGAACATCCAATCGGGAAGTTGCGCTGGAAACGAGACTTCGGAGATGCTCCATTTTCCTTCGCCGGAAAAATGCACCGGGAAGCGCACCACGTTGAAATGACCGTCGGCATCAACGTTTACAAGATGCCGGTCGATCAGCGCGGTATTGACGGTGACAAAATAATGGAACGCCAGGAGGCCGCGATCCACGAAGCGCTCGGCAATATAGCGCACGGGCAGCGACGTTTTCTTGTCGACCCACATTTCGCGCAGCACATGGTGTCCGGGGTCGCGTAACGGCGTCAACCCCAGATGATAGACCGCTTGATCGCGCGCGGTCGTATCGCCGAGATCGACAATGCGGTAGGGGTTGTCGAAGGCGCGCACTGCGCCGATTTCCTTCAACTTCGATTGCGCAGGAGGCGGCTGCGGGGTTCCCATGGCTTCAAATATGCCCGGCCGCTTTGAAGGTGCGTAGCGCAAACCGAAGTCTTCCACTGGAAAGTCATTAACGCGGTAGATGGTCGTAAAACGAATGAAGACGTTATCGCGTACGATTTCCGGAGCTGCCTTGACGGGGGAGCCCGTGGAGTCGTCCAATTCGCGAACCAGTGAAGCTCCATCGCCGGTGCGCGCCGCTAGCCGCAACCGCTCCTGAAAGGACCCGTCGGTGCCGACCGACTGATTCTGAACCGTGAAGACGATGAAATCGGGCACCGGGAGCTCGCTAACGGCCGATCGCACGCGCCCGAAGAGTTCGCCCGGGGTTAAACCCGTGTCTTGCGCTGTTGCAGCGACTCGCGTGCAGGCAAACATTGCGGCACAAAACAGCGCGTGAACTGAGCAAGGGCGATTGCGTTTCATGCTTCAGCGCCTTAGGACGATAGTACCGGTACGGGATTCGTAGATGTATTCGATGCAGAAGCCCACACAAGCGGCGACCACAAACACCAGCCACGGCAGACCGTAGCTATAGTGCGCGGCCCCGGTTAGCCGCAGCGCCATCAGCGCCGCGGCACCAAAAAAGCCCGGAGCCGTAATCGCGCAGTGCACCTCGCGACAGTGCAAGAAATTTTGCGCGCAATACACTGCGTATAGTCCGAAGAGGCCCGTTGCCAGCCAGTCGCCCCAACGCTGACTCCTTCCATTCGCATACCCATCCAGCGCGGAAACCAGCAGCGCGAGTGTGATGTTAAACCAGCGATTGTGAAACAATTGAATCCGCATCGAGTAGCCTTAATAAACTTGCGGAGCCGTACGGCAGTTTGTTCGGGCTCGCACGGCTGCGAACCGGTCACCTACCCATGGGAGCGCCTGCGCGAAAGAGGTCGGGAGCACCGTCGCGTGATTCGTTGCCCGGAACACATCGTACCATAAAGTGGCTCCATTGGAGCACAACGCGGCGCGCAGATCACTGGTGAGATCTTGCGGAACAATGGTGTCGCTCGAACCCTGGATCAGGAGCACGGGGACGCGGATCTGCAGATTGCTAGGATCATTTCGCACGAAAGCGTCGATTAAGGGCTGCAGGGGAGCATTTCTCTTGAAAATATGCGACGGCACAATGGACGACCACGCCGGTTTCGCACGCAGCTCACCATCGCACATTTTTTGCAGGTCAGGCAGCAACTGCTGCATCTCCGGCGTCAGGATTTCACCCAAATGCACACCCGGCTCATAGGTGCCAAAGCTTTGCAACATCAGCGCAAAGAGCGGAAAGGAACCTGACGGCTCGTTCTGCTGAAGCATTTGCTGGAAAAAACCCTCGATGTTCGACCCCGGAGCGTAGGCGACAGCTCCGCGCAATTGAAGTTCGGGCGTCCAACCGGGCGACCCGGCAGCGGCCCACAGTGCCGCATCGCCCCCTTCCGAATGACCCATCACAACCCAATTGGGGCCGATGCTCGAATCAATTTGCCGCGCCGCACGCACTGCGTCGGCCAAATCGTGCGAGTACGATTCACCCACAAAATA
Source organism: Candidatus Meridianibacter frigidus (assembly GCA_003243975.1). Lineage (GTDB taxonomy): Bacteria > Vulcanimicrobiota > Vulcanimicrobiia > Vulcanimicrobiales > Vulcanimicrobiaceae > Meridianibacter > Meridianibacter frigidus. The sequence continues at coordinate 15,830 of QHBJ01000032.1, read as the reverse complement.
CGGATGGATTCCGGGCGTGGATTGTCCTTCGTAATCGGTTTGCACTACCGCGTAGCCTTGCGAGACGAATGAGTCCATGAGCCGCTGCTCGCCATCAAGCCGCCGGTAGGTAGAGGGAGTGCACTGCGGCCCGTTACCCGTCGTGCCGTGGGCCCAACTGATGACGCGCCAACCTCCGGGTGGTGGCGTACCCTGCGGAATTGCAACCGTTCCGGAAACCGCAGTGTCTTCTCCGCGCGGCGAAACGCTATGATAGAGCACGAGCCAATTCGCCGCCGCATGGGGCAACGCCGCGCCGACGACGAGAGGCCGCGCCCAAATAACATCGCCATGCTTCGCGTGAGGTAGCGGTGAAGGCGGCTGATAGAACGCATCATCGGGCGGCCCGATCGCGACCGCGCTTGCGAGTAGCATTTGGGCCGCTGCGAGCAGTTGCAGTATCACTTAAGTACCTTCCGAAGCTTGATGAGTCGCTCCACCTCTTGGAAGCCGCAGGATTCGTGCGCCCTTAGCGATGCGTCGTTGTGCAATTCAGTATCGGAAGCAAGCTCTTTGAATCCGTGGTTGCGAGCCCACGCTTCGACCGCCTCCATGAGCCTACGTCCGACTCCTCGACCCCGCGCGACTGGCTCGACATACCATCCTTCGACGTGCGGCACCGGTCGCGATTCGCATCCATCGGAGAATCCGCGCAAGGCAAGCTCGACAAACCCTACGGGCTTCCTTGCGTCGTCCTCCGCCAGGAATACCGCCTCGACAATCGAGCCTTCTCCTCCTGCGACGAACGCATGCGCTTCACGGGTGATCTCGCTTGCATCTTCGAGCGGCCATAGGCGGCAGCGCATCGCAGCCCACGCGTCCACATCCGCCGCCTCAACTGCGCGAATCATCCATTGCCTCCCAGATCAACCGCAGGTGCTTGGTAGCGACCAGAGATCGTCGACGACTTCCATCGCGATAACCGGCAATGTCGTGACGAGCGTCGCGCGGAAGGTTGCCTCATCTTCCGAATCGCCGGGCAGCGCGGGCGCTGTCGATTCCCAAGCCTCTCGCGAGGGCCATAGCGCAATCGCGCAATACATGCCGTCCGGCTCGCGGTGGAGTCGCGACCCGTACGACTCCTTGACCGCGCGGATTTTCTCGGTTCGGATGTGCCAGATTTGCCGAAACTCCCCTTCCATTTCAGGCTTGACACGCCAGCGGTAAATAACGGTAAACAACGCGTTCATGACGCACCGATTTGCGGCCGCTGAAGCGCGCACCTAGTCAATGCTCGTCGCTTCGCGAGGGCAGGATGCGAAGCTCCATCATGAAAGAGCCCTTACGTGTCCTCTCACAGGGCCCTGGTTTCAGGGTTTGTGTCCTTCGCGCTCGCAGCATCACTCATGTTGCCGTTCACGTTTTTATCGAGAAGCTCGGCCGCGCAGACCCCCGCCGCGGCTGCCGCAGCCTTGCCCACGGCCATGCTTTCTGTGATGCACAAACCGCGCTACGCTCATGCTTTCTGGAATCTGCTAGTGACCGATTTGACAACGGGGAAACCCGTTTATGCCCTGGCTCCGGATCGCTTGGCATTCACGGGCTCGGTACGCAAGCTTTTCTCGGTCGGCCTCGCGCTAAACGCGCTCGGTGCGAACTACCGCTTCACGACCCCGGTGTACCGGCGCGGCTCCCTTGATGTCAGAGGTTCGTTAGCGGGCGACTTGACTTTGGTTGCGGCAGGAGACCTTACACTGGGCGGACGGCGCGAAATCAATGGTCGAATCGCATTTACCAACTTCGATCACAACGACGCCAACAATCTGAACACGGCAATCCTAACACCGCAAGATCCCTTACGCGGGCTTGACGAGCTAGCGCGCCAAGTGCGCGCTTCCGGAATTCGGTCGGTGAACGATGTTGTGATCGACAACCGCCTCTTCGAAAAGTATCGCGTGCCCAACGGCAACCTCCTCATCACGCCCATTCTCGTGAACGAAAACATGGTCGATGTCACGGCCACGCCCACACAGGCGGGCAAAGTGGCGCATTTGGACTGGCGACCGAAAACAGCCGCGTTCGCAGTACGAAATGCTCTGACTACTGCTGCACGAGGGCAACCAGCGGACATTTCGCTCTCTCACAACGGCCTGATGATATGCAACTGGCCTGCCCCCTGCACGGGCTTGGTCTCGGGTACGATTCCAATCGGCTATAAAGCGCCGCTTTCAGCAAGCCCAGCCTTGGTGCGCACATTCCGCGTCGAATCGCCAGCGTCGTTTGCGCAATCGCGTTCATCCAAGCACTGGACGGGGCGGGCGTTCGCGTGCGCGCTTCGTTTGCGAGGAACGAATGCAGTCCGAAGTCTTCCGCCGCGTGGCAGCTATAGCCCCGGTACCCGCGTGGCCGCGCTCGTCTCCGCGCCGTACTCCGAATATGCCAAGTTGATCTTAAAAGTTAGTCTCAACCTGGGAGCAAACTTGAGTCTTTCGCTCTTCGGTCTTACGAAAGGACAGCGCACCATCGCCGGCGCTCTGGCTGCCGAACGAAAGACATTGGTCGGTACGATGGGAATTCCGCCGAAAGCATTCGACTTCCCAACGAATGGCAGTGGCAGCCCGGACAGCCGGGCAGCGCCGCGCGCGACCGTCCAGATGCTCCTCGCAATGCAACGCGGTCGCAATGGCTCCGCGTACCGCGCATCGCTGCCGATCCTCGGTGTTGATGGATCCCTCGCCGCCACCGGCCGTTCGCTGCCTGCAAAGGGGCACGTATTCGCGAAGACCGGAACAACGATCGACCAGACGGGCCTGAAGGCACAGGTTCTAGCGGGGTATATCGATGCCAAGAGCGGGCGGCATCTCGCCTTTGCGCTCTACGTCAACGACGCCGGTCCGCTCAAGAACATCGCGGATGTCGCCGAAGTGTTCGACGACGAAGCCCAGATCACGAATGTAATCTACGAGCAAGTACCGTAAGCGAAAGGAAAACCGGATGCAAGCAATGACGAAGCCGCCCGAAAATCGCGGCCTCGAACTGACGCTGCGCGGGATCTTGCTCGGCGCGGTTATCACGCTGGTTTTTACGGCCGCGAACGTTTATCTGGGCCTCAAAGTCGGATTAACGTTTGCGACATCGATACCCGCGGCCGTTATCTCGATGGCGCTGCTGCGGTACTTGCGCAATGCGACCATTTGGGAGAACAACATCGTGCAAACCGTCGCTTCGGCGGCCGGCACGCTCTCATCGGTCATTTTCGTTTTGCCGGGATTGGTGATGGTCGGATGGTGGACGCATTTTCCGTATTGGCAATCCTTTGGTATCTGCGCCGCCGGTGGCATCTTGGGCGTCATGTACAGCGTGCCGCTTCGCCGCGCCCTGGTTACGCAATCCGATCTCCCGTATCCCGAAGGTGTAGCGGCCGCAGAGGTGCTCAAAGTCGGGACTGCTTCGCGTACCGGCGAAGCGGCAGAAGAGAATCGCGCGGGTCTTTTCGCCTTGCTGTGGGGTTCCATCGCGTCGGCAGCATTTGCCGCGGTGGTTGCGACCAACATTTTTGCCGGACAATTCGATCGGTATTTTCGCGTAGAAAGCGCGACCACGGGTAGCAGCCTAGGACTTTCGCTCGCGCTTCTGGGCGCCGGGCACTTAATCGGCTTAACGGTCGGAATCGCCATGTTTGTCGGGCTGCTTATCGCATATGGGCTCGGCGTCCCGGTGTTCTCCATATTGCATCCCATGGCCGGCGATGCGTTGACGGTTGCAAACGCAATTCGCGCCGATTACGTGCGCTTCTTAGGCGTCGGCGTGATCGGCGTGGCGGCAATATGGACGATCGGAACGCTGGCCGCCCCGGTCTGGAACGGCGTGGCTTCAGCCCTTCAGGCATCCCGTCGCAATTTGGCCGCCGGAGAAGACGGATTGCCCATAACCGAGCGTGATCTGCCAATTAAATTGGTGGCGCTCATCAGCTTGTTTTGCTTTCTACCGATCGCCGTCTTGTTGTGGTTATTTCTTTCAGGCGGATTGCTCTCATCCTTGATTGTGCCGCTGGTCATCGCCGGTATCATCTACATCTTCGTTGCGGGTTTTTTGGTTGCCGCAGCCTGCGGCTACATGGCGGGGCTCATCGGTTCGTCCAACAGTCCAGTGTCTGGCTTGGCAATTCTCTCGGTGATCGGTGCATCACTCTTGTTAGTCTTGTTTGCGAAGAACGCGAGTGTGGCGGCCGGCCCCTCGTTGGTTGCGTTCGCACTCTTCGTAACCGCAGTGCTAATTAATGTTGCCACGATTTCCAATGACAACTTACAGGACCTAAAGACCGGCCAGCTAGTGAACGCGACGCCATGGCGACAGCAGGTGGCGCTGATCATCGGCACGATTTTCGGGGCTTTGGTCATCCCGCCGTTCTTGGATTTGCTCAATGGAGCGTACGGTTTTGGTGGGCTGCACGGCCTCCCGGCGCCGCAAGCCACGCTCATTTCGACCCTTGCAAAGGGCGTGATTCAGGGATTCGACAAGTGGTACTTGATCGGCATCGGTGCGTTATTGGGCGCGCTGATCGTGATTATCGATGAAGTGTTGAAGCGCACGACGCGCTTCCGCCTACCGCCGCTTGCAGTCGGTCTGGGAATCTATCTGCCGGCGGTCACGACAGCTGCGGCGGTGGTCGGCGCATTTGCCGGTGCGCTTTACAATCGCTGGGTGGACCGAAAACCAAACGCCCCTGCTGCCCGGCGTTTAGGCGTTCTTATTGCGTCGGGGCTTATTGTGGGCGAAAGCTTGTTCGGCGTCCTATTAGCGGGTCTTATCGTTGCGCTGAAAAATCCCAGCCCCTTGGGAATTCCCTTCGTGGGTCCGGCGTTTGCGCCGTGGGCGGCACTTCTGGGCCTCCTGTTCTTCATCCTGATTCCCATTTTGCTGTATCGCTACAGCGCGCGGCACGCGGCAGAACTCAAGAACGTCTCGGCATAGCCATTGGCGTAGAGCACGCAGGACGTAAGCTTAGTAACTTTTACGGCCTCAAACGGCTATCGTTTAAAAGGGGAAAGCCTGATTCCTTACCAGGTAATGAAAACAGTATGCTGGAGTCGGACGAACATACCGGATTGGTATGCTTTCACGCTGGACCTTGAAATGATCAGACCGCCTGGCCAGCAATCCGTCCGTTGCAGCCGGCGCACCTGAGGCCCCGCATGCACAATGACGAAGGCCGCCCGAGCTTCAAGAACGGCGCGGTTTGTAGCAGTCGACCTAGGCGGGTTAGCAGCGCAAACATAGTGGGCCGCGTAGCGGTAGCTTAATGATCACGTGCAGTGGCGTTGTTCGGCGAGCGTTTTGAAACCGATTCGCATGCGATCTAGAACCTAAGGTTGCAATGGTTACCGGCCCCTTGAGGTCGTTTTTGCAACTTGGTCTATAAAATTACGCACATACCACATGGCGATGCGATTGTGAAATCCGTACGAGACTGTTTCGAACGAATGGTCGGCCCAGGGGAGCTCGACGTACTTCACCCTGATCCCGTCGCTGCGCATCGTGTCCCGGAGAACCTGCTGCAACTGAGGGTCGATTACGTGATCGCGGGCCCCTGCGAGCATCAGCACCGGCGGCATTCCATGATGTACGACGTACCGCGGCGAGGCGGAGCGGTAGCATGCTGGATGTCTTTGCGGAGGTCCCCCGCAGAGATCTGAGGTAATCTGGCGCGCATTGATGATATCGGGCTGCATGGGGAATTCATAGCCTAGTTTCAAATCAACGGGGCTTTCGTAGGTGATTATGCCACTGATGCGCTTTGGCCGAAGCGCGCCCGCGATCAGTGCGAGTTGTGCCCCCGAAGAATGTCCGAGCAGAATGAGTTTTCCGTCGCGAATGGCGTCGATTTGCCGCACTATTGCGTCCCGCTGCGCGGGCCACCGGAAGGCTGGCGAATGCGGATAGTCCAGCGCCCTGACATTGTAACCCCAGGAGGCAATTCTTTCGTTAAGCCGCGCGTCGTTTCGTGGCGAGCCGCGCTCCCATGCGCCACCATAGATTGCTAGCACCGTGGGCGCGTTCTGGGCTGCACTCCCTTTAGGTTCGGCAATTGGCCATGGCGTCAACAGAGCGCTAATCGGCACACGCGGACCGCGAAAAGCGTAAGCGGTCGGAGGAACCAGGGAACAGAGTAAAGACCCGCTGGCAAGAGCTATGGTGGCGCAACGCCAGCGGGACCGTGAGCGTAGCCCGCCCATTAAAATAGCTACATTGATGAGCGCCAGGAGCGGCCACAGCTCTGTAGCACCGACCGAAACCAAAAAAAGCGTCGGCACTGGCCCAGGAACGACAATCCAAATGGAAAGCGCGAATGCAGCTAGCGCGAGCGCAAGCACGTCCACCATACCCATGCGATAAAAAAGAGTTGAATCGGAAGGCGGATGTAAAACGCCAGGGGAGTGCCGACATCGCGATAGAGCTGCGGATGGAGCGCCATCTGTAGATTCGCGGGAAATACGGCGACCAACAGGGTGACTAATCCAACACCCGCAATCCGCCGAGTTCGGTGCAGCAGGACACCGATGCCGCCAAGTATCTCGCAGACCCCACTGATCTGCACAAGCGAGGCGTGCGCCGGCAGCCACGGCGGAACGATGCGAACGTAGAAACCGGCATGAGTGACGTGATTGGCGCCGGCAATTATGAAAAATGCGCCAAGCAAAATTGTTGCCACATTGAGGATGGTCACTCGCCGGCCTTCGGCCGTGATGCTGTGTTGTTCCGTTTACCCCCCCCCCCCATTGAGGTATCGAGATGGGACCACGGGTATTGCACTCAAAATGTTTTTCGGCGCTGGTCACCTCCCGTGGCTGCGAATCGCAGGCGGCGCCGAAGCAATCAATCCCTTAACTGATCTTCGATACGATTGGTTAGATCTGCAATCCAAATGAACCACCCGGACGTTGTAGTCCTATACAAATGCCGAATAAATGTCTTCGCGTACGATTCTTTGCCTGCCTGATCTTCTCGCTGTTCCTGGGAGGCGTTCTAGGCGCACCTGCAAACGCGCACCCTCTCGGCAATTTCACGATCAACCACTTAGCCAAAATTCAGGCGAGCGCACAGAGATTACGCGTGCATTACGTGCTTGATCTGGCCGAGATTCCCACGTTTCAAATCATGCACCAGCGCGCTCCGGCCGGGAACTGGACTCCGAAGGTCATGCAGGCGTGGGCTGATTCCGAAGTTAGTCTTGTACAGACGGGGCTGCAAATCGCAAGCGATGGAGAGGCACTGCAATTGCACTCTCTGGGTGCAAAGGCGCGAACGCGGCCGGGAGCCGGCGGCCTTGCGCTCCTCTATTGGGTTGGAGATTTTACCGCGGACTTAGGCCAGCCGGCTAAGCGCGCGATCAGCATCAGTGACCATGTTTACGAAGACCGCCGCATCGGCTGGAAGGATATCGTCATCCTCCCCCAGAGCGAGCCCACCCACGAACTACTCATGTATCCAAGTGCGCTTCTGGGATCACCACGCACGATCACGAGGGCTTCTTTCAAAATCAGTTCCCTCGGCAAGATCTCCGCCATCCAAAGCGACTCCGCCACCGTCCAGCAACAACAGAGTACGAGCTCGATTGTGAGTCAGACGTTGCTCTCACAGATGTTTTTGCGGACGGACCAAGGACCGCTTTGGATCCTGATCACGATCCTTGCCGCCTTTGGGTTTGGCGCATTGCACGCTATAGAACCGGGACACGGCAAAGCGTTGCTTGCCTTTACCCTGGTCGGAGCCCGCGCAACTACAAGGCAGGCTACTATTTTGGCCGCCTCGCTGACTTTCGCCCATACGATCGGTGTTATTCTGCTTGGCGTTGTCCTATTTTTCGTGACGGGCTTTGTCCCGGAAACAATTTATCCATGGATCACGCTTGCGTCCGGCGTAGCCATTGCGATCATCGGCGGACGCGCTTTGGCGCGCTATATCCGCGGTGTGCGACCTTTTTCGCACGCGCATGTCCACGAGCACGAACATGCCCATCCACACGAGCATCCCCACATGCACGCTCACGGTGTCGCGCGCTCCCACGCGCACGGGCACGATCATAACCATCCGGTCGCCGACAATCAGGCATTGACCCACACCCACAGCGGCACGGCGCACTCACATCTCGTCCCCGGCCATCAACCCCTAAACTTTGGCAGCGCCATTTGGGCGGCGTTGAGCGGCGGCATCGCGCCCTGCCCAGCCGCTATCATCCTGTTGATCGCCGCCGTGAACTCGCATCGCATCGGCTACGGGTTGCTCTTGATCGTTATCTTTGGACTGGGCTTAGCCTCCGTGCTGACCGGACTTGGATTGGCGGTTGTGCATGGCGCTGCATGGATTTCGAGTAATGCAAAATACGAGCGGATTGTGCGTTTCGGACCGGTAGCGTCGGGTCTGCTTATCTCAATTATTGGTTCGGTGCTGCTCGGACAGGGATTCGTCCAAATCGGCGTCCACACCAGCGCGTTACTCGTCAGCGCGCTCGCGCTTGCCGCAATAGCGGGTTATGCGTTTAGCGCAAATCACACCCATCGCACGGTTGCGCAAGCAGCATGATTTTTGCGAGCGCGTTTACAGTCTATGCACTGGGATTGCGCCATGGGGCCGACCCAGACCACCTAGCGGTCATCGATAATCTTACCCGCAACTCAATTGCAAGGAAGCCGATTCTGAGCCGGTTTGTTGGTACGCTCTTTGCGGGCGGCCATACGATCATGGTTTTGGCAGTTGCCGCGCTCGTCGGCTACCTGGGGTCCCGGTTCGCTAGCCATGCGGTATTGGTCGAGAAGATTGGCACGTGGATTAGCATCGTTGTCCTGCTGGTCATTGCGGGCTTGAACATACGGCAACTCTGCCTTGGTCAAACCGATCGACTTTCCGGTGCGAAGACGCGTTTGCTTCCAAAATTCTTGCGTAACGGTCAGAGCCCGTGGCTAGCTGTGCCAGTCGGTCTGCTCTTCGGCTTCGGTTTTGAGACGTCCAGTCAAGTGGCCGCCTATGCGGTTGCCTTTGGGGCGGACGCGGGAGTGATCGGAGCGCTCATCGTTGGTTCGATGTTCTGCGCCGGCATGATCACGACCGACACACTGGACTCGATTCTCCTTCACCGGCTGGTTTCGTACCGCGGCGGGCGTCTACCACGCGTCATGCGCGCCTGGCTTTGGTCCGTCACCATCTTCGCCGTCGCGGTTGCGGCCTACGAACTCTTACAGTTTTTCGGATTCACATCACCCGTCCCGGATATTTCGGTAAGCGCAATCCTGGTCGCCAGTCTGCTTGCTGTATTCGTCTGGGTTTTCTACACAACTCGAACAATTGGTGTCGAGTTACCCACCCCAATGGAGCAACTACCATGAACAACCTCTTGCGCACGCTCGCGGGATTCTTGGCCGTTTCTGTGCTCGCTGTCGCGTTCTCGTTTTATTCGAGCCGCGCCGCGCGCAGTTCCGACCATCAAGACTCACCGACCGTCGTGAACAACCCCATGGAAGATATTACCGACATGTATGTCTTCCCCGATTCGCAGACGCCCGGTAACGTCGTCTTCGCGGTGAACTTCTGCCCGCTCATCGGCGCAGGATGCCCATCGAATCCAACCTTTGACCCCAACGTTCTCTACCAAATCAAGATCGCAACGGGGTACGGAAGCGCCACGCCGGACTACAAAGAGCACATTGTCATCCAAATGAAGGCTAACACCGCGGGGACGAATCCAACCTTCACAATCTACGGACCGGGTGCGCCCAATGAAGTCGCTACGAGTAACACGCTAGTGGCGACCGCAGGGCAGACCCCCTACAACCAGACCACCACGCTTGGCAACGGCATCAAAGTCTTTGTCGGGCCGCGGCACGATCCGTTCTTCATCGACTTGGGAGCGCTTTTCAAGATCCTTCCCGACCGCAACTACAAGGATCCGCAAAAAGATACCAGCCCGATGACGAATCCGAAATTCACGTCGTTCAACTTCCCTAGCGGAGCCGCGCCCGTAAAGGACGTGACCGGGACGCCGTATACGGCCAACAACATGCCGGGCGGGCCACCGGCAACAGCCAGCTCACTCGGTTGCAACATTCAAATGCCCACCAACACCGTTGCACCGTTTGACGTGGAGTCGTTCGTCATTTCGGTTCCCAAGACGATGCTCGTTCCAGCCGGACAAGCCCTCGGGCCCGTGGGCATTTGGGCTACCACATCCACGCCGACCGGATCTTAGGAGAACATTCAATATGAAACATTATCTCGCTGGAGTGGCTCTCGCAATCGCCGTTTTCGGTTTTGCGGCTTGCGGCAATAACAATGCCGGCACTCTCTTTCCCGGCGTGAAACCCGGAGTCTATCAACAGGTGGAGTTATGGGGGCGCCCCGCCGTCAAGGAAGGTCTCGAAGTGTTCAACGCCCACGATGCCACCAACCGCTCGGAACCGTACAGCGACCCAACGCTATCGGCGAACGTTTCGAACTTCATGACGACTGTCGCTGGCCGGGATGCGACGACGTCCGCAACCGTCACGAAAATTCTCAGCACGAATGAAATGGTCGTCAACCTGTCGCAAAGTGCGGTGACCGCCGCATACTTGGGGGTTGAAACGGGCGGAGCACTTGGCCGCAGCAAATTCGGCGGCCGCGCGCTCAACGACGATGCCGTTAGTCTTGACCTGGGCGTAGTCTTTGGAAACACCCTCGCGAAGGTCGGGGCAGTCTCCGATGATTTCAAAGAGCACCCCTGCTTGACCACCGACAACGTGGGTCCACAGAATCCCAATAACGGACCGTTCCCCTTCCTCGATCCGCCGGTCTAAACCCGGAACAATGCGGCTACGGACGTCCCTGATCCTAATGGCGAGCGCGGTTGTCGCGCTCGCCATTTGGCCGCTTCTTACCGTTCTTGGTGGGCCGGCCCCGGCAGCAATGATGACGCCGGCGCCCGTGCTCGCCGACTATCTGGGCCGCGACAAAACGATTGCACTCGAAGAGAGAATTGTGAGGCGCGACAAGAACGATCAAATTTTTCGACGCTCACTCGCAGCGCAGTACTTGCAGCGCTTCCGAGAACAAGGCGACATCGGAGACGTTGCGCGCGCGCAGGAGATGGCTGAACAATCCATTGCTCTGCAGCCACAACTCAATACCGCCGCACGCATGGCCTTGGCTTCGGCGTACTTGAACTATCATAACTTTCACGCAGCACTGGCTTCCGAGAAACTTGCATACGCAGCCGAACATAACCCGGCCGCGCTGACGCAGGAAGCGTCGATTCTTATGGAGCTTGGTAAGTACGCCGCTGCGGAAAATATCTTAAAGCACCCACCGACGGCTCGCGCACAAAATCCGGCCTGGAACGCGGTTCAGGTCCGCTACGAGGAACTTACCGGACATCTAGCAGATGCCCGCGCTCTGCTGGCGCAGATCATTCCCTCCATCGACGCTAATTTGTACGAGCCCGCATATGACCGCTCGTGGTTCCACATGCGCGCAGCGCAACTCGCTTTCGAGGCCGGGGACGATGCCGCCGCCCAACGAGAATTTAGCGAATCATTGAAAATTTTTCCAACAAATTATATGGCGCTGTTATGGCAAGCGCGTATGTATCGCGCACACAAGCAGTGGCAATTGGCCCTCGATGCCGCGAAGCGAAGCGCCAATCTCTATCCAATTCCCCAGGTGCTCGGATATGAAGCGGATTCCGAGCGCGCGCTCGGCGATCTCCGCGCAGCGAGCGAAACCGATGCGCTCATCTTGGCTGAGCAAAAGCTTTTCAACGTTCAGGGTGTCAACGACCGTCTGCTGGCCAATTACTTCGCGCAGCGTCACGTGCATCTCGACGATGCCCTTCGAGCCGCGCAAGACGACTATCGTAAGCGCGGCGACGAAATCTATGCCGACGACACGATGGCCTGGGTCCTGGCTACCACAGGGGACTGGCGACAGGCGCGCATCTACGCTATTCGCGCAACGCGCTGGAACACGCAGGATTCAGAGGTTCAATATCATGCCGGCGTTATTGCCCTGCACATGGGCAAGATCGAAGAGGGAAAGCGTAGGCTCGGGTCTGCCCTTGCTGCCAACCCTGAATTCGACGCTTTTGATGCTGACGATGCGCGTTCGAAGCTTGCGACACTTAGCAAAGTTTGATGAGACCGCTCACACTCGCGTTGATCGCAGTCACGGTTTTTCTCGCGTTCATGCGCAAAGCCCGTCAGGGCTCATGTGATAGGACTTTCCCTGTGCTCCTCGGCCGCCTCTGCCGTTAACGTTCGCGAAGCGATTTGCTCTAAGAGCTTTTATCCGAAAGCAACGCGTAAGATGAACGTGTCAAGGGCTTTGCAAAGGGCGTCCCCAATCCGATAGCCGTGAGCGGATCAATCTTGCCAGCGCAATAGCAACCGTCGTGGTTGTGTGGATAGCAGCGCGCAAACGGAAAAACGACGATTAGCCTATAACTTTGTTCCGTCCTTGGCGGCCTTGCCTTGCGGGTCTAAGAGAAGGCGAGTTTCAGCCGGCCTCGCTGTAAGGCAGGCTTTACTTCACGACCTTGATGGTCAATACCATCTTGGCATGGCCCGCGCCGCAAAACACTGCGCACCGTGCGACGAATGTACCGGTCCGGGTCGGCGTGACGTTCACCATCGCTGGCTTTGGTCCGATGCTTACGACATTATTGACGCCGAGTTCCGGAATCGTTATTCCATGCATGCCTTGCGTGCCCACAAAGCGTAACTTCGTGCGTTGGTGCAGTTTTAGGGTGATCGTGGATGGTACGAATGCGAAGTTACGCGCCGTCACATTGATTTGAGATGTCTTTGCCGTAGCTGGAGCGGCGGCTAATGCTCCTAAGGCGAGTGCGCACGCAAATGATAACAGTTTCATGATGGCCTTTCTTAACGGAGCCGAACGCGCGGTCCGCACTGATTTGAGCGTGCGCGATCTCTCCCGGCCTCATTGTTGCACCGCTGTGCTTCAAAATGCGACACCTTTTGTAACAACGCACGTGAAAAGCGCTCCGGTGGCAAATGAAAACACCCGAGACCTCTCCGGCGCAATAGGGGCTCATTGGTTGACACAAGCCCGGAGCGGTTGCAATTCCTATTCGGGCCAATCAGCCGGTATCGCCATTTGCTTTACTAAACACTTGGCACATCGGGATTTTCGAAGAGCCCCGTAAGCCTAGAAACTCCGCAAGCAAAAGTTGTCGATAAGGCTATGCCTGCATTTTCCAACGACCGCATTACCCGGTTATTTTAGCGTTTCGACAAATGCCGCGACGTCTCGAACGTCTTTCTCCGTCAATACACTTGGATAGAGGGCAGGCATCGGGGGCGCCGGTTTCTTGATCCACAAGATAACTGCCGCTTCATCTTTGCGTATATGCTCGCTTCTGAGCGGCGGCCCGGTCCCACCTTGTCCAGAGGCCCCGTGACATGATGAACAGTTTTGAGCGTAGATCTGCTTCCCATGCGCGAGATCGGCTAGGGCTGGGTGCGGCACCTGCGCTTCCGCAACGACGGGGGCTGATAGCGCGGCGGTTGGATTCGGCGCGGATGTTTGCGTTACCGCGGGGGTGCTTGCAACGGCCGGTGCGGCTCCGGCTACTTTCTGCAAAGGAAGCGTCCACCACAGCATGTAGCGCCAAGCTGGTTGAGAATTTTGCGCCATCGCCGATTCCAGAAAGAGATGAAGGTACGGAGCGACGTGGTAGGTGAGATCAATATTTCCACTTTGGCTTTGGGTGCCTAAGCCGTCATTCTGAAACTCCTTACGGAATGCGGCAAGAGCCTTGTCCCCGAGCGGTTTGTAAAGCTCTATCGTGGCGGCCGTGCTATGGGCGCTCCCAAGTGGAGCTCCAATCGCATCTTGTCCGGCATTCGCGTCGTATGCCATCTGGTACATGGCAAAAATTCCAGGCATATGGCCAACGGGATCTCTTTGCAAATACGGCGTGATTGATGAATACTGATCGAAGCTGCCCTCGGGAAGCGGGAACGACCCGCGAGAACCCATGAGGCCGTATTCCAGCGGCTGAGTTGGATTTGCATGCGCAACCCGCCACTGCACGGTTTTTTCTATATTTTGTCCCCACGCGCTCGCCCCCGAAAGATCGCTGCTGTCGCCGAAATATCCGATCTCGGCATCCAAGGAATTCTTGACGTAGTTGAACTTCGCACCCCAACGATTGCCGTCGAGCTGGTAAGCATGTTCTCCGACGGTAATCTCCGGGGTCGCGAACGAAGCCAAATCAAACCATTGGCTCAAGGGCGAGGCGGTAGTACCAGGCATCTTTCCAACGAATAAGTGCCCGTCACGATTGAGCAGGTTGTTGAACGTGATCCACGCGGTATCGATTCCGCCAGGTTGCCCGGCTTGAACGATCCATTGTTGAAAATGGAAGGTAACATTCTTATCAAACGCGCCTGCAGCATGTATCGCAAGATTCCCGAATTCCGTCCTATGTGGCTCATTGGGATCTTGCGAGTCGTAGTTTGCGCTTTCGCCGATCCAAAAAGGCGTTGAACGGTGAAGCACGTGGGGATCAAGGGATGCGTAACCCGTGCGCTGGAGATAGCGGCCATAAGCGTTTAATGCGGGCACCTGCGTATGGCAGACCTCGCACCTCATTCCATAGGATTGCGCAAAGGGCGGCATCGCCATCGCCGTACCAATAGATGCTAATAAAAAACCGCCGACTGTAAAAAGCGCACGGAAAAAGCGGTTCATCTCAACTCAACCTCGGTTTCACGCATCTTGTGTGCCCGGTAGCATACATAATGCACGTTTAGCTTCCCGCTATTCTTTGCATGCAAGCATAACGATCTCCTTCTGCGACTCCTAAAAGGCGGCGAACGGGAAGGGCAAGATCCAACGACCTAATTTTACGAATGTTTTGGGTTGCCAGGCGCAATTAGTCGCACCCCGCTGAGAAGGAAACTTCGCTTTGCAATCGAGGGGCTCCACAGGCGTTGATCAAAGTGTTCTCGCTCGTGCGAATCCTCAGGGCGTGGTCCGGCGTTCGATGTAATGCTTCATCTCTTGCAGCAGCGCGTCCATGGTTCGGTTTGCGAGTGACTTGCCGATCGCGCGATCGAACAGCCGGCCGAGCACACCACCAGGCGGCGTATACGAACCCTCAAGAACGAGCAGCGAGCCTTTGCCCTCTCGCCTAACGGTCAGCACCGCCCCGAAAGGCGGAAACAAACCGAAGCGTGGATTCCACATAAACGAAACCGCCGCATGACGGCGCACAAGGCGTGTCCAGTCGTCAAGCAGGCTGTAGCGTGCTTCTACGGACGCGGAAGCGGATCCGATTCCTGTGACCTTGAGGCGCGGCGACCTCTCTTTGAAAAATGAGTCAACGTTGCCAATAACCCGTTCATGCGTAGTGCCTACGCTCACTGTTCGGACGATTTCGGTCATGCGGCCTGAACATGCTAACCTTAGTTTCGGATTCCTCTACTAAAGGTACTTGCCTGTTCGATGCCATGGGCTAAGTGTCGTTGTTAAGCTCAGCAATTAAGTCGCGAGCGCACGAAGCTTCGCAATTTCTCTTTGAAACTTAGGTAGTAAAGTCGAGCGGGAAGTTGGGAAGTGGGAAGTTGGGGCTGTAGTCCAAAAATCAAAACAACGACCTGCGAAGTCCAAGAATCCACTTCAACCGCTTGCGAAGTCCAAAAATCCACTTCAAGCCGTTGCCGAAGTCCAAAAATCCACTCGCCCACTCCAGTTACGCTGTCTGCAACTGTGGATCTTTAGCCGTGCAGCATTCTGCCTGGAATCTCAGCCGGGCTTTGCTTAGGTTCGGTGTTGGGGTCTTCCCCCAAGATTTTACG
>QHBJ01000018.1 GCA_003243975.1 Candidatus Meridianibacter frigidus | reverse complement strand
CAGCTCCCGAGGGGGTCACATCATGCCCGCATTCGCTATCATGCTTGAATAAAAAAAGGCGCCGGGTTTCCCCGGCGCCTTTTTTTATTTCGTCAGCGCTATTTAGTAGCGGGCTGCCGGTGTGAAGCAGTCGCGGCAGTAGACCGGTTTGTCGCCTCGCGGCTCAAACGGAACTTCGGCGACGCCGCCGCAGCGGCTGCAAGTAGCTTTGAACATTTCCCGACGGGCGCCGCCAGAACGGCCGCCGCCCTCGCCACGAGATGCTTTGCGCGCTCCGCGGCAGTCAGTGCAACGGCTGGGTTTATTGGTAAAACCCTTGGCTGCGAAGAATTCTTGTTCGCCGCTGGTAAAGGCGAACTGTTGTCCGCAATCGATACATTTCAGCGATTCATCTTGATACATAATAGTAAACGAGTCTTTCTATGGGTGTAAGTTGTGCAATAGTCCGACTCGCTAGTACGTGGAACGTGAACCGTGCGGTATTTCGAAATCTGCTAACTTATGGTAAACGCCCTTCGAGGGGGAAAGGTTGCATTGCTCGTCCGCGCGGCACTTCCTCGATGGGTTGACACGAGGGGGATCTAAGCGGTATAAAGGGGCTGTCCTAATTAGCTAGGACAAGATAGGACAAGGTGACCGCCCAGAACTTCTATCTCGACCCCCAGAGTGCGATGCCGGTGTACGCGCAGATCCGCGAGCAAATACTGCGTGCCTTGGCCTCCGGAAAGCTCAAGGAGGGCGAGCAGTTGCCGACCGTTCGTCAGATCGCCGTGCACTTGCGGATTAATCCAAACACCGTAAACCGCGCGTATATCGACCTGGAGCGCGCCGGAATCGTTCAGACTGCTCGCGGGCGCGGTTCGTTCGTGGCCGGCCAGGAAGAGCGTCCCGATGCCGAGCTCCAGGTCGCACGTTTGCGCGACATAGCGCGCAGAGCTATCGGAGAAGCCCGTTCCCTCGGATTCTCTGGCGTCGAACTGGTCGATGCCCTTTCCCACGCAATAAAAAACGAACGTTAGGAGAACACATGCCAATCTCGTTCCCACCTTCATCTCTGCAAACCCGGTCAACAGCAGGCGGGCGGTCATCCCCACGAATGCGTACGAATCCAATCGCCCTGACGCTGATGCTGCTCGTCTTGGCTCTCGGGTTCGGAATCGCCATCGCGTCGGGTAGGGTGATTGTATATCCGGCATCGGTAATCGTTGCGGTCATCCTCGTACTACTTGGGCTACAGATGGCTAACCGTCCCGGTTGCCGTCGATGCCGTGCTATTCTGGGTCGTCTGGGATGCGAAGAAAGCCGCGCTTGAGGTGGCCTCTTATCAAGTTGCCATCCAATGGGCTGCGGAAACTGCGCTGCGCGATATTATCGGCACCACGACCTTAGGCGATCTCCTTTCGGACCGCCAGATGGTGGACGAGTATCTGCAGAAAGACAATCGATGCTCGTACCACGCCGTGGGGGGTGACGGTCAACTCCGTTGAGATTCTTGATATCAAGATTCCCGACGCGTTGCAGGACGCAATGTCCCGACAAGCGCAAGCGGAGCGGGAGAGCCAAGCGCGCGTCATCCTCGGCGATGCCGAGCGGCAGATCGCCGGCGGATTTGTCGAAGCTGCCAAAGCGTATCAAGGCAACCCCATTGCTCTGCACCTGCGCGCGATGAATATGCTCTAGAGGGGCTCAAGGAGAAAGGCGCGATGATCGTGGTGCCGAGCACGACCGTCGAAACCATGGGACTTGGCGCGATCTCTGGATTGTCTTCGATGGCGCCGGGTGTCATTGCGGGAGACGCGCCGAATGCTTAAGCTAATCGTCGCAGGCATGCTGCCTCGAGCTCGCGACTAAGCCGTACAGGGCGATGAAATCTTTCGGGCAACGAACTTGACCCGCGCTTAGGAAAAGCAACTTGCAATGGATTCGCAAGATCTCTGCAGAATCGAACCTCAAATTCCGTCTAAAAAAAGGAGGTAGTCATGAAACTACTCTTTAGCGCTCTTATCTCTGCCGCTTTGCTGCTTAGCGCTGTGCAAGCCGCATTAGCCGCCGAATTCTATGGCATCACCCGGCACGTCTCCACGACCAACATCAAGGTTTACAATCCCAAGTCGGGGCAGACCTTAGGCTTCGCGATACTGCCAAAGTTCAAGAACGTCTTCTCCGAGGACGGTAAGACCACGTATCAGATGGCCAAGATTCATGCCGGCCAGTATGTCAAAATTTACTACGACCAACATTTCTTTGGCATGCGGCACGCGGATCGCATCTATCTGCTGACCTCGCGCAATGGGAAGATGGGGCACCAGTAGCAAGACATCTTTCCTTAGGTCTTTGCAGCCCGTTTCCGCTTGAGGCGATCTGCTAGAACGCGCTTCTTTCGCGCGGGTGCCTCGGCCGGCAACGCCTCGCGGTCGATTGGAACGAACGTGATGAGCAGTGCGCGAATCAGGCCCGCCACCGGCACGGCAATCAGGAGGCCCGGCAGGCCCAAGAGTTCGCCGCCCGTCAACAACGCCAGCAACACGAAAAGCGGCGTAAGGCCGACACTCTCTCCGACGATCAACGGAGAGATGATATGCCCTTCCAACTGGTTGATGACGACGAATCCGAGCACAACCAGGAGCGCGTTCTGCCATCCATTGGTCAGCAGGGCGATGATAACTGCAGGAATCGCTCCAACGAATGCGCCGACGTATGGCATGATCTCAACGACACCTGCCACGATTCCGATGAGGATCGCGTACTTGACATGCAAGGTCAGCAGTAAAATGCTCACCAAGACGCCCACCGTCGCGGCGACCAGCAACTGTCCGCGAATAAAACCGCCGAGCACGTCGTCAAAGGCGTTCATCAGCCGGACAACCGTGGGACGTACGCTGCGCGGAAATGCCGCCAGCGTAAGCGCGTGCAAACGCTCGGAGTCCATCAGCAGATAAGCCGCGCACACCGGAACGATTACGAATAGCGCTAGAATCGAAGCGGTGGAGACGAAGATCGTCAGTGCGCTCGAAGCGACGTCCGATCCGTGTTTGTTAAAGTATCCGGTAAGTTCGGACGGGATCTTGGCGAGGTAGGTCTTCAAAGGCCCGGGCAGATGGGCAAAAAGCGGATTGCGCGGATTGGTTAGCGCGTTCTGCAGGGCGGAAAGCAACGCGGGCGCGTCATGGATAAACTGCCGCAGATTGTCCGAGATAAGTGGAATAACGATGCCCAATGCTACGGCAATGATCGCACCCACCATACCGTAAACGATCAGAATTGCGGCCCACATGGGAACGCGCTGTCGCAGACGGCGGATCATCGGCGCAATAATGTACGCGAAGAGCACGGCGGCCAGCACGATGGTGGTAACGGTACGAATGTGCGCCAGAAAACGCAAGAATTCGACCAGCGCAAAGACCAGCAAGATGGTGAGGCCCGTAACGCGCAAAACATATCCGACGCGCAGATTGCGCAAGGTCAGCTCGGCGGCTTCGGCTTCCGTAGACACCTAGAACTGCGTGCCGAGTTCGGCGGCCACTCGAGTTTGCGACGTCCCCGTCCCTTGCGAACCGAATCCGAAGCCGCGAGTAACGTGATCTGCTTGCACTCGCGACCACTCGGCTCGCGCAAAGAAGTGTTTGGTTTTGTACTGAGGCGTCAGGGTGTAGGTCGTGGCGTTGCTGCCGGGCCCGTACCCAATGAAATCCGCATTCGAACTGGAATCCAACGGCGAGCTGCCATTTTGTGCGCTCTCAAACCGGGCGCCGATCGAGAAGGCATCGGTAAAAGAAAAATCCGCAAGGGCGCTGGCAAAGAAGGCGCTTTCGTCGTTGACGAACGCGGCCGCAGCCGATTTTGGCGAGCGGACCCACAACAGATATGGAGTCAGACTCAGCTTGCCGTACTGGCCGGTAAACATTAGGTCATATTCGCTCTTGTTGGCGATAAATGCAGTGGGATTTGCCGGCGTATCGGCATCGGGGAGGATGAAAGCAAAACTAAGAGCAGACGACGGCGTTGCACTCCATGCCAGCGATCCTTCGACCGCGCGGTGGCTACCGGAGTAATAGCCGTCATTGAACTCCAGGGCAGCGTTTAGCTTGCCGTTGGTAAATTGACCGCGGACGCCCCGGCTTACAACCGGTTCGGCATTCCACGCCAAGCCGCGCTGAATGTTGTAGTTTTGGAACGTAAATGCATTCTCTTGACCCAACAGCGTCGGCAGTCTTCCTAAGGAGAACGTGAAGTGCTCGTCTGGTACAACCTGTACGTAGGCGGAGGGAACGTACCCATAGAGGCTGGTATTTGCGTTCCGTTGGAACGTCGGATTGATGGCTTGGCCGGCCACCGGGAAGGCGTAGGAGCCCAGCGTTGCACCGAAGCGAAAGGTGCCGGCCGTGCGTTGCACGCTAATCAAGATGTTGCTCCAATCCACGCGCGAGCCGTTGTCCGCTCCGCTTTGGCTATCGAGCGCACCGCTTGCGTTGACGCCGGTGGTCTGCGCGCCAAAGGTAGAGAGCACGCCGCTCCACGTCACGGTTGGGGCCGCAGTTGGACGCGGGCTTGGTGAAGGCGTTGGCGCGGCCTGCGCTGCGGCGTGGAGTGGGCAGCAGCAGAGGGCTGCGAGAAGCGTAAGCGCCGCCGGCCCGGCTAGAATGTTCATCGTGTTCGATAATAGCATTGCGATGCGGGAACTTCCAAGGCCTTGCCTAAGGGCTTTCCCACTTCGCGACGTTGGAGAACCAACACATGCCGCTTAATATTGGCAATACCGCATTCATGCTGATCTGTGCCAGTTTGGTCATGCTGATGACTCCGGGCCTGGCGTTCTTCTACGGCGGGCTCGTCGGGCGCAAGAACGTGCTGACGATCATGATTCAAAGCTTCATGTCGCTGGGTTGGACGACGGTGCTGTGGTTCGCCTTTGGCTACTCGCTGTGTTTTGGACCCGACTGGCACGGAATCATCGGCAATCCGCTCACCTATGCATTTCTGCACGGGGTTACGTTGCAGACGATGTTCACCGGAAACGACGCGGGCATTCCGCTGGTGGTGCACATCGCCTATCAAATGATGTTCGCCATTATCACCCCTGCCCTCATTACCGGCGCGTTTGCCAATCGCGTGACCTTCAAGGCATACTTCCTGTTTTTGACCGGATGGTTGATCTTCGTCTACTTTCCGCTAGTGCACCTGATTTGGAGCCCTGACGGCGCCTTTGCAAAGTGGGGCGTGCTCGATTTTGCCGGTGGCATCGTGGTCCACGCCAGCGCGGGATTCGCGGCACTCGCTTCGGTCATGTATGTAGGCCGCCGGTACGTCGTTGAAAATAAGCCGCACAACGTTCCCCTCATCGCACTAGGAACCGGGCTGTTGTGGTTCGGCTGGTATGGATTTAACGCGGGCTCGGAGCTACGCGTCGATTCCGTTACCGCATCGGCTTTCTTGAATACGGACGTCGCTGCGTCATTCGCGGCCGTTGCGTGGCTGTTCATCGAATGGGCGAACGGACGGCAGCCCAAGTTCGTCGGGCTGCTGACCGGCGCGGTGGCCGGCTTGGCAACGATCACTCCGGCGGCCGGATACGTTTCACCGAGCACCGCGGCGATTTTGGGGATTCTCGCCGGCCTGGTCTGCTACTATGCGGTGGCGCTCAAGAACCGCTTGGGCTGGGACGACGCCTTGGACGTGTGGGGCGTGCACGGCGTCGGTGGATTCTTGGGCATCGTGCTGCTGGGCGTTTTCGCATCCAAAGCGTGGAATCCCAACGGCGCGGACGGCTTGCTTTTGGGCGGCGGCGCATTCTTTATGAAGCAACTGGTAGCGGTCGTTGCTGCGAGCGCGTGGGCCTTCGTTTTTAGTTACGGCATGCTTTGGCTGATCAACGTGGTCACGCCGACGACCGTACAGCGCGAGGCGCAAGAACGCGGTTTGGACTTCGAACTGCACGGTGAGGAAGCGTACCCGCTCGGCCTTTGATGGAAAAATTAACGTTAGGGATCATTGTCGCCAGCACGAGGCCGGGGCGCGTTGGGATTTACATCGCGAAGTGGGTCCTGGACGCCGCAGCGCGGCATGGAAAGTTCGATACAAAATTGCTGGACTTATTGGAGATCAACCTACCTTTTTTGGACGAGCCGGCACATCCCACGCTGCAGCAGTACACAAAGGAGCACACGAAAGCGTGGAGCGCCACGGTCGACGCGCTGGACGCCGTCGTTATGGTCACTCCCGAATACAACTACAGTTCACCGGCGCCGCTCATCAACGCACTCGACTATTTGTACAAGGAGTGGAACTATAAGCCCGCCGCATTCGTGAGCTACGGTGGCGTCTCGGGCGGTATGCGGTCGGTGCAGATGTCGAAGAATCTCGTCAGCGCATTGAGCATGATGGCTATTCCCGACGGCGTTGCGATTGCGAGCGTGAAGAAACACCTGGACGAACAGAATGGCTTTATGCCCGAGGAGTACCACGAACGCTCCGCCGCCGAAATGTTCGATGAGTTGCACAAGTGGGCGGTGGCGCTCAAGCCGATGCGCGCTTAGAGCGTGGCGACGCCTTCGAGAAGAAACCCAAGTGAGGTAAGTCCCGCGTCCAAAAGGTGCGTATCTCCAATCGCGTGCGCGTAGGACAGCACCATGGCCGTGTGATAGATCGTGCGCATCCGTGCCAGGTGCCAAGCGGCTTGCGTGATGGGCCCATAGCTTTCGCGAAACGTCGAGTGCAGTCCAACGGGTAACATGATGTGCGCGACCATCAAATCGCTGGCCGGATGGCCCACATGCACGTCGCCCCAGTCGATCACCCCGGTGAGATTCTGGTCATCGTCGAGCAAGAGATGCCGCGCATACAGGTCGCCATGGACGATCACCGTCTCTCCCGAATCCTCAGGCGCACTGTCCGTTAGAAAATCCAGAAGCGGGCTAATGTCCCCAATGACCCCGTCGTGCTGCAGTGCTTCGAAGCGCTTGATCGATTTTGGAATCCGTGATGCGCGGTCCAGCCGGCCAATCAGATCGGGCGGCGCCGCCGCCTCGGCAGCGACGCGCACGTCAATGCTATGTAGCGCGCAAGAACGTGCCGATCGAGGTTGCAAGACGCGTGCGATCATCCGTAGCAAGACGGGCGCTGCAGGCGGTCCGGCCCGGCAACATTTCGTAACCTGAAAAGCGCCATGCATAGCCGGTTTGGGGCCGCCCAAAAAAGATTGGCAGCGGAATGGCTGCGGGTAGCGCCGGTGCGATGCGCGGAAGAATGCGTGCCTCGGTTTCGATGAGCGGCGCGGCAATCGCGCGGCGGGGAAAGCGGAATACGTACCGTTTCGCAACCAAAAAAGCCGCGTTGTCCCAGCCCTCTCCAAGAATCTCAATCGGCTCGGCCGCGAGCTTCGGAAACTGTGCTGCGATGAGATCTCTCGCGCGCTGCGTGCTTATCTCTTCTTCGGCCGCCCACGGCGCTACTGACATGGCCCCATAATATCATGTTAGCGTTGCGGCATGAAAAAGCGCCTTGACGTAGCAAAAAGGAGAGCATTATGGTGCGCACCTTGAGCTACGCCGAGCAGTTGGACGAGTGCGGCTACGTGATTCTGCCAAGCATACTATCGCCTGACACGATAGCCCGAACAACGCAGCGCATCGAGCAGTTGCTTGACGCCAGCCTTAGCACGGCCGAGTATCTGCACGGCTCCAAAGGCACCGCGCATTTGAAGGATCTAGACCCGGAGCTTCCGTGGATTGCCCACGCGCTGCGGGAGGAGCCCATCGCGCGACTCGTTCGCCAACATTTAGGCGACGCGTCGCATCGCGGAATAACGTATCGGGCGCCGATGCCTGGCCATGGTGCGCAAACCTTGCACGTGGATTGGATCGGGCCCGTGTATGAAAAGCATGTCGTCTGCACGGTGCTCCTGGCTTTGGTCGACATCAGCGGGCGGAACGGCGGAACGCGACTGGTGCGGGGCTCGCATCGTGACGTGCCGCGCATGCTGCCCAAGAGCCTGCGCGACCGCATGCCGGGCGAGATAATTCCCGCGCTGACCGCGGGCGATGCGTTGCTCTTTAGCGGTCACATTTACCATGGCGGGTCCGAGAACAACTCGCCACATCCGCGCCATGCCCTGTTGATCAATTACGAGGGCATAAGGTAGTATTCGCAGGTAGCTGGCAGCCGGCATGCCAAAACGGATGCGACGCCGGCTTGAGGAGATATTCGAGGAGATATTCATGGAACATTTGGTCGTATCACTGTTGCACGCCGCGGCATGGCTCTTTTTCTTTATTTTTCTCTTTGCGGTCATCGGCGTGATTGCGGTCATCCGTTGGATCGTCGGGCTGGTGAGCGGCACGGAACGTGCCGTTACGGCTGGCGTCGGCAATGTCGAAAGCCGGTTTCACCGCAACGAGTAAGATTAGAAAAGGTACGAACTAAACTCGCCCGCTCGAATAAAGCCAACGCGTTCGTACAGGCGGATGGCCGCCTTATTGAAGTCGTTCACGTAGAGGCACAAACTCGGGAACTCTTCCAGCAGCGCGTGGCAAATCTGCGAAAGCGCCGCACGGCCGAGGCCGCGCCGGCGCGCGTGCGGCACCGTCCAAACGCCCTGAAGTTGTGCCGTTTGTTCGTTGCGCGGTCCGACGTGGCAGAAGAACACCGCCTCGCTGTGCAGCGTGCCGAGCCACCAGAATCCGCGGTCGATCATCGCAGACACATTTGCGCGGAATTCGTGCGAGCGACGGCGCGGATCGTACCCCAGCTCGCGTTCGATCATTTCCGCAGAGTTGCGCCACACCGCGTCCACATCGCCGGCATTCGCGCGACGGATCTGCAGCCCGCGCTGTTCGGCGGGTTGCCGGGCGTCCTGCGTGAGCGCGAAAACCGGCTGAGATTCGCGAACTAAGCGCGGCGCCGTGCGCCATTGCCTTGTGGCGTTCCAAAAGACTTGGACGACATCGCGCGGGCCGACGATGGCATGGCTGCGACATCGCGCTTGGCTCGTTTCTGCCAGTGCGAGCGCCGATTCTTCGTCCTGCGCACTCAAAACTTGCTGGCGGCCAAAGTACGCAACGCCGCACACGCGGTTGTCGGCGCCACGGCACAACGAGAAGTGCTCGCGCGCGGCGGGGATGGAATCCGTTGCCAGCAGCCAATCCAAGAACACATTGTCGTAGGGCCGCGGCGCCAAAAACGCGCGCACTTCGAGCTCGTCGCCCCCCTGGAGCGGCGTGGCCACTGCGGTCATCAAATGAGCTTGACGACGAACTCCGGCTTGCTTGTCGGGCTCTTGCTCCCGCCCTCGGGCTCCACGCTCACCGCGACTGCGGCCAGGGTCGCCGCGCTCTGCGGAACGTGCACGATGGCGATGCCCGCTTTGTCCGGCATGAAGGTCGGTCCCGGCGTCATCGCTTTCGCGCCGGCCGCCAGTGTCCAGCTTTGGTAAACCCGGCCTTTGGGTGGCATTGGCATGGTGTGCATCGCGATGTAGAGCCGTTCGCCTTTGCGCACGACTTCGCCATCGCTTACCGGATAGCGCTTGGCGTCGGTACTCATCAAGTCGGCAATCATGATTCTTTGGGCGGCTTCGTATTTTTTCTCGCCCGCTAACTGATGCGTTAGCGATGAAACCTCTTCACGGCTCTGCCTCAAATCCGATTGCATCATCATGCTCAAGACCGTTGCGAACATCGCAATGAGCATCGCTGCGGCTGCCACCGCGTACGCGGGCCATAGAGTACGGCTTTTCGCACTCGCAGGGCGCGGGGCAGCTTCGGCGCGCACGGTCTTCATGATGCGCGCCTTCAAAAGCTCGCTCGGCACGGCACCGTTACGCGGATCCGTACACGCCTCGGCCGACCGCGCGACCGCGTCCACGGCAGGTTGCAGCCGAGCGTACTCGCGGGAGCACTCGGGACAGATTGCCATGTGTTCGCGCACGTGCGCGGCATCCTGTGCCGGAAGCGCTCCGAGCGCGTAGACAGCAACGAGATCGAGCAACTCGTCGTGCGCGTTCACAGGGCCACCGTTCCTCGCAAGTCGGCACGGAGCTTACGCAGGCCGCTGCGGATGCGAGTCTTGATCGTGCCTAACGGCGTGCCCGTGCGAGCTGCAATCTCTTGGTGCGTGATGCCGCTGAAGAATCCCAACTCGATCGGCTCGCGCTGATCTTCGGGCAAACGCCGCAGCGCGGCTCGAACCTCGACGGCGTCGAGATTCGCAAGGACCGCTTCCTCCATCGCGCCGTCCACCGCAACCGCTTCCGGCAGTTCGGCTCCCGAATGCGCGGTGCGACCGCGTAACACATCCAGGGCCCGATTGCGGGTCACGCGCGATATCCACCCGCCGAAATTGCCGCGCACATAGGATTGCGGAGAACTCCAAAGCTTGAGAAAAACCGCTTGTGTCACGTCTTCCGCCGCCGCGGTGTCGGCCAGAACGCGCAGTGCGATACCGTATACCAAGCGGTGGTAGGCGTCGTACAGCCCTTCAAATGCGGCCGCGTCGCGTTCGCGGACGCGTTCCATAAGCCGGCTGGCATCCTCCACGCTGTCGGGGTTCGTCGCATCGTTCTTGTGACCTCGATGAAGGTAACGGGCCGCGCGGGCTGCCGGATGCTTCGGCGAGTTCTATGAGTCGGCTATGAAGTGGGCGGCATCGCGGTGTTCTTCGAACAGGCGCCGGTGCTCGCGCATATAGGTGGGCCGGTGGCATGCCGGGCAGACGCTGAGAGTGGAGAGCTTGTCCAGGTACGCGAGGAAGGTCGTGATGTACTCCGCGTGACTCCACGTTAGCGGCGAAACCGAAAGCGGCGCGTCATTAAAGGGATTGACCTGTTCGGCCAGGATTCCGCTCGGCAAGGCGTGCTGCGCAACCCAGTGTAAGAGCGGCATCGCGGCTTCCAATTCTGCAATGGTCTTGGCGCGCGCGATCGCGTAGCGTGCGCGCCAGAGCGTGCAGATGAACCAGGGATTGCCCGGGACATTGGCGATGTCGGACGATTGCTGAAAGTAGTAGTCGTTCACATATCGTGCAGAGCCGCCGACGTCGGTCTTTACCCATAACCGTTCGAAGAGGCCGTCGAAGGCGGTTGCAAAACGTTCGTCGTTCGGATCGATCAACCCGAAGAAGAGCAGTCCCGCGATCGCGGAATCCGGGGTCCAGTCCGGTGTGAGGTTTGCGTTGCGGTCGCAGTCGAACGTACGCGCAAAGCGGTTGTTCGATTCGTCGAAAAACCTTTCTATAACCGTTTCTTGCAGTCGTACGGCGGCTGCATCGAACCGCGCTCCGTCTGTACGCTCGCCGAAAGCATTTGCGAAGTTCGCCGCCGCGCGCAATCCGCCATACACTGCGCCGACCGTGAAGGCGTGGATGCCCCACCGCTCCTCCCACAGATCGAACGAAGCTTTGCTTAGGCCGCTCGCGTCGGTGTACCCGGATAGGAAGTTTCCTCCGGGAATGATCACCTTCGCGTACAGATCGCGAATCGTTTCGATCTCGCGCGCGCGGTCAAAGTGGTGCCACAAGCTCCAAATCACGAGCGCGGTTTCGTCTTCCTGGATCGGGAGGCGGGGACGTCCCTCAAAGAAATACGGGTGCCACGAAGATGCGAGGGTCCCGTCAGGATTGTACTTGTGATAGAAGTACCCGTCGGGATGAATTACCTGCCCACAGAATTCGAAGAAGCGGTTCGCGAGTTCGTGACGGCCGGCTTCATCGAGAGCATAGGCCACCAGCGACCCGTCGCGCGGCCAGACGTAAGAGTACGTGTCACTCGCAAAGGCCTGAATATCGGAGTCGTTCGCAGCCAAGATACCGCCGCCATCGTCAATTTGGGTGCGAATGGTCAGCAGACTGCGCTTGTACTGGGCGATCAGCGCCGCATCCATGGGCCCGAAGTCCGTCTCTTCCTTATTAACCCAGAGGTGCCAGTAGTGGCGAGTGCGCTCTAAAAAGAGGTCGGGGTCGGCGCGCACCCGCTCGTGCAGCCGCGTGACCGCGTCCATATCGGTACCGGCGCACAACCATGCGTACAGCACGATCTCCTCCGAATCCGAAACCGGCGCGTGCAATGCCATGCACGAATCTACGGAACCCTGAGCGATGCTGTTGCCGGAGAGTTCGCCGTCCTCCGCGTCGCGCCACGTGCCTTCCTGATTGTTGATCCCCTTTTGGCCGGTTGCGAAGGCGTCCACGGCACCGCACGCTCCGATGCCGCCGTACAGGAAGTACCGGTCGTCTTTGTAGTGAACGAGCGCACCCAAGTCGGGTTTGTAGAACGCCGTGTCACCGATCGCATTGCCGCGAATGTGAAGGTCGAGCGCCATAAAGACGCGGACGTCACGTTTGGTACCACGGTGCACCGTGAAGCGGCGAACCAAGACCGGCAACGCGAAATCGACGCAATCGGCGACGCGCAGCGAGATCCCCAGTTTCTCGGAGCTTAGGGAAACGTCGGTGACGAGCGTCTCAGAACGGTACTTGAGTTCGCGCGTCCACTGGTCGTCGTAACTCCAAGCGAATTGCCCGTCGGCCCAAAAGCCGAGCCGGCACTTATGGCCCAGGACGTGGTTCTCGGTGCCGACGTGCGGAAAGAAGATATCTCGGATCGTGTAGGTGGAGTCGAAGTTGACCAACATGGCACCGTTGCCAAGCGGCAAATCGCGAGGCATCGGCTAGGCGTCCGTCGTAAGGGCGCCGCCATGGATGACGCGTTTGGGGCTATCAAGGGACGCATCGCAGATTTCGCCGGATACGGGGACGCGCCGAGCCGGCGCGCGTCGGACGAACAAGTTCGCGCCGTCTTGGGCGAGGCGCTGGCGCTGCTGCGCGCCCGTCACGGCGAATACTTCACGGCCGAAGACAGCGCCTTGTACGACGATTTGATTCTGCAGTGCGCCTTTATGAATCAGCAGGTGTTCAAAGACTTCGAATATGCCGCCCTGGACGACGCGCGCAAGGCCGAGGTCGCGCAATGCGACCGGAACCTCGTCGACTTGGCGGGGCGCGCCGGTTCGGTTGGCGCCGACTCCCTGGCCGGTTATCTGAAGGAACTCAAAACGGCGTTCGAGCAACGCGACAGCGTGCTTACGAGCACGTCGTAGTCGCCGGGCTGGGCGCGGGCGACGGCTGCGCTTTCTTCTTTCCAAAGAGACCGCCAACCGCTCCCACCACCTCGGAGCCGTAACCGCCGGTGACGCTATTGACCGCGCCCGCGGCGTAACTTTCCGCAACGGCTTTGGCTTGCTGCGCGCTGGTGGGGATTCCCATGTCCTCGAACGGAGCGATCAACTGGTCGGTGAGCGATTGAACTTGTCCTTGTAAGACACCGCCTACAATCTGGCCGACGAACGATTGTCCAACTTTGAGCGTGTACTGCTGGCCGCTCTTGGTAAGGACTTCCACCGGCGAACTTGCATCGCAGAGTTCGTACACGTTGACTTGCAGACTATCGGCCGTTACTCCAATGTCGCCTTGCGTTCCGCGGACTGCAATACTCGCGGTGGGCGTTACGAAGGTGTAGTTTGCCTTGGCACCCTGCGGGTGGCGGACTTCGAAGCGCGTGATACCGTTGTACAGAACGAACTTGGCGTGAGCGATGTCGGTGCGGTTGAAGAAAAGCATCTGCACTTTTGTGTCGCTGCCCACGGTCACGACCGAGGAATCGGGAAGACTTACCATGCCGCGTGACTGCGCGCCCGTAATCGCGTAATCCCGATCGGCCAGCACGACGGTGGAGTTGAGGGCGACTGCCCGCTGGCCGCCGCTTCCATGCTGGTAGGCGACCTGACCTTTGGCATTCTGCAACGATTTGTTGGCAACGTCGGCAAACGCGAAGATGGGCAACAGCGTGGCGATGCTCAGAAAGAAGAGTGCTATTTTCACGACCTAGAGCGAACCTCCGTAAAGATGTGCCGTACAAAAGATCAACGCGATGCCGGCGGCGGCGACCACTGCGCCGGGGATGCGAGCGGGTGGCTCCGCTTCCCAGTCGCGGCGGTTCATGTCCCAGATGATGAAGACAAAGCAGATGATCGCCGCCGCGATCAGCGCGATGCCCGAAGCAAACTCCGCCAGCACCAACTTGCCGATTCCGAAGAGCGTGAAGTACACCATCCCGCAGCCGGCAATCCAGTCCAGCAAACCCAGACCCAAGCTCGCGCCGGTACTTACGATACCGGTTGCGTTTGCAATCGGCTGCCAGCCGAAGGCAGCGGGCTGCACGCGACGGTAGAAGTTTGCAAGCGTTTCGAACGGCTCCGGTTTCGTCAAAAACGTTACGGACAACCAGACGAGGGTGGTCACCGCCACCGTTGCAAGCAACACTTCGACCGTCTTGTTCGGCCCATCGGCAATCAAGTGCACCTGGGGCATTTGTAGAAAGCTGGCCGTAAGGCCGGACGCGATGAGCGCGGAGATTTCACTCCACGCGTTCACGCGCCACCAGTACCAGCGCAGAATCATCACTAAACCAACACCGGCGGTGAATGTGAGAACGTAAAGCCACGCCGCGCCCACAGAAGTCATGACGAACGTCACTGCGGCCGCAAGAACCATTGCAACCAGCGTAGCCGCTCGAGATACCCAAATTAATTCGGGCTGGCCGGCGCGCGGCCGCATGAAGCGCCGGTATAGATCGTTGGTGAGATAGGAAGCGCCCAGGTTTAACTGCGTTCCGATCGTCGACATGTATGCTGCTAGGAATCCGGCCATCATTAGGCCGCGCAGCGAAGCCGGCAAGTAATCGATCATGGTTTGTATGTAGTTCAGTTCGGGATCGGCTTGGTGCGTGGTCGGATCCAGCACGCCGTGGGGGTAGAGAACGACGCTGGCGAGCGCGACCAAAATCCAGGGCCACGGTCGCAGCGCGTAGTGCGCGATATTGAAAAAGAGCGTGGCCCAGATGGCGTTCTTTTCATCTTTGGAAGCAAAGATGCGCTGTGCGATGTATCCGCCGCCGCCCGGCTCGGCGCCGGGATATGACGACGCCCACCAAGCCACCGAAATGAACACCACGAAGCTCAGCAGCGGCATCCAAGCCGAATTGCTGGTTGGAAAGAACTGCAGAATCGAGCCGCCGCCCGAGGCGATGCGTCCGGCATCGATGACCGCGAGATGCGCCTTGAGCGAGGCGATCCCGCCTACGGCCGCAACCGCCGCCACCGCAAGTACCACCACCATCGTCATCTTTACGACGAACTGTAGCAGATCGGTTACCAGGACGCTCCACAGACCACCGATGGCAACGTAAATCGCCGTTAGCACCAAACAGATCAAGATGCCTTCCGCCTTCGGTATTCCCAGCGTGAGACTTAGGATCTTGCCCATCGCGACGTTGACCCAGCCCATGATGATCGTGTTGATGATAACGCCCTGATAGATAGCACGAACGCCGCGTAGCGCGGCCGCCGCCTTTCCCGAGTAGCGCAACTCGATGAACTCCACGTCGGTCAGCACGCCCGAACGCCGCCAGAGCGCCGCGAAGAAGAACACGGTGAGCATGCCGCTCATCACCATGTTCCACCAGAGCCAATTTCCGGCGACGCCGTTTTTGACCACAAAGCCGGTAACCGCCAGCGGCGTATCGGCCGCGAACGTCGTCGCGACCATCGAAGTACCGGCCAGCCACCACGGCACGCTGCGGCCGCTTAAGAAAAACTCGCCCAAACTTGTGCTGCCGCGGCGCGCGTAGTAAATTCCGATTGCAATGTTCACCGAGAAGAAGAGCGCGATCACGGCGTAGTCGGCGAACTGCAAGCGCATGGCGTGGCGTTCCACGCCTGGGGTCGCCGCCCTTGCGCGGGGGAGCGCTCCGCCGACGCGGCAAACTGCGCCCGAATGCGGCGCGCCCTGATCCTTTGCTGCCTGTTCGGCTGCGCGTTCTGGCCGGCGCGCGGACTTGCAGCCGGTGGCGCGTACGGGCTGCTTCCGGTGCCGAGCTCAATTGTTGCGCTGCCCTGCGTGCATCCAGTAAGACTCGACCATGCCTTGCGCGTTTCATTTACGTTTGATCCCGCGGCCTTGGAAGAGATCAATGAGCGCTGGAGCGCGTTGGGAATCGCCCCGCTGGTGCGTTCGAGTACACCCGATATTCGGGTTGGGTATCGCCCGGGTGTGCACGAAAGCTACGCGTTACGCGTTTCAGGCGCGGCCGTTTCGATCAAATCGGCCGACACCGACGGTGGTTTTGATGCTGCGATGACGCTAGCCCAGCTTGCGCAACGAGGTCCGGCGGGTTGGTATCTGCCATGCGTCTCGATCACCGATGCGCCAGCGTTGCGCTGGCGTATCCTCTCGGATGACGTTTCTCGGGGGCCGTTGCCGACTATGCGATACTTTAAGGAACGCATCCGCACGATCGCAGCATTCAAGATGAACGGCTACTCGCCGTATATGGAGCACGTCTTCGCCGGACCGCGCGAGCCATTGCCGGCGCCGGCGGACGGTATCACGCCCTCACAGCTTGCCGAACTCAGCGACTACGCGTGGCGCTTTCACGTAGCATTCATCCCCGAGCAGCAGACGTTTGCCCACATGCACAATACGCTGCGCTTCGAAACCTACGCGCCCGCCGCCGAATTACCGCACGGATACTTAATGAGTCCGGTTAATCCGATAACGTACCGATATCTCGAGCGCATTCTGCGTGATGAGTATAATGCAATCGCCGCGTCAAATCATGCGCCGCCCTTTTTTCACATCGGTGCTGATGAGCCGTCCGACTTGGGCCGCGGACAGACGCAGGCAGCAGTAGCGCAAGCCGGTGACGCCGCCGTCTACGCCGCGCACGTCAACCGTGTCGCGCAGATCGTGCGCGTCCGTGGCACGCGCGTCATGCTCTGGGACGACGCTATCCAGCGCCATCCGGACGTGCTGGACCATATTCCGCGCGATAGCGTCATCGTCAACTGGCATTACGGTTCGCAGCAAACGTACGTGCCGTTCATTCGGACGATGGCAGCACGAGGATTCGATCAGATGGTGGCTCCCGGCGCGCTAAATTGGAACGAAATCTTCCCGGATGTACGCGCGGCCTTGCCGAACGAGCAGCGGTTCATCACCGAAGGAAAAGACGCGCACGTCCTCGGCCTCTTTCAAACGGTGTGGCACGACGACGGTGAATCGCTGTACGAAGCGACGTGGTATCCCGTCTTGTTCGCGGCCGCCAACGCGTGGCAAAGCATCGCCATCGCCCCCGATGAATTCGCGACACGCTTTCCTCACGCGTTCTTCGGTAGCGACGAGGTCAGCTACGCGCGGGATATCGTCGTCCTCGGTTCGATCGTCGCCCGTTTGAAGAGTGCTCCGACGGATACGACCGATTATCTCTTCTGGAGCGACGCGCTCGATCCGCGCCTGCAGCGACGTCTGGCAGCAGTGGATTTTGCTGCCGTGCGAAGGGATGCCGAATCGATTCTCGTTCATGCCGTGCGGCCGCCGATGCACGTTAACGCCTTTGCGGTCATGCAGCTCGCGGCGCGCCGCCTGGATTATCTGGGACGCGCCTATCAAATTGGATCCGAGGCCCGCTGGTACTACGACGATGCTCGTGCACATGCCGACGGGAAACACGACGGCTTGGTTTTTCGCGGATTATTCGTGACCAAATATCTTTTCTGGGAGATGCGCGACAACCTGGAGGAACTGGCATCGCAGTATGCGGCAGCGTGGGATTATGAGAACCGACGCTCGCACCGAGCCAGCGTGCTCGAGCGCTACCATCTGGCCGCGCAGCAGGCGATCGTGCGCGCCGATAAGATCAACGCAATGACGTACGAAGAATACGTGCATCGCCACCGGTTCCCAACCTTCGACGAAGTGCTCGGGCCGTTACCGCAGTGAACCACGGCGTTTTGATCATTGCCGTCTTCCTCATTTTTGCGGCGCTGATGTATCGCCGGCTTATGCCGGCGCTGCTAGCCATTCCGCTCATGGCGTTGGTGATGACCGCGGTCTGCGGGGTTGTGCCGGCATCGATGCCGGCGAGTCTGGGTACGGTAATTCTCACAGGTTCGGCCGCATTGGCGCCGGTGTTCGTCACGGTCATATTCGGCGCGATTTTGGGAAGGGTTACATTAGATACCGGCATCGCGCGCTCGATCGTAAACTTCGCCGCCGAGTTTTCGGGCGACCGTCCGGCGGTGGTCGCAGCGATCTTGTGCGCGGTGGTCGCGGCCCTGTTCGTCTCGCTGACCGGTCTCGGGGCAATCATTATGGTCGGCTCCATCGTCCTGCCGATCATGATGACCACGGGCGTGCCTCGTCGCATCGCCGCCACCATGTTTCTCATGTCCTTCGCGCTGGGCTTCATCTTCAACATCGCCAACTGGAAGTTCTACACGAAGTTTTTTGGCGTCGAGCAGCAGCAATTGTACGGCTACGCGTTCATTTTGGCCGCAGTTGATTTGGCGGCCCTGGTCGTCTACGCCGTTATCGCGTTTCGCACCACGCGCGACTATGCTACCTGGGCCGTCGAGGCAGATGAGACGCGCCCGGCAAGCGTTCCTTGGATTGCGCTACTCACGCCGGTGCTCCCCATCGTCTTGTACTTCGCTTTCCACGTCGATCCGCTGATTGCGTTTCCGCTTTCAGCGGTCTACGGCGTGTTGACGACGCGCCCGAGGCGAATGGTGGAAACTTTCATCGCCGCAGCGATACGCGGATACGAGGACGTTGCGCCTGCGGTGCTGCTGTTTATCGGCATCGGGATGCTCTTTACCGCGACCAAGCTGCCGGCGTTTACTGCAGCGCTCGCGCCGATGGTGTCCGGCGGCTGGCTCCATAATCCGTTGCTGTTTGTGTTGGTTTTCGGCTTGCTCAGCCCGCTGGCGCTCTATCGCGGGCCGCTGAACCCCTTTGGCGTCGGCATCGCGATCTTTACCGTGCTGCTGGGCGCGCACGTTTTTCCGCCCATTGTCTTGGTGGCCGCGATCATGGCGGTCGTGCAAGTGCAGAATGTTTGCGACCCGACCAACACCGCCAACGTCTGGGTCGGAAATTTTACCGGCGTCCACATTGAAGAGATCACGCGCCGGACGCTTGCCTATCAGGTGGCGGTAGCGACTCTGGCGGCTATCGCGATCGTTGCAGGTGCGAGCCGCTTCTTCGGTGTCAATCCGTTCTCTCCGTTGGTCTCGCCGGCGGCGGCGGCGCAGGACCTTCCGGGGTTGTTTGCGCCGGAGCGCGCAGCATTCGCGGTCGGCGTCGGCTCCGACGGCCAAGACGACAGCGCCGCTGCTGCGCAAGCCGTTATCGAGGCGCTCAACCGCTGGCCCGGCGTGCGCGCCTTCTCGGTCAGTGAAAACCCCAACGCTGGCGACTGCTCGCGCAAGAGCTATGCGGCTTTCGCGCATATCTCTTCGACTCGCTTTGCATTACTCGAAGGCACCGACACCGACGTCGGCTTGGAGCTCTCGGACTGCGCCGGCTGGGGCGTGGACGAATGGCACGAGCACCGCGTCATCTCACCTGCTCCTGCGAAAAGCGATCTACGCGCGCTTGGCTTCACCGTTTGCGAGCGCATGAACATGTGGCGACAACTGCATCCCGCAATGGCGCAGAACTTGCTGTCCAAGGGTCTAGCGTATGACCCGCTCCGGCTGAAGCCGACGTTCTTCTATTCCCTGTATAAGACGTACGACGGATATATGCGCGCGTACGTGCGGCCTGGCGGCCCGGCTTACGTGGCCGGCATGCGTTCGGGCGACATCGTGGACAAGTTGGACGACAAGTTTTGGTGGGAGTACGGGACCTATCAGACGCAGTCGCGCGCCTACGACGGCAAACCGCACACCTTTGACATCGAACGCGGCGACGCAACCGTGCACATCGTGCTGCGCGAGCCATTTACGGCCGAGTAGGTACCGCGCTGTGATTCGAGTTGGTGTGGACGTGGGAGGAACGTTCACCGACGTGGTTGCGATCGATGGTTCGACCCGCAAACTGATTGCCTTCATCAAGATCCCGACCACGCATTCGGCGCCCGAGGGCGTGGCGGCGGGAATCGTGGAGGGCATTCAGGCGCTCTTGAACGCGCACAACATTGCGCCAGCTCAGGTTTCATTCATCGCCCACTCGACCACGCAAGCAACGAACTCATTACTGGAAGGCGACGTCGCTCAGGTGGGAGTGCTCGGTATCACGGAGCGCTTCGGCTGGCTGGCGCGGCGGCAGATTGCGTTTCCGGCTTTTCAGCTAGCTGCCGGCGTGCGCTTCGCGCCCAGGTTTGCATTTGTGCGCGGCGGAGATGGAGTTCGGGGAATTCAGGCGCTTGCGCAGTC
Source organism: Candidatus Meridianibacter frigidus (assembly GCA_003243975.1). Classification (GTDB taxonomy): domain Bacteria; phylum Vulcanimicrobiota; class Vulcanimicrobiia; order Vulcanimicrobiales; family Vulcanimicrobiaceae; genus Meridianibacter; species Meridianibacter frigidus. The sequence goes on along the minus strand of QHBJ01000018.1, from coordinate 81,245 downwards.
GGGCGCACAATCAATCGCGGTAAGCGAGCCGTTCGCCGTCGACCGGCCTGCAAACGAAGCTGCGCTGCTTTCGCAGGCGCGCGATCGTTCGATCTTTGCAACCGCTGGTCACGAAGTGTCTTCCATGTACGGATTGCGGACGCGCACGCGTACCGCTGCATTGAACGCGGCAATTCTGCCCAAGATGGTGCAAACGGCGCGCATGACTGCGCGCGCCGTTTCCGAGGCGCGCATTAGCGCGCCGCTGATGATCATGCGCAGCGACGGAGGCGTAATGGATGTTCGGGAGGTCGAACGGCGCCCGATCCTAACGATGCTTTCCGGTCCGGCAGCCGGCCTTGCTGGTGCGCTGTTGCACGATAACGTGACCGACGGAATCTTCATCGAAGTCGGCGGGACCAGCGCAGACTGTTCGGCCATTCGAGCCGGCATGCCACAGATGCGTCCGGCGCGCATCGGCGGGCATCGCACGATGCTGCGCACGTTAGACGTTCGGACCCTCGGAATCGCGGGGGGCTCGATGGTGCGCGCGGGAACCGGCGGGATCAAAGATGTCGGCCCCCGCTCGGCGCACATTGCGGGGCTCAAGTATGCGTGCTTCTGCCGGCCGGACACGATTGCCGGAGCCAGCGTGGTTCGTTTCCGGCCTACCCCACGGGATCCCGACGATTACTTGGCGCTGGAGGCGCTCGATGGAACGCGCATCGCGATCACGCCGACCTGTGCTGCGAACATGCTGGGCTACGTTCCGCAGGACGCCTTTGCGCGCGGCGATCCGCAGAGTGCCCGAGCGGCTTTTGAGCTTGCGGCTGCCACCGTCGGGTTAGATGCCGAGGTATTGGCTCGGCGCGTGCTCGAGATTTCGAGCGATAAAGTGCTCGCCGCGGTGGCCGAACTCATTGCCGATTACGAACTCGATCCCAACGCGGTAGTCATTGTTGGAGGCGGAGGCGGCGCGGCGGCACTGGTGCCCTTTGCCGCACAGCGCTCGAACCGCACGTTTCGGTTGGCTCGCGATGCCGAAGTGATCTCGCCGGTCGGCGTTGCCTTGGCACTTTTGCGCGACGTCGTGGAACGCACCATTGTCGATCCGTCTGCCGATGATATCGTGCGCATCCGCCGCGAAGCACAGGATCGCATCATCGCCGCGGGAGCAGCGCCGCAAACCGTTGACGTCAGCATTGAAATCGACACGCAGCGCAACCTGGTGCGTGCCACCGCCTCGGGAGCCAGCGCGCTGGCAGAAGGCGGTGGACGCGTTGCGCTTTCGGGCGAAGAACTGGCGACAACGGCTGCACAGTTGCTGCGCACGGATTTGGCTGCGGTGCGAGCGGTGGCATCAACCTCGGGGTTAACGGTTTTTGGGAGTGCGCGTGCCGGGCGGTACGACGTGCGCGTGCTCGACGACATGGGTGTGGCGCGCGTGAGTCTTTCCCGCGCCCGAGTCACCACGCTTACGGCCGAGAGCGTCTCGCGCACGTTGCCCGATGTGATCGAAGAGGAAACCGCCTTCGGCGACGTCGGACGTGCGTTACCGGCCATCATCTTGCTTCACGGCGCGCGCAGCGCGGACTTGGGCGGGCTGGCCAGCGCGCAGCAAGTGACGGCGCTGGCTTTGGAAGAAGTGCGCGGGCTGGAACCGGCCGCGCGGGTCGTTCTTTTGACGTCCGGACGCCGCGCGTAACTTCGCGCGTATTCGATTGTAGGAGATGGTATGAAACTGCTCTTTGAGATTCTTATTTCGATCTTTCTTCATCCGGTCGCAATGATCTTGATGTGGATCGATCTCGCCCGCCGCAGCGATCTGGATCAAACGCGAAAAGTGATTTGGTTCATCGTAAGCGTCGTGTGGGGTTTCGGCCCGGTTCTTTATTTGCTTGTCGAAGGCGGCACCTTGTGGTAGCGATAAAAGCCGTCTCGTAGCGTTCGTCGAAAGAGCTTGCAATGCAATCGTACGACGTGCTCGTCGTTGGCGGTGGGAACGCGGGCTGTGCGGCGGCAATTGCGGCTTCGCGCCACGGAGCAAAGACGCTGCTGGCCGAGCGGTACGGTTTTCTGGGTGGCACGGCGACCGCCGCGATGGTGGGGCCGTGGATGACGTTTCATTCCGGCAAAGAGCGAATCGTCGGCGGCATCGCGCAAGAGATGGTGCAGCGTCTGGTGGAAAGCGGCGGTTCGCCCGGACACATTAGCGACAGTTCCGACTACGTAGCTACGATTACGCCGTTCGATCCCGAAGTGCACAAGGCGTTGCTTTTCGCCATGATGGACGAGGCGGGCGTGCACCTGCTGCTGCACGCGTACGTTCTAAACGCGCTGGTGGGCGCCGGCGCTGTCGATGGCGCTCGTTTTGCAACCGTTGCCGGTGAGCGGGAGTACCGCGCAAAAGTCACGATTGACGCCACGGCCGACGCGTTCGTCGCGGCAACCGCCGGCGTGCAGACGCAGCAGGGCGACGAAAGCGGACGGGTGCAGCCCGCGAGTTTGATGTTTCGGCTGAGTCACGTCGATCTGGAACGTACCGCAGCGTACGTGCGCTCGCATCCCGATCAGATGCGCACCTCACTCAAAGCCCACGAACGGAGTGCGAACTCCTTAACTGCCGTGGCTGGTTTGTACGATCTGTGGCATGAAGCCCGGAAGGCGGGTGAGATTTCAATTCCGCGCGAGCTCGTTTCATTCTTTATCTCGCCGCATGCCGATGAGGTTACCGTGAATATGACCCGCGTAACGGACATCGATCCGCTCGATCCAGACGACCTGACGCGGGCGGAGGTGGAGGCTCGCGGTCAAACGATGCAACTGCTCAAGTTTTTTCGCAAACGCGTACCGGGATTCGAGAATGCGCGCATCGCTGCGACGGCGACGCAGATCGGAATCCGCGAATCCCGCCGGATCGTCGGCGAATATACCCTGACGAAAGACGACGTGCTATCCGGACGCCACTTTGAGGACGCCGTCGCGCGCAGCGCCTATCCCATCGATATTCACAATCCCACCGGAAGCGGAACCAATACGCAACGCCTGCCGGAAGGGGCCACCTATGAGATTCCGTACCGCTGTCTCCTGCCGCAAAGCGTGGAACGCCTTTTGGTCGCGGGGCGCTGCATCTCCACAACGCACGAAGCGCTGGCCTCGACTCGACTGACACCGACCGTCATGACTCTGGGCCAAGCCGCCGGCACGGCGGCAGCTCTGGCCAACGCGCAGTCCATCCGGTTACGCGACCTGGAACCGCAGCTATTACGGAAAACGCTGGTGCAAGACGGAGTGCTGCTATGAATCTGCGCCGCGCATTCGAAATGGCGCGCGAGTTTAGCGTTCGCATCGAGCACGCGGACCTCGGCACGTGGGGAGCGCACGAGTTGCGATCCGAGTACGATCCGTCGGGACCGGTTATTCGCGTTAACCAGCGCGTGATCGAGAGTTTGCGCGCCAATGAGGCGGCCCAGTTTATCTCCATGGCCGTCGGTCACGAACTGTACCACCACTTGGAACACAGGGGAGATGTTGATCGCGTAGCAGATCGGAAGGCACGCGAACGTGCGGCCGATGCCTTTGCACTCGAACTGCTCAACCAGTGCCACTTCGAGCGCAACGAAGTGGAGCCGAGAAGTTGGCTCACTGAGAAGGGCTTTTGATGACATACTATGCGGGGATTGATGCCGGGCAGAGCGCGACCAAAGCCGTCATCGGGGATGCAGAAGGGCGCGTCATCGGGCACGGATCCGGCCCGCCGGCCGATGAGGTGGCGCAGAGTGCGGCTTCAACCCGTTTGCACGATGCGCTACGCGTTGCGCTGGAAGACGCGAGCCGCGACGCGGGCTTGCAAGACGGCGTACAATTTCGAGCCATCGTCGCCGGTATCAGCGGTTACGAAGGGCGCGTTTACGGCCATGCACCGGCGTTGCCATCGGCGAATCTGCAGCTGGTTCACGACTCCATCGTTGCGCACGTGGCGGCTTTTGGTGAGGGCCCGGGCGTGGTCGTCATCGCCGGCACCGGCACGGTTGCTTACGGGACCGACGCTTCGGGCGAAAGCGTAACACTCGGCGGATGGGGCTACCTCTTCGGCGATGAGGGCGGCGCTTTCTGGATCGGCCGGCGGCTCATCGAACGCGCAATGCGCGACGAAGACGTTGCGGCTCCGACCCGGCTTGAATCCGCAGTTTTAAAACACTTCGATGCTTCTTCACTACGAGCTCTGGCGCGTGCGTTCTACAGCGGCGAGATCGAGCGCCGTCACGTTGCGGCCTTCGCCCAGCACGCCTTTGAAATGCAAGACCAGAGAATCGAAGAGGCAGCCGAGATCATCCGGCAGGCAGCCGATCGCGTCGCGGCGCTTGGTGCGCAAACCGCGCGGCGTCTTCACGGAAACAAGCGCGTCCTGGGCGAACCCGCGCCGCTGGCGTTCACCGGCGGCCTTATGCGGAATGCCGATTTCGCAAGACTCGTCGCCGCCCGTGCGCGCGACCGCTTGCCCGAGGCGGTTCTCGTTTCGCTGACGCGAGAACCCGAGGAAGGTGCGCTAGCGCTCGCGCGCCGGTACGGATGACCGGTATCCTTGACCGCTTGCGTGGCGGCCTCATCGTTTCGTGCCAGGCCCGCGCCGGCTCCGCGCTCGACGATCCGGCGGTCATCGCTGCATTCGCGCGCGCAGCTCAGGACAATGGGGCGGTCGCGGTGCGCGTTCAAGGCGTCGAGAACATCCGGGCGGTTCGAGCCCGTGTCGAAGTGCCAGTCATCGGGCTTGTCAAACGAAGTTACGATGGCTATGAGCCATACATAACGCCGAGCGTGCGCGAAGTCGAAGAAGTCTGCGGTGCGGGGGCGCAGGTCGTGGCCTTCGATGCGACCGCTCGACTGCGGCCGGGCGGCGCTACGCTCGCACAGGTACACGCTGCTGCGCGTGGTGCGGGAGCGCTCTCGATGGCAGATTGTGCGCGGTTGCAAGACGCGCAAACCGCGCGTGAACTCGGCATTCCGGTCGTCGCCACGACGCTGTGCGGCTACACGAAGGACACCGCGAACGCGCGACTCCCGGCCCTGGAGCTCGTAGAGGCGATGCGAGGGCTCGGATTCGTTATCTGCGAGGGCGGCGTACACCGGCCGGCCGACGCTCGCGCGGCGCGCGAGCACGGGGCAGACGCCGTGGTTGTGGGGACGGCGATTACCAACGCCGACTGGCTCGTCGAGCAGTTCGTTGCCGCGTTGCGCTAGCCCATATTAAGGTCATGGCTCCCCAGGATGCACGCGCCTACAATCTAATGTAGGCCGCAGCATCGTGGGGAGAAGCGTTTTTTGGCAGTAGAGAATCGGGATCCGGCCGTAAAACTCGAGCGGGGTTTTTGGCTGGTCACCGCCGTGCTCGCGGTGTTGAGCTTGATTGCCGTGGTCGCCACCGTGCTCTATCCGGTGCAACGCCTGCTGCCTGAGGCCGCTATTCCGGCCGACCAGATCGACGCGCTCTTCAAATTTCTAGTAGCAAGTTCGAGCGTCGTCTTTATTTTTGTTATCGGGTACCTGCTGTACTTTTCTCTTGCATTCCGCCGCCGCTCCTCGGATGCACCAGACGCCGTCGGCGTGCAGATTCACGATAGCCAATCGTTGGAGATGTGGTGGACGATCGTGCCGACCATTTTCATCATCGTACTGGGCATCTTCAGCATAAAGATCTGGTACGGCATCCAAGTTCAGCCCAACAGCGGCTTGGTCGTCGAGGCGATCGGTCACCAATGGTTTTACGATTTTCGCTACCCGGGCGTACACGGCACGATCCCGAACGAGATGCACTTGCCGGCCAATGTTCCGGTTACACTGCACACCACAGCGCAAGACGTCATCCACTCGTTCTGGATTCCGGCCATACGCCTGAAGGCCGACATGGTGCCCGGCCTGATCAACACGCTGCGCTTTACGCCGACCAACCCCGGCCGCTATGAGATCATCTGCACGGAGTTCTGCGGCACGCTGCACGGTGAGATGCATAAACAGGTCGTCGTCATCGAGCCGCAGGCTAAATTCATCGCCTGGCTCTCCGGTTGGAAGTCGAAGAACGCTCACGCAAGCGACGCGGTTCCAGCAGGCGGAGGCGGACCGCCGGTTAGTTTGGCCGGCGGTGACGCTGCCGCCGGCAAGGCGCTCTTCGCGCAGAAATGCATCGCATGCCACGGGGCGGCCACGAACGGCTTCGAGAAGCGCGTGGTCGGACCGGGGCTGGACAAGGTGCTGGACGACCCCGCCCATCCTAAGCTGGTGGACGGCAATCCGGCTACGCCGGAGAACGTGGCGAAGATTCTGCAAAACGGGTACCATGGTGACATGGGCCAGATGCCGAGCATGGGCGCCAATGGCTTGAGTGCTAAAGACGTTGCAAACCTTGTGGCTTACTTGAAAACGCTGAAGTAGAGGGACCTAGGAATGTCGGTTGCAGTGCACGGCGAGGTACATGGAGGCGGGGTCGCCGATCACATCCACCCCGAACCGCAGACGTTCGTACGCAAGTACATCTTTTCGATCGATCACAAGATCATCGGAATCCAGTACATCATCACGTCCTTCGTCTTCATGGGTTTGGGCGGTCTGCTGGCCGAGCTGATTCGCGTGCAGCTGATGCACCACAGCGGTGCGCTCGTCAATCCCGACACGTATAACGAGCTGTACTCCATTCACGGCTCGACGATGGTTTGGCTCGTCATCATTCCGCTGCTCACGGGGGGTTTCGGAAACTTCGTCTTCCCGCTGCAGATCGGCGCGCGCGATGTCGCTTTTCCATGGCTGAACATGGTCAGTTTTTGGATTTTTCCCCCGGCCGGATTGATGCTCTACTCCTCGTTCCTGATGGGCGCGCCGGTGGCGGGCTGGACCGAGTATCCGCCGATGTCGCTGCAAGGCGCAGCCGGCACCTCGATGTGGGCCGCGGCGATCTTTCTGATCGGCGTCAGCTCGACGATGACCGGCATCAACTTCCTGGTAACCTTGCTCAAGATGCGCGCGCCCGGGATGACTTTTACTCGCATGCCGCTGTTCTGCTGGGCGCAGTTTGCAACTGCCCCCCTACTGATGATTGCAACCACCGCGCTAGGCGCGGCGCTCGCCGCGCTCTTCATCGAGCGGCAGTTCGGCGTGCCGTTCTTCGACCCGACCAAGGGCGGCAGCCCGGTGCTCTGGCAGCACATGTTCTGGTTCTACTCGCATCCGGCGGTTTACATCATGATTTTGCCGGCCTTTGGGATGATCTCGGAGATTCTGCCGACGTTCGCGCGCAAGCCCATTTTCGGTTACAAGATGATCGCCTTCAGCTCGGTAGCCATCGCGCTACTGGGCTTCATGGTATGGGCGCACCATATGTTTACCTCGGGCCTGGCCCCCTGGCTGCAGCTTCCGTTCATGATCCTCACGTTCTTCATCGCCATCCCGACGGGCATCAAGATATTCTCCTGGCTGACCACGCTGTGGGGAGGCAAGATTCAGTTCAGCACAGCGATGCTCTTTGCGGTGGGATTCATCGCGACGTTCACCTTCGGCGGCATCACGGGCGTCTTCTTGGCGGCCGTACCGTTTGATTTGCACGCGCACGGAACGTATTTCATCGTCGCGCACTTGCACTACGTGCTGGTCGGCGGATCCCTAATGGCCATCCTCGGCGGCGTCCATTTCTGGTATCCCAAGATGTCCGGGCGGATGATGAATGAGACGCTGGGCAAATGGACGTTCTGGCTGTTCTTCATCGGATTCAACGGTACGTTCATTCCGATGCACTGGCTCGGTCTGCTGGGGATGCCGCGCCGGGTGGCAACGTACGATCCGCAATTTCAAACGTGGAATATCGTGGCGACCGCATTTTCATTCGTGATGACCGCGGCATTGCTGCTGTTCTTCATCAACGCGCTCTACAGTCTGCGCAACGGGCGCAAGGCCGGCCCAAACCCCTGGAATGCGCGCACGCTTGAATGGCAGATTCCTTCGCCGCCGCCGTACTACAACTTCAAGCACGTCCCGGCGGTCTTTGCCGCACCGTACGATTTCGCCGAGCCGCTGCCGTATCGCGGTCTGGAAGGCGAACTCGATCCCAGCGTTCCGGCGCCCGTTCCGGCGGGGCATTAGGGCATGGCTCTGGCTTCGTCTTCATATCCGGTTGCGGGCGCGCAAACGCACGGCGAGGTCGATCGCCTCTACGCCGAAACGCGCGACCTTCGACTCAACGGCTTCCTGCTGTTCATGGTCAGCGACCTGGTGCTCTTCAGTTCGTTCATCTTCGCGTACCTCTACCTGCGAAACTCGGGCCAGGGATGGCCGCCGCCGGGAATCAACCGCCTGGATGTGGCGTTTGCGGCCTTCAACTCCGTGGTGCTCTTTGGTTCGGGAACGACGATGCATTTTGCATTGGAGAACTGGAAGCACGGGCACTTCATGAAGTACGCCAACTGGTTGATTGCGACGATCGTGCTCGGCGTCACGTTTCTGGGCGGTCAGGGCTACGAGTACTATACGCTTATGGCGCGCCTGCACCACACGTGGTCCGGCAGCGGAATCTTCGGCGCTTCATTCTTCACGCTGACGGGAATGCACGGGCTGCACGTCTTCGCAGGCGTTTGTTTTCTGACGGTGCTGCTGATGCAGTCGGTGATGGGCAAGTATACGCCGCAAAAGTACTTCGGCCTTACCGCCGGCACACTGTACTGGCACTTCGTTGACGTGATCTGGGTGTTGTTATTCTCGATCTTCTATCTCATCTGATGCGGCAGAGCGTATGATGGACATCGTTAGGTTGGAGCGCGTGGTTGCCGTTGTGGGCGCGATCGTGGTGGCCGCTGCCGCCTTGGTGGCGCTTAAGAATGACTGGAAAACCCCGGGGCTTGAGAACCAGGTGTTCAAGGTAATGCTTGGGCTGCTGGCGCTGGGCGCGGTACTCGCGCTTTTTGCCGCTATCGGCGTGCTCGGAAACTTTGGAGGCAAGGCGTAGTGTACGACGTGCAGGACGAACGTGGCGTACCGGTCAGCCGGGGCGTGCCGATGCTGGTCCGGGTTGCAGTCGTCAGCGGGCTCCTGGCGATCTTCGCAATCGGAGCGTTCACGGTGCTGCTTGCCTCGTACGGTCACCTGTGGCCATGGGCCAGAACGCTGCGCATGCACCTCTGAGAGAGAGAAGAGCCGGCGCAACGCACCGGTTCTTTTGCATCGTGAGCGGCCGGGCTCTAGCCCTTCGAGGCGCTAAGCAAACGGCCGGCCTGGTTGATGACGATTCTCATCAGCTCGCCGGTGCTGTCGCGCACAGTCTTGACCGTGTTTCCGCTGCTGTCGGTGCTCGTCGCGCCGACTGCGGGCAACTGCAGCACATTTCCGATAATGCGCGAGCCGATGGCTGCTCCGGAAGACCCCACGGTTTTCTCAACGATATTGCCCGCGGTGTCCACAGTATGGTTGACGGTTTGCCCAAGCGTGTTGACCGTTTGAGTCAGGAAACCACCGGGCGCGAGCGCCGTTTGAGCAATGTTTCCGACGGTGTTCACGGTGTTGTCGACAGTCGAACGCAGGTGGTCGACGCGGGTTGCGATCGAGCGTTGTGAGCGTGCGGTCGATAATGTAGGCCACGTTGTCCAGGCGCACGCGCAGCGTGACGCTGGCTTTGACCCCGTCGATCTCCAAGCGTACTTTATCGATGCTCGTCTACACCGGCGATGAGCGAGCGAAGGTTGGCGACCTTGGCATCCAGGTTGACGTGCGCCTGCAGTTTGTCGACCTGCAGGGTGATTCGCTGCACCGAAAGGTTCGGTATTTGTAGAAGCACGTCGGGATCGTTCGAACTCGTGCGGGGAGGTGGCGGATTGGTGATGGTGGGATTGGGCGCAAGCTGCGCGATTTGGGTGTCAGCTTTGGACGCCTGTGCCGTGCCTAAAAGGACGATGGCGGCCAGTGGTGCGATAAGCCACTTCGTTGCTGATACTCCTGTCGTTGAGTGCAGTCAGCTCGGCGAGCATTGGATGAGTGCACGATCTTTCGTCACGCTTCCGGCAGCGTGCAAAACGATCGTGACGTTCCGATAGGTCACGCCGGGCTTCGGATGTTCAGGAAGGTTGATGCGCCGCGCGGTGTAGGCGCTGGAACAATTGCGGACTCCGCTCAGCCGAACGTTCGCTTTCTGCGGGGTGGTATCGTAGCGGAGCCGGTCGATGTGAACCGTAGCGTCCAGAATGATGTCGCCGCCCGTCGCTGCGGGCGAGCCGGTGGGCGCGGGCGCGGGCGCCGGCGCATTCTGCGCCGGGCAACGCGGCGGGAAAGAGTGCCGAGAGTGCGCCGAATGCAACGGCGGCGCGAATGCTCCGAATCATCTTCGGCGCTTTCCCGAAAAGCGTGCTGGGTCTAACGACGTTCGAGCTCATAGACGCCGGGCGAGGCCGATCATGAAGGGCGTGGTCCTTTCCGGCAGCACGCCGGTTGCAACTCCATCGATTTTATGAATGCCTCCGTAGGTAGAGAATTCGCTCAGCGCCGGGATCGTTCGCTCGGGCAGCGCCTGCTCGCCGAAGGCTTCCCATTCGCACGCGAGATCGCGATCTTCAAAGAGCACGGCGACGTATCCGCTGGAGTCGACATCGGAGAACTCGTCGGGCGGCCGGTAACGAACATAGCCGTCCACGATATAGATGGGTGCGAAGGTCTGCAGGAAAGCTCGTATCGGTGCCGTCATGACGGCGATAGCATACACGGTGAAGGCCAGAGCACCCAGTGCGAAGATCGGCGCAATGACGATGATCGAGCCCGCGTCGGGGGCTTGAGAGTGGTGAGCACGCCAGATAATGCCCCACGTTAGAAAAGCAAAGAAAATGGTGCCCAAGAACGGTTCAGCCGCGATGGCTAACCGGCCCATCATACCGTGCCAAACTACGCGCCGCTCGGATGCCGTCCAGGGGCGGCGAACCACGTACGCGCGGCGGTCGAACCGGCGGAATTTCATCGTTAGGGCTTCCGCCCTGGCGCTTCTGCTCCTGGGATGTGCGGCCCAGGCGGCGTCGGCGGCACGGTCATTTTCGAGCCCGCCCATCATTCGGAACGTTCGCATTCTGCAGGAAGGCGATCGCGTTCCGGGCACCACGTTTACCGATCAGAACGGAAAGCCGTTCTCTCTTACGGGGTTGCGCGGCCGTGAGGTCGTTCTCTCTTTCATCTATACGCGTTGCCACGACCCGCGTGAATGCCCGCTTATCTCGGCCAAGTTTGGCCGGTTGCAGGCGGCGTTGAGAAACGACCGTACGCATTTGGTGGAAATAACGCTCGACCCCCAGTACGACCGTCCGGCCGTCTTGCGCAAGTATGCGGCTCTCTTCGGCGCCGATGCCGCGCGTTGGTCAATCGGTACCGGTGCACCCGACGCAGTGCTCGACTTTGCCGCTCGGTTCGGCGTGCAACCGCTCGAAGACGCGCGCGGAAGCTTCATCCACAACGAGCGCATGATTCTCATCGATGCGGCCGGCGTCATTCGCTACGCGAGCGATGACGCCGGGTGGAACCCGGCGGGTATTCTAGCGGAGCTTCGCGCTCTGCAAGGAGGCGCCGGCAATCCGCTTGCGCGCTTGGATCTGGCTCTTTCGCGGGCCGCCGTCGCCATCTGCGGTAATGCGGTTGCCGGATTCTCCGGCTTAGCCGACCTGGCGGCTTTCCTTCTTATTCTATGCGCGTTCGGTTGGGGGTTCTACCGAATCGGACTTGCTATTCGCCGCGGCACGTAGTGTCAATATTGCAAGCGCGGCAACCGCACCGGTAACCGTGAAAGCCGCGTATTCCAAGAAGAAACCGCGGTGCACACTTTTGGCTACGTGCATCATGCCGCCGGCCAGCGAGGTGCCGGCGATCTGACCGAAGATGAGGAATTGGCTTAAAAGCCCGATTGCCGTTGCGCGATTCGCGGCGGGTGCTTCGCGCGTTACGATGTAGCGTGTCGGCGCGCCCAGCAGCGATCCGAAACCGACGCCGGCTATCACCATCGCCAAGAGCGTTAGCGCCAACGAATCGAAGCCGAGCGTAAAGATCAAAAGGCCGGTGGTCGCGGCGATCGCACCTGCGAGGAGAACCGGCCGCGGCCCCAGCCGGTCAATCGCACGACCCGAAACCGGGATCACGGCGACAAAGACGATGGCGCCGACCGCGGCGATCCCGCCGGCGCCAGCTGCACTCATATGCTGCTCGATTACCAGAACGCTCGGGATGAAAAACAGCGAGCCCTCCAGGATGCCAATGAGTACTTCCAGGGCGTAGGTGATGCGTAAGTTCCGGTTTGCAAATAGCTGCGGAGCCAGCAGCGGGAAAGGCCGGCGGCGTTCCCACAAGATCAGTGCCGCTAGAAGCAAGATGCCCGCCGCGGCATAGCCGCCAACGTTGGTGGTAAGACCGGCGCTTACGCCCCACAGGCCCAAGATCAGCAGCGCCAGGCCACCGATATCCAACGGGCCGCGTACGCGCGGCGCGTTGGCCGGTACGGTACGAATCGCCAGCGCGATTACGACGGCTGCCAGCGGAAAATTGCCGATAAAGATCCAGCGCCACGAAAAAAAGTGCGTGAGCACGCCCCCCAGCAGCGGGCCCATGACAGCGGCGAGTCCCCAAGTCGCGGCGACTAACCCCAGGGCCGCCCCGCGGCGTTGCGATGGAATACAGTCGGCAATCGCCGCCGTCGCGACGGGGAAGATTCCCCCCGCACCCAGCGCTTGCAGCGCGCGCGCCGCCAGAAATATCTGGTACGAGGGTGCCGCAACGGCGAGCGCACTGCCGATTGCAAAGAGGGCAACGCAACCCACGTAAATAGGCCGCCGGCCGTAACGGTCGGCTAGTGCGGCTGCAACCGAAATGCTTAAGACGTTTCCGAGCAGATAGATGGTGAAGATCCAAGATAGGTTTGCCGGGGCTACTGCGAAGGTGTGCGCCATCGCGGGCAAGGCCGGCGAAAGCACACCCAGATCGAGCGCGCCCGCAAATACTCCGAGGCCGAGGGTCAGCAGAAGGGGCAGCGCGGCGCGATCCAGCTCGTGGCCGGCCACCGTGGTTTGGCTCACGCAGAACTTAGAGCAGCAGGCGGTCCAGCACCATGCTTGCGCACATCAGTGCCAAATAGAGGAGTGAAAATCGAAAGAGTTTGCGCGACCAGATCGTTGTTTCTTCCGAATAGGTGCGCCCCGCGTAATACATGAAGAGTGCGCCCAACACCGCCGCGGCCACAAAGTAGATCCATCCGGTGATGTTGAGCGCATAGAATGTCAGCGACGATGCCACCAGCACCAGGCTGTAGGCCACAATCTCGCGCTTCGTGTGCAGCCGGCCGCGCACGTTCGGAAGCATTGGAATCCGGGCTTTCGCATAATCGTTCTCCGTCATCAGCGCGAGGGACCAGAAGTGCGGCGGCGTCCACAGAAAGATCAGAGCGAAGAGCGCCAGTGCGGGGCCGCCGAGCGTACCCGTAACCGCCGCCCACCCCACCAGCGGCGGGATTGCGCCGGCCGCGCCGCCGATTACGATGTTCAGCGGCGTTGCCCGCTTGAGCAGTATCGTGTAGATGACTACGTAGTACACATTGCCGGCTAGCGATAGCCACGCAGCTAACGGATTGACCATTATCGCAAGAATCGCGAACGAAAGAATACCCGTAGCGATGGCATAGGCCAATGCGTCGCGCACGCGGAGCCGGCCGGTTGGAATGGGCCGCGCACAAGTGCGGCGCATAAGCCCATCGATATCGGAATCCACGATGCAGTTGAAAGCACCGGCGGACGCGGCCGCCAGCGCGCCGCCGAGAAGCGTCCATACGAACGTGGCCGCCGGTGGCACGCCGCGCGCGGCCATCACCATTGCAGCGGCCGTCGTAATCAGCAGCAGCGTAATGATGCGCGGCTTGCTCAGTTCGTAGAAGTCCGCAAGCAAACCGCGAAACCCGCTGCTTCGGGAGGGAGCTACACCGTCCACGCGCGATAGCGTGCTGCTCACGCTGCCAGCTTCAGAAGCGAGACGCGCGACCTGTCAACCAGCGCCAAGATAATGGCGGTAATGTAGATGATGAAGGTCAACGCAGCGTTGGCTGCATGCGCTTCGCGCAATGCAAGTGGCAGGTGCAGCGCGACGTTGAACAATCCCAGCAGAATCTGTACGAAGAGCAATCCGAGTCCAAGTGATGCAAGGGATCGAATGTGCGGTGTCGCGCGCAGGCAAAGCGTAAGAGTTGCGGCTCCCAAGAGCAGCGTAACCGCCGCTATACCGCGGTGCAGCATCTGTACGAACTGGCCCGCGTCCGTCACGACGACATTTCCGGCGCAACTCGCCAAGCTTAGGCAAGCCAGGCCCGCTCCGCTCGAACTGACGTATGCACCGACGCACATCGTTAGGTACGCGGCCGCCGAAGTTGCGGCAAGGGCATAAACCGACAAGCGAGGCAAAGCTTCGACTTTCGTCGCGGCCGCGGGATCGAAGGAAGCGACGATCGCGAGCGACAGCAGAGCGGCAATGAAGGCCATTGCAGTGCCCCAGTGCCACACGACCGACATCGGGCTGTTGGCAAGGTGCACGGTCGCCGCGCCCAAGGCAACTTGCACCGTAAACAGCACGAGCACAGCGAGACCGGTCGCCGGAATAAAACGGGCGGCGCGGTGCCGGCGCCAAGCCGTAAGAAGGACCGCCGCAACCAGTGGGAGTTCGAGTGCTACCAGAGCGCGGTGCAACCATTCCCATACCGTGCCTGCAGCTAACCGGCATGCCGGCCATTGCGGACAGCTCATGCCGTCGCCGGTGATGCGCGTCCAACTGCCCATGATTGCGGCTGCGAAGGCAACCGCCGCAGCCGCCAGAGCGAGGCGGGCCAGAGTCTTCACTTGACTCTAGAGTTTAGCGAAGATGCAAGCTCCCCTACAACGACTATTGACCGCAGCTTGCGCGGCCTATCAGCAGCCGCTAACGGCGCCTTCGATGTGTGAGGCGGCGTTGGCCTCGTCGTTGGTAATGTCGGGCAACCGCAATTCGAAATCGGCTGCTGCATTGATGGCCAATTTGCTGTCCGTGGGATTCTTCGGAGCGTTGCGGATCCTGTCCAGGTGGGCGACGGTTGATCCCGAGGAGTCCGGCATCTCCGGCGGACCGTTTCCTACCGCCATCTCGTTGGCGTCGCGCTGGTTTTCGTCCATCTTGGCCATTCCATGGTAGTCGAACGCGGCGAGCAAGCCGTTGAGATCGTTAGCTACCTTTTTCTGCCGATAGAGTGCGCCGCCCAGCTGATCCGCAAACTCCTTGAGTTCTTTCTTCTGTTTTGGATCCGTAGATTTGGCCGCGATGTCGCGCAGACGCCTCACTTCGCTATCGCCCGAAACGGCCTGCGCTCGCAGGTCTTTTGCCAGCCGGCCGAGCTCCTCGAGATTGTTGTGGCGAGTGATTTCATCGCCGTCCAGATCCGCTGAGTGCAGCTTGGTGATCGTTTGCGTAAGGAGCAGATCGTTATTCAAGGCTTTTGAAATGGCACTATTGGCGTGCGTGGCGAGCTCTGCGCAGGCGGCAGTTGCACGCACGTGCCCGATTTCTTTGAGCGCACCCGGTGCCGAGGTCGCGGCCGGCGCCGGTGCCGCCGCCACGGTGGCGGCTACAAATAGAAAGGAAGCAAGCATGGGACCCTCGAGCTTGGGTGTGAGAACTACTTCGAGAATGCGTCCTGAGTCGCTTTTGTGACCAGGACTTCTCACTGCGATTTTATCATGAAATTGCGGACCCCGCGAACGGGGGCCGAGCGGCCCCTGAAGAACCCCCGGCCGCTAGTGAAGCGCTTTTTCGCACTTGCGTTGGTCCTGCTGCTCGTCGCGTGCCGGGAGGTCCGCGTTAAGACATACGCTACGGGGACTACCACGGCACCCGGCGGTACCGCTGTCGTGGTGGTGCGCGACCGTGCTGGCCTCGAACAGTTGGGCATTCATGCTCCGGTTCGCTTCAAACACGAATTCGGGGTGGTCTTGCTCATGGGGCCGCACCGCGAGACGGGCTGGCATCAAGTGATCGAATCCATACGCGCTAACGAAGACCGCGTGCGAGTGGTTGCTTTCGAAGTGGGTCCGCCGGCCGGTGGAGAGCCGGCCTCACAATACCGGACCTATACCCTCTGGATCATTCCCAACTCGGTGTACCGGCGCGGCTCGCACCTCGACGTCGTGACGCCCTCCGACGATCCGGTTGCCTCGACCGTGTTACGTTGAAGCCTTTTGGGAAACGCTTTGCGTGAGTCTGCGTTGACTCACAGGATGCACGAGGACTGATGCCCGCCGAACCAATTACCGAAATCAAAGTACGCGTAGAGCGACTCGGTTCAGTTCTTGAACCGAGTACTGCGCCGGACGAAGCTCTGGGGGTGCTTAACCCTGCGTGCGCCCGCACGCGTAACGGCACGCTCTTACTCTATCCGCGTGACGTCGCTCGGGGAAACATTTCGCGCATCGGCTTGGTGCGCGCAAATCCCGCTGAGTCGTTCTATCGCTTCGAACGCTTAGGATACGTGCTGCAACCGGAGGCGGAGTACGAACGCCGTGAGCATTCCGGATATGGCTGCGAGGATCCACGCGTAAGTTATATTGAGGCGCTCGATCAGTACGCGATGACGTACACGGCCTTCGGACCGCACGGTCCGCGCGTAGCGATCGCGCTCTCCGACGATGGATATAGCTGGCAGCGCATGGGGCTTCTGGAGTTCGACCGCCCCGGGCTGCATATCGGCGACGACAAGGATGCGGCATTCTTTCCCGAGCCCGTGAGGTCGCCTTCGGGCGAGTTATCGCTGGCGTTCTACCATCGCCCCATGCTGCATCTCTCTGCGGTTGACGGCCGCGCCGCAATTCCGCTGATCGAACAAATGCCATTCGAAGACCGAGAATCGATTCGAATCGGCTACGTCCCCTTAAAACCGGTGCTGAAAAACCGTGCCAACATCACCCGGGTGTCTGAGAGCGCGCTCGCGCTCTCGCCCGACGCGCAGTGGGGGTCGCTGAAGATTGGGTGCGGTACACCGCCGGTCCGCATTGAAGAGGGGTGGATGTCGCTCTTCCATGCGGTGGATGTCATCAATCCAACCACGCCAAAGCCGAAGTTCCGGTACTGTGCGGGAATCGTGATCCACGATTACGAGCGGCCCGAAGTCATTCGTTACCGTTCGCCCCAGCCGGTACTTGTGCCGGAGACAGCGGCCGAGCGCAAGGGAGTCGTGGACAACGTCGTCTTTCCAACGGGGATCGATCCGCGACGCGATCTAGGCCCTCGCACCTTCGATGTTTACTACGGAATGGCCGACTACAAAACCGGTGCCGTGCGTCTGAGTTTCGGCGATACGCAGGGCGGGCTCGAGCCTGCAGAGAGTGCTGCGTAAGAACTGCTTCGCTACTACCTCATCGCTGGATGCATGGTTGTTGTTGCGGGAAGCGTGCTGGCGGTTCACTTGCATCAGTTGCATGCACTCAGGGTGAAGAGCGTGCGTGCGAGCGGCCCCCCCACCACCGGGCGAAAAGGCCCACGCTCGCATTATCGTGCCCGCGACTTCGATGGCATCAATGCCCCGTGGGCCCTCTCCGCTCTTCCGGAGTGCTGGCTGCAGCAGAGGGTGTGGCGTGGAAGGCGTGTCGAGGACGTTGCCAAGCACATTCCGGCGGGCGCGCAGCGGCTGCCGGCGGGCACGCGGATCGAGCTGCGCGACTGCCGCCTAACGGTGCGTGCCGATGACGCTCTCGTCGCGCGGGGCGCGGATCGCTTTCACATACCCCCTGAGGCGAAGTTTTACGCTGCGGGAAGCCGATTGGTGCTGCTTCGCTTCGATCACGGTGGCGACTTGCGCGTCTACGCTCCATCGACACTATGAGCATCGAACGCGAAGTTTCCAAGCGGCGTACATTCGCAATCATCTCACATCCGGATGCCGGCAAGACAACCTTGACCGAAAAACTGCTGCTCTACGGCGGTGCAATTCAAACGGCCGGTCAGGTTTCGGCGCGCAAGCGCCAGCGTGCCGCTACCAGCGATTGGATGCAGCTGGAGCGTGAACGCGGCATCTCCATCACCTCGACGGTCCTTCAGTTTCCGTACGAAGGGTTCATCATGAACCTTCTTGACACGCCGGGGCATCAGGATTTTGGTGAAGATACCTACCGTACGCTGCTGGCCGCCGACAGCGCGGTGATGTTGATCGATGCGGCCAAGGGCGTTGAGCCGCAAACCAAAAAGCTGTTCGCCATTTGCCGCGCACGTAAGATTCCGCTCTTCACGTTCATGAACAAGATGGACCGCCCGAGTCGAGATCCTCTGGACTTGCTGGACGAACTTGAAAATGTCTTGGGCATTCATGCCTATCCGGTCAATTGGCCGCTAGGAAGCGGGCCCTCGTTTCGCGGAGTGTACGATCGGCGGTCGCAGGAGATGCATCTTTTCGAACGCACGACGCATGGTGCGAAGCGCGCTGCCGTTCGCGTCACCGCCCTTCACGACGACCAGATAGCATCGCTTTTCGATGACCGCACGCACGCGCAATTCCTCGAGGAGCTTGCGTTGCTGGAGGGAGCGGGAACCGATTTTGACCGAGGAGCGATGCTGCGCGGCGAAGTGACGCCCGTATTCTTCGGAAGCGCGGTGACGAATTTCGGCGTGCAGCTTTTCTTGGACGGGTTTACCGACCTTAGCCCCGCACCCGGGCCCCGCTCGGGCAGCGATGGGCCGGTAGATCCAACCGGGGCCGGTTTCTCGGGCTTCGTGTTTAAGATTCAGGCCAACATGGATCCGCGCCACCGCGACCGCGTCGCGTTCGTGCGCATCTGTTCGGGAAAATTCGAGCGCGACATGAGCGTCAAGAACGTGCGCACGGGCAAGGACGTGCGGCTAACCCGTGCGATGAAGCTCTTTGCCGGCGAGCGAGAGTCGCTGGAAACCGCGTACGCAGGCGATGTGGTTGGGCTGACTAATCCCGGCGTCTTTGCTATCGGCGATACGCTGTATGAAGGCGCAACGGTTCGCTTTCCCCCCGTTCCGGCATTCGCGCCGGAACATTTTGCCTCGGTGCGCAGTATCGACACTTCGAGTTACAAATCGTTCGGCAAGGGCATCGCGCAGTTGCGTGAGGAGGGCGCCATCCAGGTTATGTATCCGTATGCAGCGCCGCGCATCGAGCCGATTCTGGCCGCGGTCGGCGCCTTACAGTTCGAGGTGGCGAAGTATCGGCTCGAGGCGGAGTATAACGTCAAGACAGTCTTGAGCTCGTTGCCCTTTTCGGTAGCGCGCCGCGTCGCGGGCGATGCCGCCGCCGTCGCAGCGGTGCAGCTGCCTTCAAACGCTACACTCGCCCAGGACTGGGACGGCCGGCCGGTAGCGCTCTTCGAATCGGATTGGAGTCTGCGGCTGGCCGAAGAGTGGAACCCCAACGTGCACTTCGCGGAGTTTACTACCCTGGCGGAGGCTCCCGCGCCCGCCGCTTACCGATAAGGAGAACCCTAATGAAGCGATCGCTGCTGTGCCTGCTGGTGCTCGCCTTGGCGGCTTCGGGCTGTTCGAGCAAGAATAAGTTTGAGAAGGAAGCGGACAAGATCACCAACGCCGTGATCGCCAATAACATGGATCCGGTGCGCGCCGACTTCGATTCGCAGGCGCAGGTGCAGATCACGCGGGTGCGCGTCGCGCGTCTCTCCGATGAGCTCAATTCAGAGGGGAAGTTCCAGGGCGTGAAAGAGCGGCCGAGCAGCGGCAGTTCCGCGCCAAACACGCACTACTTCAATGCGCCGTTCGAGAAGCACGTGTATGAAGAGAAGCTCGTGCTCGACGACGACGGGAAGGTCCGCGAATGGGACGTGCGCGAGAAGGCGAGCGCGCCGGCGCCGTGAGCGTTGCGCTCCAGAATGTTCGCTTCGACGACATTTTGGCAGCGGCGCGACGCCTTCAAGGGGTTGCGCACCGGACGCCGGTCTTAACTTCCAGGACGCTCGATGCATTAACGGGAGCGCGCGTATATCTCAAGTGTGAGAACTTTCAGCGCATGGGCGCGTTCAAGTTCCGCGGCGCGTACAACCGATTAGTGCAGCTCGATGCGGCGCAGCGTGAAGGTGGCGTGGTTACGTATTCAAGCGGCAACCATGCCCAGGGCGTAGCACTCGCCGCCCGGCTGCTCGGCGTCGCGGCAACCGTCGTGATGCCGGCTGACGCGCCGGAGTCCAAGCTTGCAGCATCCCGTGGCTACGACGCTGAGATCGTGTTCTACCGACGGCCCGAGGAGGATCGCGAGCAGATTGCCCGCCGCATCGCGCACGAGCGCCGTGCGACTCTGGTCCCGCCCTACGACGATGTGCAAGTGATCGCCGGCCAGGCAACCGCCGCCTTAGAGTTTTTGCAAGATAAGCGGGGCATAGATGTGCTTCTCGTGCCGACGGGAGGCGGCGGATTGCTAGCGGGTTCCGCAGTTACGGCCGCTGCGCTCGATCCGCAGATCGCGGTTTACGGCGTGGAACCCGAGGCGGGAAATGACTTTCAACAATCGTTCTTGGCCGGCCGCCGGGTGACAATTCCCGTGCCCGATACGATTGCCGACGGTATGATGACTCAAGCGCCGGGAGAGCTGACCTTTCCAATCGTGCGCCGGCTTGCGCACGGCATCACAACGGTCAGCGATGATGAGTTGAGGGTCGCGATGCGCTTTGCTTTCGAACGAATGAAACTTGTCATTGAACCGAGCGGGGCGGCGGGGTTGGCAGCGCTCCTGGCCGGGAAACTCGACGTGCCTTCGAAGGGTGTCGGCGTTATTATCAGCGGCGGAAACGTCGATGCTGCCAGCTTTGCCGAGATTCTGCAAGGATAAGCGCCTTCGGTGGGTTCTTAGCTCGAAATGACGAGGCGATACTAACGCCCGAGCGCGTAGAACTCTGCGTTGGGGCGCATGTCCATCAAGCCAGCCATGCGGTTGGAGAATGCGAAGAACGCGGCGATGGCGGCGATGTCCCAGAGGTCGTTGTCGCTGAATCCGTGGGCGCGCATGGCCTCGATCTCCGCGTCCGTCGGCGTGAAGCCTGGCGCGTTGACTTCCGATGCAAACTCCAGCATCGCGCGCCAGCGCGGGGTAAGATCGGCCGTCCGCCAGTTGATTGCGATCTGGTCTGCCAGAACCGGATCTTTTCCCAGGATGCGTAGGGCCGCGCCATGCGCGGTCACACAATACTGACAGACGTTCTCCGCGGAAATTGCAACGACGATCGCTTCGCGTTCGGCGCGGCTGAGATTGCCGGGTCCCTTCATCAGCACGTCATGATAGCCCATAAACGCGCGAAAGTGTTCGGGCCGGCGAGCGTAAGCCCGAAAGACGTTGGGAACGAAGCCGAGTTTTTCGCGGTTCTTTGCATAAACTTCGGCAATGTCGGCTGGGAGCTCCGTTTCGGTGGGTTCGCCGAAGCGTGAAATGCGTGGGCTGCTCATCGTTACCTCAGAAAAAGAAAGAGACGCTGCAGGCAGCGTCTCTTTGATGAACGGAGTCCGTTCCTGCTTAGATTCCGCCGCAGGAAACGTACTTCTTGAGATTCGCGGCGCTGGCGTGCACGTTGATCGCGTACTTGCCATGCTTGAGCTGGTCGACGCTCACGCCTTTGATCGTCGTTACCGACGTGCCGTTGACGACGTTCGACAGGGGCTTCCAGGGTGCCGGATTCAATTTCTGGCACGTGCCCAAGTGAATGTGCGCGGGTTGGCGGGCGCCTTTCGGCTCATTGAAAACGGCAACTTTGACCCAGATGCCGCCCGGCGCGCCCTTGATGGTGGCGGTACCGGTTTGCTTGGAGCCGCTTTGTGCCCCCATGTTTATGTTCAGAACCTTGCCCGACATAGCGTTGTGCATCTTGTGCATGACGTTTGGGGTAGCCAAGGCCGTACCGGTGAGCGCCAAAGCGATCGCACCGGTGAAGAGAGTCCGTGATAATGACATTGGTATGTATCTCCTAGGGTAGGACAGTTGCATACGCCCCGGCCCAAGAGGGACCGAGCGCGCGGATGCATCTTTTCCCCATTTGGGAGAACGTTAAATCAGGCCTTGTTGTCCCTAGGGGGCGCCGCGCAGCGTCAGCCACGTCTGCGCTAGCGCCGGCGTAGGGGCCGCGTCCGCGCCCTCGACCGCTCCGAGGAGTTGGAGAAGCCGTCCTTGGTGTGCTTGCGCGTGGTTTCGCGTTTCCTCACTTCGAGCTCCATGAATTGCGACCGTATCGCGCTCCACCGCGGCGACGATTTGACGCGCCAAACTCAACTGGCGTCGCAGATCCGCACCAGAAACGTGCAGCCGGGGGTCGAGTCGCACGATGAGGGGCTGGCGGAACTCCTTTCCCGCGATATCTAAGACGGCGGTGTACGTCCCAGGCAGCACCAGTGGGCCGCGCGGATCGCGCGGAGTATCGTGCACGATGGCGGAGATCGCATAGTCGTGATCGTCGACCGACGGCGGCGGATACCGCAGATCCCAAACGAATCGATGCATTCCCGCTGCCGCGCTCACGCGCGCGTGCGGCCGAATCCAATAGACCGGCTTGTCGATCGTTGCGGAGTCATCTGGCTGCGGTGGATCGGTCGTCGAAAAAGTGCGCACGAGCGTGCCGCCGACATCGAGAATGCGTAGCGTTACTTGTCCCGATGCGGGCGCCGCCAAGTAATAGTCGAGCATGGCGCCGTCGGGTGGATTCTTGCCGGCGGGCTCCTCGGGGGGCAGCGGCGTATCGGTGTTTTGATTCCAGCGTATGCGCAGCGCTACGGCCGGCCGGAAGAGCCCGGTGGCCGGACGCTCCGCTTGAGCGGCAAGTTGCCGCAGCGCGCTGATATTATCG
Organism: Candidatus Meridianibacter frigidus; assembly: GCA_003243975.1. GTDB lineage: Bacteria > Vulcanimicrobiota > Vulcanimicrobiia > Vulcanimicrobiales > Vulcanimicrobiaceae > Meridianibacter > Meridianibacter frigidus. The sequence goes on along the minus strand of QHBJ01000018.1, from coordinate 58,413 downwards.
AGGATCCAAAACGACCTTCCGTGCGTTCCAACGACCACGTCGTCGCCGTGTATGACCAGATCGCGCATCGAGGTAGCGGGCAGGTTCAGTTGCAGCGAATGCCAGTGTCCGCCATCATCGAACGATACATCGATGCCGCGCTCGGTTCCGGCGAAGAGTAGCCCCGGCTGTATTGGATCGGCGCGCACCACATTCACCGCGCCGGCCTGCGGCAAGCCGGCGGTTATGAGTTTCCAGTTCTTCCCAAAATCGTGTGTTCGATAGATGTACGGCCGGTCGTCGTCCAAGCGATAACGGCTCACGGCAGCGTACGCGCTGGCGCGTTCGAACCGGGAGGCATCCAGCTGAGCAATTTTGCTCCACGCTGAGAGCGGTGGGGAAGCGTCGTTCCAATGCCGGCCGCCGTCGGCCGTGTACCAGATCAGCCCGTCATCGGTGCCGCACCAAATCAGCTTGGCGTCGAGCGGTGAGGGCGCAATGCTGTAGATCACGCCGCGGTGTGTCCGTCGTGGCTCTGCCGTGTTCGCGAAAGCCGAAAGATTCGCCGGAACGCCCGGATTCGAGCGGGTTAGATCGGGGCTGAGAACGCTCCAATGCTGACCGCCGCTGCGAGTTGCAAAGAGAACGTTCGAACCCAAGTATAGCGTGTGCGGGTCCGCCGCGGAGAAGATGAGCGGCGCGGTACGATTGAATCGATACCGCCCCGCGCGCCAGAACAATTCGGGCCCGACTTCCTGCACTTCGCCGGTACGCTCGTCGTAGCGCTGTACTTTTCCGCCGTAGATGATGCCGGGATGGAGCGGATCGGGCGCGACGTATCCGTACTCTTCGGCTCCCACCGGATGCCACTGGCGAAAAGAAATCTCGCCGTAATCGGAACGGCTGGCCACGCCGGCGCTGCCGCTTTCCTGCTGGCCGCTGTACACCCAATAGGGAAAGCGGTTGTCCGTGCTGACGTGAAAGAATTGCGCGGTGGGCTGGTTGTACCAGGAGCTCCAGGTCGCGCCCCCGTTCACGCTAAGCGTCGCGCCTTGGTCTACGCCCAGTAGAATGATCTGCGGGTTGCGCGGATTGATCCAGATCGTGTGGTAGTCATCGCCACCGGGAGCCCCTTTGATGGCCGTGAAGGAACTTCCGCCGTCATTTGAACGGTATGTGGACGTATTCGCAACGTAAACGACGTCAGAGTTTCGCGGATCGACGGTGACGCCGGCGAAATCCGAACCGCGCCCTGTGATGCGCTCTTCGGTATTGCGACGCACCCACGTGGAGCCTCCGTCATCGCTGCGATAGAGTGCGGGCGTTGCGGAATCCACCAAAGCGTAAATGCGCTTTGAATTGCTGGGCGCGATCCCGATTCCGATGCGACCGACCGTCAAGGGCAAACCGCCCTGCACCTGATGCCACGTCGTTCCGCCATCGATTGACTTGTAGAGCCCACCACCTATTTGGAGGGGCTCGCTATTGGTCCAAGGCGGCTTGCGCGCACGCCAGAGAGCGGCGTACACCGTGTCTGCATCGGCGGGATCCAATGCCAGCGTCACCGCGCCCGTGTTTTCGTCCTGGTAGAGTACGCGTTCGAAGGTGTCGCCGCCATTTAACGAGCGGTACACGCCGCGCTGGGGGTTGGGGCCGTACGGATGCCCGAGTGCTGCTACGAACAAGCGGTTGGGGTTGCGGGGATCGATGGCGATCGCGCCGATCTGTTTTGCGTCGCGCAATCCCAAATGGTTCCAATGCGCACCGCCATCCACACTCTTGTAGATGCCGTCTCCAGTGGAGAGATCCGGGCGCAGAAGTCCTTCGCCGCTTCCAGCATACAGAGTGTTCGCGTCGGAGGGCGCAACCGCCAGCGCTCCGATCGATTGCGTGGGCTGATTGTCGAAGATCGGATTCCACGTGAGGCCGTAATCGGTGGTCTTCCAGACTCCGCCGTTGACCGGCGCCATGTAAAAAACGTTTTCTTTGCCGGGCACGCCGGTGACGGCGACCGTCCGACCCCCGCGGAACGGTCCGATCATGCGCCATCGTAACTCGGCATAGGCGCTAGAGATGTCGGCGGCGGCAAATCGCGTGACGCTCGCGACGCAGCATAGCGCCAACGCAGCGATGAGAACGCGGCGCGCCGTGCGCGAACTAGCGAAGGCGGCCGTTGCGCATTCCGCGTGGATGACGAGGAACGAATGGCGGCCCTACCGGAAAGCTCCCGGCACGCGGCAGCGAGGCGTCGACGTCTTCACAGCCGATGGGCGTGAATTCTCGGCAGTCGCTTGGCCGGGCAGAGTAAATGCCGCAGTAGTACCGGCCCGACTTGGTTCCTTTTAGAAATACGCATTGCGATTCGATTTCGGGCGTAATCTTCTTCAAGTATCCCAAATAATGGCCGTCCGCGCTCTTGCGCTGTACGACGTGTTGGGTAAGCACGTCGTTGAAGGCCATACCGAAGTGATCGGCGATGCGCTGTACGTCCGCGCGGCTCACGAAGGGCTCGTATCCGCTGCAGCATTCGGCACAGCCGGGTGGGCACGCCACATTCTCGGGCAAATCTTTGAGGTGCCGCCGCGCCAGATCGATGACGCGCGCAACTGCGCGGACCATCTCCGCATCGTCGTTGTATTTGTATTCCCACTCCTTGTGTGTAATTTCGTTTGTGTTATACGTGCGCGAGATGCGCTCGTTGTACTTAATGGTGATATGTTCTTCGGTGATCTCGATCTCTTTGACGTGCTCCATCGGGGCCGTGTCGAGCATCTCCGGGTGCGTCGGCTGACCGGTCTCGCGCGTATAGTTTCGAAGATTGACCAGGTCGATCGTCGCAATCGGCGCCTTCGGATCTTCTTGCGGCTTGGCCGAGGGCGCGGCGTGCATGGCGTTGCTGGCGTTGGTTTTCATGACGCTCCCAAAATTCGTTTTTTGCAAGGCCGTTCCCGCAGCGCTCAGAAATAGCGGACATGCGAAAAGCGATTGGCGTGGATTTGGGTGGCTCGCACGTTATGGCGGCCGTCATCACCGAAGAGGGCGAGATCCTCGACCGGGCTTCAGAAGATATCACCGACCACGCTGTCGACAAGGTCGTCCAGGCCGTGGAGAATACGATCGACCAAGCGTTGAGTGCCGCGAAAGGCAAGTCGGTTGCTGGCATCGGCATCGGATCGCCGGGAAATATCGAGCCGCGCTCCGGAACCATTCTGTATTCACCCAATTTTCAGTGGACGGGCGTGCCGCTGGGGGAACGCCTGCGCGCTCACTTCGATCAGCCGGTTTTCGTTGGCAACGACGCGCGATGCGCGACGTTGGGCGAATATACCTACGGAACTGGCAAGGGGACAAAAAACTTCGCCCTGCTGACCATCGGTACCGGAATCGGCGGCGGGATCGTTTCAGAAGGCCACTTGGTACTGGGCAACGCTGCCGGTGCCGGCGAAATCGGCCATCATCAAATCCGCCCGACCGACGGGTTCATTTGCAACTGCGGCAAGATCGGCTGTTTCGAAGCGCAGGCCTCGGGTACCGCGCTGATCCGTCATGCCTTTGCGGTGGCGCCGTCGTTTCCGCGAAGCACGCTGCTGGATAAGACGCGGGATAAGCTCGGCTCGAAAGCTATCCGCAAAGCGGCGCAAGCGGGTGATGGACACGCCGTTGCCGCTTGGAAACGCTTCGCCGACGATTTGGCCACCGGGCTTGCCAACATCATTGCGTTCGTCAATCCCGAACTGATCGCCCTCGGCGGTGGGGTCAGCAGCGCGGGGGATTTCATGCTCGAGGCCGTGCGCGGCCGCGTTGATGAACTCACGACCATGGTTCCGCGCGGTACGACACGTATCGCGATCGCGACGCTGGGCAACGACGCCGGCGCTATCGGCGCGGCGACCATGGCCTTTCGGGGAGGGCTGACAACTCAGGCTTCGACTAGCAAATGAACCTCTTTTTAGAGGGAGGCTGCGGCAGCTAGTGGCGCGAGCAATGCGCCGTCCTGCGGAATGGTTCCGTCCTGCGTAATCTGCGAAATCAGCCGCGCGATGCGGCGCGAACTGGAGCGCGGCGCAACAAATGCTTGGCGTTTGCGCATTTGATCCAAGCGTCCGGGACTCTGTAGCAATTGGCGCACGGCGCGCACCACCAGCGGCGTCGAGAGCGCTACCACGCCTATGCCATTCTTGCGCACGAAATCGACGTTGCCGCGCTCTTGCCCGGGGACGTAATCGTAAATCACCAGCGGAACCTGCGCGACGTTCGCTTCGGCCAGCGAACCCGGGCCTGCTTTGGTCACCAGTAGGTCGGCAGCTCGCATGAGTGCCGGAATCTTGTCGGTGTAACCGTAAACGGTGATCGAGGCGTCGAGGCGGCGCGACATTTCTTCGAGCTTGGCTTGCAGCGTCGTGTTGCGGCCGCACACGACTACATAGTGCGTGTCGAGTCCCGCGCGCGCAAGCGCGAGCGTCGTCGTGAGCAGCTTGCCGCCCCCTTCGCCTCCGGCCATCAGCAGCGTGACGAACCGATCGATCGGCAGCCGAAGCTCTTCGCGCAAGCGCTCCTTCGTCTCGTTGACATCTTCGAACTTCGGGTGAATCGGTTGGCCGAGCATGCGAAGGCGCGCGGGCGAAACGCCCCGCGAGAGCGCCCGATCGTAGACCTCACGGGCGGGCACCACGACCACATCGGCCTCGGGCATGAGCCAAGACTCGTGAACCTTGCCCAGGTCGGTAATTACCGTCACCAGCGGAATGTGCGTGAGTTTTGCATCCGAGCGTGCCCGTAAAGCCGCGTGATTGAGCAATGGGTGCACCGAAACGATGACATCCGGACGATAGGCCAAGAAGAGATCGCGCAGCCGTTCGCGATAGAGCGGCTCGCAGAACCGCACGAGGGCCTTGTACCGGCGGCGCCCGTTGGTTGCGTAGTACAGCGCCCCATACACCGGCGGCGCGTAGCGCAGAGCCGTGCTATAGGCCCGCCCGAGTTGCGTCAGCGGAAACGAAGAGTGCGCGGCGACATCGTCGATGCGATGTTCGAATCGAAAAGGTTGCGTGAGTTCATCGAGAGCCGCGGTGATCGCATTCGATGCGCTGCGGTGGCCGCCTCCGGTATCGGAAATCAGGAAGAGGGCGCGCTTCACATCCGCCTAGATGCGAACCGGTTGCCGTGCGACGCGCCGGATACTGCGGTTTCTATTCTTGCGGCTGGTTGGCGAAAGTTTGGCAATGACGAAGCGCGCGGGCGCATCGTAGAATCGGAAGATGTCGCCAAACTCGATGTCGGGATTGCGGTGATGCCCGTCATGATCCTCGGGTAGTACGATGGCCAGTGGCCGCAGAAGCGAGGCCAGGCCCGGCGGCGTGCGCCAGCCGAGGTCGGTACTGTGCCGCCACCATACGTGCATCTGTCCCAGCACCAGGCCGACGACCGCGCCGCCCAGCGAAAGCCGGAGCGTGCATGCGGCGATGATGAGATAGGGGAGCGCACCTAAAAAGCCGTCGAGCAGAATGCTGGGATCTTTGGAGAGAACCGCGTGATCCCAATAAGAACGGCGCCGGTCGTGATGCGTTCGCAAGTGCAGTGTGAACCAAAGATGCTGTGGAACGTGATAAAAGAATGTGGAAGCGAAATCGCCGGCCACCAACACGATGAGCGCGGCTACGGCACCGTAGCCCATCGATGAGAGAACCATGTTATCGGCGCCTTGGCATGTACGCGGCGATCGCCGCTGCGGCCGCTGCCCTGTGCGCATGCACTCCCTCGACCTCCGATGATGCCGGCCGGCGTTCGCAGACGCAACCGCAGATCGACATGCTTGTTAATAACGCCTCAAGCTGGCGTCACCCTGCCTATACCCAAACCCTCGCGGGCCTCACGCTCTTGCGCGACGGGCGGCCCTTTGCGCACGCCAATCTGGCGGTCGGCCACGCGATCGCGCGCGTCAACCCACGGATAAGCGCGATCGACGCGCTGTATCTGGCGGATTATGCTATCGCCGCGGCCCGTCGCCAGATGCTGGATCCCGAGTTCTTCTGCGCGATGCTCTTACAGGAGAGTGCCTTCGATCCCGACGCGCTCTCTTCGGCGGGCGCGGTGGGCATTGGACAATTCACGCTCGACACCGCCGCGTCGCAAGGCGTAAACCCATTCGACGTGCGTGGCGCGATCGACGGCTCGGCGGCACTGATCGCCGCATACGTTCGCGCGTATGGAGGGTACGCCGATCCCTACGCTACTGCGTTGGCCGCATACAACGCGGGGCCTGATGCAGTACGCCGCTACGCGGGGGTGCCCCCTTTTGAGGAAACCCAACAATACATTACTTACGTGTACGAGCGGTGGGCGCGGATACTCTCCGAAGAAAAACTTACGCGAAAACCTTCTTAAGAAAGGCCTGCACGAGATTCCACGCATCGGCTACGACGGCCGCATGCTGGGTGTCCTGGGGACGCTCAGGATCCATGGATTCGCTGCTGTCGCGAAAGAAAGCATGCCCCACCCTCGGATAGACTTGAATTTGAAAATTCTTACCTGCCGACTGCAGCGCGTCGCGCGTGCGCTCGATTTGCTCGGCAGTAATCCACTGGTCTTCTTCGCCGTATGCCAGCAGAAGCGAAGCGCGAATTTGTGACGCGTCGGCCAGCCCTTCGGGTTCGCCGTTTGGAAATGGCGCCGCGATGCTGCCTCCGTAAAAGCAAATCGCGCCGGCCAGATCGGGCAGCGTGGCGGTAACAAAAGCGACCGCGCCACCGAAGCAGAATCCCCAGCTGGCGATCCTGCCTGCTTTGACGAAGTCTTGTGCATCCAACCATGCGATCGCGGCCGCAACGTCGGCGCGCAGCGTTTCTCTCGAAACCTTTGACGCCGCGGCGAAACCCCGCTCCATCCCTTCCGGGTCGTATGGCTCGTTGAGTTGCGGATGCGTTCTGTGATAGTAATTGATGGCAAGGCCGGTATAGCCGGCGCTCGCCAAGAGATCTGCAATGCGCCGTACTTCCTTGTTCACGCCGAAGATTTCCTGAAGCACGATTACCGCCGGATGCGGGCCCGAAGCGGGATCGGGACGCGCGAGGTATGCCGGCATCTGCGAACCATCGACGGGGATGCTGAACTCAGAAGTTTGTACGCTCATCTGCTCCTCCAGCGGGCGAGATTCGTTTCGGCTGGCCGCTTACCTCGGGCTCAATTGGGTAGAAGGGGAGCCATATGAGCGCGCTCGCGAACCGAATCTCCGACCGTTTGGAGATTCTGACCGCCTCGCAGCCCGTCCACGTTGCGTCCTTTGCAGAAGACGTTCGGCATGGTTTGCAGGCGCTGCCGCGCTGGCTTTCCCCAAGATACTTCTACGACGACTTGGGCTCGACGCTGTTCGAGGCAATCACGCGCCTTCCCGAATACTATCTCACGCGCGCCGAGACGGAGATACTGCGCGAATATGGCTGGGAAATCGTGCGCGCTCTAGACGCTCCATTCGAAATCTTGGAGCTCGGCAGCGGAAGCGCGGTCAAGACCAGATTGCTGATCGAAGAGACCTTGCGGGTCCAGCGCTGGCTGCGTTACTGCCCGATCGACATTTCTCCGGAGGCGCTGCACGAGTCCGCAAGCCGACTGGTTTCAGCCTTCCCCAATCTCTCGATTACCGCCTACGCTGCGGACTACTTTGCGGTTCTCGGCACCGGTGACATTTCGCTCAAGCATCCGGTGCTGGCGCTTCTTCTGGGATCCAATATCGGCAACTACGAACCCGTGCGTGCGCGCGAATTACTGTTGGCGCTTGCCGCGACGCTGCGCACCGGTGATGGTTTGTTATTGGGAGCCGATCTCAAGAAAAACCCAGAAGCTCTGGAACTTGCGTATAATGACCCGACCGGCGTTACGGCTGCTTTCAACAAAAATCTGCTCGGGCGCATCAACCGCGAGTTCGACGGAGACTTCGATTTGCAACAGTTCGACCATGTGGCGCGCTACGATCCCGGGCGGGGTGTCGTGGATTCATTCTTAGGATCGCGCCGAGCGCAGCGGGTGCGGATTGCAACCCTGGATATGGAGTTAGACTTCGATGCGGGAGACCGCATCCACACCGAGTCCTCGTACAAATTCTCTGTCCCGGACCTTGGCGCGCTCGGTGCGGCCTCGGGCTTTGCGCTGAAGAAGACGTGGTTCGATGCGCAGCACCGCTTTTGCGTGGCCCTCTTCCTGCGCACCTAGGTTCTCCACGGGCTTCGTCGTAGCTGAGCACGATGAGGCTGCGTTTCGTTCTTTCCGTGTTCGTGGTGGCGGCTGTGGCCGTCTTCTCGCCTTGGGCCCAAGTGGATGCAAGGCCGGTAGCGGCCGAAGATCTCTTCAAAATGTCATACGTTTCGGCGGTGCAGATATCGCCTGATGGAAAGAACGTCGTCTTCGTCGTCTCGGCGCTGAACGGCCCGGAAAACCGCTACGACAGCAATATATGGCTCGTGAACGTTTCCACGTCCCGAACGCGCCGCCTGAGCACCGGCGGGCGCGACAGTAACCCCGTCTGGGCACCGAACAGCTCCGCGTTCGTATTCGTCCGCGGCGCTGCCAAAGAGCGCCCGCAGATTTACCGGTATGATCTGGCGCGCGGCCGCATCCGCAAGTTAACCGCTCTGAAAGGCGGGGCCGGCGGCCCGGTGTACTCCAATGATGGAAGGGTTATTGCCTTCTCCGCCACCTCGATGGAACCGCCCGCGGCGGCGCAAATCGATTTTCGAGCAGCCGGATTTACGCCAAAGAAGAGCCAGCTCAAGAGCGACGTCGCCCAAATCGATACCATTCATTATCGCGCAAATGGGGCGGGCGAGATCTATCGCTTTCACCGCCATATTTGGATCATGAACGCCGACGGTTCGCATCCGCGCGCCCTCACCGAGGGAAATCAATGGAGTGAGGACGGGGCTTCCTGGTCGCCGGACGACAAGACAATTGCGTTCAACTCCTTGCGGCGCGACACACCGAATCTTGGCGAAAGCGATATTTATGCGATCGCCGCTTCAGGCGGCCCAATGCGCTTGTTGACGTCTCCCAATCTTGCGAATGATGGCCCCGCGTTCGGACATACGTCTGGGCGGCTCTGGTACTTTACCGGCGGTATTCAGGATCCGGCCGAGTACGAGGCGCTGGCCTCGAGCAATCCCGACGGGTCCGACAGGCGCGAACTGATTCCCAAGAATACGGTAAGCTTCGGCGATGCATCGCTTACCGATACCAAAGAAGGCGGAGGTTCGTGCTGGCAGTTCTCTCCGGACGATGCCTACGCCATTACCAGCGTGAATGGTCCGGGCTACGTCGACATCGCACGCGTGAATCTACGAACCGGTGCGATCACGAAGGTGACTGCCGGCAACGGTGAAGCCTACGACTGCAGCGCCTCCCGCGATGCAACGACGATCGCGTACGCATTTAGCGACTTCACGCATCCGGCTGAAGTCTACGTCGCGTCCGCCGCTGGCAGTGCCCCGCGCCGTTTGACGGCATTCAACGACGCCTACATCAAATCGGTAACTCTCTCGAATCCAACGCCCGTCATCGTAAGAGACCGTGCCGGCTTCGAAGTCCACGCCTGGTTTATGCCGGCCGTAGGCCCGAGAGCGCATGGCGTCCGGCCGACACTGCTGAATATTCACGGTGGACCACAAACACAGTTCGTCAATTCGTTCTTTCACGAACTTCAATACTGGGCGGGACAGGGTTACAATGTCGTCTTTGCCGATCCGCGCGGCAGCGTCGGCTTCGGGTATCCTTTCCAAGAAGCGTTGGCCAAAGATTGGGGCAATGCGATGTTCGAGGACGAGATGGCGGTAATGGATGAGGTCGCCAAACGCCCTGACGTAGATGTGAACCGCTTGGGAGTTCTGGGCGGCAGCTACGGCGGCTACGCGACGCTCTGGGTGATTTCGCACACCGACCGTTTCAAAACGGCCATAGCCGAACGCGTGGTGAGTAATCTGATGACGGAACAGACCGTTGCCGATCTCGCTTCGGAGAACGCACTGGGCGGGAACTACTCATGGGGAAATCCCTGGGATGCGGGCAACAAACTAGCGGAACAGTCTCCTATCACGTACGTCACCCGGGTTCGCACGCCACTGCTCATCTTGCACAGTACGCAAGACATTCGCACGCCCGAAGATCAAACGCTGCAAGAGTTCACCGCACTTAAAATCCTGGGTCGGACGGTTCACTATGTGGAGTTTCCGGGCGAAAACCACGATCTCTCGCGAACCGGCGCCCCAATTCACCGCGTCGAGCGCTTGCATATCCTCAACGATTGGTTGAACCGCTACCTCAGGCCGTGAACGTGCCTGCGAAGTGCTCGTTGTGATGCTCGCGTCACTTGTGCTTGCTGCGGCGTTGCCGGCGACGGCGGCCCCGCTCGCCGGGCTGCACTATCTCACCGGTACGTGGAACTGCACGTACCGCGCGGGAGCGATACGCATGGCGTACCATGCCACGTACGCTTACGATCGCGACGGGCACACGTTGCGGCAGGTCGCTTCGTGGGCGGGTGGCGGCGACGAAGAGTTACTGGCGTATGACGCGCAGCGCAGCGGCTGGACGGCGATCGTTCTCGACGACCACGGAACCGCCACGATCATGCGCGCGGCCGGCAGCGATCCGAACCATATCGCCTACCGCAGCGTCTACCCCGACGCAAGCATCGCGGAAACGTTCGATCGCATCTCGGCGACGGAGTACAGGCTGCACGCAACGGTGCGCTCGGGTGGTAAAACGATCACCAACGTCGATACCTGCTTGCGCGGCGCGCGTTAGTCGCGCCGCTGTTTTCTTAGGCCATGTTTTTGCTTGCGCGTTTCTCCAACAGGCGGAAAAGTGCGTCGATGATGATTGCCAGCGCGATGGCGGGCAGGGCGCCGGCCACGGTTTTTTCGTAATTCGTGGTTTCGAGGCCGAAGAAGATCATCGTCCCAAGGCCGCCCCCATTCACATATCCGGCCAGCGTCGCGATTGAAATAAGAGCGATCGTTGCAATTCGCACGCCGCCGAGCATAATCGGAAATGCTTGCGGCAGTTCCACCCGCCACAAACGTTGCGCTTGGTTCATGCCTAGAGCAACGGCGGCTTCAACTTGTGCGGCCGCTACGCTGTGTATCCCGGCCGCAAAGTTGCGCACCAGAACGTACTGTGCATAGATGACCAGCATGCTAACCGCCGTCCAAAAACCCAATCCGATGTAGTGGACTAACACTGCCAGGACTGCCAGACTCGGAATGGTGTAGATAACGCCGAAAGTGCCGATAAGGACGCTGGAAGCACGCGGGCTGCGCCCTGCCAAGATTCCCGCCGGCAATGCGATGAGGATTGCAATCGCTAGCGAGGTCCCGACGAGCACGAGGTGTTGGGCGGAGTAAATGCTTACCTCGCCCATGTGGTGCGTGAGGTAGTTCACCGGCGAATTGCCGCTTGCACGTCGCCGAAGTCCAGCGTTCCAATCCGCCTCCCATCGCGCTCTACGGCCAAGGTGCCCGCTCCCTGCAAAAATTGGTTCAAAGAGTCGCGCAGCGTTGCCTGGGCATCGATCGCGCCCTCGGTCTCTGGGCGTGGCGGCTGCATGACATCTTGCGCGCGCAGCAATCCGAGCCGGCGCACGACATCGTGCGTGTCCAGCAGATCCTCAACGAACGGGGTAGTGGGATTGGTCAGCAGCTCGAGCGGGGTGCCATATTGGACCACCTTACCGGCGGCCATGACAACGATGCGATCGGCCAGCCCCAGGGCCTCGTCCACATCGTGGGTTACGAAGAGGATGGTTGTCTTTAGGAGTTGCGCGATGCGTTTGCTCTCTTCTTGAAGACTCTTGCGAACGATCGCATCTACCGCCCCGAACGGCTCGTCCATCAGCAGCACGCGCGGCCGTGCCGCGATCGCTCGCGCGACGCCCACCCGCTGCTGTTCCCCACCCGATAGTTCGCGAGGCAGCCGGTTGCGGTACGTGGCTGGGAGCCGCACCAAATCGAGCAACTCGTCAACACGCTGCTCGATACGCTTTGAGTCCCACTGAAGAAGCCCCGGAACGATCGCGATATTATCTGCAACGCTCATATGCGCGAAGAGACCGACGGCTTGAATCACGTAACCAGTCGAGCGCCGCAGCGTATTTATGTTGATTTGGGCGTTGTCCGTCCCATCGACGTACACACGGCCCGCCGCGGGAACGACCATACGGTTGACGGTGCGCAACAGCGTGCTCTTTCCGCATCCCGACGGCCCCAGGATGACGGTAAATGCTCCCGCCGACAGCTCGAGCGAAACATCTTCTACGGCACTCGCCTCGGCGTTCGGATAGCGCACCGAAACGCGTTCGAAGCGCACGGGTACGCCGCTCGGCGGGGTCTGCCTCAGCGAGCGTCACCTTTCAGGAATGCGGCGGCGACGGTCGAGGGCTCTTGCTTGAGACCGTCGACCGCGTAGTTCATGGCGCGCGCTCGCTCATCGGTAATGAGCGGTGCAATGGCGTTGAGAGTCCTTGCGAGTTTTGGAAATCTCTCAAGGCCATCATCACGCACGACCGGAGCGATGTGGTAGGGGGGCCAAAAGTGCTTGTCGTCTTTGAGAACGACCAGATTCTCTGCGCCGATTAGCCCATCCGTGGTAAAGGCGGTCACGACGTCGGCTTCGTTGTTTTCGAGGGCTTTATACTTCAGCCCAATGTCGAATGTCTTGGCTTCTTTGAACCGGAAGCCGCCGTAGAACTTCTGCAAACCGGGCAGTGCATCGGCGCGGCTCAGGAACTCCGGAATGGCACCGAGCCGAAGTTGCGGCGCGACCACGCTTAGCTCGGAGAGGGTGTGGACGTGATACTTGCCCGCAATCTGGGCGGTGGTGGCCAGACCTTGCGAATCGTTCATCGGCGACGGATCCAGCCAGGTAAGATGCTCTTTGGCGAACTCGGCGCTCACACGCGCGAAGAGCGCCCGGTCATCGTGCATCGGCGGCAGATGCAGGACGTCGATCAGGGCAGTTCCGGTGTATTCCGGATACAGATCGATGTCGCCCCGGCGCAATGCGCCCATGGCAATCTGCGTGCTTCCTAGATTGAATTTCCGGTCCACGGAGTATCCTGCGCGTTCGAGCGCTTGCGCATAGATCTCGGCAATAACGAACTCCTCGGTAAAATTCTTGGAGCCAATCGCAATGCCGCGGGGTTTGGATGTGCAGTGCGGCAGCAGTAAGCCGGCGCCGATGAGCGCGGTTGCGCGCGCGCGGGTGAGGATCATGTGCGGACTCCTATGAGGCGGCGCAATGTGCCCAAAGCGAGATTGGTAAGGAGCGCCAGCGCCGCTACTCCGACGGCTCCAATGAACAGAATTGAAGTGATGTTCGCGTCCAGGCCGCGCGTAATATACTCTCCGAGGCCGCCGGCACCGATGAATGCGGCGAGCGTAGCGCTGGCGATGACCTCAATTGCTGCGGTCTGCACTCCGGCAAAGGTTATTGGAAGCGCCGCCGGCCATTCAATCCGCCAAAACATCTGAGTGGCCGTCATTCCCATTCCGCGCGCGGCATCGGACGCCGCCGGATCGACGCTGCGAAAACCGAGATCTGTATTGATGAGAATGGGTGGGATTGCCAGGAGCGTTAGCGCAACGCATGCGCTACGAAAGCCGAGACCAAAAACTGGAATCATGAGCGTGATCAGCGCCAAAGAAGGGATCACTCTTCCGATACCCGCCAGGGTGACGATCGGGCCGCGCGCGGCGTGCGCGTGCGAGCTTAGACTACCGAATGCAAGCCCGAGCAGCGTTGCAATTGCTAGCGCGCTGCCCGCAAGCTCGACGTGCCGCTGCAGATGGGCCGCGAAGTCGGCGGCATCGATCACCTGGAGTTTGGGGACCCCGCGTGGAAAGGGTGTGTTCCCATGCTCAAGAGTGCCGAAGTCCCGGTTGTTTCTCCCGTCGGAGTGCCTTCATTAGACGATCCTTCGCTGTATTTTAGCCGCGAGCTTTCGTGGCTTGAGTTTAACGACCGCGTTCTAGAAGAGGCCGCCGATTCTTCGAATCCACTGCTGGAGCGCTTGAAATTTATCTCGATCTTCGGGACAAATCTGGACGAGTTTTTTATGATCCGGGTTGCTGCCATCAAGCAGCAGATTGAGGCCCAGATCATCAAGCGCTCCGACGATGGCCGATTGCCGGCCGAACATTTGGCGGCCATCGGCGATCGGCTGCGACGTTCGCTGGACCGGCAGATGCGGGTGCTGCGCGAGGAATTATGGCCCTCGCTAGACCAGCACGGCATCGCGGTGGTGTCGGTGGACGACTTACCGGCCGAAGAGCAGATGCGTTTGGAGCGCGTATTCGACGACCGGGTGTTCCCAGTACTCACGCCGCTGGCTGTCGATTCTGGGCATCCGTTTCCTTACATCTCCAACCTTTCGCTCTCGCTTGCCGTGGAGTTGGAGGAGGTAACGCGAGAAGGCGTCCGCTTCCACTTTGCCCGCGTGAAGATTCCGCCGACGCTGCCGCGTTTCATCGGGGTGGAAGGGGCGCCGGAGGGCCGGCGCTGGTTTGTTCTCTTGGAAGACTTGATCGCACACCACTTGGATGCGCTCTTTCCAGGCATGGATATTCGGGAATCATATTGCTTCCGCGTTACGCGCGACGCCGACTTGGATTTGCAAGAAGATGAAGCTGACGACTTGCTGCGCGCGATCGAGTCGGAGTTGCAACGCCGCCGTTTCGGCGAGCCCGTGCGTCTCGAGATCGAGCGCGGCATGCCGGAGTACATGCGCGACTGGCTCTTGGAAGCCCTCGGGTTAAGCTCGCTAGACACCTACGAAATCGACGGAATACTGGCACTAGCCGACTTGATGAACCTGGCGAACCTTCCGGGATACGCGGAGCTACACGATACCCCGTTCACACCGGCCATCCCCAAGCGGCTGGTCGGTGCGACCGATATCTTCTCGGTCATTCGGGAGGGAGATGTGGTCTTACACCACCCATATGAGTCTTTCGATCCGGTCCTGCACTTTATTTCGCAGGCCGCCAAAGATCCCCAAGTGCTCGCGATAAAGCAGACGCTGTACAGAACATCGGGGAAGCACTCGCCGGTCGTCGCCGCTCTTTTGGAAGCCGCTGAAAACGAGAAGCAAGTTGCAGTCTTGATCGAGCTCAAGGCGCGCTTTGATGAAGAGAACAATATCGAGTGGGCGCGCCGCCTGGAGCGGGCCGGCGTTCACGTGGTGTACGGGTTCCCAGAGCTCAAGACACACGCAAAGGTAACGCTCGTCGTGCGCGAGGAAGCGGACGGTATCCGCCGGTACATGCATTTCGGCACCGGAAATTACAACGAGAAGAGCGCCAAGCTTTACACGGACTTGAGTCTGTTCACCGCGCGGCCCGAGCTCGGTTCCGACGTTACGCAGCTCTTCAACGCGCTGACCGGGTTCTCGAAGGTCACCGACTATGAAGATTTATTGGTTGCGCCGGTCAATTTGCGCCGCGAGTTGATTGCACTCATCGACCGCGAAACCGACCACGCCCGGGCGCGGCGCCCCAGTGGCGTTCGAGCTAAGCTTAATGCGATCACCGACGCGGAAGTCACGCGCGCGCTCTACCGGGCATCGCAGGCCGGGGTGCCTATTGATCTGCTCGTGCGGGGAATGTGCGTGGTGCGCCCGGGCGTGCCGGGCATTAGCGAAACGATAACGGTGCGCAGCATCGTGGGCCGCTTCTTGGAGCATTCGCGAGTGTTCGTGTTCGAAAACGGCGGCGAACGTGAGGTTTTCATCGGCAGCGCTGACTGGATGGGGCGCAATCTTGATCGGCGCGTCGAAACGATCGAGCCGGTCCTTGATCCCGTAATTGCCGAGACTATCTACTCGGGAATCTTGGCGGTTCTCTTCGCGGACAATCTCAAGAGCCGCGAACTGCAAGGCGATGGTTCGTACCGCCGCCGGCAGCCCGGGCCGGCGGACTTGCCGGTGGACTCGCAACGGGTTTTCCTGACCCAGGCGGCGACGGCCTAAACCTGCGCCATCTCCAAGATAATCTTCCACTCGTGCGGCATTACGGGCTGAACCGATAGACGCTGGCCGCGCCGCAGTAGTGCCATGCCGGTCAGGCGCGGCTCGTTACGCATTTCGGCCAGCTTCACCGGTCGCGGCAGTTTGCGGATCAGCTTAACGTCGACCATATACCAAAGTGGATTGCTGGGGGAGCTCTTGCGGTCGAAATACTCGCTCGACTTGTCCTGTGCGGTAAAATCTGGATACGCTTCGCGGGCGACCTCGCAGATGGCAACGGCGGCGGGTTCTGCAATGCTGCTGTGATAGAAGAGGCCCTGGTCCTTGAGCTTCATTTCCGTCATGTTGTTGCGCGCTTGGAAGCTTCGCACGCCGGACCACGGCGTCACGCCGTCGCGTTCGAAGTGCTCCAAGCCGTAACCGCTCGGCTCGGTCTTAAAGAGCCAGTACTTCAGGGGCCTAGAACTCGTGGGTATCGCTGGTGAGGAATCCCTCGAACGTTGCGATGGCCTCGCGTTGCGCCGCCGTCCACGGGCGCGACTCATTACCGTCGTTGCGGACGATCGTCGTGCAAGCGACCGCGCGCAGTTCATCGTTCGCATCGGCAATTGCCTGTTCGATGGTCGCACTCGAACGGCCAAACTCGCTGATACGCGTTAATACGACCAGTGGCTCGTCGAAAAAGCACCGCGTCATGAAGCGTATGTGCTGTTCTGCCACCACGTGTGCGAAAGGAAAGGGTGCTTCCAGCGGCTCCGGGTCGCCAATCGCCTTAAAATACTCCAGTCGCCCCGCCTCGAAGAAGCTGTCGTAAACGACGTTGCTAACGTGGCCGAACGTGTCGATCTCATGGTAGCGCGGCGTGAACGGCCATCGAATCTTAAAGTTCTGCAGCCACTGCCGCTGCTGGCCAGATTGCCACAGCTTGAGCATTAATGAAGTTTGATCGGCTCAACCGGCTCGCTCCCGAAGGCCTCCTTGAGAACGTTGCGTAGCTCGCCGCTCTCATCCATTGGTCCCAAAATGTCGGTATCGCCGTAGAACTTCCCGTTGATGAATACTTTGGGGAGCGTGGGCCAGTCGGTCATCTGCGCGAGTTCTTCGCGTTTCTCCATGTTTTCGAGTACGTCGATCACTTCGAACGGATATCCGAAGCCGTTGAAAAATTCGATGGTTTCCAGCGTGAAGCCGCAGCGCGGCATCGTCTTGGTTCCCTTGCCGTAAACGAGAACCGTGTTCGCGGCGATCTCGCGGTCGATTTCCTCGCGGATATTGGCTGACATCGTGTTTAACTCTCCAGTTCTTGGGTTTTAAGCTCGACGGCGTGAACGCGGCCGTCTTTCAGAGCTGCGCCGAGCGCTCTATACACCATCTGGTGCTGTTCGATTAGCGTCTTGCCTGCAAACGCGGCCGAACGCACATTGACGTTGAAGTGGTCGTGCGTCCCGGTCCGGTCGAAGATCTCGACCGCCGCGTCGGGCAAGGAGGCGCGAATGAGTTCCGTGAGCGCGTGGTTGTCGATCAAGTGTATCAGGAATTCAAACGGCGCGGCTCGGCGCGCAGCGAATCGACCAGGCCCTTGGCTTCTCGCAACGTGTCCGGTAGGACCGTGGCGTTTTGGCTCAGCAAGCGCACCACGCCGGCCGCAATCGTCAATCCACCCATCGCGAGAATGACGGCCGGTGCACCTTGGGCTCGAAAGCCGCCGAACTCGATTCGGAAGGCGCGAGCGACGCGCGCGACATCTTTGAATTTCATGAGCCCTATATTGGCACGCGTGGCACCGGTTCCATTTGCAAAGATGGGCGCAAAGGGGTGCCGAAAGCAGAAAAGATGATTGTCACGGTCGTCGCCGCCCTTACGTGTTGCTCGCTGAGCGGCACGATTCATTCAGTTTCGGGAACGCCGGTCTCGAATGCGTCGGTGATGATTACGCGGGCCGCCCGCCGTCTCAAGACGACCACCGCGGCCGACGGGCGCTTTACGCTCACGGCCGATCCCGGCACCTATGAAGTGGACACGATCGCCAAGGGTTATGCCCTCTCCGAGGCGGGGCCGGTCGAAGTCAATCGCGACCTGCACTTAGACATCGCTCTGGAGGCGGCGGATGCGCAAAACCTACGTCCCATCGGCTCGGTTTACGTCGACGGCCGTTTGGCGCTTTCGCGCAACGCTATTCCCGGTGCGGTAATCGCGCGCGCAGAGTATGAGGCCAACGGTTACAGCCGCATCCTCGATGCTTTGCCTGCGGTGCCCTCGATCACACTTCCGCGGCCGGATGGGGGAAACAGCGCCGCGCCGGCCGTCGTGGCATTGCGAGGACCGGACCCCTCCGAAACCTTGGTCGCGCTCGACGGTCAGATTCTCAACGACGGCAATACCGGCGATCTGGATCTTTCGCGCCTGCCGGTGGCGGCTTTCACGTCGGTGAACCTTTCCGAAGGGCTTGGGCCAAAGGACTTGGAGGGGTCGGATACGATCGGTGGCGCGGTAAATTTGATTTCGCTGCAGCCAACCGTGCAGCCTCATGCGGCATATTCGGTGAATGCCGGTTCTTTCGGCAAGAGCGAAAGCTGGCTGAACGCCTCAGGCACGCGCGGGCGTTTGGGATACGCGATGGTTCTCAACGACCAGCAAGAGACCGGCTACGTCAACGAAGATGATACGGTCTGCCCCGACTCCATATACAGCGGGCCGCCGGTATCAACCCACCTCGGATCTTCCGTTTCGAGCCGCTCCGTTCTCGCCAATCTCGTGTGGAACTTTTCGCAAGGTTCGGACGTCGGCGCCCGGATCTTCAGTTTAGGGAACGTACGCGACGTGAGCGCGCCGGTCAATGCGCTAAATTCTGCCGGGCAACTCTTCGGTCCGGGCCCCGCGGCTCTAGCCCAAAGCATAAGGACATATGATATTCACGGCCGCGCGTCATTGGGCTCAGGGTTCTTTCGCGCCAAATCGGTTTGGAGTTGTTGCCGACGGATCGTTTCTTTGTGGAGCCTTTTGTGATGCGGCTGATCTTTACGGTTCGAAACTAAGCGCGTGCGAGCGCTGCGGGTTCACGGCAACAACGGGCCCGGCGATCTGCGTCTCGAGGAGATCCCAAAACCGCGTCCCCGCGAGAATGAGGCATTGGTGCGCGTGCGTGCGGCGGCGCTCAATCATCGCGACCTTTTCATAACGCAGGGAAAGTATCCGGGAATCAAACTGCCGTGCACCCTCGGTTCCGATGCATGCGGCGTTCTCGAGAACGGCAGCCGCATCGTAGTCAATCCCATGTTGAACTGGGGCAACGATAGCCGCGTGTGGGACGCCGGATCCTCGATCCTGGGCATGCCGCACGATGGCTCGTTTGCCGATTACGTATGCGTGCCGCGCGAGAATGTCTTCCCGTGCCCGGATGAACTAAGCGATGAAGAAGCGGCCGCGATTCCCCTCGGGGGGCTGACCGCGTATCGCGCGCTTTTTACGCGCGCCCGGTTGCGTTCAGGCGAAACGGTCTTGATTACCGGGGTAGGCGGCGGCGTTCAAACCTTCGCACTCATCCTCGCCAAACAGGCCGGGGCCGTTGTCGTCGCAACGTCTTCCAGCGATGCGAAACTCGAGAGGGCGCAGGTACTGGGAGCCGACCATGTGCTCAACTACCGTCGCGATCCCGATTGGTTCAAAAGCGTGCGCAAACTCGCGGGCGCGCCCGACGTCGCGATCGATTCCGCCGGCGGCCAGACGCTGGGGCGCGTGCTGGACATTATGAAACTCGGCGGCCGGGTCGTGACATACGGTGCGACTTTGGGTGATGCAGATATTCGACCGTTTTCGGTCTTCTGGAGGCACCTGGATCTCTTGGGCACCTCGATGGGCAGTCCCGACGACTTTGCAGCCATGCTAAAACTTTTCGCGGGCCCGCTGCGCCCGGTGGTGGATCGCGTGTATGCGTTCGAGAAGGCGCCTGACGCCTTCGAACGGATGGGGGCCGCCGATCAATTCGGGAAAATCGTGCTGCGGATCAGCGAATGAGTGCATAGCGACGAATTGGTTCGCAGGATGAGGCGCCCAATTCGGCGCTTGCCAATTCCGCATCACCCTCGCCCGTAATACTTGCCCAATCCGGATCGAGAATTGCCTCTTCTTGCGTCGTCATCGGCCGGTTCACCGGTGTGGAACGCACGCGGCTTTCATTTTCGAGAGCGATCAAATACGCCAGGATTTGACGCGCGCCGGCCGGCCAAAGCAACGGTTGCGTTTGCGCATAGATGCGTGCCACCAGCTCCGGAATCGTCCGCGGGCCCGCTGACAGCGCGTCGAGCAACTCCCGCTCGCGTTGCCGCCGGTGTTCGATATACTCGCGAATCTTGGCCGCCGGATCGGTTACCGGCGGACCGTGGCCACCGTAGATTATCGACGCGTTGTCGAATGTGCGCGCCAGCCGCTCCAGGGTGGCTTGGTAGGGCCGCATGGCGCCTCCCGGCGGAGCAATTACCACGGTGCCCTCTCCTACGATGACATCGCCGGTAAAGAGCGCGCGCTCGCGCTCTTCAAAGAAAACCAAGTGATCGAACGTATGCCCGGGCGCATCGAGCGCGCGGATGCTGCGGTCCCCAACCTGCACCCCTTCGCCATCATCCAACTCGAGATCGTGCGGAACGGCGCTACGATGGTGGGCGTAAACGGAAGCGGCCGTACGTTCTCGCAGAGCCGCCGCTGCAGGTGCGTGATCGGGATGGCCGTGCGTCAGAAGTATGGCGCGAATGCGGAATTTCGAACCTTCGGCAGCCGACGCAAGCGCGCGGATGTGGCTCTCAATCGCCGGCCCGGGGTCGATGCAGATGCCTTCGCCGTTGCCGCCGTCGATTAGGTAAGAGTTTGTGCCCTGCAGGGTCATCGCCGATGGATTCGGCGCGCGCACCGTGGCGATGCGAGAAGATTTTACCATGACCCTTCGAGTTCGGCCGGAATGGCGAAGCTCGAAAAGTCCGCCTGCGCGTTTGGCATGATTTGCACGATCGTCTTCTGCCTCGCGAAATGCAAGAGCGTCTCGACGTTTTTGAAGCGTGCCAGCCGCTGCATATGTTTCACGGTCGGATAGACCATCGCCAGCGTTCCTGCTTCAAAGCGTTCGAGTGCGTTGTTCGGCGCTACCCACATTGCGTCATGCGTTTCAAGTTGATCGGCTGCGCCCGTTTGTTCGGCATCCGCCACTGCCAGAAAAAAGTGTGCGTTGAAGCGGCGCCCCTCGCTGGGCGGTGTGATCCACTGTGAGAAGAGCTCCAACACGCCGGCATTCAAACGGCAATTCAAACGCTCGAGTACTTCACCGAACGTCCATTCGGCAGCGTGCAAGCGCGCTCGCGCCCCCTGGAGAGCCGCCGGCGCGACCATCTTGCTAGCGCCAAGCAGCACGCCGGATTCTTCGAATACTTCGCGCAGCGCGGCAACCAAGAGGGCCACGCGATCCTCATGTTTGGACGCCGCTACTGGTGGGCGCGGCAATAATGCCGTAATCTCTGAGCGAAAGAGTGCCCGGAGCCGCGGCTCGTCGAGCCCGCTGATGCCCGCGTGCGTGCTCCGGTCGCGGTCCTGCGCGTCGACCGTGCCGCCCGGGAAGACGTACGCGTCGGCTGCGAAGGCGCTCTTTGAACTCCGGCGCAACATCAAAACTTCGAAGCCCTCGCCCGCAGGGCGAACGAGCATCACGGTGGCAGCGTCCCGAATAGCGGAACCTTGCGATTTGGGCCTTCGTTCTCGGTCTATGAAGACGCGATTTGGGCTCGTACTGGCGGCCGTCCTGTTCTCGTGCGGGCTGCCGGCCGCGTTTGCACAGGGCAACCCAACGCCGGCGCCAAGTCCGACCCCCTCTGCTTTGCCTACCATGCCGCCTTCGGTTAGCCCGATTCTGCAGGCCGTGATCAATGCGGTCGCGGGACGCGTCAAGCAAGATTACGGATGGGATCCCAATCACGTGCGCGGCGACGTAACGTTCTTCCGGCGCTTCGAAATGCAAGTGCGTTTCGCCAACGGCCAATACCGGGTCGTTCATCTGCATCAAGGCACGGCCATTAATCCCCGGGGAGCGACCATTACGACCGGGCAGCACGTCGATGTTATCGGTCAAGGCAGCTCCGACGGCTCGCTGAACGCAAACCAAATAACTATTCAATAACGTAATGAAGGTCGCGCTGGGCAGCGATGAGCGCACCGAGCTAACCGATGCAATCGTCGCTTCCCTGAAAAACCGCGGGCATGAAGTGTTGCTTCTTGGCGCGTTGGGCCGCAGCGGCGCTGCGAACTGGCCGCAGGTGGGTCACGCGGTCGCGCGGTCCGTGACCGATGGCGGCGTGGATTATGGCATCGTATGCTGCTGGTCGGGGACTGGAGTATCCATTGCGGCCAACAAGATTCCCGGCGCGCGCGCAGCGCTCTGCTCCGACGCGCGGACGGCAACCGCAGCGCGCGAATGGAACGACGCCAACGTTCTGGCGCTCGGCCTTTCCGGGACCTCGCCGGCAGCGGCTGAACAGATACTGGACGCGTGGTTCTCCACGGCGCCCACCGCAGATTCCGCCTACGCGGCGATGATCGACGCGGTCGAGCCCAATCCAAACGCCCTTAGCCCCGTTTCTGATGCGTAATCATCTCTACTCTCGAAAGGATTGTATGCATACATCGCGCTTTTTTGGAGCCGTCACCCTAGCTGCTGCGCTAACGGCAAGCGCCCCTAGCTTTGCGGCTA
Source organism: Candidatus Meridianibacter frigidus (assembly GCA_003243975.1). Lineage (GTDB taxonomy): Bacteria > Vulcanimicrobiota > Vulcanimicrobiia > Vulcanimicrobiales > Vulcanimicrobiaceae > Meridianibacter > Meridianibacter frigidus. The sequence continues at coordinate 35,704 of QHBJ01000018.1, read as the reverse complement.
CGCACATGGGTGGCATGGCCAAGAAGATGTTGCCGGCGCCCGGCGTGAACCTGAATATGAACTCACGTTTTGGCGGTCCCGGCGTCTATACCGGCGCTCCGGCCCTTGGCGTTACGCTCGCCGTGGTGATGGCCGGCGGTGGGCCTAAGCACTACAGCACCATGACGCTGCTCAAGACATTGGCGGGCGACAAAACCAACGCGGAAGTAGCCTCGTTGTCAAAGACCTACGGCAAGGCCGCCGTCGGCCAGTTTGTCAAGACTTTCGACTTCATCATCTCAGATGCGCTCCACTATGTAACCGTCAAGCACGTTGCCCTTCCCTCGCAGCCCGCGGTCGATCCGAAAAACGGCGAGGCCCTCGCGGGCGCTCTGTGGGGTGCAAGCTCCATCGGCGGGAGCAGACATAATGTTGAAGTGGGGCTTGATCACCTGGTCGGACACGCGCTGCACTTGCAGATCATGAAGGACGTCGATGCGAAGTACGGCGTTGGGGCGGATGCGCAGTACCACGTCATCCTTGGAAAAGCGATGGGCGATCTCGCGTCTGTGTACCGTCTCGATGCCAACGGCAAGATGAAATCGTCGATGTAGTTCCAGTGTCACTTCGAGCCCCTCGACGAGCTCGGGACAAGCGGAGTCGAGAAGCAACGATCACCGTTCGTTCTCGTCCCCGCGGAGTTCATTCATAATCCAACGTAAAAAAAGGCCCGTGCGCTCGCGCGGGTCTTTCTTTGTTTTGATCACTGCGCGGTAGTCTCAGCTGCCGGCGTTCAGTGTTGGAAATCTCCGGTACCTCACCGGAGAGGGCGATTATACTCCCGTGCTGCCGGGCCGAACAATAACGGCGATTTGCACCTATGCGGCGCGATGCAGCAACAGGATGGCGCCGAGTGCGAGCAGCCAGTTGACGAAGTGCCCGGTCCAGCAAAACGGGCAAGGCATCCTCGTTACAAATAGCAGACTGTATGCCAAATAAACGGAAGTGAGCGCTGCCAGTCCGACAGCGATAAGCAGCGCCGGGGTTGCCCACGGCGTGCCGATCCAGATAAGGGCGGCGGAAATCACATAAAAGGCGATACCGAATGCGGCGTTGGACACGCCGAAAAACAAACGCGCGGCAGGCCGCTGCACCACGCTCGGCTCGGCAAGCTGGCCCTGGGCGCCCAAACGCGCCTTACGAAGCATGAAGACGGAGGCGTAGAGCCCGAGGGCGCATAGTGCCGTCATGATCAGCCGGATTGCGAGCATACTCTCCCTTTGAGCCCCATGGTTCGGCGCTTGGCGGCGCTAGCAATCTTGGCTGCTTCGTTTCTCTTGGCATTCTGGGTCATTCGCGACCAGCCGCAGGTCGAACGGTACATCCGGTCGGTGGGGTGGGCGGCGTACCCGATTGCGATAGCGGTCTTCGCGGTGGTCGCGTCGGCGCCGTTTTCGGTAACCGATGCGCTGGCGGTTATGAACGGCGCGATCTTTGGGCCATTTTTCGGGTCACTCGTGAATGCCCTGGGCCTGGTTTTCGCCGCTATCATCGGCTATCAGGTCAACCGGCGGGCGTCTCATCTGCTCGACTTGGACGGCATGCTCACGCGGCTGCCGCACTGGATTACCCGCTTCCGCATCGGGTCGCCGGCGTTCTTGCTTTCGGTGCGCGTGATTCCGGGACTGGGCGGGACGCTGGCCACGGCGGTTGCGGCAACGTTCCGCGTTCCGCTCTTTGTCCACGTTTGGACGATGTGCGCGATTGCCATCCCGCTCTGCACGCTGCTGGCGATCTTCGGCGACCGCGTCACCACCTTTATTCACGGCGCCGAGAGTACGGTGAGAACGCGAGCGCACCAATTCTACGAGAGACACCATCACCACCGTTATCGCGCTCCGCAGACGCAGGCACCATGAAGCATCAACTCGTCGATGCGCAATCCGGGCTGGAGCAGCTTTGCCGGCGGGTAGCGTGTGCGGCGCGAGTCGGACTGGATACCGAATTCCACAACGAGCGCTCCTACGTAGCTCGGCTCATGGTGGTGCAACTGGCCTTCGAGGAGGATGTGGTCATCGTCGATCCGCTCAGGCTGCCTGAACTGCGCCCCCTCGTCGAAGCGCTTGGAAAAACGCTGGTTGTCGGCCACGCCCTTACCAGCGACTTGAAGATCTTTGCGGACCGCTTCGGCGCTGCGCCGGACCGAGTTTTCGACACCCAGATAGCGGCGGCGTTCTGCGGCTACGGACTATCGGTTTCGCTCGCGGACCTCGTTCACGACATCGCCGGCGTCCGTCTCAAGAAGTCGCAAACCGTCAGCGATTGGAGTGCGCGCCCGCTCTCCTCCAAGCAGACCGAGTATCTGACCGATGACGTCGCACACTTGTTGGAATTGCACGACAAACTAACGAAGCGCCTGGAAGAATCTGGGCGGCTGCACTGGGCCTTGGAGGAATGCCGTTTGCTCGGGCAGCTCGAGCGCTACCAGGTGGATCTGCGCAAGATGTACCTGCGTATTCCCGGCGCGACGCGCATGAACCGCCGCGAACTCGGCGTGTTGCGCGAACTGGTCGCACTACGCGAAGCGACAGCCCGGCGCCGCGACGTTCCGCTGAAATACGTCTTGCCCGACGATGTCGTCGCCGGCTTAGTCGCTCTGCGGCCGCAGCGCGTGGAGGATCTCGCGCAGTTACGGCGCCTGGACGCGGGTGCGCGCAAATCGTTGGGTCAGGATATTTTGGCTGCGGTTCGGCTGGGTGAATCGATTGCCGAAGAAGAGCTGCCGGTTAGGCCCACGCGTCCATTGGGCAATCAGCGTGATGGGCTGGTGGCGGTCATGAACGTGCTGATCGGTGAGATCGCGCGTGCGAACGGGTTGCCCGCCACGTTATTGGTACCGCGCGCTTCGCTGGAACGCGTCGCGCGTGAATTGCCTGAATCGTTTGAGGGGATGCAAGCCATGCTCGAATTGGAACCCTGGCGCACGCAACTGGTGGCCGAGCCTCTGTGGCGGTTGCTCTCGGGCGAAAGTTCTCTGCGCATCGAAGGCCGCCAAAGCGGCGATCCGCGAATTAGCTTCTCATGACCGAATTGCAATCCAAAGACTCATTTGAGTCGGCGGCAACTTTAAATGTGGGTGGCCGATCCTATCGTTACTTCCGCTTGGCGGCTGTGGAAGAAGCCGGTTTGACGAAGCTCGCGCGAGTGCCGTATTCGCTGAAAATCCTGCTCGAAAACCTGCTCCGCTTCGAAGACGCCTCGACGGTGCGGCGCGCAGATATCGAGGCCCTTGCCAAATGGAATCCCAAGGAGGGTGGGGCCCGTGAAATCGCCTTCCGGCCGGCACGCGTGCTATTGCAAGACTTTACCGGCGTTCCCGTCGTCGTCGATTTGGCGGCGATGCGCGACGCCATGGCGGAAATTGGCGGCGACCCCAAAGTGATCAACCCTTTGCAGCCCGTCGAATTGGTCATAGACCATTCGGTGCAAGTCGATTTCTTTGGTGAAAAGAGCGCCTTCGGAAAGAATACCGAGGTCGAGTTCGCGCGCAATCGAGAGCGTTATGCCTTTCTGAAATGGGGCCAGCAAGCGCTCTCCAATTTCCGCGCTGTCCCGCCGGGGACTGGGATCGTGCACCAAGTCAACATCGAGTATCTAGCGCGCGTGGTCTTTGGAGCCGTCGGCGGCGGCGTGCGATTCGATCCCCAGAACGCACTTGCATATCCGGACACGGCGGTTGGGACCGACTCGCACACCACGATGGTCAATGGGCTCGGCGTGCTGGCTTGGGGCGTCGGCGGCATCGAAGCCGAAGCCGCGATGCTCGGGCAGCCGGTGACGATGCTCATTCCGGAGGTCATCGGTTTCCAACTCGAGGGAGGGTTGCGCGAAGGTGTCACTTCGACCGACCTGGTCCTCACGGTTACCGAGATGCTGCGCAAGAAGGGCGTGGTCGGAAAGTTCGTCGAGTTTTACGGCAAAGGGCTTTCGAATTTAGGCGTTCCCGACCGAGTTACCATCGGCAATATGTCACCCGAATACGGCTCAACCTGTGCGATTTTTCCCATCGACGTGCAGACGTTGCAGTATCTGCGCCTGACGGGAAGGGATTCCGAACATATTGCGCTGGTTGACGCGTACGCGAAAGCGCAAGGTCTCTTTCGAACGGACGATGCGCCCGACCCGATCTTCTGCGACACGCTCACCTTGAACTTGAATGACGTCGTTCCGAACCTAGCTGGTCCGCGCCGTCCGCAAGACCGCGTTGCTTTGTCAGACGTCAAGACGTCTTTCATGGCAGCGTTGCAAGAATGGCAGGCACTACGCGATGCGAAGCCGGCCAGCGCCGTCGCGCGGTTGGAGAACGAAGGCGGAGGGGGCACGGCCGTGGCCGCCCGTCCGAGTGTGGAAGTGGCGGACGGCTCGGTTGTAATTGCGGCGATCACGAGCTGCACCAACACGTCCAATCCGGCGGTCATGCTCGGAGCCGGCCTGGTAGCTAAGAAAGCCGTGGAGCGCGGGTTGCAGCGCAAGCCGTGGGTGAAAACAAGTTTGGCGCCGGGCTCGCAAGTCGTCACCGACTACTTGAACAAATCGGGTCTCGGTACGTACCTGGATGAACTGGGTTTCAACTTGGTCGGTTACGGTTGCACCACGTGCATCGGCAACAGCGGACCGCTTCCCAGCGAGATCGCCGAGAGCATCGCAGAGCAAGACAGTATCGTCGCGGCCGTGCTTTCGGGCAACCGCAACTTCGAGGGCCGCATTCACCCACAGGTCCGGGCCAATTACCTTGCATCGCCGCCCCTCGTGGTCGCGTATGCGCTCGCCGGCCGAATGGACATCGATCTCACAACCGAGGCGCTCGGCACGGACAAGGCCGGCGAACCCGTTTACCTTAAGGACATCTGGCCCAGCAACGCGGAAGTGAGCGACGCTATTGCTGCGTCGATCTCGGAGGCAATGTTTCGCTCGCGGTACGAAGATGTTTTCGCGGGCGACCGAAATTGGAAGAGCTTGAATGTCCCAACGGGCGAACGCTATGCTTGGGATGCCGAATCCGAGTACGTCAAGAAGCCGACGTACTTTGAGGCGATGCTCGAAGAACCGCCGCCGCTGCAAGATATTGTTGGCGCGCGCGCGCTGGCGGTGCTGGGCGACAGCGTCACGACCGATCATATTTCGCCGGCCGGCAGTATTGCGGTGAACTCGCCTGCAGCGAAATATTTGCTCGAGCGGGGCGTGCAGCGTACCGATTTCAATTCCTACGGCGCGCGCCGCGGGAATCATGAAGTGATGATGCGCGGCACCTTCGCCAACGTGCGCTTGCGCAACGCGATGGTTCCAGGCGTGGAAGGCGGCGTAACGCGGTATTTACCTGCAAGCGAGCAGTTGCCGATCTTCGATGCGGCCATGAAGTACAAAGCGGCCGGAATCCCGCTGGTCGTGCTGGCAGGCAAGGAGTACGGCTCCGGCTCCTCGCGGGACTGGGCTGCGAAGGGACCGATGCTGCTCGGCGTGCGCGCCGTTATTGCGGAGTCATTCGAACGCATCCATCGCAGCAACCTTATCGGGATGGGTCTTCTGCCCTTGGAGTTCACCGACGGAGCGGATCGTTCGACGTATGGGCTTACCGGTGAGGAGGTTTACGATATCACGGGGCTCGAGGAAGGCGTGCGCCCGCGCATGCATCTGCGGGTGAAGGTCACCGACAACGAAGGGGCGTCGCTCTCCTTCAAGACGCTTCTGCGCATCGATACGCCGGACGAGGCGGAATACTACCGGCACGGCGGCATTCTCCAGTACGTGCTTCGGCAGCTCAAAGCGCGCAGTTGATCAAGGCAGACGTCGCGTACGGCGACGATGAGCGTTTCGTTCACCGGTTGGAGGCGTTCAGCGACATCGTAATCGGCTTTAGCCTCGCGCAGTTGGGCTTGAGTTTTACGGTTCCCGCTCATATGCAAGATCTGTTCTCCAAACCAATTGCCCTACTCGCCTTCGGTGTGACGTTTGGTTTGGTCTGCGCGTTGTGGATGCGGCATCACAAGTGGTTCGCACATTATTTTGTCCCGACTCGGCTGACGGTAACGTTAAACTTCCTGCTGCTCGGGACCATCGTCGTTCTTGTGTATGCGCTTCAGCTATTCGTGCACTTTGCCAGGAGTTCGACCGACGATAATATCCTGGCGCTCTATTTCTACATCACCACATTTGCTTCGGTTTTCGCACTGTTCGGCATCGTGCATCTGGTTGGTATTAAGCAGCGCTTCGCGGCCCTCTCACCGGGCTTGATTGCTTCCGGATATGTCCAGGCGTTTCGGCAACTCGGTGTGGCGGCCGGCGCCGTCGCCTTTCTGGTTTTCGCATACGGACGCCATTTTGAAGGGCGGATCTACATAATGCTGCCGCTGCTTATCGTGGTCTTCTCCGGCTTGGGTCGTATGATCGGAGGGCGGCTCAGCAAGCAGATCGCGGGCCCTGCCGACAGCGCTTAGAGCATCGCGCGGCGCATGTCGCCCAGTACCTCGGATAAAGTAACGTTGAAGCGCGCCGCCGCCGCTCCATCGATGACGCGGTGGTCGTAGGAGAGCGAAAGCGGCAACACCAAGCGGGGCTTGAATTTTTTCCCGTTCCAGACCGGCTTCATCTCTGAATGGCACACGCCCAGGATCGCTACTTCCGGCGCATTGATAATGGGCGTAAAATACGTGCCGCCGATTCCGCCCAAACTGGATATCGTAAATGTGCCGCCCTGCATGTCGGAAAGTGGCAATTTTCCCTCGCGCGCCTTGGCTGCCAGTTCCGCGGTTTCGCGCGCAATTTCAAGCACACCCTTCTTATCGGCGCCCTTGAGCACGGGCACCATGAGACCGCCGGGCGTGTCGGCCGCAAAACCGACGTTGTAGTACTTTTTCCGCACGAGTGTGTCGCCCTCGAGCGATGCATTGAAGTCAGGATAGGTTTTGAGCGCGGCGACCGCCGCTTTGATGAGAAAGGCGAGAATCGTCACCTTGCCGCCGGTCTTCGCGCGTTCGGCGTTGAGCTTCTGACGGAAGGACTCCAATTTCGTGATGTCGGCATCGTCATTGTTCGTGACGTGCGGAATCATGACCCAATTGCGGTGGAGATTGAGGCCCGAAATCTTCTTGATACGGGAGAGAGGCGTTACCTCGACCGGTCCGTATTGCGCGAAGTCAATCTTCGGCCACGGCGCCAGATGCATGCCATTCGTTGGCGCTGCCTGTGAGGCGCCTTCTTTCAGCGAACGCTTAACGAAGTTTTGAATGTCGTCGCGGGTAATCCGCCCATTTGGCCCGGAGGCCGCGATCGCGCCTAGGTTCACGCCGAGCTCGCGCGCAAACCGCCGAATGGACGGCGATGCATGCACCTCGCCATTACTCCGCGCAGCTTCCGTGCCCCCATTTTCGGCCGCGTTACCGGTAGCGTCCGCATTGTCAACCCGACCCGTCGACAAGCTCGGGGTGACACTGGGGCTCGAACTGACACTTTGGGTTGAACTGAGACTTGATGTCGGGACAGTAGTTGCGTCCGGACTCAGAACCGTGGCGATCAGTGCACCTTTGGCGACTTTGTCGCCTACTTTCAGGGCGACGTCTTTAATCGTGCCCGCGCTCGTAGCGGGAACTTCCATCGTGGCCTTCTCCGATTCCAGAGCGACCAGCGAGCTTTCGCGCTCGATTCTGTCGCCCGGCTTGATCATGACTTCGATGACCGGAACGTCGTGAAAATCGCCGATATCGGGCACTCGCAGTTCGACGACGCGCTCGCTCGGCGTGGGGGCCAGGGGCGCATCCGGCGGCGCGTCCGGCGCTTCCATCACCTCGGAACTCTCTTCGGTGTCCACCTCTTCGGAGGTTTGCTCTTGGTTGGGCGGCGCTTGCTCTTGCGGTGCTGCTTGCGCAGCGAACTGCGTTTCGCTAGCCGAGTCCAATACCAGGATTTCACTCCCTTGAGATACTCGATCGCCGACCTTGACGCGCAATTCCTTGATCACGCCTTCGGAAGGGGCGGGCACCTCCATCGACGCCTTTTCGGATTCCAAAGTAATAAGCGGATCTTCTTTTTTTATGCGGTCGCCCGGCTTTACCAGGACCTCGATGACCGGCACATTCGTGAACTCACCGATGTCGGGAACGCGAACTTCCACTACACGAGCACCGGATTGGGTTTTTCGGGGTTGATGCCGTATTTCTTTACGGCATCCGATACGCGCGAGGATGCGATGACATTCTCGTCTGCTAGGGCCTTGAGCGCCGCGAGCGCCACAAAGTGCCGGTCGACTTCGAAAAACTCGCGCAGCTTGCGCCGAAAATCGCTACGGCCGAAACCGTCCGTGCCGAGCACGGCATAGCGCCGGCCGATGAATGGCCGAATTTGCTCGGCGTACGTCTTGATGTAATCGGTTGCCGCTACCGCGGGCCCTACGCGGTCCGCCATGATCTCTTGTAGATAGCTACGCCGCGGAGACGTTTCCGGGTGCAGCAGGTTGTGTCGTTCCGTCGCCAGGCCGTCACTTCGTAGCTCATTAAAGCTTGGGACGCTCCAGATGTCCGAGGCGACGCCGAAGTCGGTCGACAGCAGTTCGCCGGCCGCAAGAACCTCGCGCAGGATGGTGCCGCAACCTAGAAGTTGGACCCGGGGAACATCTTTCTCGATCGGCCCCGCGTCCTTGAGTAAGTACATACCGCGTAAGATACCTTCGCGCGAGTTTGCCGGCATCTCGGGGTGATGGTAGTTCTCGTTCATCACCGTGATGTAGTAGTACACATCCTCTTGATCGGCGAGCATGCGCCGCAATCCGTCTTGAATGATGACGGCCAACTCGTAGCTATAGGTTGGATCGTATGAGATACAGTTTGGAATGAACGAGGCATGCACTTGGCTGTGGCCGTCTTCGTGCTGCAGCCCCTCGCCGTTAAGTGTCGTGCGTCCGGACGTTCCACCGATTAGGAATCCGCGTGTGCGCATGTCGCCGGCTGCCCAAGCCAAGTCGCCGATGCGCTGGAATCCAAACATCGAGTAAAAGATGTAGAACGGAATCATCTGTTCGTTATTGTTGGAGTACGACGTGCCGGCGGCCATCCAGGATGAGAATGCGCCCGCTTCATTGATTCCTTCTTGCAAGATCTGCCCGTGCAAGTCTTCGCGATAGTACATCAATTGAGCCGCGTCTTGCGGATTGTAAAGCTGGCCGACTCGGCTGTAGATGCCCAGCTGGCGGAACATTCCCTCCATGCCGAATGTACGCGATTCATCGGCAACGATCGGCACGACCCGCTTGCCGATGGCCTTGTCGCGAATGACTGCATTCAAAATCCGCACGAATGCCATCGTCGTTGAGATTTCGCGCTCGCCCGTATCTTTGAGTTGCGCGTCAAAAGCCGAAAGCTCCGGCACGGGCAACGCGGCCGCTTTGCGCCGGCGCTGCGGCAAGTGTCCCAGTGCGCGCTGGCGCTCGCGTAGGTACTGCATCTCCGGGCTCTGCTCCGGCGGGCGGTAAAATGGTACCGTCTCCAACGCTTCATCCGCGATCGGCAGTGAGAAGCGATCGCGAAACGCACGCATCGACTTGACTTCCATGTGTTTCTGCTGGTGTGCGATGTTTTGGGCTTCACCAGAGCTGCCCATCCCGTAACCCTTGATCGTCTTGGCGAGAATAACGGTGGGCTGCCCACTGTGCTTGGCCGCGGCGGCGTAGGCGGCATACACTTTGCGTGGATCGTGGCCACCGCGCTGAAGCGCCCAAATCTGCTCGTCGGTCATGTTCTTTACGAGCTCGGCCGTTTCCGGATAGCGGCCGAAGAAATGCTCGCGCACGTACGCGCCGTGGTTGGCTTTGAAAGTTTGATAGTCGCCGTCCACGCATTCGTTCATGAGCTGCACGAGACGCCCGGTTTTGTCTTTGGCCAGAAGCGGATCCCAGTTGCTGCCCCAAATCACTTTGATGACGTTCCAGCCGGCGCCGGAGAAGACGCGCTCCAGCTCTTGAATAATCTTGCCGTTGCCGCGCACGGGACCGTCGAGCCGTTGCAAGTTGCAGTTCACCACAAAGATCAAGTTGTCCAAGGATTCGCGCGCCGCCACCGATATGGCCCCCAGCGATTCGGGTTCGTCTACTTCGCCGTCGCCTAAGTAGGCCCAAACTTTGCGGCCTTCCGTGTCGGCGATGCCGCGATTGTGCAGATACTTCATGAAGCGCGCTTGATAGATGGCCATCAATGGGCCCAATCCCATCGACACGGTCGGGAATTGCCAGAAATCGGGCATCAGCCAGGGGTGAGGGTAAGACGACAGTCCTTTCCCATCGACTTCTTGACGAAAGTTGAGCAGATGCTCTTCGTCGATGCGGCCTTCGACAAAGGCGCGCGCATAAAATCCGGGCGAAGAGTGGCCTTGAAAGAACACCAAGTCGCCGCCCTGGCTGTCCGATGGGGCGCGAAAGAAGTGATTGAACCCGACATCGTACAGCGTCGCTGAGGATGCGAAGCTGGCAACGTGGCCGCCGAGTTCGGACGATTCTTCGTTCGCTTTGACGACCATCGCAAGAGCATTCCAGCGAACGTAGTGACGGATGCGCGTTTCCAGTTCGTCGTTGCCGGGCATCGGCTCTTGTTCGCTCGGAGGAATGGTATTGATGTACGGCGTTTGTACGCCGAGCGAGATATGCGCGCCGGCACTTTGCGCGCGTAACACCAGAGCTTCCAACAGCTCTTTCGCGCGCGCGGGACCCTCGTGTGCGAGCACGCCGTCCAGGGCCTCAATCCACTCTTGGGTTTCCTGCACGTCGGTTTCGATGGGCTGGGTGCTCATGCTGCGGTGCTTCCGCCGGCTCTCGGGGTTCCCCCGTTCAATTCTTGCTGCAGTACCACGCCAATCGACGCCAGCAGTAGGGCGCCGCCCGCGACGGCTGCCAGCGAAAGACGCTCCCGAAAGATTGCAGCCGCAAGGATGGCGGCGAAGACCGGTTCCAGCAGCGTTGTCATGGCAATTGCGTTAGGAGAGAACCAGCGCAGCGAGGCGTTGAGCGCGGTGTGGCCCAGCAACTGCGAAACGAGGGCCATTGCGACGACTCCGAACCAAGCGACGCTTGCTCCAGCCGGCGGCGGTGGTTGGCGCGCGGCGAGTGCGGCGATCGCCAGGATCAGAGCTGCCCAGCCGTAGGTCGCCGTAACGATGCGGCGCGTCCCGAGGTCGCCGCGCACGTTTCGAATCAACGTAAAGTATGCGCCGATAGCAACGCTGCCAAACAGCGCCAACCCAATGCCGAGCCACTGATGCCCCGGAACGGGCGGCGGACTGGCGCGCACTCCGACTACGAGTATCAGGCCGGCCGCAGCCGTTGCATACGCAACCCAGACGGGCGCACCGAAGCGTCGCTTGAGCACCGTCGCATCGTAAAGCGTCGTCCACAGCGGCGTCGTTGTGACCAGCAGCGTAGAAACTGCGACTGTCGTGTACTTGAGAGACCAGATCCAGCCGGTAAAGTGAGCGGCCAGCAACAGGCCGCCAAGAAATAGCCCGAGCTGCTCGGTGCGCGAAAGTTTTCGCCCTGGAGTCGCGCGCTGCGCAAAACCGAATCCAAAGAGAATCGCACTCGCAATTAAGAGGCGTAGGGCGGAGACGGCAAGCGGTTGCGCCCCCGAGAGCGCGAAGCGCGCAAAAATGGCGGCAGCGCCCACGGCTAATTGGGCGCTGCCTAGGATCAGATAAGCGGCACTCCCGTGCCGGGGCGGTACTTCTTGCGGCAATCCTTAACGCGCTTGCTGTTCTTGTAAGGTACATCCTATTTCCACGCGTCCGTTAAAGCTGCCCTTCGGCCATGGCAGTTGACAGGATTGGTTCGGCGATTTACGCTGGCTTTGCACGGGAGCTCGCAAGGGCTGAGAGGGCGCTCCATGCGCCGACCGTATCCACCTGATCCGGATAATACCGGCGAAAGGGAGCTCCAAATGACGGCAACGGTTACTTCTCCCGGCGCAACTCGCAAAATGTATCATGCGGGGCCAAGTGGCATGCGCGTTCCGATGCGGGAAGTCGCTCTAACCAACGGCGAGCGCCACGTGTTGTACGATACAAGCGGTCCCTATACCGACCCTGAAACTCCCATCGATGTCAACCGGGGCCTGCCGCCCATTCGTGCGCAATGGATTGCCGATCGCGACGATACGCGAGAGTTGGAACGCCCTTCGTCTCTGTATCGCATCGCCCGGGAGGCCATGCCGGAGTTGCATTCAGTTCGCTTTACTGCAACTCGCAATCCCAGACGCGCAAAGCCGGGCCGAAATGTCACGCAGATGCACTACGCGCGCCGCGGAGAGATTACTCCGGAGATGGAGTTCATCGCGCTGCGTGAGGACGTCGAGGCCGCGTTCGTGCGCGACGAGGTCGCGCGAGGCCGTGCCATCATTCCAAATAACATCAATCATCCCGAGAGCGAGCCGATGATTATCGGACGCAACTTCTTGGTGAAGATTAACGCAAATATCGGAAACTCGGCGGTCACCTCCACCATCGAAGAAGAAGTTGAGAAAATGACCTGGGCGACACGGTGGGGCGCCGACACCGTCATGGACCTCTCTACCGGCAAAAATATTCACGAAACGCGCGAATGGATTCTGCGCAACTCGCCCGTGCCCATCGGCACCGTGCCGATTTACCAAGCGCTTGAGAAAGTGGACGGCAAGGCGGAGGAGCTGACCTGGGAACTCTACCGCGATACGCTGATCGAGCAGGCAGAACAAGGCGTTGACTACTTCACGATTCATGCCGGGGTGCTGTTGCGTTACGTACCGCTCACGGCCGAACGGGTCACCGGCATCGTTTCGCGCGGCGGCTCGATTCTAGCGAAATGGTGCCTGGCACACCACGCGGAGAACTTCCTCTACACGCATTTCGAAGAAATTTGCGAGATCATGAAGGCCTACGATGTAGCTTTTTCGCTGGGTGACGGTTTGCGTCCCGGATGCCAAGCCGATGCCAACGATGCCGCCCAGTTCGGCGAGCTCGCAACGCTGGGCGAACTTACTCAAGTCGCGTGGAAGCATGACGTGCAAACGATGATCGAAGGTCCGGGTCACGTTCCGATGCACCTGATTAAAGAAAACATGGAGAAACAGTTGGAAATCTGCCATGAAGCTCCATTTTACACTCTTGGTCCGCTGGTTACGGACATTGCTCCGGGCTACGACCACATTACCAGCGCGATCGGTGCCGCCATGATTGGGTGGTACGGCACGGCAATGCTCTGCTATGTGACGCCCAAAGAGCACTTGGGGTTGCCGAACAAAAAAGATGTCAAAGATGGCGTCATCACCTACAAAATCGCCGCGCACGCTGCCGATGTAGCCAAAGGTCATCCCCGCGCGCGCCACTGGGACGATGTGCTTTCGAAGGCGCGGTTTGAGTTCCGGTGGGAAGACCAATTCAACCTTTCGCTGGATCCTGAAACGGCACGCGATTTCCACGATGAAACGTTGCCGGCGCAGGGAGCTAAAGTCGCGCACTTCTGCTCGATGTGCGGCCCCCACTTTTGTTCGATGAAGATCACGCAGGAGGTCCGCGAGTACGCCCAGCGCGGCATGGACGAAAAATCGCGCCAGTTCAAGGCAGCCGGCAGCGAAATCTACGTAAAACCGGCCTGAGAGCCGGTCGCCCGGTTGTTTCTTTTGGGAGATAAGCGTTTCGGGTAAGACCCCTTATAAATCTTGCATTGCTTGAGGAGGGGGCTTTTAACGGTGGACGTGTTGACGATGCTGACCGAGGATCACAATAAGGTCCGAGCGCTTTTCGAGAAGGTGGAGAAGCTGGGCGATCGGGCGACCAGCGGTCGCCGCTCGCTGTTCCAACAGATTGATGAAGAACTGACCTTGCACAGCCAGCTCGAAGAGAAAATCTTCTATCCCGCCTTCAAGAAGCGCGCGAAGAAGAGCGATGAGAAAGACGAGGTGCTCGAGGCCTACGAGGAGCACGCTGTGGCAAAGCGCTTGATCAAGGAACTTGAAAAACTCGAGCCGACCGACGAGCGCTACAAGGCGAAGCTGCAGGTGCTCATGGAGGCGGTCAAGCACCACGCCGACGAGGAAGAGAAAGAGATGTTCCCGATGGCGCGCGACCTTTTCAACCGCAAGGAACTCGAAGAAATGGGCGAGCGGGTAGCCGCGGGCAAAGAGCGCGCCGGTGCGCCGGTCAAGGGGTAACCAGGCAAGAGGGAACCAGAAAAGTTCCCTCTTCTTTTTGAAACGCTGCGTTGGGCATGAGTAAGTCTCGCCGCGGTTTCCTTCACTACCTGAAAAACTTGGGCCCCGGTTTAATCACCGGTGCTTCCGACGATGATCCTTCGGGGATTTCGACGTATTCGGTGGCCGGCGCGTCCGCGGGGCTCTCGATGCTGTGGCTGGCGCTCATCACGACGCCCATGATGGCCGTGGTGCAGGGCATGTGCGCGCGAATCGGCTCGGTTACGGGCACCGGCCTCGCGGCTATGATCAAGAAGGTCTTCCCGCCATGGTTGGCTTTTGCGCTGGCGTTGTTAGTAGTGGTTGCCAACACGTTCAACGTAGGCGCCGACTTCGCTGGAATGTCTGCAGCGGCGCACATGGTTTTCGGCTTCCCGGTTCTTCTTTGGGTGCTTGTCTTTGGCGCTGCGTTACTGGCAGCCCAGATCTATCTCTCGTACCGCGTTCTGAGCAATATTTTAAAGTGGCTCTGTGCCACGCTGCTTGCGTATATCGTAACGGCATTCATCGTGCATCCTAATTGGGTTGACGTGCTTCGCCACGCGGTCGTCCCTGAAGTTCACCTCAACGGGCACTGGATTACGACGGTCATGGGGGTTTTGGGCACAACCATTACGCCGTATCTGTTCTTTTGGCAGTCGTCCCTCATGGTCGAAGAAGAGAAGGGCCTGGGCCGTAAGACGATTGCGGAGCGCCGCGGCGCGACGCAACAAGAGATCGTTGACGCGCACGCTGACGTGAACACCGGTATGGTGTTCTCCAATTTGGTTATGTTCTTTATCATCGTGACGACGGCGGTAACATTGGGTGCCCACGGGCGGCACGATATCGCCTCAGCGCAGGATGCCGCCGATGCCCTAAGGCCTTTGGCGGGGAGGTTTGCGTATCTCTTGTTTTCTTTTGGACTCATAGGAACCGGCATGTTGGCGATCCCGGCCATAGCAGGTTCTTCGGCCTACGTGGCCGCGGAAATGTTGTCTTTTCGTCAGGGGCTCAACGAAGCGCCACACCGCGCATCCAGATTTTACGCGATACTGGGCGCCGGCATCTTAGCGGGTATGGTCATGAATTTCTTGCGGATCGATCCGATCAAAGCGCTCTTTTGGTCCGCGGTCTTTAATGGGGTCGCAGCCGTCCCCCTCATCGTGGCCATCACCCTGATTGCCAATAATTCGAAAATCATGGGGCGGTGGACCAACTCGCTGCTGGCGAACCTGTGGGCATGGATCACGGTGGCGCTTATGGGCCTGGCGGCAATCCTGATGTTCGTCTACTGGAATCACCAGTAGCCCCGAAAGTTCGCGCCGTTCTCTTCGACCGGGACGGAACGATAATTGAGGATGTCCCGTACAATGGGGATCCCGAGCTCGTGAGGCCGGTGCCCAAAGCGCGCGAGCTGCTGGATTCATTGCGCGCCGTAGGCATAATCACGGCGGTCATCTCCAATCAAAGCGGAGTGGGGCGCGGACTCATTACGGTCGAGCAAGTTGAATCAGTGAATGCGCGAGTGGACGAATTGCTCGGACCGTTCGCCGGTTTCTTCTACTGTCCGCACACCTCCGAGGCGAACTGCGAATGTCGCAAACCCTCACCCAAACTTATTTTAGATGCTGCCGAACGCGCAGGCGTACGAGGCCCAGATTGCATTTTGGTTGGAGACAAAGCCAGCGACGTGGAGGCCGCGCGCAATGCCGGAGCGCGCTCGATTTTGATCGACGAGCGCACGACCCTTGCAGACGCCGTGCAGCAAGTCTTAGCCGATTAGCGTTGCGGTTGGTCTGCGGGCGGTGCCGCGGCTTCGGCTGCCGCCGAAGGGTTTGCGGGAATTTCTAGGGGTTCCGGCCGTAGCAACGGCAGCCGAAGGGTACGCGTGAGGTGCCCCCACATGCGCATCACCCGCACCACATAGTGTTGCGTTTCGCTAAAAGGCGGGATGCCGTGATACCGCGAGACGGCTTTGGGGCCGGCGTTGTACGCTGCAAATGCCAGCGCGAATCGATTCGGGTGGTTGACGTACTTGGAGATTAGTCCGCTTAGATACTGGGCGCAGCCTGCCAAATTCTGATCGGCAACGCGGGGATTGACTCGCAATGCGTGCGCCGTTCCCGGCATTAGCTGACCCAATCCGAGCGCGCCGACGCGCGACCGAGCGGATGGTCGCCAGCGCGATTCCACCGTCACCAGCGCTACCAAGAGGTTTGCGTCGACGTTCCAGCGCGCGGCGCTGATGAGCACGTGATGCGCGAGGTCGGTGCTCTGCCAAGATTGCAATCGCGGATTGATCTTGCGCAGGACCCGCGCGTAGGCGCCGATATTGCCGGGATCACCCGGCGGCGTAATTGCCGCGGCGGCGCGGTCCGGCGCTAATGAAAACGCCAAAACGGTAAAAAGGGCGGCGCTTGCTAGCGCACCGGTCTTTTGCATACTCATGAACCTTCGGCCGCTCGAGGAAATACTTTAGCAGGCAGCCCCCTCTTCGGGTGCCAAGCTGCGCTTGTGAACCGCCGCTACCTTCTTATCGGCACCGTGCTCTTTTTCGTCCTCATGTTCGGCTTGATCGCAATTGCTTACGTGGGCGCGGAGCACCGCATCCGATGAGAACGGGTGGAAGACGGGGTCGTGGCTGTTCTTTTCGCGTTAGCGGCCAATCACGCCCGCCGCTCGTGGACTGCTAGCGGCCAAGATTTCGGGGTTGTAGCGGACGCGAGCATAACGGTCGGCATACGTCGGGTTGCTGATGCGCCGTAAACGCTCGTCCATCAGCGCGCGCGCTTGGGCGGCCGCCTGCTGAGCTTCTTCTTGCTTGTCGGGTGCGCGATAGACCCGCGACATGATCCACCATGCATCTTGCGGATACCGTGCCGAGGCAGGCGGCTGGAAACCCTCGATTTCCGCTGCGACCTCAAGTGCCGCGTCTTTCTCCCCGAGCAGCAAGAGCACCAGGGCCAAGTCGGCAGCGTCTTCGGCAAGGTCGGGCGATTCCTCATTGGCTTTGCGAATTTGCATCGCGGCCTGCAGCTGGTCATACGCCGCCTGTAGGTCGCCGGCATCGCGTAGAGCCGCCCCAAGGTTACCGCGGGCGTGTGCCTCTACGGCGCGCCGTGAACTCCGCGCGGCGTCTCGGCAGTCCGCTAGAGACCCCTCGCCCGGTTACTCGCACTGGGTGGCAGTAATCGGCGTTTGGTCCAATTCTGCGAACGGGTCGTGGAGACGGTCACGCTTTAGGCGCGGATCGAACCGTCCGCGCGGGTATGCCTTGAGCCACGCAGCGGCATGGATGGCCAGGTACTCGAAGTCGTGATACTGCCAATCGCCGCGGTTGCGCCGGACGATCGCTATGACCGGCGTAAGAATCTTCCAGTAGTACACCACCAGTTTTCCGAAAAGCTCCATGAATAGGTGCGTGCTTACCAGATCGTTCTTGATCAGCGTCCCGATTTCGTTGAACCAGTTGCACACCACCAATTCGGGATGCTTGGTCATGTTGATGAATCCGAGAACCTCCAACTCGTCGCGATACGATTTCTCGGACAACTTCTCCGGAAGCTCTTCCTGCACGTAGCACAAGGCGGTTTGAATTTCGGAGCTTTTGAAATCTTTCTGCAGAGAAAGGAGCGCATCCAGCTGATAGCTGTTGCGCACGTGCCGAAGCTGGACGACAGCGGCGATAGCGCCGGCGCCCAGCACGAACAACGTCCCTACCGATGCGATGGCGGCAATGGTTTCGATCGAAAGCACCCATTGGGCTTCGGCCTTCCGCGCGAACCGCCATGCTAGGACGACGGGTTAGATCAGGTCGAAAACTCGCCGAGAGTCAGCGGCGTACACGTTGCATTGCCCGCTTGTCCCTGGACCAACGAAACCGTCCACGTTTCGCCCGCAGGCAGCGTCGTTCCGAGACTGCCAGAGAAGAAGAAGTCATTCGGGAACGGGTGAAAGCCGCCCGGGTCCGGAACGGCGCCCAGCGCGCTGGTGAATACCGGCTGTCCGCTAAAGTTACCTTGTGCCTGTAAGAACCACGAGCCGGGGGATTGCCCCAGCACGGTATTGTTGTCGCTTGCGACGATTTCCAGCGAGCTAACGTTGCTCGCAAAGGCTTGATTTTGGGGACGGGCGAGTTGCACTTGCGTGCCCGGATTACACTGAAAGCCGCCGCCGCCGATAATGCCGCCTAACCCACCGGTACCTCCGGCGCAAGCCGTTAGAACGAGCGCGATTGCGGTCATCGCCGTAGTTCGAAGGAGATTCATGATGACGATACCTCTCTCAGGGAATGCTAGTGGTGCCAGGATATGCCCGGCGGCTGAACGTTTGCTGAGTCGTTTGGGACTACTCGTGGCGCTGGTGCTTGCTCTGGCAAGCGTCTCGAGCGCCGCGCAGACGGCGCCGAGTTTGCCGGCTCAGCCATCGCTCGTGCAACGTGTCCTCTCCACCTATAGCGTGCGCGGGATTATCGGTATGCAGCGACACTTCGCCACCGTCATTAATGGCGGCCCCGTTCACCATACCGAGCAGAGCGAGAGCGGCTTACTAACTGACGATGGCGCTTATGTGAAGATCAAGTACTATCGCATCGTTCGCGACGGCCGCGCATTTTCAGCGGGCGACCTCGCAAAGCGCGAGAGCCAAACCAACAGCGACTGGGCTGCCGGCAAGGTTTTCTTTAAAGAGCCGTACGACCGGCGCTATTCCGGCGATTATTCCTTTACACTACCCGGCTCGAGCGCCGCCTGTGCTGCGGGAACGATCGCGGTCAGCTTCAAGAGCCCGGTACAAGACATCCAGCACGGTAGCGGAACGATGTGCGTTCGGAGTGCCGATGCCCATGTGATAAAGCTCACCTACGTTCCTAATGCGTATCCTCCGCACGCCAGCTCCGGTTCGGTCACCGAAACCAGCTCCGAGGTTCTACCCGGCCTCTGGTACGTTACGCGCATCGACGAAACGTATAGCGGGCATGCGTTCATTCTCAGCGGTACGGCGAGCTTCACCGGTATCGTCGATCACTTCAAACATTTTGCGACGCTCGGCGAGGGAGAGGCGGCGCTGGCAAACGGATCGCTGTAGGTCCCGTTTGCCTACAGCGCCAGAGCGCGTTCGATGGCATCCTCAAGCGTCAGCGGGCCGGCGGCAGCCCGCGCGTTCTGCAGTTCCTGGCGCCCGAGTCGCTGGGCCAGCAGCGCCGTGACGCGTTGGTGCAGCATGAATTCGGTAGGATCGCGTTTCACTTCGTGTCCGGCTAGTATACGATCGGTCACGTAGAGAATCGTTGCGCACGCGGCCGCACTGCTGCCGGAATAGAATGCCGAGGTTCCCACGTGTTGCAGCGCCACGGCGATCAGCGGCTCATTCTCTAGTTCCTGCCCGAACGGGATGGCTTTGCGCGCGCGCACTTTGGCTTCCGCATACCGTTTCAGCGCAATCAGATAGGCGGATTGGTTGAGCAGGTTGACGCCCATATTGTACGGGGTTTCATCCGCCGGATCGATGCCTTCGGAAGTTCGCAGGGCGCTTTCGTACTCGCCGAGCTGAAAGAGCACCTCGGCCAGATTGATTCGACTCCGCGCCGCGCCTCGTGCATCGCCGATGCGATCCGCAATAGCAACGGATTCTTCAAAGTACTCCCGGGCGCGCCGCGGGTCGCCGACCTGGTGTTCGGCCGTTCCCAGAAACGAGAGCACGGCGGAGACGGTCCGGGTCAGTTTGTGTTGGCGGAAGAGTGTCAAGGCCTCGCTCAACGCCGCGCGGGTCGCCTCCAAGGGCTGAATTCGCGTATACGCTCGGGCGTATCGAACCGAGGCGAGAGCCGCCAGTAGGCGGTCGCCTTTCTCCTTATAGAAATGAAGAGCCGCGATGGCAGCCGGGCGCGCGCGGTCATACGCGTTTTGCACCAGTGCCATGCTGGCGTCTGCCAAGTGCAAGGCCGCACGAAGTTCCGGGTCGGTGGTGCGAGCGTCCGCGAGGGCGGCTTCTATGCGGCGAACGCCTTCCGGAACGCGGTGAAACCAAAACGGGAAGAGATCCGCTACCATCCGCGCGCCGATCTCAAATGGGATCTCGCCGGACATTGAGGCGTCCATCGCGGCCCGCAAGTTGTCTGCTTCCTGTTTGAGCGCGGGCAGCCACTTTTCATCCGGCTCCGCCAAGGATTGCATCTCGGCGTCGCGAGTCACGCGCGCGAAGAACACCGCGTGGCGCTCCGCAATGTTTTGATATTCACCAGTTTCTCGCAACCGCTCGAGCGCGTACTGCCGCGTGGACTCCAGGAGGCGGTAGCGTGCTTCGGAGCGCTCGAGCTCGGCGACCACCATCGACTTGCCGACCAAAGCGCAGAGCAGATCGACCGTACTCCACGACTCGGTTGAAACATCGCCGCACACTTCCGTTGCGGCATCCAAAGTGAATCCACCGGAGAAGATGCCGATGCGTCTGAAGAGCGAGCGTTCGGCTTCGGTGAGTAGGTCGTAACTCCAATCGATGAGTGCGCGCAGGGTTTGTTGTCGTGGAAGCGCGGTGCGGGCTCCGCCGGTAAGCAGGCGGAATCGCTGCGTCAGGCGCGCGTCGAGCTGTTTGACCGACAGAACCTTCAGCCGCGGCGCAGCCAGTTCGATCGCCAGCGCGATACCGTCGAGCTGGCGGCAGATATTCGCGACGATTGGCGCGTTCGCAGCCGTCATCTGGAAGTCGCCCGTCACGTCGAATGCGCGCTCGATAAAGAGTTGAACTGCGGAATACCGGAACGCCGATTGCGGCGTCACTTCTGCGTCCTTCGGTGGAACTTCCAAGGAAGGCATTCGAAAGATGCTTTCGCCGGGGATGGCCAAGTTTTCGCGGCTGCTAGCCAGGATGCGCAGGCGACGGCAGCCGTGCAGCAATTCGTCCGCAATCGAAGCAACCGGCCTGACCAGATGCTCGCAGTTGTCGAGAATGAGCAGCATATGTTTTTCTTTGAGATCACGGATCAGCGAGGCGCTCGTGGCCTCGCCCGGATCGTCCAGACCAATGGCCGCCGCGATTCTCGTAGGAATTAGGGCGCTATCCGTGAGGGTGGCGAGTTCGACCAAGTAGACGCCGTGCTCAAAACGGTCGAGAACCTCGGCTCCAATCTGCAGCGAGACGCGGGTCTTTCCAACGCCCCCCGAACCTACCAAAGTTACGAGGCGCGAACGCTGCAGCAAATCGCGAATGGCGGCGAGTTCGGTTTCGCGGCCGATGAAACTGGTGAGTTGTAGGGGAAGATTATTCGGCAGTGCATCAAGCGATTGCAAATGCGGAAACTCGGCCCGCAGCCCGGGCGCCGTCAGTTGGTGAACCTGTTCGGGCATGGACAAATCTTTGAGCCGGTGCGGCCCGAGATCGCGCAGCGAACATTGTTCTGGCATATCCTCCAGGGCCAGATCCGCCGCCACCCCTGAGATCAGCACTTGGCCGCCGTGGCCGATGGAGAGCAAGCGCGAAACGCGATTGACCGCCGGTCCAAAGTAGTCGCCGTCGCGTTCGTCTGCCGTTCCACTATGGATTGCCATCCGAACTCGCAAGCCATCGATCGCAGACCAATCGACAGCATCAAGTTTTCGCTGGGCATCGAGCGCAGCTGCGACCGCATCCGATGCCGACGGGAAAGCGGCGCAAAATCCATCGCCAAGCGCCTTGAAGACGCTGCCGCGCCGGCTTTCGATCGCCTCACGAATGATGTCGTCATGGGTGCGCGACGCCACCTGCATCGCCTGGGGCCGTCTCTCCCATCGTACCGTGCTGCCTTCGATATCGGTAAACAAGAAGGTCACCGTCCCGCTCGGCAGCCCCCACGGGCCGTCGTTGCCGAGACGCCCGGGTGAAGGCCCGATTGCGCTCATATCGTCGTTTTATACATGAAAAGAAGGGGCCCCGCCCGGCGTAATCCTCAGAAGCATAGGCGCGGAACGCGGCGAATAGGCGAATCCATGCGTGCGTATTATGCTCTGCTGATTGTTGCGTTTCTCTCCGCGTGCGGCGGGGGCGGCGGGTTCGGCGCGCCGCCGAATCCCGTGCAACGCTCGGCGGGCACTTTGAAGCTGGTTGTTGGGCCGACGGGCTCGATCTTGCCGGGGTCGACGACGGGATCACGCGCGAAGCCGCGCTTCATTTCACCCTCGGCAAAGTCGGTTTCAATAACCGCTAATGGTGCGCTACCCGCGACGATTGCGGACATTTCTGCCGGTTCGCCCAACTGCACCGGCTCGGCGGGCAGCCGCACTTGCACGATCACCGTCCAGGCGCCCCTCGGCAACGACACGTTCGCGATCGTGATCTTCGATGGCCCCAATGCCACCGGCAACCAACTGGGGAGCGCCTCCGCCACCGCAAACGTTACGCCTTCCGGCTTTTCGGTTACCGCGACGGTCAACGCGGTGGTCGCTTCGTATATGCTCACGTTGTCGACCCCAAGTCTCAATCCGGGAACCAACACGGCCACGCTGACCGCGGTTGCAAAGGATGCCGACGGCAACGTCATCACCGGTCCAGGTGGTTTTGCCAATCCGATTACGATCACAAATGGCGACAAGAGCGGTGCCTTTACGCTTTCGGCCACGAGTTTTACGGGCCCCGGACAATCGATTACGATTTCTCACAACAGCGCGGCGAGTTGCGCGAACCTAACCACGCTCATTGCGTCGGCGCCCGGAGCTCCGTCCCAGAGCGTTACGCTTTCGGGAACGGGAACAAGTCTCTACGTGACAAATCTCGGGGACGTCACGGGTCCCGTGTTACAGTTTCCGGCACCCTATACGTCGGCGCCGAAGATGTTGTACAGTGCCTTGAATCCCGACAATCTCGCTTTTGATCTGCAGTCGAACCTCTTCGTTTCGGTTGCGGGGGCCGGCTTCGTGCAGGAGAACGCCCCGCCGTATACGGGTTCGCCCTCCGCAGTGATCGGCTCCGGACAGTTTCGGACTCCGCAGGGAGTCGCCGTTGACAACAAAGGCAATCTGTTCGCAGCGGACTTTGGCAACAACCGTGTCCTTCAGTCCGCGTCGCCGCACCCCGCGGCCGCAGTTCCCATCATTACCGGTTTAAATTCACCGACCGGAGTGGCGCTGGACCCGGCCTGCAACCTCTTTGTTTCCGACGCGAATTCCGTGCGCGAGTACACGCCCCCGTACAACGGGTCCCCAATAGCTACCGTCACATCCGGACTCAACGGTCCGCGTGGAATGACGTTCGATGGATCTGGGAACCTCTTCGTGGCAAATTTTGCGGGAAATACCGTGGTGGAGTTTGCTCCACCCTACACGGGTGCCCCGATCGCAACGATCGCTCTGCCTGCCAATGCAAGCCCGAACGACCTCGCCTTCGATCCCAACGGCAATCTCGTGGTAGCTGAGTATCAGGCCAACAAGATCATTTTTCTGGCGCCGCCGTTCACCGGAAGCCCGGCGCTCACGATAACGTCCGGGCTCTCGTTGCCGACCGGTGTGAAGTTCGCTCCGCCGGTGTCGGCGCCGCCGCCGGGGTTGCATCTTTACATGACGCAACTCGGGAACGATTCGGTTACCGTTACGCCGTCGAACGCGAATGGCAACGCCGCACCCATTCGCACGATAATCGGAGCCAACACGCAGTTGAGTCAGCCCTATGGCATCACGGTGGACGGCAGTGGCGACTCCTATGCATCGGGCCTCCGGAACGCGACGGTCACGATTTATGCCCCCGGTGCGAATGGCAACGTCGCGCCGATCCGCACGCTCAATGGCAGTAGTACGGGACTGAACGGCCCACTCGGTCTCGCGATCGACAGCAGCGGAGATTTGATCGTCAGCAATTTCTTTGCGAGCATCGTCACGGTCTACGCGCCCGGCGCGAACGGCAACGTTGCGCCGATTCGCACGATTTCCGGAGGCAACACGGGGCTAGGTCAAACGTACGGCCTTACCCTGGACTCGGCCGGGAACCTGTATGTGGTGAATAACAAGAGTCAATTCGGCGGCGTTGACAGCGTCACCGTGTACGCGCCGGGCGCGAACGGCAATGTGGCGCCGATTCGCGCGATCACCGGCAACGCTACGGGAATGTCGGGAGCGGTTTTCGATGTTGTCGATGCAGCCGGAAACCTGTACGTGAGCAATGCCACGGCGCATTCAATTACGAAGTATGCCCCGGGTGCGAACGGAAACGCCGCTCCAATCGCCACGATTGCGGGCTCCAACACCGGTCTTGCTCAGACCGGCGGCATCGTGTTGGATAGTAGCGGCAACATTTATGTCGACAATGACGGCAATAATAGCGTCGAGGTCTTTGCTGCCGGCGCAAATGGAAACGTCGCGCCGATTCGCACGATCATCGGACCGAACACCGGAATCACCTCGCCGGTAGGCCTCGCGCTGGCACCGTAGGCCCGGGCGGCGCGCCGCTTCCTTGGAACGCGACGGCCTCTGGGCGCGTTTATGAGGCGGAGGAGATATATGCACAGCAATTTTATCCAAAAAGCCACAACCGCAGCGCTCGCCCTGGCCATCCTGGGGAGCACCCTGCTTGGCCCACTGAAGGCGAATGCTGAAACCTACGCTCAATACCACGCGCGCATCGTCGCTCAGCAACGCGCAGCAAACGAGCGCCGGCTTGACGCGATTCGGGCTCGGGAGGCGCAAGAGATGCGTCTCGACGCCATCCGTTCGCGCAATCTTGAGGAGCAACGCATCGACGCTAGCCGCTCACGCGCTTTGGAACGCAATCGTGTAACGGCCAGCCGTTCGCGAGCAATAGAGCAAGAGCGCATCCTGGCATCGCGCCGGGCGTACGCCGCGTATCATGCGCGTCAAGTAATTGCCCAGCGCCGCGCTTATTGTGCGCGCGTCCCACGGCCGCACGGCTGCTAACAACCCACCACAACTGCTATTTTTCGGAGGTCAGCCAATACCATGAAAACCGCTCTTCGAAGCATCTACAGCATACTGGCTTTACTCTTGATCACCGCACAGGTCGCGATGGCCGGTGCGCCGCGATCTGCCGAACCACGCTACCGGCAGTCACTCGTGTACTTGCTCGATGCCCGCTACTATCTGGAACATACCGATAAGACGCGCGCCGGTGGCGTTGATCTGCGTCCTGCGTTGAGCAATCTTTATTCGGCAATTGGAGCATTGGACAACGTTGTCGGTACCAGCGTTGCAAGGTCGCAAACGACTGTTATTCCGCCTCGCATCGCGAGCGAATCAGCGATGCTGCACCACGTGATCTACGAGCTCGTGGCGGTCGACCAATTGCTTGGACCGGGTGAGCGAAATCCGACCGTAAATGTCTACCGGGCAACTGCGCTAACTCATGATCGCGCGGCCGCCGGAGATGTCCGGTACATGATCCGCGCTTGCAAGTGCTAGCGTAAGACAACAAAAAACAAGGAGGGCCGCGAAAATCGCGGCCCTCTTTGTTTTGAAGGTCGCAAGGCGGAAAGCAGAAAAGGGCTGCTCATGAGGCAGACGCGCCCATCCCTGGCTGTCGTTCTTTGCGCTGCGGCTGCAGGAACATGTTGCACTGCGCTTCCAGCGATGGCGCAAACCGCGCCGCCCACGCCTATTCAGGGATTTTCCGGCCGGGCGACGTTCACTGCGCAAGCGCAGGTCACGGGCGCCCAGGTCAGATTCTCGGCGGAGCTAGCAGTGATGGCCAGCCGGCGCCGGGTGCGGCTGGACGTGATTCATCTTGAATTCTTTGGCGGAGATTCGACTGCCGGGGCGTTAATCGCGCAGTTCTTGCCGCGGGGCGCGGTCACATTCGTTTACGATCAGCGGGCGCGTGTGGCAACGTTTTGGTCGGACCAAAAGCGTGTATACTACCAAACGAAGACGCGTGCGCTACCGATGGCGACATCTACACCGTCGCCGCAACCAATCGCCGCGCCGTCATCCCCGCTCGATCAATTTCTGCGCGGGGCGAAGTCGATGACGGAGTACGACGTTTTCAACCAATCGCTCACCTTGGTCGGTCACGAGCCGGTTAATGGTCACACCGCGAGCGTCTTCCATCTGATGATGCATGGCCAGAAGCACGGCGGTGCGGCGCAGGACCTCATCGGTGATGTGGCGTTGGCAGACGACCTTTCAGGCATTCCGGTTCGGTTATGGTTTACTGGGACCGGCGAGCACGCTGGCATGGTCAAGCTCGATCTGACTTCGGCATCCTTGGGTACCCCGGATGAGAGCGTCTTTGCCGTTCCCCGCGGCTACCGGAAGGTTGACGACGTGTTGCAAGTTCTCGCGCCTTCGCCTTCGGGCTAAGTCACGCGTTGCGCGACTACTTCCGCGGAAAAACATCGCTTCGCACCCGGGGAGAGTGGTTGAGTTTGTGGCTGACGCTGCTGGTTCTTCCGGCCGCACTGAGCTTCGCCGGTCTTTTCGTGCACGAGGCCGTAGGCCGAACGACGGTTATTCTCTTGGCCGTTCTGGCCATGATCTACGTGACGCTCGCGCGCGGCCAACTGCTTGGCAGCAGCGTTTTGATTCACAAGAACCACTTTCCCGAGATTCTGGAAGTGGTCGAGCGGTGCTCGGCAAAAATCGGTATTCCCATGCCGCTGGTCTTCGTGCGCGACGACATGCTGGTTCCGGTGGTTGCACTGGGGTTCGGTGAACCGTACTCACTGGTGCTTTCAAGTCACTGGCTCAAAGAATTCGAAGCGGATGAACTGACGTTCATGGTGGGTCGCGAGCTGGGAAATATAGCGGCCGGGCATACCCGCATTACGTCGCTACTCAGCGTGAACGGGCGCGAAAATGCGTTGATATCGGTCATTTTTGGGGCGTGGCTGCGGCGCACGGAGTACACCGCCGACCGTTTCGGTCTGCTTTGCAGTGGCTCGCTTGAGGGAGCGAATCGCGCCATCACAATGGCAACCTTCCACAGCTTCGGACGCCAAGTCGACGTCGCGGCGTTTGCATCGCAACGGGAAGCATTCGGCCGAGACTCTATTTTGAATATGGGCGAATGGCTTTCGTCG
The DNA here is from genome assembly GCA_003243975.1 of Candidatus Meridianibacter frigidus. Taxonomy (GTDB): domain Bacteria; phylum Vulcanimicrobiota; class Vulcanimicrobiia; order Vulcanimicrobiales; family Vulcanimicrobiaceae; genus Meridianibacter; species Meridianibacter frigidus. The sequence goes on along the minus strand of QHBJ01000018.1, from coordinate 8,497 downwards.
CAACCATACGCGACGAATCGAATGGAACACCTAAAACGTTTTCGCGACTCGACCCTCTTTGCGTACTGGGAAGACGAGATGACCAAGAATCCCACCGTCGTGCCTGCGTTCACCTCGGTGCCGCGGCAAGGGCGCGTGGAGCGTGCCGACTGCTCGGGTTTCGGCCGTAGATTCGGAGTCGTGCTCATCGATTGCTTCGTCGTCTGGTCGATCTTCTCGTTGACGCCGATCGCCAATCAGCAGTCGTCGGCCGCTGCGGTAACCTCAGATGCTCCGGAACCGGCGGCGACCACGCGCCCCTCTTCAAGCGTGGCAAAAATCGACCAAAAAACGCTCGATAAGGTCGTTGAAGAAACTACCAATGGGCAGCCCATTGATGCAGCGGCGCGTGCAAAGCTAAAAAAAGCGGGCGCCGTCGTTTCCGGGGACACGCTGCTTCGTTTGCTTGGCGGTATCCGCTCCGTGAATGGTACGCACACGACCTACATTTTTGCGCCGCTGCAGGGATTTCCGCAGGAGTTTCTGATCTATTCGTTCGTCTTGATCGCACTGGGCGGGCAGACGCTCGGAATGATGATCTTAGCCGTAAAGGTTACGACCACGAAGTTTGCGAGGCCGCCCTTTTGGCAAGCGCTGTGGCGAGCCGTCGTTACGCCCCTGGGCGTGCTCTCGTTTGTACTGGGGCCGCTTGTGCGCGTCGAACTGCACGACCGGTTATCAGGGACGCGCGTCGTTCGCCTCGAACGCTCTTTTGAACGAGCTCCTTTGCTCGTACCTACTCCATGACGCGTGAAAGCGGCTATCTCTAACGCAGAAAAATCGATGCACCAACGGTCTTTACCCCTGCTTTGCGCCAGCTTTGGCGTGATAGCGATCGCTATCGCGCCCGCAACGTCGCAGGCTACCTCAGTGAAGCAACTCGGCTACCTGGTGGGCACCTGGAACTGCTCGTCGGCGAATGAGAAGTTCAGAGAAACGTGGGCATATGCTCTAGGCGGCGTTGTTATGCGTGCGACCGATCAGGGCAAGGAAACGCAGGAGCACACGTTGGCGTACGCTCGGAACAGCAATTCCATGACCGTGGTCGACTATTTTACCGATGGCAGCTCTGATGTTATGCGCGGAACGGGGTCGAGTACTCACGCGGCATTTCACGCGGTTTACCCACCCGGTGCGAGTACAACGGTCGCCTTTAACCGCCTAACCGATACGAAGTACACGATAGACGTCGCCGGATTGCAACGGGGAAAGTCGTTTAAAGATCGCTACGTCTGCACAAAAACGTAGACGATATCGTGGGTTGCCGCAAAGACCTATCGATTTATGAAAACGGTAACTTCGGTGGATTGTCTGCGCCCTTGAGCCGTGACGGCCTCAAATTGAACGACGTAGGATTTCCCTTTTAGGAAGGAAGGGAGGTCGGGCAAGGCGGTTGTCGCTTCGAAGTCGCCCGGAGCAACGACGGGAATTGATGCGCTCTTCCCCGACACCGACACGTTTACCACGGCAACATTCGGTGAAGTCAAAACGCGGACCGCAAGCGGACCAGGAGCGGAAAGACGCTGATCGTTCAAATCGATTTCAAGGATTTGCGGTTGAGTGCCATCGGCCGCGGCCTGCGGCAAGCGAGTGACAAAGTGAAACTGCGGCATCGGCGTGGGCGATGGGCTGGCGGACGGTGATGGGCTGGCCGAGGGGGACGGGGTCGCGGAGGGTGACGGGCTCGCGGAGACGGGAGTTGCCGTTGCGGTGGGAGCCGGCGGGTCCGGTGGCGCCGCGCTCGCGTCTACTGCCACGAGCGAGCCGAAACAAGCGAGTGCGAGTAATAAAAATATTCGTATGAGCTGCATATACTGTTGGCCTCCGCGCCGGCGTTACCGGTTACCGCTTTGAAAAAGCCATGGCCTACGCTGCTGAAACCACTTCGTGATTTCCCTGGCCACGACCGCTCTACCATGGTACGAAAAGTGCACGTCGCTGGTTCCAAATAGCGGCAAATGCTGCGGCGACTTAAGGTCGCCGGCGAAGACCGTCCAGAGATCCAGCATGTTCACCCCCGACTCCCTCACCGCACTATTCAGGTTGATGCCCAACTGGTCGTCGGGCGGACTTTGACCCTCCCGCGAGAGCAACTGCGGCCACGCGTTCTCCACGGGGGAAACATTCTGCGGGAGGGGCGTCGTGTACACGAGCAGTCCGGCGTGCAAACCCTCAAGAACATGGCTCAGTTTGCGCAGCGTGGCTGTCACTTGCGGCTTCCAGCTTGGTGCCAATGCATCGAGGCGCGCAGCATTCGTCAGGTCCGAGGCGGGGTAAATGTTCCCGGGATTGATGTTTAAAACGTAAAAGTTCGCCGCACCGCCTCGGGCTAACACCTCGACATACTGCTCGTCCGCGCCAAATGCCGACCCCGGAAAGACGTAGGGATCGACTGCGATGCGCCCTGCGCCCTGCGCCGTTGACAGCGCGTTCTCGACAATTCCCTGAATTGAATCCGACCATCGCGTGTACTGCCACAGAAACGAATTGCCGACGAAGGCGATTCGGTAGGTGCTTCGATTCGAACGCTGCGGCGAGACCGATCCTAGTTGGGCATCGTGCGCGCGGTCGAGATTTGTGATCTTGCGCAAGCGTTTATTCGCGCCGTCGGCGACGACCAGCGAACCGTCGCTTCCCATCGCGATGCCGAGCGGCACGTCGAAGCGGGCGTACGTTCCGGCGCCGTCCCGATAGCCGCCGGCGGAACCCGCTCCGTCATCTGTTGGCACGCCCGCAAGTGTTTGGAGATCGCCTGCCGCCCAGTTCAAGTAACGCACGGTGTTTGCGCGCACGTCCGTGAATGCAATGGAGTGGTCGTCAAACGCAGCGATGGCAAATGGGTGCCCGAGCGGTTCTTCCCCCTGAATGTCGCGGCTCTCGGAGCCCCCGCCGGCTGTTGAGAATCGTTCGACGCTTCCGTCGGGCTTGCGACGCGTTAGTCCGCGTTCGTCCGCTGCGAAGATCACGGTGCCCGACGGTGTACTGACGACCGAGACTCCGAACGCACCACTACCAAACCCCTGCAGCGTCGCGACCGCGCCGGTGTGCGCGATCATGCGAATTCCAAAGAAATCCGCAACATAGAGATTGCCGGCACGATCGATCGCTAGCCCGGTGGGGCGGTCGAACGTTGCGCTCGCTCGAGGGCCGTCGTTGTGTCCCGCAATGTCTGCTCGCCCGGCATAGGTAGAAACCCCTCCCCTCGCGTCGATGCGGCGTATGCAGTGGTTGTTCGCATCCGCAACGTAGAGCGTTCCATCGCGCGCGATGGCGAGCCCGGCCGGTCCGTTAAATCGAGCTTCGCGCCCGACGCCATCGCGATATCCGCCCTGAACCCACAGACCGTCGGCCGTCAACGGTCCAGAACCCGCCAGCGTGCGCGTCGATCCATCTCTTTCCACGATACGAATTCGCTGCGCTCCGCGGTCGCTCACGTAAAGCCGCCCGGTGTCATCGTAGACGACACCGAACGGCTCGATGAACTCGGCTTGCTGCCGCGCGCCATCGGCCATACCGGTCACGCCCGAACCGCTGATCGTAGTAACGCGGACCTCTGGCGATCCCACCAAATCCGGGCCGTCCGCTCTCGCGGGAATCGAGCAAAGCGCAACGCAGCACAGGGATGCGATCCCAAATCGCGAGATGTTCTTCACGTAGAAACCGGCTATTTTCCCTCGGGTGCGCTGGCCAAAACCTCAAGTTTCATGCCGGCCGGAAGGAAACCGCGCCTCGCATTGGCCTGCCAGTTTCTTGCGAATGTCATGTTGCGATAAATTTTACCATCGAGCGTGAAGAGCGTTTGCGCACCCTCGAGGCGTACGGTTTGGTAGCGCGCATTAATGGCACTTGTTCGCGTAATTGAAGCGACGATTCGCAGATGGCGTTCATCGCGCGCCAATGCGGGTGCGCGCGAAACGAAAATCCTGATGGCCTCGTATTCCATTGCGCGGAGCGCGTCCTTCGAAGGCGTCCCGGCGGATGCGAACTTCTCGGCGTACGCAGTTGCATCCCAAAAAATCACCGCTCCAAAAATATTGCTATGTGTCTGAACGATGTGCGGTGGCGGAAAACCAGCCAGCGCAATCGCGGCAAAACCCACGGCACTAATCACGACCCAACCTCCCTTTGAAAGTCAGTTCGGCGATACCGGATTTGTCTAATTCGCCGATCCCTTCGCTGACCATGCGGTCGTACTGTCGAGCCGTCGCCGTGGCCAAGGGAAGCGGAAGCTGCGCTTGCTGAGCTAAAGCGAGCGCAATGTTGGAGTCTTTGGCCGCATGGGCTGCCGAAAAGTACGGTTCGTGTTCGCGGTTTTGCATATCTTCGCCATCGGTTTCCAGTACTCGCGATGCGGCGCCGGTCTTCGAGAATATTTCACGCAGCGTCGCTAAATCCAGATCGAGCGCTGCACCGAGAGCAAGTGCTTCGGCCAAGCCCGCGGTGTTAATATTCATCAACATGTTGACCAGCGCTTTGACCTTCGCCGCCGTCCCCGCCGCACCGAGGTAACGCGCTTCGGAAGCCATGTCAGCCAAGAGGGGCTTTGCGCGCTCGAATGCGCCCTGGTCGCCGGCACACATCAGGAACAACCGACCTTCGCGCGCTTGTGGAATCGAACCGGCCATGCATGCCTCAAGCGTTTGCGCGCCGGCGTTCCCCGCGAGCCGCTCAACATCTTCATGGACCTGCGGCGTGATGGTTGCGCAATTGACGAAGAGCGCGCCTTCGGCCTTGGCCAGCAGCGCTTCCGCGCCGAAGATGGATTGCATCGCGCGATCGTCGGTCACGACGGTAATAACGGCGTCGTAATCTGCCGCTTCGAGCAGATCAAGTCTGGCGAACGCACGTGCGTTCAGCTCGGCTGCGAGTGCGCGCGCCGTTTCGGCGGAATGGTCGTAAAGCGCGCCGACGCTGTGGCCGCGGTCGGCAAGGCGCCTTGCAATGTTCGCCCCCATACGGCCCGTGCCGACGATGGCAATCTTCATAGGGACGACTGCAACGCGGCCAACCAAAACTCCGCCCGAGTGAATCGAGCTCCGCCGCAGGCAAGGAGCCCGGCATATCCACTGGAAACGAAACGGCACGGAAAAGAGGAGAGCATGGGTTTACGTTTCGTAGTAGCGCTGTCATTTGCCGTCGGCGTTCTTTCCAGTGCCTCCGCGGCTCCGCCGACCGTCCCTTCAGATATCCGTGCAGTCTTTAACAAGCCGGCATATCGAAATGCGACCTGGGGGCTGCGCGTCCTGGACGGAAAACGCGTGCTCATCGACTTCAATTCCGATCGTCAGCTCTTCATTGGTTCAGTGCGAAAGGTCTTCAGCGTCGGCGCACTGCTGAACGCTGTCGGGGCTTCGCATACCTACGACACTCCCGTATACCGCCAGGGCTCGATCGATAACAAGAACGTCTTGCACGGCAGCCTGATCGTAGTTGCTTCCGGCGACCTCACGATGGGAGGGCGAACGAACCCAGACGGCACGGTCGCGGTCAGCACCTGGGATCACAACGAAGCCGACAGTCTCGGCAACGCAATCCTCACGCGGCCGGACCCGCTCGCCGGCTACCGTCGGTTGGCGCGCGCGGTCAAGGCGGCCGGCATCGACCGGGTGGCGGGCGATGTCATCATTGACGACCGGCTGTTTCAGCCGTTCGATTTCAGAAGCGAGTTTCGGGTCAGACCGATCTTCGTCAACGACGACGTGGTCGATTTTACGATCGTTCCGGTGCGTCGGCCCGGGACCCGCGGCAATCTGACATGGCGGCCCATGTCAGCGGCGCTGGCGATCGATAATCGGCTGACGACGGGAGCACCGAACTCGAAGAACACGCTTGCTATCGACCCAATGTTGCCGCGATGTATCGGGATGCCGGCCTGCAGTGCAACAGTCAAAGGGAGTCTTCCGAGCAACTTCGTCCCGCCGCTCACGGGCCGGCCGGTCCTGGTTCGAACGGTGCGAATCGTTCAGCCTACGAACTACGCGCGGACCGTTTTCATCGAGTCGCTGAAGCTTGCCGGAGTCGCGGTCAACAGACCGGCGGTCGAGCCGAATCCAAGCCGCCTGCTTCCGACAAGAGCATCCTATCGGCCCAACGCAAAGGTCGCGCAACTTAACGGATTATCGTACGCTCAGGATGCGAAGTTAATCTTGAAAATCAGCTACAACATCGGCGCCGATACCAGCCTGGTGCTTTATGGACTCACGCGCGGCGTGAACACGATGTCAAAATCGCTGCAGGTCGAGCGGGAGAACCTTGCAATTCGCTACGGCGTTCGGAGCAGCCAATATCATTTCATCGACGGAAGTGGCGGCGGCGACACAACCGCAACGAATGGCGCCGTGACCCATATGCTCGGCCAATTGGCAAAAGCACGAGAATTCCAAACTTTCTACAACGCGCTGCCCATTCTTGGCGTTGACGGATCGCTTGCATCTGTTAAGAATTTTCAAAAAGACTCAACGCTTGCGGGGGCTGCTGGCCAAGTGCACGCAAAGACGGGTACCTACGTCGCCGGTTCGAAAGTGGGGCCGGTATTGAAGGGACAAGCTCTCGGCGGATACATTACCACCAGGGGCGGGAAGCATCTGACCTTCGAACTTGTCGTCAACAACGTTCCCATTTCGGGGATTGAGGATGTGGTAAAGGTTTTCCAAGACCAAGGCTCGATCGCTGCGATGCTCTGGCGCGACAACTAAGAAGCCTCCGCCAGCGCGTGTTCTCCCCAGACGAAGGGCGCGGCTCGTCTGGTGGCGTACAGGTTATATTCAGTTCCTCTGCTCTTGCCCTTGCGGCTTAGAAAGCGGGTCACCGTGCGTTCCAACCCCAAAATGATTGCGTTTTTTGCCATTGCTGCGCTCGCTTTCTTAACGGCAAGTTGCAGTGGACCGGGGGGAAGTTCCGGCGTGCTTCCCAACCCGTCACCCTCCCCAACTCCGACGGCCTCAGGTTCTCCGACTCCGACCCCGGCGCCGACTCCGACCCCGGTGCCGACGCCAACCCCCACGCCCACGCCCATACCAACTCCAACTCCGACTCCCACGCCAAGCCCAGCGGGGATCGTGTTGAATCCAATCGAGATTGACCTCAACGCGCAAGGTACGGCGTGTTCTTTCGGCCATAGCGGCACCTTTACGGCTTCCGAGGTCGGCTACAGCGGGAACTTTAACGCCGTAAGCAACAACACGGCGATCGCGACCGTCACGCCAGCGCAATCAACGGGTACGTTCACCGTCACGGCCACGAGTACGACAAACGGTGGCCCAGGGACCACGATCACCGTGACCGATACGCTCGGACACTCGGCGAGCGAAATTGTGCGAATCACAATCTGCCTGCCGTAATTTTGCGCGTAGCGCTATTGATGGCATTGATGGTGGGCTCTGCGCCGTGCTTCGCGAGCGCAGAGCCCAGGACAGTGCCGGCCATAACGATCGAAGCAACGAAAGCGCTGGGGGACAGTTACGGTCCTTTCGCGTCCGATGGCTCCGAAGATGCAACGTCCGGAGACGTGCGTATAAGGTACAAGCATCGAAAATACGCCATTGAGTACCGTTACGGGCGTAGTGCGTACTTGACGGATAACGACGGCCCGGGTTCGCGCACGGTTTTTCCAACATTCGCCGGCGGCACGGCATCGGTGCCGTTTTTCAGTGCAACCGAAACGAGGCAAGAACTTCGAGCGTCTTTTCAGGTTACAAAATCGTTCGCGGCGGGTGTCGGCTACTTTCGCGCTGAGACGAATTATGGATATCCGGATCTTTCCGGGATTGGCGTTGGCATTGGGGGCGCGGGGACACGCGGGCGGCTGTCCTTTGATTCGTCGTTGTTCTACTACCCCAACGTGTCCGGCAGATACCGGTCCTTCACTTTGCGGTATCGCGTTTTGTCAAGCGATTTTGAAATCGGCTACCGGATCGTTCAACCGGCCCTGGTGCTCGTGGCAGGATACCGCAACGAATATCGGGAGCCGTTCACTCTTCCGTACAGTTTCGCACAAGTACGTTCTTCGCCGTACGTCGGCCTCCGCGAGACTTTTGGCCAGCCGGACGGCATGTAAGCTCAGCCCCGGATCTTGTATGGGGCTTTCTCTCCTTACCTAGACGGCGGCCCGTTTGGTAGCATACCGTCCATATTCAAGCCCGTTTTCATTTGGAATCCGCCATGGGCAACATGAGCGCCGCACGCCTGGAAGAACGAGCTTCCCATGCGCCGCGCAAGGGCTGAAAGTTGGCGGCTTCGCGCGAAAGCCACTGGACTTGTCGCCGGGGCAGACTTTCTTTTGATAGGATAAGAGACGAAAACGGAACGATATTCAGCCTTGTGAACGGAGCACTAGTCGAAATTCACACGGATCGTGTCCCGCGGCGTGGTGTATGAGACGTAGCTCTCGGCGAGGTTGACAATCAGCCGGTTACGACCGCTGAGAGTCGAGATAGCTGATTATCGCTGATGAGATTGA
>QHBJ01000024.1 GCA_003243975.1 Candidatus Meridianibacter frigidus | reverse complement strand
GTCGATGGCGAAAATTCGCGATCCAATACGGGTGCCGTCCATTACGTAAATGACGGGCATTTGAAACGAACCATTTTGGGGCTGATCTTGGCAATAGCACCGCTTGCTCCCAGCCGTCCGGGACCGTCTATTTGCTGCTTGTAAGCGCATACTTGACGGCGACGCAGTCTGCGACCATCGAAATATCTGGATTTGGGAAAGGCGGTCCTTCTCTATCGGCAAGAAGGCTTTTGCAATACACGTTCAGGCAGACAGGCACTGTTAGCATCGAAAAAATGACTTAAGGAGCGGCAGGATGGCCCAAAAAAAATGCGACAAACGCATCATTACGAAGTGCACAGTAGTTTTTATGAATCATGGATAGCCTCCCATCCACGACGATCTGGCGAAGCATGGTGGCAACAGTATTTGGAAGCAAAATTCGTCTCAGATAATAGACTGCCGAGCTAGCCACACTAGGTGAGTTATGGGCTTGGTTTGAACCGCGCATCGCCGCGGAGTCGCCTCATTGATAGAAGAGCCGGGAAAGGCTGGGGGCGCGCTCGACTGAGTATTGCGGCAACGCTAAATTTTGCAGCCTATCGCCAGGCCTGCGCCGGTTTGGGCGGGCAGAATGAGAACGCCTTCACCATGTAATCCCCTCTGCGCAGAACATATAGCGGGCTAGGTACTCGTCTACCAACATCATCGCCTTCGGATAGATGCGGCCCTCGATGGTTTGATCGCAAAGGCTCTTGTAGAAGCCGCCCATGAAATGATAGTTGATCGGGGTTGGCGGCGCATCCCGGCCAGAAAATAGATAAGCGGACGCATCTTTGGAATGGGCAGCCGGACGTCGCATGCTGCTCGGCCTGGCACGGGCATTGGCCTTGCAATCGTGCGAATGATCGTATAGCGCGCCGGCGGCGAAATCTCCGTGAGAGAGTCGAAGTTGGGTGGGGCGCAATTCGTCCTGCTGTTTCCCGCAGGGGCGGAGTCGGCGAGCGCCGCGTCGTAAACGCGGCTGGACGTGACTCGGCACCGAAGCATACTCTTCATTGTCATCGTGGCCGTGTGCGTTCTCTTAGCCGCGCCGGCGAGCGCGCTGGAACTTCGCTCGGTGGCGAATGCCGCTTCGGGCTATCGCAATGCCAATGCGCATCTGGAAGCGCTGTATCGCGCGGCGCTTTTGAACACCAGCCGCCAGGCCGAGTTCGCGCCGGATGGAACGGCATACGTGAAAACCGGGGACATTCCCGCAGAGTGGTTGCGTGATGCGAGCGCACAAGTGCGACCGTATCTCTACTTTGCCAAGAACGACCCCGACGTGCGAACGCTTCTGCGCGCCATCATTGCTCGGCAGGGAAAATACCTGCAGGTCGATCCGTACGCGAACGCCTTTACGCTTGAGTACCGCGTCTGGGAGCAGAAATTCGAGTTAGACTCGCTGGCCTATCCGATCATCCTGGCCTACGATTATTGGAAGACCACGGGCGACGCGAGCGCGTTCACGACGGATGAATCGCTGGGTCTGGACCGCGTTCTGGTGACGATGCAGCGCGAGCAAGATCACCCGCACAACTCGCGCTACGCGCATCGTGAGATGCTCGATGGCAAAGGCCGGCCCGTCGCCTTTACCGGCATGATTTGGAGCGGCTTTCGCCCATCGGACGACGCGTGCTACTATAACTTTCTGGTGCCGGCCAACATGATGGCAGTCGTTGCCCTTGGGGACCTTCAGGATATCGAGCGAGATGTTTACCGCAACCTCATTAAAGCGCATGAGGCCAAATCACTTCGCGACGAAGTGCAGCGCGGGATTCAAACGTTCGGCTTGGTGTACACGCCGAACTACGGCTACATCTACGCCTATGAGGTGGACGGTCTGGGCAACGCCATCTTAGCGGACGATGCCAATATCCCGAGCTTGCTTTCGGCCCCATACTTGGGTTACGTGCGTGCCGACGATAAATTTTATCAGGCGACGCGGCGGTTCTTGCTTTCCGCGGACAACCCGACGTTTTATACAGGTAGCGTGGCGCGCGGTATCGGCAGCCAGCATACGGCCGATCATTGGGTCTGGCCATTGGCACTCGTGATGGAAGGAATGACGGCGACCTCGAATACCGAGCGCCAAAACGTTCTCAACCAGTTGCTGGCCAGTGATCCGGGAGACCATCTCCTCCATGAATCGTTCGATCCCAACGACCCCGCGAAGTTCACCCGCGCGGACTTTGGCTGGCCGAATGCGCTCTTTAGCGAGTACATGATGACATCGATCGGCGGAGCGCCGCCCATTGCGATGGGCAACACCGACGATCTCGAATTCCGCTCCCAATAGTGGCACAGCGCGGCTTTGCCGACGTCATCGTCGGAATTCAGTGGGGCGACGAAGGCAAAGGGCGCATCGTCGATCTATATGCCGCCCAATACGATATAGTGGCGCGCTTCGGAGGCGGCGATAATGCGGGTCACTCCATCATCGCCGGGGACACCAAGCTGGCTCTGCGCATTGTTCCCTCGGGAGTCCTCAATCCCAATGCGGATCTGTTCATCGGCAGCGGGACGGTCGTGAGTCTGAGCGGCCTGGTCGCCGAGATGGATACACTGCGAAGCATCGGCGTGGATACCGCGCGCATCAAAATATCCGACCGGGCTCACGTCGTTTTCCCGTACCACGCGGAACGAGATCGACGAGCCGAAGCCGCGCGGGGCGACGCCGCTATCGGAACGACCGGTCGCGGAATCGGGCCGGCGTACATCGATCGCGTTGCGCGCGTCGGCATTACGTTCGGCGATTTAGCAGATCCCGTTTTGCTGCGGGAGAAGCTTTCCTTAAATGTGGGGCCGGGCGAAAGTGAGGGTGCCGAAGAGATTGCGGCATCCGCGACTGAGTTCAGCCGGCGTGTCGCGCCGCACGTGGTGGACGGCGTACGCTACATCCACGAGGCGCTCGAGTCCGGGAAACGCGTGTTGGCAGAAGGTGCCCAGGGTTCGCTCCTGGACGTGGGATTTGGAACCTATCCCTTCGTTACCAGTTCGCATACCATCGCCGGTGCCGCGTGCACCGGCTTGGGCATCGGCCCGACCGCCGTTCGCAACGTTATCGGAGTTGCCAAGGCGTACGCAACGCGTGTCGGGGCCGGACCGTTCCCTTCGGAGCTTCACGATGCCGATGGCGAGCGGCTGCGAAAAAACGGCGGCGAGTACGGAACCGTAACGGGGCGGCCTCGGCGGTGCGGTTGGTTCGATGGCGTCGCCGCCCGTTATGCCGTACGCCTTAATGGATTGAGTTCCGCCGTCCTCACCAAGCTCGATGTACTCACCGGATTTCCTCGCGTCGGCATCGTTACGTCCTATGGCCGCAGCCAAAGTACCGTCGCCTTTGCGGCGGCGGCAAGCGATCGGCTCGAGCCGGTCCTCGAGTATCTTCCCGGATGGACCGAAGACATTACCAGCGTTCGTCGCGTGCGCGATCTTCCAAGGAACGCCCAAGCGTATGTCGATGCGCTCTGCCTACATCTCGGCGTACCGGTCGACTTGGTATCGGTGGGGCCCGAGCGCTCCCAACTCGCGCGATAAGGCAGGTGGCCAAGCGTTTTCGCTTCGCCCTGGAGCCGCTGCTTCGGCAGGCGGAGCAAACCGAGCATACGTATCGCGCGCAGTATGCGGAAGCGGGCGCTGCCCGCCACGCTGCGGCCGCGAACCTGCATGAGTTACTGGAAACGCTTGGCCAAATACTCCGGGGCCGGCGCGAGTTAGAAGTAGGTGAACTGTCCGATCTTGTTGGCGTTGGATTCGGCAAAGTAAATCTTCTGATCGAAGCCCAGCGTGAGTCCGGTGATTCCCGAGGCCGGCGTCGGAATCAAGAACTCATTGACCGTCAAAGGCGCGGTAATCACCTGAGCAATTTCGTTTGCGGCCGGATCGCCGATGTAAAACTTTCCATCCGCCCCCAAGACCAGCCCGACGGCGCTCTTGGCGGGCGCCAACGAGAACTCGGTGATGCTACCTGTGGTCGTGATGCGGCCGAGCTTGTCGGCGTTCTTCTCCGTAAAGTAGAGTGCGCTGTCCGGGCCAACGACGATTTGATATGGTTGCGAATTCGGCGTGGGTATCGGAAACTCGGTTACCGCGCCGCCAATGGTAATGCGGCCGATCTTGTTGGCTCCCATCTCGGTAAACCAGAGCGCGCCGTCGGGCCCTTGAATAATGAAGGCGGGCTTCGCGTTGGGCGTGGGGAGCACGTTCTCCACTACGGTACCGGAAGTGGTAATGGAGCCGATGCGATTGCGGTTCCCGGCTTCGGCGAACCAGAGATTAAGATCCGGACCCGTCGTGATGCCTTGCGGATTGGCCGGTGTTGCTCCCGGCGGTAGCGCAAACTCTGTGATCACGCCAGTAGTCGTGATCTTACCGATCTTGCCTGCCGCAAACTCGGTGAACCACAGCGATCCATCGGGGCCGGCGATAATTCCAAGCGGTGCCGACGCCGCAGTTGGAACCGGAAACTCCTTGATAGAGCTTGATGAGACGATCTTTGCGATCTGGTTGCCGGTTTGCTCGGTGACCCAAAGCAATTGGTCCGGTCCCCGCGCGATAAAAGCCGGTCCGCTGGAGGCAGTGGGCAGCGCGACCTCGGCGGTCACGCTCGGTACGACCGGCGTGGGGGTCGGCTGAGGATTGATCAGATTGCTCCCGCCGCTGCATGCGCCGAGCGCGAGCGAAGTGAGGAGGCAGGTGGCCGCTAGGCCCACGATGCGCCGCATAGGTCTCCTTAGCAGATGGCGATACAAGCGGGACCCCCGGTTTGAAGCGGGGTTGCCCTCTTAACGGTAGCTACCGCGGAGCGGTTCCTTCGCTGCACCGCCGCCGAAACCCGCGTAGCGTACCAGTGCGGTAAGAGGACCGTGCACCAAAAACGCGCCCCTCCATAAGAAACGCGCACGCATAAGATGTTTGTGGCGCTCGCGCTCGATGCGCGCCGCCAGGGGCTGCTCGCCGCTCTCGTGGATGAGCGCCAGCAGCACGTCGCAATCGTGCACCACGCCCAATTCGTCCTGCAGTTCTTTAAGGCGGCGCTGCGCGGCCCGCAGCATCTCGAGCTCGTTGAATAGTTCCAGCGCATATCGAGCACGTTTGCACGCGATCCGGAGTGCGTGCAGTCTGGCGGGATCCTCTCCTTGCAGCGCGCCGCTGAGAGCCAGCACCTCGGCAAAGCGCACGCTGACGATTCGCTCCATCGCACTACGCGGGGTTTGCGCGCCTTCCAAGCTGATATGCCGAGCTTTCATTGGAGAAGACCGGCCAGTTCGTTGTCTTTCATGGCCCTCTTGGCATTTTTTTGCGCGCCGCGCTCCTGTGTACGCAATTTCTTGCAAACGCGCGCGATGGCGGCGCGTTCCAAAGCCGTGGAAAAGCGCCCGTAACGCTGCAAGCGCTCGGTCAACACCGCTGCATCCCGCGCCTTAGCGGTCTTGCCGGCCAGTTTTCTGGCTCGCGCTGCGAGTATGGCCGCCGGAACGCAGTCTTCCAAATCCATGAGGGCGGCACGCAGTCTCCGCACCTGCGTGCGTAGCTTGTGAACGCACTCGGTGCTTTTCGGATCCTTGCAAGCCTTCTTGCGCGCGGCGTCGGCTTCTGCGACGCGCATCTCGACAAGCGACCGGGCCCAGTTCACGACGCTATCGGCCGGCATGTAATTCGCAGAGTTCATGGCTTTTCAATCTTCTATGTCGGTGTGTGTACTCCCCAAGGTTTGGTCCCCGGATAACCAGAGAATCGCGGCGAACTCGGCCAGACACGGATGCACAGTGCATCAAGAGGTGGCGCCGGTTTTTTGTA
>QHBJ01000041.1 GCA_003243975.1 Candidatus Meridianibacter frigidus | reverse complement strand
TTAAGCGTTTCAAGTGGGATGATAACGACGGTCGCGGGCCATATAGGAAAACGCTGCTCAAAACGTTTTCCGCGCTGACGCTAGATCGGCTTGAGACGGAAGATACATTGATTCAACCTCAACATGAGGGCGCTAATTTTTCCTACAAGCAGTATCTTATTAAGAGTAGCGGGACAACGCAAGTTGATGACGTTTGGACGGACATTAACGCGATCAACCCCGTCGCAAAAGAGCGACTTGGTTATCCGACGCAAAAACCAATTGCTTTACTAGAGAGAATCATCGGCGCGAGCAGCGCACCGGATGACATTGTTCTCGATGCCTTTTGCGGATGCGGTACGGCTTTATCGGCGGCTCAAAAACTCGGTCGTCAATGGGTGGGTATTGACATTTCGCCTACTGCCTGCCGCGTGGTGGCAGCGCGTCTTCGGACGGAACGCGGGCTACCGGAAGATGAGGAACTATGGAAGAGCGGACGAGGCTTCGTCGTGCGCGATCTTCCCTGGAGCGCCGAAAAACTACGTAAAATCCCGCCGTTCGAGTTTGAGAATTGGGCGGTGATTGCCCTCGGTGGCCTCCCGAACAAGGCAAAGGTTGGAGACATGGGCGTTGACGGTCGTATCTACCCGGTGTCGGCGGTGCCGAAGAGGCGTGGCGCTAAAACCGGCGAGTTTGATTTTATGGACGTCTGGTATCCGATTCAGGTGAAGCAGAGAGACAAGGTCGGACGCCCGGATATTGACTCGTTCGAGGCGGTCATGACGCGGGAGGACCGAACAAAGGGCTTTTTTGTTTCGTTTGATTACACCAAGGACGCAATCGCGGAAATTGGCGCTTTTTTCCGTAAATCAGGGAAAGTCATAGTGCCACTTACGGTGCATGAGATTCTGGACGAGCACATCGCCCACAAACTAGCCTAGGCGGCCCCGTTTTCAAAAGGGACCACTACCCAAGCATTGTGGAAGGGTGGACAAGCATCCCAGGGCGGTGTATGATATCCGTCTGTGCCCAGGCCCATGCGGCGGGCCCGCTTTCGGCAACGGTGGGATCCCTTACGAGCCAACGTGAGCGTTCGATCCCTGCGTAAGCTCCGGCGGAACGGCAACTGGAGACCCCTTGAACCTGATAGACGTAAACAATTTCGATGCCATGCGCATCGGCTTGGCTTCGCCGGAGCAGATTCGCGCGTGGTCGTTCGGTGAAGTCAAAAAGCCCGAAACCATCAACTACCGCACGCTCAAACCCGAGCGCGACGGCCTGTTCTGCGAAAAGATTTTCGGCCCCACCAAAGATTGGGAGTGCCACTGCGGCAAGTACAAACGCATCCGCTTCAAGGGGATGATCTGCGACCGCTGCGGCGTCGAGATCACGCGCGCCAAAGTGCGCCGCGAGCGCATGGGTCACATCGAGCTTGCGACGCCGGTGTCGCACATCTGGTACTTCAAGGGTGTGCCCTCTCGTATCGGCATTCTTTTGGACATGTCGCCGCGGCAGCTTGAAAAAGTCATCTACTTTGCGGCCTACATCGTCATCGATCCGGGCAACACCAATCTCACCAAGCGTGAAGTGCTCACCGAACAGCGCTACCGTGAAGCGCGCGAGAAATGGTCCACTGCGTTCAAGGCGGGCATGGGCGCGGAAGCCGTTCGTGAACTCCTGCGCGATCTAAACTTACGCAAGTTACAAGAAGAGTTGCGCTCGGAGTTCAAAACGACGACCGGGCAGAAACGCCTCAAGGCGATCAAGCGCCTCGAAGTTGTGGAAGCGTTTTTGAACTCAGGCAACCGGCCCGAGTGGATGATTCTCTCCGCGGTGCCCGTGATCGCGCCCGAACTGCGCCCGATGGTGCAACTCGACGGCGGCCGCTTCGCCACTTCGGATCTCAACGATCTATACCGCCGCGTCATCAATCGCAACAACCGTCTTAAACGGTTGCTGGAACTCTCGGCGCCTGAGATCATCATCAAGAACGAAAAGCGCATGCTGCAGGAAGCCGTGGACGCGCTCATAGACAACGGCCGGCGCGGCCGGCCGGTAACCGGTCCGAACAACCGCCCCTTGAAATCGCTCTCCGATATCTTAAAAGGAAAGCAGGGGCGCTTTCGCCAGAACCTGCTCGGCAAGCGAGTGGACTACTCGGGTCGTTCGGTCATCGTTGTCGGCCCGAATCTCAAGCTGCATCAGTGCGGCCTTCCCAAAGAGATGGCTCTCGAGCTCTTCAAGCCCTTCGTGATGAAGAAGCTGGTGGATCGCGCCCAAGCGCACAACATCAAGAGCGCCAAGCGCATGGTGGAGCGCGTGCGTCCGGAAGTGTGGGACGTGCTCGATGACGTGATTCGCGAGCATCCGGTGCTCCTCAACCGTGCACCGACGCTGCATCGCTTAGGCATTCAGGCCTTCGAGCCGGTGCTTGTGGAAGGCAAGGCCATTCACTTGCATCCGCTGGTCTGCACCCCGTACAATGCGGACTTCGACGGCGACCAAATGGCTGTGCACCTTCCGTTAAGTGCGGGGGCGCAAGCCGAAGCGCGCATCCTCATGCTCAGCTCGAACAACATCTTGCTGCCAGCCTACGGCAACCCCGTGTCGATTCCCACGCAAGACATGGTGCTGGGCTTGTACTACCTCACATTCCAGCGCGATGAGTATAAAGGCCCCGCGAAGGCCACCATCATCGACGACTACGACAACCGTACCCATCCGCGCTTGGCCGCCAAAAACGGCAAGCGCTCGAACCAAAATGTGGAAAGTGAAGAGCGCCTTCCCACCTTCGTAAACGCGCAGGAAGCGATCATGGCGCACGACATGCACCACATCGGGTTGCAAGAGTGGATTAACGTTCGCGTCAACGGCGAACTGATTCGCACCACGGTCGGACGCGTGACCTTCAACGGCGCCTTCCCCGAGAGCTGGAAGATGCCGTTTGTCAACGGCATCATGGATAAAGGCGAGCTTAAGAAACTGATCACCGCGTGCTACCGCAAGTACGGCAATGCGGAAACGGCCACGTTCCTGGATGCAATTAAGGATTTGGGCTTCCACTTTGCCACGCAGTCGGGAACGACCGTGTCGATCAACGACATCGTGGTGCCCGAGCGCAAGCACGAAATTCTGGAGAAGGCGCAGTCCGAAGTCGACGACCTGCACAAGCTCTTCGATCAAGGCTTCATCTCGGAGGACGAGCAGTACACCAAGACGATCGACATCTGGAGCAAAGCCGGCGACGATGTAACCTTGGCAATGCAAGAAGCGCAGAACCCGCTCAACCCAGTCTTCATGATGGCGACCTCGGGCGCGCGCGGTTCGATCGCACAGGTCAAACAGCTGGGCGGTATGCGCGGTCTGATGAGCGATCCGTCGGGCCGGATTCTTGAAATTCCGGTCAAGGCGTCGCTCAAAGAGGGGCTGACGGTTCTCGAGTACTTCATCTCCACGCACGGCGCGCGCAAGGGTCTCGCCGATACGGCGCTCCGCACCGCGGACTCGGGATACCTCACGCGCCGTCTGGTCGACGTCGCGCAAGACGTGATCATCCGCGAGGAAGATTGCGGCACGTCAAACTCCATCACCGTTACCGACATCACGGTCGGCAAAGAAACCATCGAACCGCTCTATGATCGCATTATCGGCCGCCGCGCGGCTGCCGATCTGCGCACTGATCCCAAGCGCCCGACGACGGCCATCGTCAAGCGCGATGAAGAGATCGATGAGGAGAAGGCCAAGGCCATCATCGATCACGGCATCAGCGAAGTGAAGATTCGCTCGGCGTTAACGTGCCAAGCGCGCTACGGCATCTGCTCGATGTGCTACGGTCGCAACCTTGCGACGGGACACAAAGTGGACATTGGCGAGGCGGTCGGCATTATTGCCGCGCAGTCCATCGGCGAGCCCGGCACGCAACTCACGCTGCGCACCTTCCACACCGGCGGCGTGGCGACCGAAGACATCATTACCGGTCTGCCGCGTGTCGAAGAAATCTTCGAAGCGCGCAAACCGAAGGGACAAGCGGTGATGACCGAAACAACCGGCACGCTCACCGTTGGAGAAGAGAAGAACAAGCGCATCATTACCGTCACCGACAAGGCTGGCGAGACGCATGAGTACGACATTCCCACCGGAACGCACTTGGTGGTTAAGGAAGGCGCGACCGTTTCTGCGGGCGATCGGCTCAACGAAGGTAGCTTGAATCCGCACGACGTGCTGCGTATCAAGGGCGAGACCGCGCTGCAAAACTATTTGGTGCAGGAAGTGCAGAAAGTCTATCGCTCGCAGGGCGTCGACATCAACGATAAACACATCGAGGTCATCGTTCGCGCGATGCTTCGCAAGGTGAAGATCGTCGACGGCGGCGACACGCGCATGCTGCCCGGACAGCTGGTGGAGAATTCGTTCTTCACCGAGCAGAACGAAAAGCTTGAGAGCGGCAAACAAAAGGCCACGGCAAACCCGGTGCTGCTGGGCGTGACCAAGGCGTCGCTCGCAACGGATTCGTTCCTGTCGGCGGCCAGTTTCCAGGAAACGACGCGCGTACTCACCGATGCGGCGATCAAAGGCAAACACGACCCGCTGCTGGGCCTCAAAGAGAATGTCATTATCGGCAAACTCATTCCGGCCGGCACCGGCATGGCGCGCTACCGCAACGTGCAGATTCAGCCCGAAGGGCAGGATTTGGATGACGAGGGGCGTCCCCGTAACCAGTTCGCGGAAATCGCCGGCTTCGAGCAGATGTCCGCAGACGAAGCCGCGCTGGCGGAAATCGTGGGCAGCAACGGCGACGGCATGCAGCGCTTAGTGTCGGCATACGACCGCAGCCGCGAACCGGCCACGGTGCACTACGAGGGCGAGTACGCAGATCACGTCAACGTACACGCGGCTCCAAAGAAAACGCAGTACGATAAGTTCGCGGCCAAGGGCATCAACCCCGAAGACCTCTAAAGAAGAGCGGTGCTAACGCGCCGCTCTTCTTTTTAATCTTTGTGTCATTGAGGTTGTCGAAGCATTGCCGAAGGGTGTCGGAGCGTGCGCCCAGCCCGCCCGAACAAACGCTACCGGATGAAGTAAAGCAAAATGTGCCTGACCAGTTGAACCGTGCCGCAAGTTTCTTTAATGTTAGGCACCCTAAGGGTATTGAGAGGTGGCGCCGGTTTTTTGT
>QHBJ01000026.1 GCA_003243975.1 Candidatus Meridianibacter frigidus | reverse complement strand
CGGCGGCTTTTCAGTTTGACAAGGGCGTCGAACGAGTCTTACAATGGGTCGGGTTTGAAAGGGGCTTCCCAGGCAAGCGGGGAGCTCCATGTATGTTATGGCTGCTGTTAACGTGGTGGATATCGGCGGGCTCCTGAACGGAGGCCGGCGCGTCGTGGAGGTTCGCCAGGAGGTCGTGCTCGAGCCCTTCGATGGCTGGAGCTTCCCTTCCGCGGCCACCGTGCAACTGGAAATCCGGGCCGTCGCCCGGCTCGTCGATATAACCGGGGTCATCGATGTGGAGGCTGCGGGCCAGTGTGACCGGTGCCTGCGCGAGATCAGCACAGCTATGCACGTGGATGTTCGGGAGCAGTTCGAGGCGGCGGCCACCTTCCAGGACGACCCGTTCGATGAGGGCAATGTCCTGCGCGGAGAGCGGTTGGACGTGGCGGATTTGAGCCGGCAGCTCGTTGACAGCGCGGTGCCCTTTGCCGTATTGTGCGACCCGAACTGCCGGGGATTATGTGCGAACTGCGGACAGGACAAAAACCAAGGCGAATGCGCATGTGTAAAACTGGAACCGATGGAGTAGAGAAGTGGCTAACCTAAAGTGGAAAACGCCGCGTTCGAAAACGCGCAGTCGCCGGGCGGCGAACTGGAAACTTAACCCGGTGACGACCGTTGAGTGCCTGCAGTGTCATGCGGCCAAACGCCCACATTTTGTGTGCGGAAGTTGCGGCACGTACGGCGGCCGCCAAGTCGTCGAAATCAAGGACGAGCACTCCGGACATCAACACGGCTAGGCGCTCGCGGTGAGCTCCGGCGTTCGAATCTCCGGGGTCGGTCACTACGCTCCGGCGGGAATCGTCACCAACCAGGACCTAGAGAAGGTTCTCGACACCAGTGATGAGTGGATCACTACCCGTACGGGAATGAAACGGCGCCACGTTTCAGCTCCCGATGAAGCCACTAGCGATCTGGCGCTAGCAGCCGGGCGTCGAGCACTGCAATCCGCGGGAGTGCAGGCCTCGGAGGTCGATTGCTTCATCGTGGCCACCGTCACACCGGATTTTCCGTTCCCCGCCACCGCATGTATTGTGGCCGCCAAACTGGGCGCAGTCAACAAGGCTGCGTTCGACATCGAAATCGCGTGCAGCGGTTTTATCTACGGCCTCACCGTGGCCTCCAGCATGATCCGCAGCGGCGTTTATAACCGCATCATGCTCATCGGCGCGGAAACGCTCACGAAGATCGTCAACAAGAAAGATCGCGGCACTGCAATTTTGTTTGGGGACGGCGCCGGTGCGGTGCTGCTTGAACGTGCCGATGAAGACTGCTTCTTGAGCAGCGAACTGGGTTCCGACGGCAGCCGTCCAGAAATCCTCCGCGTGCAGGCCGGTGGTTCGCGCTACGCATTGGACCCACTGCGCTACGATATGGGCGAGCACCTCATTTATATGGAGGGCCGCGAAGTCTTCAAGTTCGCAGTAACAAAAATGATCGAGGCCACCGAAGCGGCGCTACGCAAAGCGAACCTTAGCAGGGGCGACCTTGATTTCTTGATTCCACATCAAGCCAACCGCCGCATTATCGATGCTGCGGCAAAGTATCTTTCCATGCCGCCTGATAAAGTTCTTATCAATATTCAGGAGTACGGCAACACATCGGCGGCTTCGATTCCCATCGCCCTCTCTGAGGCGGTGGGGCAACAAAGAATCGCGCCGGGCGACATCATCGTCTTCGTCGGATTCGGGGGCGGACTGTCATGGGGTGCGGTTACGTGGAAATGGAGCGGCATTACAACTGCCGCAAAGGCGGCTTAATGCCGCGGGTGGCGGCCATTTTTCCGGGGCAGGGCTCGCAATCGGTGGGAATGGGCGGGGACATTGCCCGCAAGAGCGCGCAGGCCGGGGCTCTGTTTGACCGGGCGAGCGCGGTGCTAGGCTACGATCTCTTGGCGCTGACGCAAGATGGTCCCGAAGAGAAGCTGCGGGAAACTCAGTATTCGCAACCGGCAATTTTCGTAACCAATTTGGCGCTGTACGAGGCAGCGCGCAGCTTCGTTCGACCGGTTGCGAGCGCGGGGCATTCGTTCGGCGAACTGTGCAGCCTAACGATCTCCGGAGCTATTTCATTCGACGACGCGCTGCGAATCGTCAGCGAACGCGGCAAGGCGATGCAGCAAGCCGCCGAAATGGCAGCGGGCGCAATGTCGGCCGTGCTGGGGCTCGAGGCGACCGAGGTTCGTGAGGTCGTCGAAAGCATAAAATTCCAGACCGGCGCACGTCTGCAGCTTGCCAACTTCAACTCTCCAGCGCAGATAGTAATCAGTGGTGAGGCCGGTGCGGTGCAGCAGGCGGGCGATGCGATGTTGCAAGCGGGCGCAAAACGGGTGGTTCCACTCAACGTATCGGGCGCTTGGCATAGCAAGCTCATGGAGCCCGCGGTGCCTCCGTTCGCGCGCGCTGTAGCGTCGGCCCATTTTTCCGCACCGGAGTTTGCCGTAATATCCAATGTGGACGCGCAACCGTACCGCACGGCCGATGAGATTCGCGAAAAACTGGTGCTTTCGATTACAAACGAAGTGCGCTGGCACGATACGTCAGAGAAGCTTGTCGCCTGCGGTTTGGACCTGGTCGTGGAATTCGGAGCAGACGGCCGTGGGGTACTAACCCCGCTCATGAAGCGGCTGCCCGGCGCACCCGCGGTTGCAGCCGTTAGCGACTGGACCAGCTGCGAGAAACTGCGCTTACGACTCGAGGAACCGGCACGGGTATGAACTTTGAAGGCCGGGTTGCGTTCGTAACCGGCGCCAGCCGTGGAATCGGTCGTGCGATCGCCGCCGACCTTGCCAAGTACGGCGCCGACCTCGTGCTTGTAGGGCGCGATGCAGAGGCGCTGCAGGCAACGGCATCCGTTCTCAAAGATCAACGTTCGAATACAAAGGCATATATCGTCCTCGCGGACGCCGCCGAGCCAGCGGCAGTCCAAGGCGCAGTCGATGAAGCGCTCGCGGAGTTCGGGCGGATCGATTTTGCGGTTGCAAACGCCGGTCAGTCAGCAGACTCGCTCCTGATGCGGCTAAAACCGGAAGCCCTCGATCACCTGCTGTCTGTGAACCTGAAGTCGGCCTTCTTTATGTGCAGTTCGGTGGCACGGCCGATGATGAAGGCCCGCAGCGGTTCGATCGTGCTCGTGAGCAGCATCGTGGGCATCATGGGCAACGCGGGCCAGTCGGCATATGCAGCATCGAAAGCCGGCCTCTTGGGCTTGGCAAAGTCGCTTGCAAAGGAATTGGGGTCGCGGAACATAAGAGTGAACGCCGTTGCGCCCGGACTTATCCAGACCGCGATGACGGAAAAAATGCCGGAGGCAGCACGCGAATACTTGCTAAATGCCAGCGCCCTCGGCCGGGCCGGGACGCCGCAAGAGGTGAGCGGAGTCGTTACTTTCCTTTGCTCGGATGCCGCCGCGTATGTAACGGGTCAGACGCTCGTTGTCGACGGCGGCGTTTTGATGTAACCAGTAGCACCAATAGATACAGGAGACGTAATGTCAACAACGTTCGAAAAAGTCAAAAAGATTATCGTCGAGCAGCTCGGCGTCGATGAAGACGAAGTCACGCCCGAAGCGTCGATTACCGATGATCTGGGCGCCGACTCTCTGGATCAGGTCGAGCTGGTCATGGCCTTCGAAACCGAGTTCAATATCGATATACCGGATGAAGAAGCCGAAAAGATCAAAACCGTCGGCGACGCCGTCAAACGGGTCGACGAAGCTACCACCAAGGAGTAGTCAACTTCCAATGGGGCGGAGCGCCTTCTCATTCTAGAATCTCTTTCCGACCGGCTCGGTGCGATATTTACGCGTCTAAGTGGTCGTGGGAACCTAACGGACTCCGACGTCAATGACGTGATGCGCGAGGTGCGGATCGCACTGCTCGAGGCCGATGTTTCACTTTCGGCGGCCAAGGCGTTTGTCGCCAATGTGAAAGCCAAGGCGGTGGGCGAGAATGTCGTGCATTCGCTGACCCCCGCGCAGACGGTTATTAAGATCGTTCACGATGAGCTGACGGAGCTCTTGGGAGGGGCGCAAGCTCGGCTGCAGTTCGCCGACGCACCACCCTCGGTCATCATGCTGGTGGGTTTGCAGGGGTCGGGCAAGACCACGCATGCCGGGAAGCTTGCGCTGCATCTCAAAGAGCAGGGCCGCCGCGCCATGATGGTAGCCGCCGACGTTTATCGACCGGCGGCGGTCGAGCAACTGCAAACGCTTGGAAAGCAGATTGAGCTTCCCGTCTTTGAAAAGAGCGGCGCAGACCCGGTCGCGATCGCGCGCGAAGGCCTGGCGGAAGCCAAACGCCTTGGTCTTTCAACGGTTATCATCGACACAGCCGGACGTCTGCAGATCGATGAAGCGCTCATGGTGGAATTAGAACGCATCAAGGAAGCGGTGCGCCCCAAAGAGATCCTCATGGTGGCCGACGCAATGACCGGACAGGAAGCCGCGAACGTGGCCAAAGGTTTTCATGACCGCTTAGGACTCACGGGCGTAGTTCTCACGAAGATGGATGGCGACAGTCGTGGGGGAGCGGCGCTTTCGATCTATCATGCGAGCAGTGCACCCATCAAGTTTATTGGCGTGGGAGAGAAACTTTCGGCGCTTGAGCCGTTCCACCCCGATCGCCTTGCATCGCGGATTCTTGGCATGGGCGACGTGCTAACGCTCATCGAGCGAACTCAGAGCGTGTACAGTGCGGAGCAAGCCAAGGAACTCGAACAGAAGTTTCTCAAGCAGCAGTTCACACTCGACGATTTTCTTGCGCAGCTAAGGACCGTTCGTAAAATGGGATCGTTCGGCGACATCCTGAAGATGATTCCTGGCATGCAGCGCGCTCTTCCGAAGAATTTTGAGGTTGACGAGAGTCAGATCGGAAAGGTCGAAGCCATCATTTGCTCCATGACCCGTCGCGAGCGAACGAACCCTTCCGTCTTGAATGGCTCCCGCCGCAAGCGCATTGCCGGCGGCAGCGGCACGAACGTCGCAGACGTCAACCGTCTCATCAAACAATTTGATGAGGCCAAGGTCATGATGAAGAAGATGGGTGGCGTAAAGAAGGGCAAGCTGCCGTCAAAACTACACTACCATCCGTAACAAGAAAGAAACATGGTTAAGATCAGATTGCGCCGCATGGGCGCCAAGAAGCAACCTACGTACCGTTTCGTGGTCACCGATGCGCGCTCGCCTCGCGACGGCCGCTTTATCGAAATTCTCGGGCATTACAATCCTCGCACCGAGCCGAAAACCGTCGTAATCGACGAGGCGAAAGCCAAAGAATGGCTGGCCAAAGGCGCGCAACCCTCGGATCCCGTACGTCGCCTCTTCGCTGAAAAGGGTCTCGTGGAGCGTGGAAAAGTTCCGGACACAAAGCGCAAGCCAAAGTCTGAAGAAAGCGTTGCATAATGAGCGCCTTCGATGACGAGTTCGGACTCTTCGGTGAGGACGCCCAGCCGTCGGAAGAAGAGCGTCGCTCAACCCTGGGTGCGCGCAAGATAGCGTCGAGCGAAACCATCATCGATGATATCGAACCCGAAGACGAGCCGGCGCCACGCCGACGCTCCGGTTCGAGCGAGCGTTTCGGCGAGCGCCCGCGAACGTTCGTGCGCGCCCCACGCGAGCCTAAAGACCCGGCCGCCTCGCAAGCTCGTGCGACGGAACTCCTCGAGTTCTTGGCGAGGAAGCTCGTCAGTAAACCAGAGGCCGTCGAATTGGATACCTACATCGGCGACAACGGGCAGCCGGTCCTCGAGATGGCTGTCGACCCGGAGGATCTCGGCAAGGTTATCGGCCGTGGGGGGCGCGTCGCTCAGGCTCTGCGGACGATCGTGCGGGCGACGGCGGAGGGAAAGATCACTGTCGACATTCTCGATACGGACGAACTAGAAGAAGAGTATGACGACGATGAGTTTGAGGGAGAGAGCGACGGCGAGCCGGCCGAGCAGTAGCCGTTACGCCGGGCGCGTGGCCGGCGCGTTCGGATTATCCGGAGAACTCAAATGCGACCCGACGTCGGCGGGTCGCTCTGTTTTTGTCCCTGGTGCAACATTGCGCTGCGAGCGAAAAGCCGAGGCCTTCGATGTGCGGGTTGAAGGCGTGCGCGAGCACGGAGCGCGTCTGCTGCTGCGCTTCAAGGACGTGGCCGACGCGAATGCGGCGCAGTCGTTTGCCGGATCGCGGCTATACGCGCCGCGCAAGGCGTTCGTCCTGGACGAAGGCGAGTATCTGGATGAAGATTTAGTGGGCTGCGAACTGATCGATGAGCGGGGGCATCAACTTGCGCGGGTGGATTCGGTTGAACACTACGCGCAGGACCTGTTGGTGTGTGGGACCGCCCGCATACCGATGGTAAAGGCGTTCATTCGGGACGTGAATATCCGGGAAAAAAAAATCCGCGTGTCCTTGCCTTCGGGCCTGCTCGACGAAACCAAGGCGTATCAGGCCTAACGCGCGCTAGACGTTTTTCGGATGCGCGCTCATAAAGGCGTCAACCGCCGCGTCGACCGCCTCGTCCAGTGTGCCGCCCTTACTGGAGTGTGTGAAAAACATCGTGCCATCGCAGCGGTAGACCCGCAAGGAGAATGTGTAGGTGATTGTGCGTGGGAAGCCATGTTGGGCGCTTCTAGCGCTGCCCGCCGCAATTGACGAAGAAGTTAGCGCACCGCAGATGGTGTGCGCGTCTGCGGCGGGGTTTGAGGTAGCTACCGCCGACCGCGTCACGTTGTAGGCGCGGTCCAGCGAACGCGCCAGCGAAGCGGTGGCGACCGACTCATCGGCAACCTGTGGAACGAGTACCGGCGCGGCGGGCTTGAGATTCGCGGCGATCGATGCTTTTGCGGTGGGCGTCTTTCGATGGAGCAGCCCTAGGAGCTGGCCGATGCTCGTCTGCGTACCGTTGGCCGGGCCGGGCGGTGGGGTGGGGGCGGCTTGCTGTTGTTTGTACTGAGCTTCAACCCGTCCCGCATGCGCCAGGATCGCGCTGCGGAGTGAGTCGGCCTGCGAAATTGCATCGCCATACGTAAGCACTTGAGTGGTATTCGCCCAGATAATTGCGCCGCTGGACGTACTTACCAACTGTTCCACCAGTGAAACTTCATCGCCCAGCGGCGTGATGTAACCGGAAATGTAGTAATCCGCACCGGTCTTTATGGCATTGTTCAAATAGTCCGCGCGGCCGATCGGTTTGATCGGAAGCGGCTCCAGTATGACGCCGCCACTTTGGTGAATCTCTTGGGCAAAGAGGGCCGCGAGCTTTGCGCCGGCAGTCTTATCCGTATCCCCGCTAACGCTGAATGGGTAGATGATCGCCGTCGGAAGAACGGGTGCGGGCGTCGGCGTAGCGGTGGGAACGGGAGTTGGGGACGGCGTAACGCGCGGTGCCGGGCGATGCCCCAGCCCCAGCAAGGTCACGGTCGAGGCGAGAAGCAGAGCGGTCAGGTAGCGGCGCAAAGACAAGTTCCTTTTCAAGAGCGGTTCACGGATTGAACGAAATCGGCCAGCGCTTCGTTCGTTTCGGAGGGCCGCTCGGCCATCATCAAATGGCCGGCGCCGGGAACGACACGTACGCGCCCGTCCCGAACGCGCGCGGCCACGAACTGGGCATATTTCGGCGGCGTCATGACATCGTTTTCGCCCGCGATGGCCAGCACGGGAACCTCCAGTTCGGCAAGGCGTTCCGTGACGTCGAATGCGTTGCAAGCCTCATAATCGGCTCGCGTCTGCGCCGGACCGACATTACGCATGAACGTAACCGCACGCGAGAGATCTTCGTGACTTGGCTGCGCGTACAGCTTGCTCGCGATCGTGCCCACCGTGCCCTCGAAGTCTGTTCGCAGCCCCTTCAAAAGCCACGGAGCAACGCGTAGCCGCGCGCCGGAACCCAGGAGCGCGAGCGCCCGCACGCGCGCGTTTTGGCGCAAGCCCACCTGGAGTGCGATCGCGCCTCCCATCGAATTTCCACAGAGGCAAACTTCGTGGAGGCCGTTGCGGCTCAGGTACGCTTCAATGAAGTCGGCAAACTCCGCGATGGTGCTGCAGCCGCCGGGCGCATCGTGACCCGGCAAATTCGGCGCGTGGCTGTTTGCAAACGCCGCGCGCTGGTCAGCGAAGATGGCGCCCGTAAATCCGGATCCGTGGACGAAAACCGGCACGATCACGTGATGTCCGATACCGGCGTGGAACCTTTGAGGTGGGCCCAGCCCGCACACAACTGTGCGCCAAACAGAAAGATCGATCCCATGAGGTAGAACCAAAGAAGCAACGCCAGCGGCGCCGAAAGCGCACCGTAGACGCGCGCGAAATTTACGTGCGTCGTGTACTGCGCAAACGCGAACTGCATGAGCGGCCATGTTAGGGCGGCAAAGGAAGCCCCCGGCACGGCGAAATGCCAGACGACGCGTCTGTTCGGCAAGAATGTGTACATGATGATGGTGAGCACGAAGACCAGCAACAGCGATACACCGTAGCCCAGCAGCTGGGTCAGCAGACCCTGGTCGGGCAGGTCGCTGAAGGCGACGACAACAGAGATGAGGATCGGCAACGCCATGGCAACGATCAGCAAGATGCCGACCATCGGCAGCATGACGATGGAGAGCGCAATATCGTGCACGAGAGGACGGCCTTTCGGGACCCCCAGTGCGCGGTCGAGCGCGTAGGCCAGCGCCATGAAAAGATTCTTGCCTGCCCACACGGCGAACGCCAGGGCGATGATCCCCGATCCAACGCGCGCGCCGAAGTACGACTGGAGGTTGCCAGCGATGAAATCGTGCAGCGTCGGTGCGAGCGTATCGACAAAGTCGAGGACGCGCTGTTGACTGTTCGGATAGACGTACGACGCTGCGGTGATCGACAGAAGAAGGAGCGGGAACAGCGTGAAGAGCGCGTTGAAGGCAATGGCCTGGGCCAAGAACGCGCAACCGTCGCGCGAAAAACGGACCCCCGCCTCGCGAAACGCCAGGACCAGTCGTTTCATCCGATGCGATATATCGCTCCCGGGCCATGATATTCCCACCGAGCTTCATACCGGTTACCGTCCTGTTTGCGGGCTCGCCCGTCCACGGGTACAATCACGCGTACCTGCGCCGGGGACGCGTTGTAGCTCCCGTGGTGCCCTTCGTAAGTCGCGTTGCAGATCGCATCGAGTACCAAGGGCGTTCGATGCTGATCCACCGTGGCACGACCACCGCGCGGATTCGGATCCAGCCGACAGACCCGCACGCACTGGAATCAACATATGTGGAGATCGCGCCCATCGTGCGCGCGCTAGGGCTCACCGTCACGTACGCTGCGGCGCGTAGAGAGCTCGAAATCCGATTCCCGCGCGCCGCTGCCGTTGCGCCGATGTCGGCCTCAACAATCTCGCCGCCTATTCCGGCCCCGCCGACGGTCTTTACCCCCGAGCCTGTTACAACGCCTCGGCCCCTCTATACGGGCTCACCGCAT
Organism: Candidatus Meridianibacter frigidus; assembly: GCA_003243975.1. GTDB lineage: Bacteria > Vulcanimicrobiota > Vulcanimicrobiia > Vulcanimicrobiales > Vulcanimicrobiaceae > Meridianibacter > Meridianibacter frigidus. Next base: position 10,409 of record QHBJ01000026.1, on the reverse strand, counting down.
CCTCGCCGTACTCCAATCATCATCTCGACTTCAAGCCCGTAGAATACTGACGAGCGCAAGGGTCGTGCCCGCAATTGCCGCGCATCGCAACAGCGCAAATGAGCGCGACGACAATGCGTTCGAAAAGGCGCGGCTTGCAAGCAGTGAGGCGCCGGCGACAAAAGCGCCGAGAATCACGCCGGTCCTAACGTGAATCACGATCGCCGTCGCGAAAACAACGATCGAACACATTGCTGTTCCGCTCAAGAAAATCAGTATGCCAAGAAATTGAGGATTCTCCCAGTGCAGCGCCGGGATGCGAACCGGCAGACCCTCCGACGCAGCATCCGCCATGAGATAGGATAGCAACACCATTAAGGTCAGCAGCAGCACGATAATCACGTGGATGCCTCCGAATCGGGTGCGAACGCCCGCCAAACTGCATCGACGGTCTTCTCAGGAAACCGGAATTGCGGCGTACCGCGCTGGATAAAGCGGTGGTAGAACATCGGGCCAACCAGCAAGTCGACCGCGAGCGTCACATCCGTGCGAACGGACAGTTCTCGTGCGTCGATCGCATTGCGAATGGCTTGCTCGCAGCGAATGCGCGGCGGCTGAACGATCAGCTCGCGAAAGATGGATTCGATCTCCGGATTGGCGCCGAGTTCGGCCAGCAGGCGTTGCGCAACCGTATGGCCTTTACCGGCCCGCGACTCGAGGATGGCGCGCAAGACGGCAACGCATTCCAAACGCGGCCGCGAACCGCGCGCCTGCGTTGATGGGAAGCGTAGACGGCGCAGGGCCGCTACGAGCAATTCGTCTCTGGAGGCCCATCGTGCGTACATCGTCGGTTTACTCACACAGCTGCGTGCGGCGATGTCATCGACGGTAGCGCCCGCTATGCCGTGCTCGGCAATCGCCTCCAGGGTTGCCCGCAAGATTCGATCGTTTAGCGCCAGGTTACGGGGGCGCCCGCGCAGGTTCGAAACCATAGAAATAATACTATACGGTATAGTATTATATTGTCAAGCCCAAACCGTAAGAATAACTCCGCAGCATGATCTACGTTGGCACGAGCGGCTGGAGTTATGCCGATTGGCGTAAGCGATTCTATCCTGTGCGCCTGCTTTCGCGGCGGTGGCTCGAGTATTACGCGCGGCAATTCGACACGGTCGAATTGAATGCCGCGACGTACCGCTTGCCCAGAGAAGAGCAGATCACGCAGTGGTGTCGGACCGTCCCACCCGGCTTCCGCTTTACAATGAAGTTAAGCCGTCTCATTACGCACCGAAAAACGATCAGTCCGAATTTGGAACGCTTCATTTTCAACTATGTGGAACGGATTTCGTCGTTCGCGCCTGAGAAGCTCGCGCAGGTCCTCTGTCAGTTGCCGCCCTATCTGGAGCGCGACGAGCGGTATCTGATCCGGTTTCTACATATGCTGCCGGCGACGTTTCGCTACGTGTGGAGTTTCGGCACCGATCGTGGCTCACGCCCGAGGTGGCTCAGATCTTGCGGTCGCACGACATGGCATTCTGCATCCATGATTACCCTGGGTGCCGCACGCGGGACGTGATCACTTCGGACGATTTCAGTTACGTGCGCTTTCACGGTAGCACGTCTCTCTACCGGGGAAACCACCCGAGGCGCACGCTGATGGGCTGGGCTCGAAGGATCACAGCATTAGCCAAAAAAACTCGGGATGGGTTTGTGTACTTCAACAACGACTACGATGCGGCAGCGATCGCCGGTGCGAACATCCCGCGCGAACTCCTGTAGCGGATTGCGGCGGCGAACCGTCTCGCCGGGGTTCGGTGTTGCTCTTGGTTCCGCGCTAACCCGGATTGAGGAACAACTGCGGATCGACGGCTTTTCCATTTTCGCGAACTTCAAAATGAAGATGGGGACCGGTCGAACGGCCGCTCGAGCCAACGGTTGCAATCTCATCCCCCGCGTTGACGAGCGGGCCGACTACGGTCAAGAGCTGCGAGCAGTGCGCGTGACGCGAAGTCACGCCGTTTCCTTGATCGACCGCGACGGCATTGCCGTACCCTCCTTCTTGGCCGGCGGCAATAACACGGCCCTTTGCAACCGCGCGAATGGGAGCTCCCGCTTCCGCGGCAATGTCGATGCCGGCGTGGAAGTCGTAACCAACACCGAGCGGATTCTTTCGCATCGAGAACGGTGAGGTGATCTGGCCGGCCGCGGGCCACGAAAAGAACCCCACATTCACCGCGTTCGGTGTTTCCATCGCCTGCGAAACATGCGCGGCGAACGATCCCGACCTCGCTAGATTCCTGGGACGCGCTCGTGGCCTCCACGAACTGCATCATTCTGGCTTCGACTGCCCGCAGGCCGGTTTCGATACCCACGCTTCAGTGAGTACGAAATGTTTCTTGCCGGTGCATGACCGAACCGTAATGCGAAAACTACGGTGAGGGCGAGACTCCGCCGCCGGGGGCGAGCGCTTGCGCCGCGGTCCTGGCTTCGGCGAGGCCTTCGGAGTGGGGCCCGATCTTCCATAGCATGATCGCAGCTTGCCCGCGCGTGAGCACCGCCCTGGGTTTGAGCATCGCGATAGCGCCGAACGTGCGCGCGACATTCTCGAGGTGCGAAGAAGCCTCGTTCTGGGCGCCTTCATCGTGGTAGATGCCCGTCGCAATTGCGCCCACGAATTCCGGCGCGATATCGTGCTTGTCTTTCCAGTTCGGCAGAATGAAGTAGCCGTAGGTCGGATCCTTCTTCGTGATAACCAGGTCTTTATCTACGCCGCCGCGATCAAGCGCTGCTTTAATCGCGAGCGCTTGTTCGCGCGTGATGGGCTGTTCGGGGCGAAACGACTTGTCGGGGAAGCCAACCGATACGCCGGAATCCTGCATGCCTTGAATGTACTGAAAATCAGGATCGCTGGTTTTAATGTCGGAGAAAGCTGACTCCGTGCCTTGGGCGGGATGAATGAGCTTGTTCGTGTCGTCAGCCCAAAGGGAGTTGTTGGCCTTAAAGAGCCAGCGCACGAATTCGCGGCGAGTTACCGGTTTGGCTGGGGAAAAGTGTCCGTTCGCATCGCCAAAAACACCGAGCGCCGCAAGCTGTGTCATCTCTTTCTCACCAAAAATGCCCTTGAGGTCGTCGTAGTTCACAGGCTGTATTGACCCCGTAGAAGGGGATGCCGAAACCTCCGCCACCGCGGAGGCAGATGCCGCGGGAGCTGCCGATTCGGTGCTGGTGGCGGTTTGCGTTCCTTTGCTGCATCCGGCCAGGACTGCAAGAACGAAGAACACGACCAGTAAATGCTTTCCAACTATCACAAAATTCTCTCCGTTAACAAGGGCGACCGGGCTGCTTCAGTGTGCTCTACGCGCTCCTTCAAGAATTTACTTCTTGGAGGCCTACGTAACAATCGTGGCCGTAGCGCCGTTTTTCCTTCGCTTGTTAAAGTTGTTGACTATTGTCCTGACGTCGGCCCTCTTGGCGCTCCCCGTTTACGCTGCCTCTTCACCGGAACAGACGCTTGGGCTGATCCGGCACACCTTTCGCTCACACCGTCCGCCGCCGCCATTTGTTCGGTACACGCTCACTCGACGGCAACTGACCAATGAGGGATTTCCAGATTTCATTTGGACCTATACCTATCACATTTGGTGCCGCACTTCCGATAACGCCGCGCTGGGGCGCCGAGTGTTTCGCGGCGGTTCCTACGGCTCGCTGGAATTCTTGCGGCCGACCTTCAACGCGGCGACGGATCCGGGACCGCCGACCGCAGACCTTTTTGAGCCGGCGCCGGCGACAAAGCAGGCAACGCCAGCTCCAATTTTCGACCGATTGCGCGAGATCGGGGGCGTCGAGGCGCTCGGAGAAACCGATTACCAGGTCCTGTCGGCTGTGACCGAAGGCGAACTTATTCACGTGCGGCTGTTGCCCCGCCGGGAACCCGAGCGCAACCGGTTGCGCGAGCTGTTCGCCGACCGCCGCACCTACGAATTAAAGAAAGCCGTCGCCACCGACCGGCTATTCACGCAGTTTCAGTCGTATCCGGAGCTCTACACGCTTACGCTCGGAGCGGCGGGCGGCTACCCGGTCGTAACGGCGATTCACGGAGTCGTTGACGATTCGACGTTCGATGAAGCAGCGCGGTACATCGATTATACTTTTACGGAAATTTCGTTCCCGGCCACGATGCCGGACTGGTATTTTGAGCCAAGCGGCTACGGCGCACACGCCAAGGAAGCGCCGCAGTAACCGATGGCATGAAACCTGCGCGCCCGGCCGGAATTAGCGCATCGTGGACCTGCACTTCGCAGCAACGGCGTTCGCCACCGCGTTTACGATCATCGATCCAATCGGGATGATTCCCTTGACGCTCGCCTCCACCGCGAGCGTCGATCCTGCGTATCGCAGGCGGATCGTCGACCAAGCAGTGCTGGTGGCGGCCGGCGTAATGTTGGTAATGGGCCTGCTTGGGCGCCCCCTTTTCAGCTACTTGGGAATAACGTTGCCGGCGTTCACGATCGCGGGGGGCATTCTGCTCTTTTTGATCGCAATCGACATGCTGTTCGCGCGCAAAACCGGCGCGAAACGCACGGATGAAGAAGAACGCGACGCGCAGTCGGCTGAGAACCCCGCCGTTTTCCCACTCGCGATCCCGATGATTGCGGGGCCCGGGACGATCGCGACCGTCCTCTTACTTGTAAACTTGGCGCAGGGCGATAGGGTGAAGTTGCTGACGATCGTGGGCGCCTACGCCGCGGCCATCCTGGTTACCTGGATCTTTATGCGCGCGGCGACGCTCGTGCTTCGCTTGATTGGCAATACGGGCGTGCACGTAGTTACGCGTTTACTCGGGGTGATACTCGCCGCGTTGGCAGTACAATTCGTGCTGAACGGCGTTTTGGGGGCGCATCTACTCCGGACGTAAGCAGGCAAGAACGCAGGGGGACCTGCCGAAACGATGCCCATGCCCATCAGCCCGAAGGCGGTTCTGACGTGCTGCGCGGTCACGCTCTGGGCTGTGCCTGCATTTGCCCAGACGGCAAAGGTGCAACGCCATCTAGAATACCATTTTACGGTCGGCATTCTTTCGACAACTACGACACACAGCTCAGGCATCGAAAATGCGCATACCGCAGCCGATCCGAGCGGGCCGCCGGTTTCGGCATCCGGCATTAACGAGTTCCGGGCCGGCGATCGAGATGAAGGCACCATTGCGGTCGATGTCTTGGGCGTACAAGCCGACAACGGGGTGGTGCTTGCGATAAGCGAACGTGCTAACGACAAGCGCAGCGCGGCGCCGGCCACCTGCGTAGCATACGGTAACACGTTTATTATTTGCGACGAAAGCAAACGCATCAATCCTGAGGAAGTCGACCTGGTGCGGCTGCTGGGAAAGAATTTTAGCCGGCTCAAACCTCTGGATCCCAGTAACCATTGGCAGTACACGCAGCAGACGCCGCAATCGACCGAGCTGACGGACTTCACGATCAAGGATAACAAGATCGGCGTGGTTTCAATAGATATGCGGCGGGACGTCCAGCTCAAAGGCGCGGGCGGCTTTCGCGCCAGCACGAGCGGAAATATCGTGTACGATCGAGGTTTTTCGATTCCCACGTCGCTCGACGAACGAACTGTTTCCGACGTAGATCAAGGGTCGGGCCAGTCCGCGCGAACCGAGTTTGATCTCACGCTGAAGCTCGTTTCCGATTCCATGGCGCAGCCCGCGCACTAACAGCTCGCCTGCCGGTTTGTGACCGTCACAATCGGCATATCGCAATGCGTTTCTCACATGCGTTTTTGATTTACGAGGTGCATGATGAGGCGAATAACATTGAGCGTAACGGTCGGGGCGGTGGTGGCCGTGTTTCTGTGGGCCTTTGGCACCGCGCTCTTGCGCACATCGCCGCAAATCATGATGTCTTCGCCCGAAAGGGTCATGATGCAACGGTTCGAGATGCCCAAGAGCGTAGCGCCGGGATACGCCGGGCGGGCGGCTCAGGCGCCCTTAGAAGTGCAGCCGGCGAGCGTGCAAAGTGCCGCCGGGAAAAACGGTGTCGTACCAGCCCTGCAACTGGCGCGTGCCGGACAGATCGATTTGCTCGTTGGCGACATTGATCGGGCCACCGACGCCGTATCTTCGATCGTGAGGCGCGAAGGCGGCGACGTGCTTTCGTTGCACGCTCAAAGAGCAGCCGACCCCTCAAACCACCCGATGGCACAGATGCAGGCGCGCGTCCCGGCCTCGAATTTTGATGCGACGCTTTCCGCGCTTGAGCAATCTGGGAAGGTTCGCTCGCATTCCATTCAGGCGGAGGATCTTAGCGCGCAGATCGTCGACGCAGCAGCGCGCTTGCGGAACTTGCGCCGCACGGAAAGCGACATCTTGCGCATCATGGACCGCTCGGGTTCCGTGGCGCAGGTTCTGGAGGCGGAGAATCAGCTTTCAAGCGTGCGCGAGCAGATCGAAACGCTGGACGCGGAAGCGAAACAGATGCATGCGCGGGTCGCGTACTCGACTATCAGGATAACGCTTGAGGCCGAAGCAATCAGCAATCCGACGGAACCGAGCACGCTCTCGCAACTCGGCAACGCATGGCGTTCCGCGCTTCACGGAGTTGGTCAATTTACGGTAGGGGTCGTGGCGGTTGCCCTCTGGGTGGCGGCGTTTCTCCCGTACCTCCTGCTTTTAGCGGCGATTCTCTGGGGCGTGCGTGCGCGGCGCGCCGCGCGCGGAGCCGCGTCTTAAGGAGAGGCCTGGCTCCGCCAACGGATCCAGTCGTTCCGTGCGGCGGAGTAGCGGACGCTTGGCAGACTTTGCGTGGAGACAAACTCGCGGTCGAGCGCCATCCCGCACTTTTCCAGGACGCGTCGAGAGGCGATGTTCTCCGGAGCGGCAATGGCGATGATTCGCGGTAACGCAAATGTCACAAACGCTACGTCGAGACTTACCATTGCCATTTCCATCGCGTAGCCCTTGCCCCAATGAGCCGGCTTCAAGGCATATCCGACTTCAATGCTGCCTTCCTCGCGCGGCGAGTTAAAGATGCCCGCGTGGCCGATCACCTCTCCGCGCGTATTCGAGAAAATCCAAAAACCGAAGCCCTGCGTTTCCCAGATGCGGACCCAGCGTTCCAGACGTTGCTGCGACTCCACGCGACCCGAAAGCTTGCCGAACAGGGTCTTCTGGACGCTCCAATTCGTGTCCATCGAAACGACGTAATCGAGATCGCCGCGATTGACAGGCCGGCCGCCCAATCGTGCGGTTCGAATATCCACGCAGCGAGCAAATTATCCACTTTCGAGCTCTTGCCCTAGTCCCGGCGAGTTGCGCCGGATATTTGCTGCATTCCGTGAATATCGCCCCGAAGAATCGAGGCTTGCAAGCCACCGCGCGAGTCAGAATTCGCGTTGCTAGGGAGCTATTACATGAAGAGATACGCCGTCGCGCTCATCCTCAGTTGCTTTCTTTTGCCTTCACTGGGGCGGGGCGCCGAAGCGAGAGTATCGGCAGCAAGTTTGGCTGTTCGAGCCGCGATCGTCGCCGCCGTACAAAAAGATCGTAAGCTATACGGCGGGCGGACGCCGCTTCCCGCGGTCCTAATTGGCGTGTGGGATGGCAAAGGCGCAAGTTTCGTACGCGCGTTCGGCTATTCGGATCTTGCGAACAAGCGTCAACTCTCGCCGGCGGACCATTTTCGGATCGGTAGTAACACGAAGACCTTCGTAGTTAGCGTGATCTTACAATTGATCGCAGAAAAGAAGTTGAATCTCGAAGAGCCTCTCAACCGCTTCGGCTTGGGCGTCAGCATACCGAATGCGGATAAGATTACCGTGCGCGAACTCTGCAATATGCACAGCGGCATCTTTGAGGCGTTCGATACGCCGCAGTTCGCGCAGCTGAACATGAAGGTTCCAAAGAATTTCAATCCGCGTATGCTCGTCGCTTGGGCAGTAAAACAGAAACCTTACTTTGCGCCCGGCAAGGCCTACAAGTACAGCAATACCAACTATTTGCTTCTCGGGCTTATCATCGAGAAAATTACGAAGGACAGGGTGGGGAATCAGATCCGCAAGCGGCTGTTGCAGCCCTTCGGATTGACGCACACTACGTATCCACAAACCGAGGCGATGCCGGAGCCGTGGGCACTCGGTTACGGGCTCGACAAGCAGCGAAACTGGGAAGACGTCAGTAACACGATTCCCGTTGCCTTCATGGGATCCGCCGGTGAGATGATTTCGGACATGGCCGACATGAAACGGTGGATCAAGCTCTACGCTTTGGGTAAGACGGGCGGACCGGCAACGTACCGGCCACTCTCGGAGTGTAAACAGTTCCTTGGAAATACGGCCTTTGGTCTGGGCATTAATTGTAGCGCGGGCTGGTACGGTTATACGGGGGCACTCCCGGGTTACAACACGGCCGACTACTACTTCCCGGCGACCGGCACCACCATCGTAGCGTGGATAACCTACCAGGCCGAGGCGCCACCCGAGGGCGTCGCAAGCGTGATCTTTCGCGATATCGCGCGCATCATGACTCCGGCTAACGTTCCCTTAGTCTACACGCGCGAGCAACTAAGCGGCGCGGGACTTTAGGCCGCGTTCTCAGCGAAAGCATCAGCCCAGCCGCATGCTACTCGTAAGGTGTACTTATTCCAACTAGGGTGTATTCATGTAACCCGGACGCAAGCTTGCATTTACCGTGACACAAAATGCGCAGCTCCTGCGCGAGCTTACACCATATGCCGAACTTGATACCCCGCACCTCCACAATTACATGGAGTCGCGTCATGGAGAATTTTTACTCGAGGCGTTGCCTGGCGGTAGGACCAGGCTTACCGGCACAACGTGGGATCAACACCACCTTTGGCCGGCCTCCTACTGGGCTGTATTTTCGGATGACATTGTGCACCGAATTCATATTCGAGTGCTGGAGCACATAAAAAGAATTTCTGAAAACGTAACGCATAACGCCAAGAGCGATCAAAAGAAAAAGGGAGCGCGCGGATGGTGCGCTCTCTTTCTTGGTAGTACCCGGAAAAGTGTGTAGAATCGGTGTCGGTCTCCTGCCGGGGAACGAAGCCGCTGCGGTCCAACTCTCGCGCTATGAAGCGCAAGCGAAAGGACCGAATGGAATCTCTCAACCTTACGTCTGAGCAACGGGCCGCTTTTGCCGAGTTGCTTGGCAAGAAAGACGTCGACGTCTTGCGCAGCATGCTTTCGCTGGTCTACGATGCGGCGATTCAGGCGCAATTCGACGATCATATCGGCGCGGAACCGCACGAGCGCAGCGAGCGGCGGCGCGATCAGCGCAACGGTGCGCGCAGCCGAGGTCTCAATACGCGCGCCGGAAGCCTGGACCTCGAGATCCCTCGCGCGCGCAACAGTAATTTCAAGCCCACGGTGATCGAACATTTCAAGCGCAGCGAACGCGCCTTGATCTCTGTGATCCAAGAAGCCTTCATCGGTGGCATAAGTACGCGCAAAATGGAAGATGTCTTGGCCGCGATGGGCGTCGAGCGCCTTTTGAAATCGCAGATCAGCGAGCTGTGCACCGAACTCGACGGGCGAGCCGAAGAGTTTCGCAACCGCCCGCTGACCGAGAAATACCCATATCTCTGGCTCGATGCGCTCTACGAAAAGGTCCGCCTCGATGACCACGTTGTCAGCAACGCCGTCGTCATCGCGTACGGCGTAACCGCAAGCGGCTATCGCGATGTCATCGGGATTGACATTGTGGATACCGAGAGCAAGGAGAGCTGGACGGGCTTGTTGCGCGGTCTGCGCAAACGCGGCCTTGGCGGCACGAAGCTCGTGATTAGCGACGCGCACGAGGGGCTCAAGGCCGCGATCGGTACGGTCATGCAAGGCGCGGCATGGCAACGCTGCAAGGTCCATTTCTACCGCAACGTGTTGGCGCATGTTCCGCAAAGTCGCAAGCTTGAGTTTGCGGCGGCGTTGAAGGCGGTCTTTTCTCAAGTGTCGTTCGAGAGCGCACAACGCGCCATCGTCGACGTGCGCGCGCGATTCTCGGAATCCCTTGTGAAGGCCATGGCCGTGTTCGACGCCGGCATTGACGATGCGCTCGCGTTTCTCGCCTTCCCGCTCGAACATCACCGAAAAATCTCCTCGAACAATCCGATCGAGCATCTCAACAAAGAGATCCGCCGGCGCACGCGTTCGATCGGCATATTCCCCTCGCCGGAATCCGCGTTGCGGCTCATCACGATGATTCTGGTCGAGCAGAGCGAAGACTGGATGACGGAACGAAGATACATGTCGCCCGAGAGCCTCGAGCTCGTCTTGCAGTCGTGAAAACAACTACACCACTATGCGACCGCAGTTACACACAATTCCGGACACAGTCGCCCTAAAAGTTAGCGCCAATAACGTTTTGGTCGAAGGGAACTGCTCAATCGTGCGCTCTACGCTTGACTCCC
>QHBJ01000040.1 GCA_003243975.1 Candidatus Meridianibacter frigidus | reverse complement strand
CGCCGTGATCGCCCTCGCAGCACCACTGCAGAGAAGAGAGGGCTATGAGCAGCAATCCAATTCCACAGGTGGCAGGCTTACTAATCTATTGTGGTTCCGAGATAAGGTCTGTGCAAATATAGTAGACCCCCCTTGGAATCGACGGCGTGGTATTTTCGGGGAGCTCTTAATTGTCAACCCTGTTAAAAATTTCAGGGTTCGAGGCAATGGTTGCGCGTTCGGCCGTTACTCTACCCGACATTTCCAAAATACGCTTGCAGCAGAACTTCCTTGATCGCTTTGCGACCGTCAGCTGAATCGAGCAGTTGGATCGGGGTCTTGCCTCCGAACCGTTGTTTGGGGCTCGAGAGCCATTCATTCGCGCGAGATTCATCGCCGAGCACCTCCATTGCGAGGGTAACAATGTCGGCACGATCGCGATCACTTGTCATAAAATTCACGCGGCGGGAATGTATGCGAAGGCGCGTTCAAGCATTTCCAACACGGGTATGACGCCCTTTGCCCGAATGGCTTGTAACACACTCTGGTCGTTAAGTCCCGGCACGGGCGCGCGCACGATCTGGAGAAGCCGCTCGCGTTTAAATCGTTTTTGGAGCGTCAGGCAAGCTCAGCTACCCGCTCTACGTCGGCAATTCGGCCGTAAGGGTGCGAGCGAGGAACTCGGCAATAACTCCCCTCGAGCGTCCGCATCGAGCCGCGCCAACTGAATCGGACCCTATCGCGGCACTCTTCGAGCAAGAACACGAAGAGGCGGTGTTGCAGCAGGTCACGCTCACAACGCAGCAGACGCAGTTTGACTTTTAACTTCAAGAGCGCAGCGAACTCTCGCGCGAATTTAATTGAGTTGCGGGCGCTGCAGGTCGAGCAGCTCAAACGCGACGACGAGATCGTGAGGAAATGGATCGAGAATGATATAACCGCGGCAGGAGCCGGGGCCCCGAGCACGATACAATCGGTTCTCGCGCGGGCCATTAGCTCAGTTGGTTAGAGCGCATGCTTGATAAGCATGAGGTCCCTGGTTCGAGACCAGGATGGCCCACCAATTACGAAAACTCCGAGGCGGGCAGTATCTCCGGGAAAGCAAATCCCGAATTGTAGTATTCCCCAAAGAATTTTGCCGATTGCGAGAACTGATCGTAGCGATACTTCCAAGTAACGTGATCGACGACAACATATCGGCCGATCTGGGTCAGTTCCACTTCGAAATCGGTTAGGCGGCTGAGAGTTACATCGCCGAGCTCGAGCGGCAGCGATCCGCTCAATACAACCTTCCAAATTTCCCCGTTCCGCGTGTCAACCCATAACGACTTCAGCGCCGGCTTCTCAGGGTGCGCCGTTGTAAAGTCGATGCGATAGGTCTCGCGATCCTTATATGTCTCCACTCCTTGGGTTGAACACGAGATGCCGCTGGCATTTTTTGTGCGCACTCGACCAATCTCGCGGAGCAACGGATCGGCGCCACTCGGCACCGGAAGCCACGTCGAGCGGCGGTTGCCGTACGGACCCAGTTCGGGAGGCCCCGGATCCAGCGCTTTGGTCACATAGGGAATCGCGGCGAAGCGGTCGTCGGTAATGCGCGCGACTCCGTCGTCGCGGTATGTCACGCTTTCGCGCGTATCGAGAAGCGGCTCCCCCTGCTCGGTAATGACCTCGTGCGTATTGTACACGATGAAGGGTGGATGGGGAGCGGCAGCGCGATGGTGAAGCGCACCGTAGGTAAGGTCCCAGCAATCCGGAAGAACCTGCGGCGCGGCCGGTTGCGGCCCGAGAACCAGCGCAGCCAGCCACAGCAGGCTTAGCGTTACCAGTCCGAGCGTCCGCATACACATGAGCTTGTGCTCCATTATCCGCCGCTTTGCCCCGCAACGCAAGGTTCGGAGGCCGCCCGGGCGGTAGTAGCGACTCGGCCTGGGGATGTAGCTCAGTTGGTAGAGCGCCGCGTTTGCAACGCGGATGTCAGGAGTTCGAGTCTCCTCATCTCCACATGCGGCGGGGGATTAGCTCAGTTGGTAGAGCACTTGCATGGCATGCAAGGGGTCAGGAGTTCGAGTCTCCTATCCTCCAGAGCTTATGGTACAATCGCTCGTGGAGTACGCCGGGTGGCCGCGCCCTCGCAAGAGGGTGAGGAAAGTCCGGGCTTCATTGGGCAGGGTGCAGGATAACGTCCTGTCAGGGTGACCTGAAGGAAAGTGCCACAGAAACATACCGCTGCGCGCTCGCGTGCAGCAAGGGTGAAATCGTGAGGTAAGAGCTCACGGAGCCGCGCGGAGACGCGCGCTCGGGTAAACCCCACCCGAAGCAAGGTTGTTCGAGCCCCAACCGTGCGCTAACGCGCGCGCTGGGCGGGCGGCCCGCCCGAAACGAGCAAAAACCGCACCGAGGCCTGCGGCGACGCAGGCCCCAGAGAGATGGCCATCGGCTGGGCGCAGGCCCAGCTACAGAATCCGGCTTACAGGCGTACTCCACAGGTTTTGCAACCGGCGCCGCCGGCGGTACGTTGGAGATAATGCAGAAATGGAGCAACCTTGAGCGAGCAGCGATTTACCCCCGAGATGACCGTGGATCAAGCATTCAACTTGCACGCCGGAGCACGGCGCGTTTTCGCGCGCTTTCATTTGGGCGGCTGCTCAAATTGCGCGATTAGCGAGAGCCACACGATCGGCGCCATTAGCGAGGATTACGGCATTCCGCTACCGATGTTGCTGGAGAGTTTAAACGCACTGTTCGAGCAAGGCGCGCTCGGGGTGGGTGACAAGGTTCGCATTCCCGACGAGATCCGCGCGAAGATTCCGCAGTTAAAGGACGTTCCCGACGTGGGCGAGGTTAAGAGCGTTGAAGCGGGTGCCTACACGGTCGAGTTCGGTGATGTGCGCCTGCAGGGCTTGGCTGAAGACTTTCTGCCATTGGAAGCGGCCGCTACTTAGAGCTTCTTGCGATCGGCGAAGGTTTCGTCGACCCGGTGCCAATGTTCGATGGACGGTTCGCCGGCTTTCCAGCACAAGTAGATTTGCTCGCCGTCGCGCAAGCCCGGAAAATCCAGCAGTCCCAGATCGATGTCCTTGAGGATGCAACCAAAGCTTTCGATCCGGTGGAGGAGGCGCACGATTTCGGCTTTGAGATGGCTGAACTTTTTCGGCACAAAAGGGGAACGCAAACCAGCCAAGCGTGGCTCCGGGGAATGCAGCGGACTCAGGGCCGGGTCGTTCTCCAGCAGCTTGATCGCCAGTTCGCGCCGCTTGGCCCACAAGTCCTCAATCAGCGGTTCGATCTTCGGGATGAGGGCGTTGGCCTTTTCGGGCGAAAATAGTTTCATGACCCTTCAACGCGCGCCGCGCTTGCCGTGATGTTCGAGCGAATCGTTTTCGTCACCGGGCTCTCGGGAGCCGGCAAAAGCCAAGCGATGAAAACGTTCGAAGACTTGGGATTTTATTGCGTCGATAACCTTCCTCCCGCACTCGCCGAACGCACGCTTACGCTACTGGACGCCTCGGCGATACGGCGCATCGCTCTGGCGCTCGACGCGCGCACCGGGGGGCCACTCGGAGAGGCCGGCAGCGTTCTCGATAATCTGAGCCGGGACGGGACGCGGCCACAGGTGCTCTTTATGGATGCGCGCGACGACGTACTGGTGCGCCGATACAGCGAAACGCGCCGCCGCCACCCATTTGCCGGCACCGGCACGCTGGTCGAAGCGATCGCCGCGGAGCGCGGTGCGCTCGCAACTTTACGTGAGCGTTCCGAACTGGTCATCGATACAACGAATCTTACGCACACGCAACTCAAGGAGAAGCTCGGCGCGGCATACGCGCCGTCGGATGAACAGCACCTGAATGTGGTGCTTATCGCCTTCGGATTCAAGTACGGCATTCCACTGGATGTGGATTTGCTCTTCGATGTGCGTTTCTTGACCAATCCTAACTACGTAAACGAACTTCAGGCGCTTACCGGCGCCAACGAGGCTGTCGGCCAGTTCATCGAAACGGACGCCGCTTACCGGGGGTTCGTCGAGAAGCTCTTCGATCTGATCGACTTCCTGCTTCCTCAATACGTCGCCGAGGGCAAGTCACAACTCACGATCGGCTTTGGCTGCACGGGAGGACGGCATCGTTCGGTATATGTTGCACGTCAGCTAATGTTCCATCTGCAAAGGAACGCCCACCTCGAGATGCATCTTGACGCGCGCGACGTGACGCGATGACGAACCAACGCTTCCGCCTTATTCGGTGGTTCTATCCGGGTATCGGCATAAAGCGCTGGCTCGTCATCGCGATCGTCGGCGCACTGCTGGTGCTCAACGGTGCAAACCGCTGGTTTACCGCCGAAGGGCTGCACTTCCACGTCAACGAGATCCTCGATGATGCCGTAGACGACGTATTCTCTCCGTCATATCTCTCGTGGATATTCATCATTATCGGGGGGACGCTGCTGGTCTGGGGCATTCGCATGTGGCTGGCCAGCCTGATGCGCGCGTCCATCGAGGGCGGTAACTTAGTCGACACGCTCTTTGCAATGCGACTTCGCCACGGCTTCAAGATCGTGGCTATCGGCGGAGGTACGGGCCTCTCCACCCTTTTGCGCGGCCTGAAAAAGTACACGACCAATCTCACAGCAGTCGTAACGGTCAGCGACGACGGCGGTAGCTCGGGGCGCCTGCAGAAGGAACTCGGCGTCTTACCGCCCGGCGACATCCGCAACTGCCTTGTGGCCCTCGCGGACGACGAAGCACTGGTGACGGATCTCTTCAAGTACCGTTTCAGCGAAGGCGAGGGCCTCAGCGGCCACTCCTTCGGCAACTTATTTCTGGCCGCAATGACTGGCATCACGGGAAACTTCGACACAGCCATCAAGGAATCGAGCCGCGTGCTCAACATCAAGGGACGCGTGCTGCCGGCAACCTTAGGCGTCGTGCGACTCTGCGCAAGCCTCGCCGACGGTAGCACGATAGAGGGCGAGTCGAATATTTCGGCCGCCCGAGGAAAGATCGAGCGCGTCTTCTTCGACCCGCCGATTGCGACGCCGCTGGCTGAAGTAATCGAAGCCATTCGCGAGGCAGACGCGATCGTGCTCGGCCCCGGTAGCTTGTTTACCTCGGTCGTGCCGAATTTCTTGGTACAGCGCATCGCCCAAGAAGTCGAGAAGGCGGCCGCGATAAAGATGTACGTGTGCAACGTCATGACGCAGCCGGGTGAGACCGAGGCGCTCACCGCCTCGGAACACGTCGACGCGCTGCTAAAGAATGCGGGGGCAAAGGTCGCCGACTACGCCATCGTCAACGATCAGCCGCCGTCAAAACTACTCGCCGCGTACGCGAGTGAGGGTCAGGTTCCCGTGGAGCCGGACACCGAGCGCATACAGAGTTTGGGAATAACGCCCATCCGTGCCCAAGTAATTAGTGAGGACGAAACCGTGCGCCACGATCCAGCTCGGCTTGCATCGGTCGTCGTGGGTCTTATCCAGCGCGCTATCGCCGAACGCGCGTCGTATGTGAAGAGCAATCCGGTATCGGTCAGCCGAATCGCCCCGGAACAGACCGCTTAGTGCGAGAGCTGCAGGGTTAGCGAGAGGGTCGCCGCCGGATCCACGCGCTTGCTGTCCTGCAAATTCCGATAACCGGAGGCCTGAACCGTATAATCGACATCTCCCGCCGGCACGTTGGAAATGCTGAACGACCCGTCGGCGGCAGTCTGCGTAGTAAAGGCGACATCGACAACGACCGTCGCGCCGGCAATCGGCTGCTGGGTAACAGCATCGAGTACGACGCCCTTGACCGTGGCATACTTTGCGCTTGGCGGCAGCGAGTCTGCATCGTTACAAGCAGCTAACCCAAAGAGCATCAAGCCGGTCAACGCGATAGGCGCGATTTTCATGTGTGTTCGTTCCCTTTAAGAGGGCGCAACGTCCTCTCCCATTTCCTGAGTCATCTCTTGAGCGCACTTATCATGGCCGCAGTGACAACGGACGGCCTGCGGATCGGCCGCTCCTACGGTCGTGCAGTACTCGCTGCATGCGTCGCCAAGCATGGCGACCTCGCAGATACAGGCTAAATTGGCACAGCGCTGATCGTTCATAGGCCTCCTTTTCCCGGCGCAGGCGCGGTTCACACCCTTGCTGAAGCGCGCTGGAATGCCCACCACGCTGCGGGCCCCTTCGAGAACGGGCCCGGTTTACTTCGAAAACGCGCTCGAGGCAATCGGCAACACGCCCCTCATCAAGCTCAGCAAAGTCATCGACGGTGCCAAGTGCTTGGTCCTCGCTAAGATAGAGTACGTCAACCCGGGTGGCAGCATCAAGGATCGTCCGGCGGTTGCGATGCTCAATGAAGCCGAGACCAACGGATTCCTCAAACACGGAGGCACCATCGTCGAGCCGACCAGCGGCAACACCGGCTCGGGCCTCGCGATGGCGGCCGCCATTCGCGGCTACCGGTGCATTCTGGTCATGCCGGACAAAATGTCGCGCGAAAAGGTCGACTTACTGCGCGCCTATGGCGCCGAGGTCGTCGTCACGCCTAGTAACGTACCGAACGATTCGCCCGAATCGTACTACGGGGTCGCCAATCGGCTTACATCCGAGATCGCCGGAGCGTTCCAGCCAAATCAATTTCACAACATGGCGAATCCCGAAGCCCACTATCGCTCGACCGGCCCGGAGATTTGGAGGCAAACCAACGGCCAGATCACGCATTTGGTTTCGGGGCTGGGCACGGGCGGCACGATCTCGGGAACCGCGCGCTATTTGAAAGAACAAAACCCACGAGTCCACGTAATCGGCGCGGACCCGGAGGGTTCCATCTACTCCGGAGATACGCCGAAATCGTACGCAGTCGAAGGAATCGGCATGGCCTACTTGCCCGATACGGTCGATATGAAAGTAATCGATGAAATGGTGCGCGTATCGGATCGCGACTCGTTCTTGATGGCCCGCCGCATCACGCGCGAGGAAGGGCTGCTCGTGGGTGGTTCTTCGGGAACGGCCTGCGCCGCAGCGGTGCGCTTGGCCAAGACCCTCGACGAGAACGCGGTCGTCGTCGTGGTCTTCCCCGATTCGGGCCGCGGTTATATGTCGAAGATTTTCAACGACGAGTGGATGATCGCCAACGGATTCATCGCCGAAGGTAAACGCAAAGCGACGGTCGGTGACGTGCTGCGCAGCAAGACGCCACTCCCTCCCATGATTTCCGTCACAGAAACCGATGTGGTCAAAGATGCCCTAGAATTGTTGCGCAAGTTCGAGATTTCCCAAATACCGGTGATGCGCGGCCACGAGCAGGTGGGCGGAATCAATGACGTAGGCGTTATGCAGGCCGTCTTTGACCGCGCGGACATTTTGCACAAACCGGTGAGCGAAGTAATGGGGCGCCCGTTCCCGGTTCTGCCACAGAACGCGGAGATCGACTTGGCATATAAGCTTCTCACGCTGGCGAATCCGGCAGTCGTCGTGATCGACGAACAAGAGCCGGTTGGAGTGCTCACCCGGCAAGATATCATCTCCTATCTCTCGAGCACTTCCGACTTCAAATCCAAGTGAGATTTGCCACCCGCGCGATCCACGCCGGCCAGGACCCTGATCCGGCCACTGGCGCGACGATCGTGCCAATCTACCAAACGTCCACCTACACGCAGAGCGCCGTCGGGCAGCATAAGGGTTTCGATTACAGCCGCACGGTAAATCCGACCCGTCTCGCACTCGAAGCGCAGTTGGCTGCACTCGAAGACGGCGCGTACTGCAGTGCTTTCGCCAGTGGTATGGCGGCAACAGCCGCCATTTTGAATCTGCTCTCGGCCGGAGATCACGTCGTCGCGAGCGACGATATGTACGGGGGGACCTACCGCCTATTCTCACGCGTGCTCTCACGCTATGGGCTGGACTTCACGTACGTCGATATGTCGAATTCGAATGCAATCCACTCGGCGGTGCGACCCAACACCAAGCTCTATTGGCTGGAGACCCCAACCAACCCACTGCTCAAGCTCGTCGACATTGCGAAAGTTTGCGCGCTGCGCACTCCCGGCCAGATCGTCGCCGTAGATAACACGTTCGCAACCCCATTCTTTCAGCGCCCCCTCTCGCTGGGAGCCGATATCGTCATGCACTCGACGACGAAATACATTTGCGGACACAGCGATTCCATCGGCGGCGCAACCATCTCAAACAATTCGGAGCTTGCCGAGCTACTGAAGTTTCACCAAAATGCCGTTGGGGGCGTGCCTGGTCCGATGGATGCCTATCTGACGATGCGCGGCGCCAAAACGCTCGCGCTTCGCATGCGCAAGCACGCCGAGAATGCCCAAGTCATCGCGCGGTTCTTAGTGACGCATGACGAGGTCGAGCGGGTTTACTATCCCGGCCTCGATACCCATCCACAGCACGAATTGGCCAAACGCCAAATGTCCGGGTTCGGTGGAATGCTGTCTTTCACGCTCCGCGGGCCGGCGAGCCGGGCGCTCGATTTTGCGAAGAGCATGAAGTATTTCAGCCTGGCAGAGAGCTTGGGCGGGGTTGAATCACTCGTATGCCACCCCGGGCGCATGACACATGGGGCCATCCCCAAGGAAGACCGCGACGCGCGCGGCGTGACCGATGGGCTCCTACGTTTATCGGTGGGGATTGAGGATATCGAAGATCTCATCGAAGACTTGCAGATAGCCCTTGCGCGAACAGCGCAGGATCCGGTGGTCAGGCATTAGCGTTCCGGGTATACGACGACCGCCAGCCCTTTGAGCGCATCTTTGGCCTCTTCTTCGGTCAACTCGCCGACGCGACCGGCGATTGAAGCCGCTATGCCGCGCCGGCCGTCAACTGTAACGTAAGCGAACTCGATTGACGCGGTAAAACCTTCACCGGCGAGTGCCTTGATCCAGTACGCCGGCATACCGTTCGAAAGGGTGGTCAGTTCCTTGCTCTTGATGAGCAGATCGGGAATCCGTCCACGCATTTCTTGCTCGAATTCGGCCTCAAACGGGCTGCGGCCGCGATCCCACTGCGCCATCTCAATGCTGAGAATGCGCTGTTCCGGACGGCCGGGAAATTTGACGTACCCGGCAACGGGCGCCAGCTTGTCGCCGAGCTCGGCGGGCGTGAACTGTATCCGTTCGAACCCGTTTTGCGGGTCAAAGTGCGCAGCGGGGTCGTCGTAGGTAGCCGTTGTCGCAGCGGGTGCGGTCGGTTGCGCGCTGGTACTCTGAGCGAGCAATAGCATCAGGGCTACGAATAGATTCGACCGAACAATCATACACTCTCCAAGACATTTGCCAGCAGCGGCAGCGATACCGCATAGCGGTATCCGACATTGCGGTGGTCGTCGTCGAATTCTTCGTGATGCACGCTCATGCCCATCTCTTTCATGCGTGCTGCCGTGACGCGCGCCCCAATATCCAACGCATACTCATCCTTACGACCGCAATCGAGATAACGCAGCCGCAGACGCTGCAGTTCCGGGCCTTTGGTTAGGCACATCTGTGCGGGGTCAAACGCCAGCCAGCGCGCAAATACTTCTTCGCGCAGGGCGCCCGTCGCTCGGTCGAACGGTAGGTCGAGATCGAAGGCGTTGGCGCTGCGTGGCGTATAGGCGGCCGTATAACCGAGCATCTCCATCGTTTCGTACTCATGCGGCAGCCGCTTACTCTGCCGCTCGAAGTTTTCCACGAAAGCGCGTATACCCCAGTCGAAACGCTCCAGTGTGCGATGGGCCGTGGGGAAGCCGCGAGGCTGCGCGTAGGGGAAATACGCATCGCCGCTGTGGGAAGCAAAGGCGCAGAAGATGCCCGGATAGCTCATCGATAAATATAGCGCCCCGAAACCACCTGAAGATTTGCCGAGTACCGCGCGGCCGCCCTCCGAGGAATTCGTGCGATAGCTTCCGTCTACGTGGCCGATCACATCGCGAATGACGTAGGTCGCATAGTCGCCGTTGTGAATGGAGTTGACATACTGCGAACCGCCCAGTCGCGTAAATCCGTCTACGACCACCAGTATTGCCGCTGGCATCTTCTGCTCGCAGATGAGACGGTCGACCCATTGGACCACGTTCGTCTCCCACGGGCGCGATGAAACCAATGCCGCCACGTCCCCTGTATAACCGTGGAGCACATAGAGAACAGGGTAGCGTTTGGAACCCTGCGGCTCGTACTTGGGCGGAACGTAAACGGCGACTGGACGCGTCGACGGGTCACCAAGCGGGTTGTCGTGCAACGCCGGGCTGTCGACGAAATCGATGCAAAGATCGCCCTCGATACCCAATAGTCGCGCTAATTCAGATTGCATAAGCGCCTGAGTTCGCCGCCAGGTTGCGCGCAGACTTCACCGAATGCGGCCGCATGATTCGGGGCGTGGGACTGCGCAGCGCGATTGCGGTCAACGTGATTACGATGATCGGCATCGGTCCGTTGATAACGATTCCGCTGGTGGTCGGAAAGCTGCACGGAAGCGCCGCGCTGTGGGGTTGGTTCGCCGGCGCAATCGTTGCAC
Source organism: Candidatus Meridianibacter frigidus (assembly GCA_003243975.1). Taxonomy (GTDB): domain Bacteria; phylum Vulcanimicrobiota; class Vulcanimicrobiia; order Vulcanimicrobiales; family Vulcanimicrobiaceae; genus Meridianibacter; species Meridianibacter frigidus. The sequence goes on along the minus strand of QHBJ01000040.1, from coordinate 123,693 downwards.
TCTGCGACGGGTTGGTGTGGGCCGAACTCAGCTCGCGCTTTCCCGGATCGGGCGGCACCTACGTCTATTTGCGAGAGGCCTTCGGACGCGAGCGGTGGGGCCGCCTGTTCGCGTTTCTGTTCAACTGGCAGTTCATTTTCTATGCACCGCTGCTGCTCGCGAGTGGTTATATCGGGTTTGTCAGTTACGCCAGCTACCTTTGGCCGGCAATAAACACATCCTGGCTCACGTCAGACGCGGTGAAGATCGGGTTAGGCATTCTGGCCATTACGATGTTATACCGCCGGATCACATCGGTCGCGAAAATGAGCATCGTGCTGTGCATAACGGCCGTGGTCACGCTGCTCGTGGTCATTGCGGCATCCGTTCCACACTTCAACCCAGCTCAGGCCCTTTCGACCGACATGCATCCGAACTGGACGTGGGCCTTCTTGCTGGCCGTCGGCAGTTCGCTGTACCTCACCCTATACGACTACGTCGGCTATGCCGACGCAGCGCTGATCGGCGAGGAGGTAGAGAATCCGAAGCGCGTGATCCCGCTTTCAATTGTCGTGTCCGTTCTAGTCGTGGCGTTGCTGTACGTGGCCATGCAATACGGCGTTCTCGGTGCAGTCCCGTGGCAGCACTTGCTCAAGCTGGACTCGACTGCGGCCCAATATGTCGGAACGACCGTGGTGCTTCGCAGCTGGGGAGGGGTTGCCGCAGTAATTTTCACGATCCTCGTCCTGGTAACGGCTTTTGCGTCAGTGTACGGAAATCTGCTCGGCTTTGCCCGCGTTCCGTTTGCAGCGGCTCGAGACGGAAACTTCTTTCCGGTCTTTCGGCATCTGCATCCCAGCGGACAATTTCCCGACGTCGCGCTCTTGGTTATCGGCCTCGCCTCCATCTGTGCGTCATTCTTTTCCTTGGACACGGTGATCGCACTCCTGCTGGCCGCAATCGTCCTTGTGCAGGCCGTCGCGCAAATTACCGCCGTTTTTGTCTTACGAGTGAAAGGCGAACGCGCTCCCTTCCGCATGTGGCTTTTCCCGCTTCCCGCGCTTGTCGCATTAGTTGGCTGGGGATTTGCATTTCAATCCACCGGGCAACTGGCGATGGAGCTGAGCTTTGCAGCGGTCGCCGTGGGAGTTGTTCTCTTCCTCGGACTAGCACGAGTGCAGCGAACATGGCCGTTCGCGGCGGCGATTGTTGCGGCGCTGTGCGTTGTCGCGCCGCGGACTGCGGGCGCTTCGTACGGCCACAGCGCGGTCGTGCAGCAGAACGGCTATCCGGTTTTCACGGTAGAACAGAAGCCATTTTTCGTGTACGGCGCGGCCTTTTTCTACGAGCGACTCCCCAGATCGCGATGGAAGGTATCGCTAGAAGCCTATAAATCGCTTGGCATCAACACCATCGACCTGTACCTCATCTGGAATTGGCACGAGCTCAGCGATGACAACTTTGACTTCACCGGGCGCACCGGCCCCCGGCGCGACCTGCACTACTTGCTCAATCTCGTGCATAACATGGGGTTCAAAACGATCATCCGGCCCGGCCCCGTCATCCGGAACGAATGGAAGAACGGCGGCTACCCTGACTGGCTGCTCCGGCGCCCGGAATACAACATGCCGCTCCACGATATCCTCGAAGGCCGCTATCCGGCGACCGCGACGTTGCAGAATGCGCGCTCCGACGACGCGGCTGCGGAATGGATGAACAACGCTACGCACATGAAATATGCGACGCGCTGGTTACGTCGAGCACTCACTGAAATCAAGCCCTGGTCCGGCGATGTTATCGCGGTCGCACTGGACGACGACCAGGGTGCCTATATCGACAATCAAACTTGGCCCGCACCGCATTTCCAGGCGTACGTCCGGTACTTGGATTCGGTGGTGCACGGCGTCACCGGACCCGGGGTGCCGACTTTCATCAATACATATCAAATGAAGGTCACGGCGTCTTCGCCCGTTTGGGCCTGGGGCAATTGGTATCAGTCGGACGTCGAAAGCATCGGGGAACACGACCGGTCGCAGCTTGAGTTCTCCACGGCCCTCTTGCAGACGCAGCACAAGTATCCGGTCATGATCAGCGAGTTTCAGGCCGGATGGCTGCAGGGTGCCGATGAGGGTGCGCCCCGGCCAGCGGATCCAGCAAACACTGAACTCGCCATCGGCACGATGCTGCAGATGGGCGCGCATGGGATCGTGAACTTTCCGGTGCAAGACACGATGTATCCGTCCGGGTGGGAAGCCCCTTGGACCAATGTCTTTTACGGATGGGACGCCGCGCTTTCATTTCAATCGGCCCGTCAAGCCCGGGCCGTTCCTACAGCTAAGATAGGAAATTTTATTCGAACGTACGGCGCGCAACTTGCGCAAACGCATATCGCCGCTGATATGGCCATTCTCTGGAGCGCATCGCGCTGGGCTACGACCAACGCGGATTTTTCTTCTGCGGCTGCCGCAACGATCGCCGCGTTGCAGCACTGCCGTGTTGCGAGCATAACGTGCGCCCTACAAGATCCGGCGTTTACCTCGCAGGAGGAGCGCGCGCATTATGGGGTAGTTATAGATCCGCACGTCGCGATGTCTTTTCCAGCATTCGCGCAGTCCCAGATTAGCGGAGCGCAAGGCAATGCCGCGCTTCTCGTGTCAAATACAAATCCACGCGCGGGATTTCTCATTGTGACCAACTACAGCGACCGGGTGCAGTCACTGCGTAGTCTGCGAGTACGGGCGTTTCCGGCATTGAACGGAAGCCACCTCGTAGCAAAACCACGCAGTACACTACTGCTTCCGCTCGGCGACGCGGCGCGAAGCGCCCCACGTTTCTCCCAAGCAGATGCGCGTTTTGGCCGTCGGCAGGCACCGGCAGATCTGCCAATCGGAGAGTCGCAGTATTTGGCGTGCCGCCTCTGCGAGCGCTATCGGCCAACCGACGGTGCGACCGTGCGGACTGGCGATTTCCTGCAGGACGGCTCGCAGAGCGTGCTGATGGAAAATGCATATGTGCGATTGCTCGTAGCGCCGGCGGCCGGAGGTCGCGCATTGATCTTTGAAGACAAACGCACAGGGCGTAACATCATCGCAACGGTTGGAGCGCTACGCGACGCGGTCACCGATCCGCCCGCGGCGTCACCACGCGATTACATCGCTCGTTATACTCATCCGCTCAACGTGGGAACGTTCAACCGGTCATATCGTACGACGGTCCTGAGCACGAGAAATCCAGCCAGCGTTGAGCTGAGCTACGATGCCAGCGACCTTGCGCTAAGCCCGGTGCACTTCAACAAGAAAATAGTGCTGGTTCCCGGCGGCCCGTCGTTCACGGTTGAGTACCAGGCAAACTCGGCTAGCGTGGATGTGATCTCTTCGTTGGCGGCGCGATCGGCTAATGATTTCCGGGCGCGCGCGACCGTACTGACCGAAGGCAATGCGCAAGCATTTAACGTCGACAAAGCCTATGCGCTAACGAGTTATATCGGCGTTTACGACGAAAAATCCGACACACTCGCGGCCATGTGGTGGCGAAACAAAGACCTGAGTGCTGCGTCAGTCGCGATGAAGCGCGGCGCGGCTAACGTTACCCTGCACGTAAGCCCCGGGAGAGGCGCGCATGTGAGCTTTGGCTCATTCCCCGCAGCCAGCGCCGCGGAAGCGCGGCAGCGACTTCAATCACTGACAGGGCGGTAGGCAAGCGACGCGAATCGAGGGTGGCTAGCCAGGGGGAGTGGCGGAACGGTAGACGCAGCCGCCTCAAAAGCGGCCGGGCACAACCTGTGTGGGTTCAAATCCCACCTTCCCCAGGAACCTACCGCTACCGAACTGCAAGCGGCCGAAAACGCAGGCGGTGGGGACGAGCTGCTTCTTCACCTAAGCGCTCGCGTTTGTTGGCTTCGTACTCTTGATAGTTCCCTTCATAGAAAAACACGCGCGAGTCGCCTTCGAAGGCCAGAATGTGCGTGGCGATGCGATCCAAAAACCACCGATCATGGCTCACCACCAACACCGTGCCCGCAAACTCACTGAGTGCGTCTTCCAAAGCGCGCAGCGTTTCCACATCCAGGTCGTTTGAGGGCTCGTCCAGCAGCAGCACGTTTGCGCCACTCACCAAGGTTTTTGCAAGATGCAAGCGTCCGCGTTCCCCACCGGAAAGATTTTCAACACGCTTCTGCTGGTCGCCACCCTTGAAGTTAAAGCGTCCTAAATATGCGCGCGCCGGCATCTCAAAGCGGCCCACTATCATCAAGTCACGGCCGCCGCTGACGGCCTCGAATACCGTTTTTTCGTTTTCGAGCGATTCGCGCGACTGATCGACCATTGCAAGCTTTACGGTCGGCCCAATCTTAATCTCGCCCGCGTCGGGCTGCTCATGGCCGGTAATCAGGCGAAACAACGTGCTCTTGCCGGCCCCGTTGGGACCGATGATGCCGACAATCGCGCCCGGGGGGACCCGAAAGCTGACCTTATCCATCAGCAACCGATCCCCAAACGCTTTGCTTACCACCGTGAATTCGATGACTTGATCGCCGAGGCGCTCGGCCACCGGAATGAAGAGCTCTCGCGTTTCATTGCGTTTTTGGTGCTCGTAGCTCGCCAGCTCTTCGAAGCGTGCAATGCGGCTCTTGCTCTTGGCATGGCGCCCCTTTGCACTGCTACGCACCCATTCCAGTTCGCGCTTGAGCGCCTTCTGGCGGGCCGATTCCGTTGCTTCTTCCTGCGCCAGGCGTTGCTGTTTTTGATCGAGCCAAGAGCTGTAGTTGCCCTTCCATGGTATACCGCGCCCACGATCGAGTTCCAGAATCCACTGCGCCGAGTTATCCAGAAAGTAGCGGTCATGCGTAACGGCCACCACGGTCCCCGGGAAGCGTTGCAAGAAACCCTCGAGCCATTCGACGCTTTCGGCATCAAGATGATTGGTGGGCTCGTCAAGCAGCAACATATCCGGCCTCGAGAGCAGTAGCCGGCAGAGCGCGACGCGCCGCTGCTCGCCTCCCGAAAGCGGCCCAATCGGCATCTCCCAGGGCGGCAGCCGCAGGGCATCGGCCGCGATTTCGAGCTGATGCTCCAAATCATCGCCGTCTTGTGAGAAGAGTGCGGACTCCAACTTGGCCTGTTCCTCTGCGAGCGCTCCGATGTCGGCGTCGGGCTCCGCATAGGCGGCGTAAACCTCTTCCAGGCGCTTCCGAACATCGAAGAGTCCGGCGAACGCTTCCTCGACGCTTTGACGAACGGTCTTGTCCGGATCGAGTTTCGGCTCTTGCTCCAGATAGCCGATGGTTATCCCGGGCATCGGTTCGGCGACACCGTCGAACTCGGTATCGACGCCGGCCATAATCCGCAGAACCGTCGACTTGCCCGCGCCATTCAGCCCAAGAATTCCGATTTTGGCGCCGGGAAGAAAGCTTAGCGAGATGTCTTTCAGGATTTCGCGCTTCGGCGGCACGGTTTTGCCGATGCGGTACATGGAGTAGACGTATTGACTCACACGTGTCTCCTTTGTCGTAGGTCAGGTTCTTCCATTGCCGTGTCAAAAGAATCGAGGTGATCTTTCAGCGAGGCGCGTTGCGCGGCGAAATCGCCGTTCCAGGCGATAAATCCATTTCGCATCGAGCGCTGTTCATAGCGGCCAGCACGCAGGCAAAGGTCCGCGTGCAGAATCTCAATCCGGGTCGAGATCTCGATGCAACAATCGGCGCACTCAGTTCGATTGGGGCGTCCGCGAAACGCGATGGGCCGGATGCCGAGGTTCAAGGCGGCCGGTTGCACGCTCCGGAAGCGCCCGTCAACTGCCTGAACTCCGGGACCACGGCCCGCTTAATCATGGGGACCTGCGCCGGCGCCGGCCTACACGCGCGACTACAGGGCGATGAATCCTTGTCATCCCGGCCAATGGAGCCGGTCGCCGCTCAGCTGCGCGCCTTCGGCTCCCGCGTGACCACGAGTGGCGGAGCCTTACCGCTCGAAATCGCCGGGCAATTGCCGGCGCAAACTCGCCACTTCATCTTACTCTCCGCCTCGGCGCAAATAAAATCAGCCTTGCTGCTAGCAGGCGTCTACTCGGGCACTCCGGTTACGCTCGAACGGTGCGGTGGATCCCGCGATCATACCGAGCGGCTCTTGAAATCGTGGAATGCCGACATCGTGTTCGATGCGGATCGCGTTGCGATGAGGAGCGCGCACATCGAGCCGCGAGATACTCGCATTCCTGGCGATCTCTCTGCAGCGGCCTTCTTCTTGGTGGCAGCGGTCGTAACGCCCGGCTCACGTTTGACCATTCGCGACGTCGGCATTAACCCAAGCCGCTCGGGGCTGCTTGACGCACTGCTGCAGATGGGAGCGCGCATTGAAATCGGTAACCGGCGCGAGTGGGACTGTGAACCGGTCGCCGACCTCAGCGCCGAATTTTCGGCCTTGCGCGGCATTACCATAGATTCATCGCTGACCGTTCGCGCGATCGATGAAATCGTCATTTTGAGCGTTGCAGCGGCTGTGGCGCAAGGCCAGACGCGAATCGCCGGAATTTCCGATCTTCGAGGCAAGGAATCCGATCGTGTTGCGGCCATCGAGCAAATGCTGCGAAGCGCCGGAGTTGCCACCGAGTCCGATACCAACGCAATCTGGATCACCGGCGGTATTCCAAACGCGGCTGGAGCGAGCGTGCAGACGGGCGGCGACCATCGTACTGCCATGGCGGCGGCGGCATTGGGAGCGCTCTGCGGACCGTTGGAAATTGACGATGCTGCATGCATCGACGTAAGTTTTCCGGGATTCGTGCCGCAATGGGCGGCCGCCCAAAACGCCGACCGAACTATCGCAGAACTTCGATAAGTTCCCGAAACGCGCTGCGGATTCGCACTGTCTCCGCAGCGACACTTGAAAATGGCGAAGCCCGCAACGGTTGCCTGAGTGCGCCGACGGCCGACTGCATAGCTTGGGCTTGATCTGCTAATTCGGCCGCTGCGCCGTTCAGGCGCGACACTTCGCGCTGGCCATCTCGTGCTGCCGTAACAAGTGGGTGATCGGAGAGCGCGTCAAGACGTTTGCGCGTTGCGCCCGCCAAGCTCAGCAGCGGTATCGCCGCGCTGGCGAGCGCGACCATAACCGCCAGCACGACGGCGAGAAGAAGCCAAGCCTGCAGGCTTACGCTGCCGACTCCTTGGTGCCGGAAGACCCGGTATCTGACTTGCTCTCCGGCTTCGGAACCGACGTGTCCGCGGATTTACTCTCCGACTTCGTCTCGGCCTTTGCTTCGGTCTTCGTTTCGGTCTTTGCCTCGGCCGCAGCTGCGGCAGCCTTGCGCGAATCGGTGACATAGAACCCAGAACCCTTGAAAACGATGCCGGCAGGATTGAACATGCGCGTCAATTTGCCACCGCATTTGGGGCACGCCTCGCGAAAGACATCATCGAAGCCGTGACGCACCTCGGTGATTTCCTTGCATGCAGTGCAGCGGTAATCGTAGAGCGGCACTAGAAATCTGCCAGTACGGCGTCGGGGTGACGGTCGAACTCCACCAATCCCTTAAAATGGACAAGCGATTCGGCCAGCTGAGCAGCGAGTTTGCGACGTGCCGTCAAGCGGTCCATGAGCGATGCGATTCTTCCGCCGTATGCTGGGTAGTCCAGGCGCGCGACCAATTTCGAACGCGTGGTTTTACGCTCGATTCGAAAGTCCAGGCGACGCCGAACGGAGTACGCCCCCACCAACGAGAGCACGTGGTGTTCGATGTACTGATCGACTTCGAAGAGCTGATCGGCTTCACCAGGAATCCGCGAGCGAATCATCACTTCGGCGCCGATGCCGATCGGCTTCTTCGCATGCACGAGGCGCGCGCTGCGTAGGAATGAAAGCCAAACCGGCCACTTCTCCACTTGGCAAACCAGCGCGAAGGCCGATTCCGGACTCGAGTGCAGTTCGACGGCCTGCGAAAGTTGGCTCACAGTTGGCATGGCTGCGCGTTCTTCAGTCGCCGGCTGCGTGCCTTTCGGCCCCTAGGCGGATCGCCCCAGAGGTTACTACATTCGCAAAGGCAACGAGCGTGCGCACGCCCACCGGAAGCGCATCCTCATCCAGGCGAAACTGCGCGCTATGCCCCGGCGCGGTGATTCCCTTGCCCTCATTGCGAATGCCTAGGCGTACCAGCACGCTTGGAACGAGCTGTGCAAAGTATGCGAAATCTTCGGCTCCCATGGTGGGCGCGGCACGTTCCACTCGCGTGTTCTCTCGAGTGGCCATGTACGCCGCGAAATCGGCGGCGAGTTTATCGTCGTTGACCACCGCCGGATATCCGGAAACCACGCGTAGCGTGGCTTGGACATTATATGCTGCGGCGATCCCTTCGATAACCCGGCGCGCACGTTGCCCAAGCTGCCCGCGAACGGCCGGATCGTGCGCGCGAAACGTGCCGCTCATCTCGACCTTGTCCGAAATTACATTGTTGCGGTACCCGCCGGCGATCGTGCCGACCGTCACGACGACGCTCGCGAGCGGGTCTGTTTCGCGCGCAGCGATGTTCTGCAACCCGAGTACCATCGCAGCTGCTGCGGGAATGGCATCGTTGGCCGTGTGCGGATAAGCACCGTGGCCGCCCCGGCCATGCACGCTAATATAGAACTCGTCGGCCGCAGCGCTCACCGGGCCCGGCGTAATGCCAATCGTTCCGGTTTCCAGACGCGTGTCCACGTGTAGCATCGCCATGGCCGCAATCTTGGGGTCGTCCATCACACCGGCCTCAATCATCGGAAGCGCACCCCCCGGGTCGGGCCCTTCTTCTGCAGGTTGGAAGATACAAACGACGGTGCCCGATAATTCCTTGCGATTCTGCTGCAGTGTTCGCGCGGCGCCTAGCAGCATCGCGGCATGAGCGTCGTGACCGCAGGCATGCATGGCATTCGCATGCTCCGAGGAGAACGGCTCGCCGCTCTGCTCCGGAATCGGAAGCGCGTCCATATCTGCGCGTAGCCCCACCACCGGCCCGCCTCTTGCACCACGGACAACACCTACTACGCCTGTAGGCGTAACGCGCCGATACTCGATCCCTAGGGCGGACAATTCCGATTCGACCAGCGCCGCCGTCCGGTGGACGTCAAACCCCAATTCCGGGAAACGGTGAATTTGGCGGCGCAGATCGCACACCCGCTCGATGGTTTCCTGGGCGATAATCAGGGGCATGGGAGCCGACTTTATGCGGCGGTAAAAGCTGGGCCTCTTCGCGAAATCAGCTCTGGTGCTTCCCGTGGACCTCGCATTCGCTCAATTCGTGAACGCCACGTCAAGAGCGTATATGACCAATCCGCCCGTTTACATCACGTATCGCGAACGGACGCACGTCACTGCGTCGGGTCCCTTCGTGAATGCAAACCGGGAGATCGATCGTTTGGTGCTGGTTCGCAACAGCGACAATATGGCAATCATGCACGACCTGCCGCAAGGCGGTGAAACGCGTGGCCAGGCCTTTCCGATTATTCCGCATTTCGATCCGCTCTCCGGTTTCGGATTCCAATACTTCGTGAATCTCAAGCAGATCAACATCACGGTCGACCGAGTTAGTCCCGTCTATTTCTCAATTCCAGGACCCGACCCAACGGTCGATGCCACGGTCTTCTACATTCCGTTTTGGAAACCGTCGTATACGGCGGACTCGACGGAGCAAGCTCCGCACTTCTCGATTGAACCCATTGCTTACCCAAACCAAGCAGCATATCCCAAACTCGTGTTCATTGATCCGGCCACCCAGCTGCCTTCCCACATCGAAATAGAAGTGACGGGCGCATCGCTGCGCGTTGCGCTAGATTATCAGGTCATCGAAGGGCAGTGGGTCATCACGCACGGTAAGGTTTTCTCGCGCAGCGGCCCATTCTCGGGCACGTCGGAAACCACATACGACCAATTCGTCTTTTCATCGAATGCGCCGGACCCCCGATTTTAAATTGCGATTCGGAGAGGGAGAGATTCGAACTCTCGGTACGCTATTAACGTACGCCCGCTTTCGAGGCGGGTGCCTTCAACCACTCGACCACCTCTCCCCATGTGCTACGCAAATGGGGACTCCGTTCGTTTAGGAAGCGTTCCAGCGCAAGCGCTTTCACGCCCCCACACGCAAAGCGCGCTGGGACCCCTGGCCGCGCATTCGCCCTCTAGGCCGAATCTTCTTTCGCGGACCGTTTCGCCCGAAAGAACGCTTGGAGTTGCGCGGCGGTTTCTTCTTGCAACACTCCGGCGGTGATTTCCACACGATGATTGAGCGCGGGGTGCGCGAGTATGTTGAGCACGCTGCCGGCCGCACCACCTTTGGGATCTGGACAACCAAAGACCACCCGATCGACGCGCGCAGCCACCATTGCGCCGGCGCACATAACACAGGGCTCTTTGCTCACGTAAATAGTTGAATTGCTTAGCCGCCAAGTTCCAAGTCTTTGCGCCGCCTGGCGAATGACAAGCAATTCGGCATGCGCCGTCGGGTCCCCAAGCGATTCTTTTTCATTGCGCGCTTCGAATCGGGCATCGCCGACAACGAGAACTGCCCCAATTGGAACGTCACCTGCAGCTTCCGCCAGCGCTGCAAGTTCCATCGCACGCGCGATAAGCGCCTCGTCTTGTGTTTGGGTCACCGGCGAGAAGAATGGCGCGCCCGAAGGGATTCGAACCCCCGGCCTCTGCCTTCGGAGGGCAGCGCTCTATCCAGCTGAGCTACAGGCGCACGCGAATTTAGCGGGGATTATCCGGCGCGGCGCCGGGGCTGGGAATATGCTTGAACAGGTCGAGCTTATGATCGATCAATCCGCGATAGAACTTCCGAACGCAGTCGGGGTGCCCAAAAAAATACGTCCGCGCGTAGGCCAGATCGTCGCCCGCGGAATCGGGCACGTAGTGCGAGATCTCGATCTCTTCCATTTGCCCCCGATCGACGGGATGCGGACAGAAATCGCATGGAATGGTCGACATAAGCTTCCTTCGATACAGTTACGGCCGCTTCGAAGCGTCCGCTCTTAAACTTGACTCGGGTAGGATTTGAACCTACGACCTAGGGCTTATGAGTCCCCCGCTCTACCACTGAGCTACCGAGCCGCGTGCCCCTCGTTCGACAGTTTACTACACCCTCACCCGCCGCGCGGTTTCGTCGGCTCAGTGGCGGGCGGCGCGTGAAGGGCGTCGGGGGTCCCCGTTTCGATGGGTTCAGGCGTGCCGTATGCAGCGCTTTGACAGGGAAGGACGATGCGATCCTCGGTGCCGCTCACGCTCAAGTGCAACGTGTAGCGGCCGCTCGTAAGACAGGTTTGCGGCTCCGATGGCAATTGCGGCACATCGATTGAGTTGAAGTAGGCGGGGCCAGGGTAGGACGGGGCAAGCTAACGTGTCCGCTGCTGGAAATGAATATTGAGAACGGCAGCACCGCCAGGCCCGCTACGGAGAGACTGCTTTGAGAATCCAACGGTGGAATATTCGAGATTGCAAGGGGTGGAGAGTTCGGGCGGCCGGCGTAGCTGATCGAAATAAATCCTGTTGCGCCTCCGGCGCACCAGCGCGACAATCGTCGCACCGTTGTAGTTGCGCCTCTAGCCGCGTGCTTCCAGAGCGAAGTGCAAACGGCTAACCACACCAAATAGCGCTCCCTAACGCAACCATAGCAACGATTTATCGTCACCTCGATAAGGGAGAGTCCCAGTTGACGCATTACAGAAGCAAAACGTGCCCTCGAGCGCCGGAGAACGGAGGAAGGTTTATCGGCTCTCACCGCCAACCGCCGAGCACGGCCTCCGTCTTAGAGACGGCGGCCTATTTCTTGCATTCTTATGGGTGGGATTCCGTGAAAAACGACTCTTCGGCTTTACAGCGCTGGCGGCACTTCTCTTCTCCGTTCTGTTGGGAGCGGCGCGCGCCGATGATCTGCTTGCTAAGCACAAGATTTTCATGGGCTGGCAGTTCAGTGATCCGCAGATGCACTTCGTGCAATTTACGCAGATCGTTACCGGTGCAGATGGCAAGCCAAAACAAATCTGGCACTCGAAGCACACCGGCGCCCTATATCGAACCGACGTGCACGATTTAAAGGCAGGCACCGATTCATCGAACGGCTTCACGGGGAGCCTCTTTTGGTACTCCGACGAAAATGGATTTACGGTGCCCGTAATCGGACACGTCGCCAAAGTCAATCTGGCTGAGGATCTCTTCTTCAGCGATGGCCTCGCAGAGCTGCCTTGGACAAACCTGCGAACGGAGCGAAAATGGGACAAGTCATATATCGTCGCTACCGTTAAGCAGCAAAACGCAATGACGGTTGACCTCTATATTGACCCGGATATCGGGGCCTATGGAGGAGCCGTGATTGACCCAAAGGGAGACGACGAGGAAACAATCCGCGTCCTCGACTACCAATCTGCCGGGCCTAGACATTTCATCCAGCGCTGGCAGTACGATGGATCAAAATCGACCGTACCATTAGCAACGTCACGGTTGGCGAACCGATCACGGGTAACGACTTGCACCCGCCGGCACAACTCGCTCACTGGGACTTCAAAAGCTCGGCGCCCTTTCCCATCCGCCTTACCAAAGATCGCGTCGTTATCAAGGCCAGAGTAAACGGAGTTGAAGGATCCTTTCTCCTGGATTCGGGGGCCGACAGTATTTACTTGAGCGGGGCGTTCGCGCGCCGCGCCGGTCTGAAAGCAATTGGACATTCCAGCGCCAGCACATTATACGGTACCGAAAAGACCGACGCGGGAATTGCCGGCCAAATGGAGATCGGCGGCAATGTGCTGCACGATCTGCACGTTTACTTCGGCGGCCGCGAGATCGACACCGACGGGCCCGACGGATTAATGGGATTTGATCTACTGGCCGCGATCTTCGCAACGGTGAACTTTGAAAAATCGACCATGCAGATCGAGGACCCGGACGCGACCGACGTGGCCGCCGTCCCGGGAGTCCACGTGGGCGCCGATCTAAGTGCCGGTATTCCTGCAACTCTCATGAACGTTCAAGGGAAGTCAGCTGTGGTGAATGCCATCCTGGATACGGGCTCACCCCGTGAGATTCTTATTTCCTCGGAGCTGCTTAGCAAGCATGGGCTGCACATGACTTCGGTGGGCATCATGGGCGGGTGCGGAACGCTCGATGACATGAGCATTGGGCCCATCATTTACGACAAACCAAATGGTTGCACCGATGATGGCTTCGCGGTGCACGATGCGCTTCTAGGCTATGACTTTCTCAAGGGTTTATCGGTTCTCCACTTCGATTACAAACATGCGGTGATGATCTTAACGCCGCGCAAGAGTTGATCGAGGTTACATAGCTCCAAACTGGCGAGGGTCGTAGTTGCGATCACCTTTCGGTCGCGGCTCCTCCTTCCACCAGTTGCTAAACCGGGCAATCCATTCGAAGTTTTCCAGGATGTACGGATTGTCTTCAATTTGTCGCTGGCGTTCCACAAACGGACGAATTGTTTCCCAGCGCCGTCGTAGAGCCATGCCTACGGCGTCACAAAGCAGGGATGCGTCGAGAACGCGCCGCCGCGCCAGGCAAGAAACGGTCTCAATGTACTGCCCCACGACGAGAAAATCGCGCTCGTCGGTAGAGCCATGGTAACGTTCGCGAATATCAACATCAGTCGTGTAACGCTCGTTGACGTCGCGTAGCCGGTCAAAAATCTCGACTATCCGCGGGTCAGTCAGGCGTTTGATGGCCTCAAGCATCGCAAGTGCGTTGCGTTCGTGCTCCATCTGGCGGACCTGCCGGCTCAATAAGAAAGTCGTTAAGACGACGGCCAAAACGGCAACGCCAACCGAGGCGGCTGGCCAGAATGCAGCGGAGAACACTTACTTACCGCTTCGGTTGCCAGATGCCGGCTCCTCGAAAACGCCCTAGACGCTGGGCGTTTTGTCGATTCTCGCGGTCGGAGGGACTCGAACCCCCAACCTACAAGTTCGTAGCCTGTTGCTCTATCCAATTGAGCTACGACCGCGTATTGTTTTCACTTCGGAGAGGGAGGGATTCGAACCCTCGGACGGTTTCAAGCCGTCGGTCATTTAGCAAACGACTGGTTTCAGCCACTCACCCACCTCTCCATCGGCCGGGCTGCCTGGCGACCGACCGTTATTGTACGGCCAAGGACATCTACCTGCGGCGCCTGCGCAGCGCTCGGTCCAGCCCCCACACGTAGCCCGATGGTAGAACCAGATGCATGAAGCTCAAGACGAATGCCGCGGCATCCAGACTCGCATACGTATCGATGCTCCCCATCGCATTCTTCGCCAGCATGTAGTTCAGCGCGAGAAACATCCCGCCGAGTGCACCCATCCGCGTGAGCAAACCAAAGAGTAGTGAGATGCCCACCAGAACCTCGCCCGCGCGCAATAAATTTCCAAACAGCGAAGCGTTCGGGAGCACGACACTTACCAGGTACGAATGGTATGCCCCCGTCGAGCCGGCGGCCAGCTTCTGAGTGGTCTCTCCGAAACGCGCTACGAAGGGCGCTCCCGGCATCCATTTCGGAATCCCATGAATCAGCCAGAAGATCCCCGTGTACATCCGCAAGACGGCAAGCCACCGGCCGGCGATCTCAGTTCCTGAGCGCATTTTCAGGCGTCCTTTCTTCTGGGGGCCTCGAGGTTTGCAGTATGAATCTTGCGATATCGGCTGCGGCGTCGGGCTTACCCAATGCCAACGCCGCTGCCCTCATCGATTCTCTACGTTTCGGGTTTTCGAGAATTTCTTGGACCGCGCTTGCAAGGTCACGCTCTCCTTTGGACCGGCGAGCAGCCTTGCGCTCCACTAGATAACGAGTGTTGCGTTCTTCCTGGCCGGGTAACGGCCGCACCAGGATCATGGGAAGGCCGCTGGCAAGCGCTTCAGCCGAGGTCAAGCCGCCCGGTTTGCTCAACAGCACGTCGCTCGCGTGCATGTAATCGTACACGTTGTTCACGAAGCGTAAAACGCGAACGGGATAATTCACGTGTTGCGCGGCTTCGAGAATCCGCTGCTGCTGCACTTCACTGCGTCCGGCGATCACGGTCGCGCTGACGGGCGCTTTAACCGAATCCAGCGCGCGCATCATCATGACCAGTGGTCCGATCCCCAAGCCGCCGCCCATCATGAGCACGGCGAAACGGTCGCTCGGAATGCCGAGACGGTCGCGTAGCACCTCGCGGTCGCCCGGCTGCCGCCCGAATCGCTGGTCGATAGGGATGCCCGATACGATGATGCGCTTGGACTGCACGCCGCGTGCACGCAGCGCAGTCCGCATCTCTGAGGTGGCCACGGCGTAGCCATCGATGTTGCGATGAATCCAAAAAGAGTGAACGACGAAGTCCGTCACCACACCGAAAACCGGAGGCGCATCGGCGAACTCCTTCTTGTACTCGGACATGACGCCGCATGGGAAGGCATGCGTGCAGACGACGACCTCGGGTTTCGTGCGTTCCATGAGGCTGCGCAAGTTCGTGGCGGTGAACTGGTGGATCCAGTTGCGAAAGGGACCGACCTCGGTGGCGCGCTCTGCGCGCGAGTACAAGAACCGATACATTTGCGGAATCGTTTTGACCATTCCGATGTACCCATTAGAGACCACGCGGGAGACCATGGAAGCAGCGTATTTGTAAGAATCCACGACCTGCGAAGTGGTCGCCAGGTCTTGCGCGACGAGCGCGTCACGCACGGCGTTGGCCGCCGCAGTGTGTCCGACTCCGACGCTGGCCGAAAGGAACAGTACCCGAATTAGTCTGCGCCCTCCTCCGGCGCAGCTTCTTCAGCCAGCACGAAGAAATCATCCAAAATCTCTTGGGCGAGGTCGTCATCGGAGAGCAGTTCTCCGTTCGCATTCGTTACGACGAACTCGTCTTCTTTTTCGCAGTAGCAGACGGCGTACGCGTTGTTCTCGTCGTCTTCGACGAGCCCGACTACTTCAAACTCAAGTTGCTTATCGTCAGTCGTTTGAATGACCAGTACGTCGCGCAGCTCAAGTTTCGCGGTCTCTGGGGTTTCGCCATTGTTCGAACCCATGTCTGCTCCTACTTTAGGTACCGTGCGACGTTGGCATTATGCTCCGCAAGGGTCTTTGCGAAGGCGTGATGTCCATTACCTTTATACACGTAGTATAGAAATAACGAGCGCACCGGGTGGAACGCAGCCCACAGCGACGGCCGGCCCGCATTGGCGATCGGCGTCGGCGGCAACCCAACGTTGCGGTACGTGTTGTAGGGCGTATTAATCTGTAGATCGGCGCGCGTGATTTCGGTTTTGTGCTCTGGAAAGACGTACTCGATGGTGGCATCCACCTCCAACGGCATGCCGAGCTTCAGACGGTTGAAGTAAACACCCGCCATCAGCGGGCGCTCGTCGTCGGCTTTCGCCTCGCGCTCGATCAACGATGCCAGCGTGACGATTTGCGGAACCGTATAGCCGAGCGCCCGCGCCCGCGCAGCTGCATCTTGAGGAAGCTCTTTGAGAAACTCAACCGTCATGATACGCGCAACCGCGCGCGGCGAGGCGTCGGTCGGAACGAGATACGTACTTGGGAAGAGATAGCCCTCAAGATTCTTGGTGCGCGCACCCGCGACCAGAAGCGAGTCGCCTCGAAACACGCGCTCGAACTCGTCCCGCGTCCCGATGCCCGCATCTTGAAGCCGCTGAGCGATCTCCCGGCTCGTAAACCCCTCCGGGATCACGACCCAGACCGCGATCTGCGCACCGCCGCTCTGGAGTTGTTGCAGGATCTCGCTTTCGTTCTGATGGGGTCCAAAACGATACTCCCCCGCGCGCACGTCCGCCTCGGCGTGCCGAATGCGCGCCAGGATGCGAAACGCCAGGGGATCGCCGATAACCGCGGCGTTTTGCAACTGCGCCGTAATCTCGGAAAAGGTCGAACCCTTGGGAATGACGAGCTGCGTCATCTTCGCGGGGTACGAGCGCTCGGTCCGTACGGCGTGCTGAAACCACACTGCCGCAACCGCTACGGTAACGATGACCGCGACGAAGATCGCTCCGATGAAGAGCGTAGCCGCGCGCGACGACCGTCTCAAACGGCCGATTGCCGTTTCCGCTTGGCTAGAAATGTTTCCAAGATAAGCGCTGCAGCCAGCTTATCCACGACGGCTTTTCTCCTCGCTCGAGAAACGTCGGCACTCAGGAGCGTCCGCGTCGCTTGCACCGTCGTCATCCGTTCATCAACGCGATGGATTTGCCCGGAAAACCGCCGCTGCAACCCCTCGACGAAGCGATCCATTTTGTCGGAAGCGATCCCGCGCCGGCCCGAAAGCGCCACCGGATCCCCCACCACCAACTCCTGCGCTCCGTACTCGTCTGCGATCGCTACGATGCGATCGATGTCGGCGCGTAGATTGGTGCGCTGGAAGACGCGCAGAGGCAATGCAAAATTCTCCCCTGGATCCGAACCCGCCACACCAATGCGTCTGGTCCCGACGTCCAGCGCGAGAATCATTGGGCGAGAACCGTGCGCGGCCGGCGCCCAAGATGATAGCTTATCAGTTCTTCCACCGCTTTTGCGGCGCGCGGAGACGCCGTAAGCGTCGCGCGCTGCGAGGTTGCTTTCGGCGCGGCCAGTGCTCGAAAGTTCTCTACATCTTCATCGTCCAATTCCACGACCTGCAACCATGCCTGGTGACACTCCATGCCTGCCAAGCCGCCGGCGTCAAGATCGAGCCACCCAGGTGCTCCTTGCAGCGTCTCACCGCAGCGCACGCACTGGTCGCAGACGGGCGCCAGTCCCAGCGCATCGAGCATGCGCAGCTGAAAACGCGGTAGAAGTCGCAGCGCATCGGGCGAGGTTTCAAACGCCTGCAGTGCTCCCCGCAGCAGCGCGTAAATCTCGGGAACGGGGAGATCCGGTTCGCAGAAGGACTCGATGAGCTCGGCCATCAGATGAGCGGCGCCGTATGCATCGGGTTGCACCACTGCGTTAAAGTGTGATCGCAGAATATCTGCCGACGTAATGATGTCCAAGTTGCGGCCGCGGTGTAGCGAGAGTGCAACTTCATTGGTAAATTCTAACCTGCCCGCAAAAGCGCTTTTCGCACGCCGGATACCCTTTGCGACCGCGTCCAGCTTCCCGTACTCCGCGGTAAAGAGCGTGATGATCTTGTCGGCTTCGCCCAGATTGCGCGCATGCAGGACGATGCCCGAGGCCTTATAGGTACGGGGACCGGTCACGTGCTTTAAAGTTCGGGGCGGGGACTTCGCTTGCCGCTTCCCCCGGTACCTGACCGTTGCAGTAGACGCGCACCGAGAGGATCCGTTTGCCGCGCGTGCGTTCGACCTTCAGGCGCGTGTGATCCCCGGCCGTCGTCTCTTCGCCCTCTTTCGGCAAACGCCCAAAGAGGCCGACGGTGTAACCGCCGATCGTTTCAAACTCTTCGTGTGGCAGGCGAGTGCCGAGCTTGGCATTCACATCTTCAATATTGGTGCCCGCGTCCACGACCGCTTCGTCCGCGGAAACGATGCGGATCGGTTCTTCTTCGCCTTCGTCGTGCTCGTCGCGAATCTCGCCGACGATTTCCTCAAGCAGGTCTTCCATCGTCACTAGACCCGCGGTCCCGCCGTACTCGTCAACTACGATCGCGAGCGAAAATTTTGCCCGTTGCATTTCGCGCAACAGCTCGGCGATTTTCTTATTCTCCGGGACGTGAGCAACCGGACGCTGCAGGGTGCGCAAGGGAGTGGTCGCGAGGGTTCCGTTGGCCAAAGCGATCAGCAACTCACGGTCGTGCACGACGCCGATGATGTCGTCCTTGGTTTCTTCATAGACCGGCAACTTGGAATAGCCCTCGGCAATGACCAGATCGAGCGCACGCCGGGGCGATTCCTCTACAGAGACGGCGACAACGTCGCGCCGGGGCGTCATTACTTCGCGCACGATCGTGTCGCCGAACTCGATGACCGAATGGATCATCTCGCGTTCTTCTTCCTGCAAAACTTTCTGCTCGGCGCCCACGTTGACGAGCGTGCGAATATCCTCTTCGGTTACGAACAGCTGGCGTGCGTGTGCCGGTATTCCAAACGGTTTGAGGATGAGATCGGTCAGCCATGTAAAGCTGCGCACGAGGGGGGTCATAAACCAAGCCGCGCGGAGCATGAGTGGCGCCAGCCGCAAGGACCAACGGTCGCTGTCGGAAACCGCCACGGTCTTGGGAATGATTTCGCCGAAGAGCAGAAAGAGCACCGTCATGACGACGGTCGAAAGTAGCGCGGCGTCGGGCAATCCGGCCTTCAAGAATACGTAGGTCGAAAGTGAATCGGCGGCAAGCAAGACGATGGTATTCCCGACCAGGATTGAGGTGAGGAACTTATTGCGATCGTCCAGCAGCTTGATAACAGCATCGGCCCGGCGGATCCCGCGCTCCAGCATGCCCCGCGCTCGCAACCGGGTCAGCGAAACCAGCGCGGCCTCGGAGGCAGCAAAGAATGCAGCCAGGCAAACCAGCACCAGAAGTGCCGTGATATCGAGCCAGCTGATGCTACCGGTGGTCATGAGCGGGGCCATTATAGCACATGGGGGCGGATGAGCACGTAAGCGGCCAACGTCACGAGCACGCCCAACAGAGCACCCCAACCAACCTCGAACGCCGAGTGAATTCCAGCTTCGACCCGGCTCTGCGCGACCAGTCCGGCCAGTCCGAGCGCGAGCAATGCCACAAGCGGCTTCTGATAGTAGAGCGCGAGAATGGTCGCCATCGCAAAGGCGATCGCGGAGTGTCCGGACACCGCTCCGCCCTGCAGCGCCGAGCCGCGTCCGGTATATGCCTTCGCAAAGATGGTCCCGATTGCCACGATCGCCAAGATGATGAAGACGGTGTTGGCCGGCACGGAAGCGAGCGCGGTGTAGACGCGCGGACCGGCTGAAAAGATGCCTTCGTAAAAGACTAAGTACCCGACGATAACGGCAGCTATGGATGCGACCAGCACGGCTCCCGCCGAGGCATCCTTGGCGGTCTTCGCGAGCGGGTGATGCGCGACGGTGAGCAAGTCTACCAGCGCTTCGACCGCAGTGTTGAGCAATTCGAGCGCCACAACGACCGCAACGATAATGACGATGGCAATAACGTACACGCGGTCCAGACGTAAAGCCAGTGTCGCGCCCAAGACGAGCGCAGCCGCCACGAGATGAAGGCGCATGTTGAGTTGCGTCTTTGCGGCGTACATGATGCCGTTAAACGCGTGGTGGAAGCTGCGCCAGATTTTACTTTCGCTAATGCGCCGATAGCCCTGCGGGCGAGGCGCGTCTTTTTCGGGTTCAATCATCGTACGGCCACGGCATCCCAATGGCGCCCGCCAAGCGCCGCTCTTCCGTTTGCATGCGCTCGCGTTCTTCGGCTTCTTCATGATCGTGTCCCATGACATGCAGAAGCCCATGAATGAGCAGCCGGCTGACTTCGTCTTTGAGCGGGGCATCGTACGCGGCGGCTTGGCGTCGCGCCGTCTCAACGCTAATCACCACGTCACCAAGCAATCGCTCCGGGTGCTGCTGGCTTCGCGTTTCGCCTGGGCTCCATAGTGGAAAGCTCAAGACGTCGGTGGCCTTATCGAAGCCGCGATGAGCGCGGTTGAGCTCTTGAATCTCCCGATCGTCCACCAGCGAGAGGGAGAGCGTTGAGTTCCGCTCGCCGAGAGCATCCAGCAGCGTCTTTGCGGTGGCCTTTACCTCGTGCGCAACCAGTCCGCTCCCGCGGACCGTGTTGCGATAGTAGATCAAGCGGTTTCGTCAGCCGCTGTGTAGGCGCGAATAATCGAGCTAACGAGTGGGTGTCGCACGACGTCGGTTTCGTTAAGCTGCACGATACCAACGTCTGCGACCTGTGAGAACAACCTTGGAACCTCCAGCAGCCCGCATATGGCTCCGCGCGGCAAGTCGATCTGCGTGACGTCACCATTTACGATCATTTTGGAGTTTGCGCCCAGCCGCGTAAGGAACATCTTGAGTTGGTCGCGAGTGGCATTCTGGGCCTCATCCAGGATCACGAACGCATCTGAAAGCGTGCGCCCGCGCATGTAGGCCAGCGGCGCGACTTCAATGATTTCGCGTTCCTGGTACTTGGCGATAACGGCGTCATCGAGCACTGCGCGCAGCGCATCATATAACGGGCGCAAGTATGGGTCCACCTTTTCCTTCAAATCGCCGGGCAGAAAACCCAGCTTCTCGCCTGCCTCGACAGCCGGCCGCGATAGAACCACACGAGTTACGTTGCGGTCACGCAGTGCGCGAACCGCCATGACCACCGCCAAGAACGTTTTGCCCGTACCGGCCGGCCCGATTCCGAACGTAAGCGTGTGGCTGTCGATCGATTGGACAAATTCCGCCTGGCCGCGTGTTTTCGGTCGAATTTCCCGGCCCCGCTGCGTCTGAAATACCGTCTGCGGTAAGGCGAGTGCACGGTTTTCCATTACGTCGTGCGCCGCAAACGAAACGTCGTCCGGCGTCAGCATGCTGCCGTTCTTCGCCGCGGCCAGCAGGCGTTCGAGAATCTTCTGCGCGGACGCCACCGCGCGGCGTTCGCCGGCGACGATGATCTCATTTCCCTGGACTCGGACAGTTACTGGGAGCGTTTTCTCAAGCGCCGACAGATTTTCGTCGAATTGGCCGAAGAGCCGGATGTGTTCGGACAGACCTGCGAGGTCTATGGATTGTTGCGTGGTTTGATCTGCCAGTTGGTGCTCTCCCGCAGTGCGAGTGGCAGACTTAGCAGTTCTGCTGCCACAACCGCTCGCAATAAACTGTTCCCATCTTCCAGCAGACCTTGCAGAACGCTCCCCCGCGCGGCGGCCGCCGCGACAATCACGGGCTTCTGAGGTGCAATGGGCTGCGGCCGCGGGCGAGTTTGGGCCTGCTCGGCGGAGGGCTGCGCCGGAGCTTGCGGCACGATTGGTGGCGCGCCGCTCCGTGCCGCCGAACGCGCCTGCAACTCGGCCAAGATACGCTCGTAGCGCTCGTCACCCATGCCCGAACGCTCCTGCGCCTTTTTCGCATTTGCGGTAAATGCCTCAAGGGCGGCGCTTATTATCTCTTCCATTATAAGGCGTTTCGCCTAGCTCCACGCCCCCCAGCTGAGCTCGGGCCCCCAAACCATCGCGCGCTGTTCATTACCAACACGTCAACATTCCCCGTGGGAGCGCGAAACAACATTATCATGAGAAGGCGTTCCGCTTACGCAAACTCACTTGGGTGGGGGTGGCGGGCCGGAGGGCGGCGCTTCCGCGCTCTTGTCGACGGTGCCACCGATAGCGCCGCGCATCTCCGTGTCGGCTTTGATATTGTTGAGGCGATAGTAATCCATAACGCCGAGGTTGCCCGCGCGAAAAGCTTCCGCAATTGCCATCGGAATGGACGCCTCCGCCTCTACGACTTTGGCGCGCATCGCTTGCGTTTCGGCTTTCTGCTCCTGTTCGCCGGCCTGTGCGGCGTATTGGCGTTCCGACGCCTTGGCCTGAGCGATGCGACGGTCCGCTTCGGCTTGCGACATCTGCAATTCGGCACCGATGTTCTTGCCGACATCAACGTCCGCAATATCGATGGAAACGATCTCAAAAGCCGTCCCCGCGTCCAAACCTTTGGCGAGAACGGCCTTGGAGATGCGATCTGGATACTCCAACACTTCCTTGTGATCGACGGCCGCACCGACGGCGGAGACGACACCTTCTCCAACGCGTGCGACGATGGTTGGCTCGCCCGCACCGCCGACATAGCGGTCCAGATTGCTGCGCACGGTGATGCGCGCTTTTACGTTCAGCTGAATTCCGTTTTGGGCTACGCCTTGGAAAATCGGGGTTTCGATGACCTTTGGATTTACCGACGTCTGGAGCGCTTCCAGAACGTTGCGCCCCGCCAGGTCGATGGCTGCTGCACGCTGCCACTCCAGCGGAATTTCGGCTCGTTGGGCTGCGATCATGGCGAGAACCACATTCTCGACGTTACCGCCGGCCAGGAAGTGCGACTGCATCTGGTCGACGGTTAGTGCCAGGCCCGCCTTGCGCGCGCGTACGAGATTGTTCACGATAACGCTCGGTGGAATGC
This sequence comes from Candidatus Meridianibacter frigidus, assembly GCA_003243975.1. Classification (GTDB taxonomy): domain Bacteria; phylum Vulcanimicrobiota; class Vulcanimicrobiia; order Vulcanimicrobiales; family Vulcanimicrobiaceae; genus Meridianibacter; species Meridianibacter frigidus. The sequence continues at coordinate 100,689 of QHBJ01000040.1, read as the reverse complement.
CGATGAGCCGCATGCGAATAAGTGAGACGATCGAAAGCGAAACGCCGGCAGCGATGGTTCGAATCCAGAGCCCGATCGGAAAGTAGTACAAGAACATAAAAAACAGTACGACAATAACAAAGAAAATGAGCAGCGTACCGATTGAGAAAAAGACCACGAATTACTCCTTGAGCTCAGGATGCGTTATAGGTTCGACGAACACGCGGGCCCCTTCGACGCGCGTTACCCGCAGTGGCGTTCCGGCGGGGAGGAAATTGCCCTGGGTCAAGACGTCAACCCGCAAGCCGTCGATGAGCGCTACTCCCGCCGGCCGCAGAAAAGAAGTTGCGGTGCCGACGCGACCGCGCAAGAACGTATTATCCCGGCTGGCGACGTAGTCGGGTCCCTGCACTGCTGCGAAGGTCAGTTTTTTCATGAAGGCGTTCTCCGGAAATACGCGCGTCGCGATCCAGAACAGGATGACGGTGAGAACGATCGACGTCGCGATGGTCTGCACGGCGTTAAAGAAAAAAGGAATGCCGAACGCTAGCAGCACGGCTAAGAGCAGGGCGATGCCGCCCAGTATTCCCGGCGCGCCGTGCCCCGGAACGACGTGCAGCTCCCACAGGATTCCAAAGAACCCCAGGACCGCCAGCGCGATGACGAGGCCGTTGCTAAATCCGGCGTAGATGTGCGTGCCGAAGAACAGGCCGAAGGCCAGTACGCCGATCAAGCCTGCAATGCCGTGCAGCGTCTGCATTTCGAGCATCAGCCCCAGCATGCCGACGGTCAGCAGTAGACCGCTGACCACGGGGCTAGTGGCGAAACGCGCAACCTGCTCGCCGAACGTGTAGTCAACGGTTTGCACGGTTGCACCTTCGAGATGGTTGTCCCGCAAGACATCGTCCAGGGAGTTGTCGATTCGATCGGATATGTGCGCCCGTTGCGCGTCCCGAGCATTGAGCGTCAGAATGGCACCGTGCGATTTATACTGCGGCGCGTCCGCGTTGACGTCGACCATGGCCGCCGCCAGCTTTGCGTCGCGATGGTTGCGCAGGGCCGTGGATTCGAATTCGCCGCGCAGCGCGGAGACGGTTTTCACGTCATGGGGAATGGGTTGCGCCGCGCCAATGCTGGCGCCCGGGGCCATCGCAACGCTCGGTGCGCTTAAAGTAATCAGCGCGCCCGCCGACCAAGCTCGCTCCGAGACGTACGCAATCACCGGGACTTTCGAACGGAAAACGGCGTCGCGAATTTCGGTAGCCGCGTCGACCAAGCCGCCGAAGGTATTGACATCGAAGATGATCGCGCGCGCACCTGTGCGGTTTGCTTCCTCGATGCTGCGCTGAACCAGATGCGCCATTCCGGTGTCGATGGTTCCGTGAATGGGAATCACCACGACGTTTCCGGACGATCCGGCCGCGCGCACACCACGCGCCATACCAAAAACTCCGGCCACCATGAAAAGCCCGAAGAGTATTCGCAGCGGCACCGATCCAAGCATACCCGTCACTACCGCCTATATTAACGGAAGTTACGCGGGGGCCTATCCCAGCTCTTGAACGACGATCTGCCGCACGAGGTTGCCGTCGGTCTCACCTTTGAGTTGCGCCATGACGGCTTTCATCACCACGCCCTGGTTTCGCCCGTCCTCGGGAATCGCTGCGATCGCATTGCGAACGATTTCCCGCACTTCGTCTTCGGATTTGGCCGCCGGCAGATAGGCCATTAGGATGTCGCGTTCGGCCTGCTCTCTCTCGGCCAGATCGGCGCGATCGGCCTTGCGGTACTCCGTGATCGAATCACCGCGTTGTTTCACCTGCTTGCGAACTACGCCCGATTCGTCGGCATCGGAGAGATCCACACCGGCCTCCGTGCGCTTGTACGTGAACCCGGAAAGGGCCGATCGTAATGTGTCGACCCGAAGCTGATCCCTGGATTTCATCGCAGCCACCATGTCGGCTTGGATGCGGTCCTTCAGCTCGCCCAACTAGGTGCGGCGTTTGCGGGCAGCAGCCGATTTTTTCTTGCGGCGGACGCTGGGCTTCTCGTAGTGTTCGTGCTTGCGCGCCTCGGCGAGAACGCCGGCCTTCTGGGTGGCTTTCTTAAAACGGCGCAGCGCGCTCTCGATAGTCTCCCCTGGAGCTATGCGTACTTCCATTTCATTCAACCCTCCCTTCGGTCCATGCGGGCGCTAAAAATCGTGCCCCGATTAACGGGGACGGGGACAACTCTATCACAGCTGTGCCGCAGGGTCAACGAATGCCTTAGCCCGGCGGCCACCGCATTTCGCGCCCGGCCAACACGTGAACGTGCACGTGATCGACGGTCTGGCCGCCATCCGGTCCGGTGTTGACCACCAGCCGGAACCCTGCGGCAGCGTGCTTGCGTCCCAAATCGGCGGCTATCGCAAAGAGTTTCGCAACGGCCGCGCCCTCCTCGGAAGCTTGGAGCGCAGCTATATTCGGCACGTGTTTGGTCGGAATCACGAGCAGATGCTGGGGGGCCTGCGGATTAGCATCCGCAATTGCGATCGCTTCGTCATCCCGATACGCAAACTCGGCGGGGATTTCACCTGTTACGATGCGGCAGAAGATGCAGTCCGGATCGCGCGCCACTACGAACCCAGGAGCAATTCGAAGTTGATCGCGGTATCGGGACGCGGAACGTACCCTTTTATCGAGGCCTTCATTGCAATTGGGACCGTCGTGTGGACAATAGGAATCGCGGGGACCTCATCGTGTATCATTGCGTTCGCCCGAGCATAGATCGCGGCGCGCTGGGTGTCCACAGGCGTCCCTTGACCGGCAAGCATCAGTGCGTGAAATTTCGGGTCCCGCCAGAACGAGTAGTTTTGCGCGTCGGGCTTGTGGGCGCTGTCCTGATCGAGCAGCGGATACATGAAGTTGTCGGGATCGCCGTTATCGCCCGACCACCCGATCAAGCACATCGGATGTTCGCCGTCGCGGATCTTATTCAAGAACACCGCCCACTCGAGCGGCACGAGGGTCACGTTAACGCCGATGAATTTCAGGTTTGCTTGCACGGCCTCGGCGATGCGCTGCGGTTCGGGTGTATACGGACGCGGGGCGGTGGTATAAAACAGCTGAGTCGAAAAAGCCGGTACGCCCACTTGCGCAAGCAACGCTTTGGCCTTGGCCGGGTCAAATGGATAGTGCCTGACGGCCGGATTCCCGCCAAGCATCCCGGGAGGGGTCCAATTGTCGGCCACCCTTGCGCCCTGGGTATAGAAGGCGGCCACAATCTGCGGCACGTTGATCGCGTAGGCCAGCGCTTTGCGCACGAGCAGTTTATCGAAGGGCGATTTTTCCATATTTAAAGCAATGTATGAGTTGTTGTTGGTGGGTTGCTGGTACACGACGATGCCCGGCTTGCTGGCCAACTGCTTCGCATCGTCCGGCCGGGGATCGGTCAAGATATCGACGTCGCCGCGCTCCATTGAAAGTACGCTGGTGGCCTGATCGGGAATGTCGCGAACGATCACCGTTTGAAAGTGCGGTGTCGAAAAGGCCGGGTTCGCTTGCAGCGTGATGTGGTCGTCCTTGACCCACTCCGCCACCGTATAAGGCCCATAACCGACCGGTTTTTGACTATACGCTTGACGATCGTTACGAATCGCCGTCGGCGAGCCAATCGCAAACGGCGGCATGGCCACGTCGCGCAAGAACGGTGCCATCGAGCGCTTCAGCGTAAAGACAATGGTCTGCGAATTGGGAACGCGCACGTCCTCGATAACCCCGGGATATCCACCAAACATGTCCACATAGTATTGGTACGGATCGTTGCCATGATTCGGGTCGCTTACAAGCCGCCAGCGGTCGAAGTTGAACTTCACGGCCTGCGCATCCGCGGGCGTCCCGTCCGAGAACTTTAGACCCTTCTTCAATCGAAAGGTCCACGTCTTTCCATCCGCCGATGACGACCAGCTCTGCGCGATGCCGGGGATGATGTCGAAGCTGCCGGGTTTGAAGCGTACGAGACCCCATAGGACTTCTTGCGTGAGGTTCAGCGAGAGTCCGTCGGTGGCAAGAGCGGGATCCAAGATAACCGCATCTTTTACGCGCGCGACCACAAGGGTGTTGCCGCTGCCGCTGCCATTTGTATTGCCGCCGCCCGCACATCCGCCGAGCAACCACGCTAAAAGCACCGGAACCGCCACAAAGCGAACGAAAGGAGTCACGTGCTCCATCACTGATGGCTCTTGACGAAGAACGTCCAGGCTTTGGTCGCCGTGTTGCCGGCCGTGTCCGACACGCGCACCGTAACGTGTACGGGCCCGTCGCTAAACTCCACGGCGGAGTGGTATTCGATGAAGGCCGCCGTGCGCGTCGCGCTTGCCGTGAGATCATGGCCATTGACAACCAGGACGATACTCGAAGTATTCACCGGGATCACCCCGGCCGCGAAAGTCGCGTAGATGCTCGGCTGATTGTTGTTGATCACTTGCGATTGGTCGGGGGCGAAGTCGACGATACCCGGTGGTGTACTCGCTGCCGAGATCTCGGTCTGGGATTGCGCACGCGGCGCTGCGGTTCCACCTACAGCCAGATGCCCAAAGAGCGGAGCCGCCGCGAAGTTTGCGCCCTGCGGAACGGTGTAGCGCGCGCTATATACACCGAACTGCGATTCGCTCATCGGCAGATTGGTAAAGTACGAGCCGATGTCGTAGCTCGCTTGTCCATGTGGCGACCCCTTCAGGACGACCTCAAACGAATCGCCGGGCCGCAGCGCGCGAGCGGCCGACGGCTCGATAGACGTGATGGCAACGCTGCCTGCCCCCGGAAGCGCTCGCGATGGCCGACGGCTCGCAATGATCTCGCGTACCTCCGCGGTGTCGAGATTGTAGCGGACGACCACGTCGTCGCCTACCGCCAGATCAGAAACTTTAGCGCCCTCGCCATTGAGCGAGAGCGAGGTGACGCCGGTCGGAGTGATCACGTGCCCGTCGGCAAGGACCAGCGTGTTGCCGGCCATCGCGGCAATCTCTTCATGCCGCGAAGCGAACGAATCCACGATATGTTCGATCGTCCCATCTTTACGAACGGCGATCTTGGCGTAGTCGCCGACATGCACGTCCTGCAGCGCGCCGGCAACCGAGGTGTTTGCAACAACGTCCGTAATAGCCACCCGCGGATTTCCGCGGATCGAGACCGTCTTTACCGATGCTCCCTCCGAAACGGTAATCGACGGTGGCTGCGAATCGTTATCGACCGCCTCGACGATACCCATGTATTCGCGATTGGCACCTTGCGCGTTTACGACGCCCGAGTGCCCCACGAGCGAGGAAGTGATCTCCACTACCTTGGAGCGAGGATCATAGTGTGCCTGCGCCCCGATCGCGTCGGTAAAAAACCGCAGCGGCGCGTAAAGAATGCCTTTAATCTCCAGCGGCGCGGTCTCCAGCACGACGACCCCCCCGTTGACCACCGCTCGCCTGGAGCCGGGAACAAGCGCGACGCTGCGGTCCGAAACTGTTGTGGTTATTGTGTTGCCGGCGCGGTCGAACGGCAAGCCGAGCGCATCGAGAATCTTGCGAACCGGCACGAGCAGATTTGCGTGCACGTAACGTGGCGGGGGATCTACCGGGAGCGCGGTACCGTTGATGAGAATCGAGATCGGAACCGGCGGCGCGTTCTGCTTCGGCGCATGACGACTCCCGGCGGCGAGCGGCGCCTGCACCGCGAGCATCATCACCACCATCGGGCAAAGCAAACGCAGGATCACCTCTGTTCCTCCAAGACTTCGCGATAGACATCAACGGTGGCACGCGCGCAGCGGGTCCAGGTCATTGCGCGAGCCAGCGAGCGCCCTTTATTGACGAGACCGCTGCGCAGCCCCTCGTCGCCAAGTTGCTCCAAGCTTGACCGCAGCCCCGCAACATCTCGCGCGGTAAAACGCAGGGTGGCGCCCTCCAACACGGCGGGAACCGCATCCGTGCACGCGATTACCAAAGTTCCGCAGGCCATCGCTTCCAGCATTGGCAAACCGAAGCCCTCGCACAGCGCTGGATGAACGAGCGCACGCGCTCCGGCATAGAGGGCGGCCAGCCGCTCCTTCGACACGTCGCCCAGCGTGAGGATCCGGCGGTTGGGCGACTGATAATCCGCGAGCGCCCCTTTAAAATCATCAGGCCCCGTAAGGTAGAGATCGAGATCCGTATCGTGCGGCAGACTGGACCACGCGCTGAACAACGTGCGCAAATCCTTGTGCTCCCGGTGGTTACCCACGTAAAGGATGTACGGGCGAGCTGCGACGTAGGGCGCGATCGGTTGGAGGAAATACTCTTCGACACCGAGCGCGATGACGCGGCAGTTGGCCGGCTTCACGCCCAGGTACCGCTCGAGATCGCCGACCGTACGCGGGTCGTCGGTGATAATGCGCGCGGCGCGCGTGGCGGCGAACCGCACGACCGTTTGATAGTACGGCCCAACCTTCGCTTTGAAGAATTGCGGAAAGCGCAGATGGATGAGGTCGTGAATCGTGACGATGTATGGACGAGGCGGCAAGAGCGGCGTGTATTGCGAAAGAAAGTGCGCGAGTTCCACCCCGGCGCGCCGCATCGCGCGGGGAAGTGCGAACTGTTCCTGCAGGCTAAAGTTGCGTGCGTGCTCGAAATGAATGAACTCCAGATCGGGAGCGACCTCGGGAAGCCGGCTCGCGAGCTCGCGATTGTACGTTTTCATGCCGGCCGAAAGCTGGCGCGTGGCGCGGACATCCAATGCGACTCTCATCAGTTCGCTCTGTATGCCTTCTCCAGTACCGTTAACGGATAGCGCGCCGACCACCACGCGATGAAGACGCCGCGCCATCCATCGGCAATCGAGCCCCGTCCGAAGAGAAGCCACACGAAGCGAACGAACGTCGCGACGTAGGCGCTCCCAAGCTGCCGTTTTTTGGGGCGTACCGCGAGGGCTTCCAATGCCGTGTATTGCGCGTATTTTTCATGGTAGGCGGCGACCGTCGGGTATGAGTCGTGAAGCAACGTTCCGTCAAGATCTCGGACGGCTCCAGGTACGGTCCAAATCTCGTGCACTTGGGCCGTGTCATGGACCGATTGCGAGCGCAGCGATGCGCGATCCGTACGAAAAAGCCGGAGAATTCGCTCGGCGCTCCAGATGCGCATCGGGCGCCGGCAGAAGAACGAGGTGCGAGCCACGCGATAGCCGTCAACGTCGTCGGGCGCGTTGACGATTGCGAATCGCAACTCAGCATCGAGCGCTTCGTCCGCGTCGATCATCAGTGTCCAGGGTGTGGTAACCTTGCTGAGCGCGAAGAGCCGCGCGTCGATGAAGCCGCGCCACTCACGCTGTACGGCATGCGCGCCGCGCTCGCGCGCGACAGCCAGGGTTTGGTCGGTCGAGTACGCATCGACGATCAAGACCGGGGATGCCTCAGGCAAACTGTCGAGCACGCGCGGAAGATTTTGCGCTTCGTTGCGGGTGAGAATGACCGAAGTAATGGACTGGGGGTTCAGGCGCGGATCGAAGGAGCGAGCGTGAGGTCGTCGCGCACTCCGGCCTCGTGGGCCAGGGTGGCTCCGATAAAGTCGCGATAGAGCGGCGAGGGGCGGTTAGGGCGGGATTTAAACTCCGGATGCGCTTGCGTACCCACAAACCACGGATGAACGTGCGTCGGCAGTTCGATGACCTCGACCAGCGTTGTCTTGCCCACCGTGTGATGCCCCGAGAACTGCATCCCGTGTTCTTCAAATAGCGCGCGGTAGCGGTTATTGAACTCGTACCGATGCCGGTGGCGCTCGCTAATCACCGGTTCGCCATACGCTCGCGCAGCCAGCGTTCCGGCTTCCAGCGTGCACGAATACGCTCCCAAACGCATGGTCCCGCCCATCAACTCCAGATTGCGCTGGTCCGGCATGAAATCGATTACCGGATCGCTCGTGGCCTCATCAACCTCGCTGGTCATCGCATCGGGCAAACCGCAGACAGTGCGCGCGAACTCGATGCATGCCAGTTGCATTCCGTAGCAAATGCCTAAGAACGGCACCCGCTTCTCGCGGGCGTAGCGGATAGCGCGCAATTTGCCCTTCACACCGCGGGCGCCGAACCCGGGTGCGACCAAAATTCCATGTGCTTCCCGCAAAATGCTCACGCCTTCGTCTTCCACGGTTTCCGAATCGAGGCGCTCGATCTCCACCTGCGCGTTATGAAACGCGCCGGAATGGTAGAGCGCCTCGGTAATCGAGATGTAGGCGTCCTTGAGCTCGACGTACTTGCCGACCAGCGCAATCTTTACGCGCCGGGCCGGCATCATGATGCGCTCTACGATCGCCGCCCAGTCCTCCAAAGCGGGTGCGTGGCGCGGTAAACATAGCTTGCTGATGGCGGCCTCGGCCAGACCTTCGGCTTCCAAATTTAGCGGCACCTTATAGATGGTAGGCGCATCGCCGTTCTGGACGACCGCTTGGGGCGAAACGTCGCAGAAGAGCGCGATCTTCTCTTTGAGTTCCATTGGAAGGGGGAGCGCGGACTGGGTTCGGCAAACGATCGCGTCGGGCGAAATGCCGATGGCGCGCAACTCGCGGACGGAGTGCTGCGTCGGCTTGGTTTTTAGCTCGTCGGCGGCTCCTAGATGCGGCACGAGCGTGAGATGGACGAACATGACATTTTCATCGCCCGCGTCGTAACGAATCTGGCGGATGGCTTCCAAAAACGGCAGCGATTCAATATCGCCCACCGTTCCGCCGACCTCGACGATGCACACTTCGGCGTGACTCTCTTCGGCCACGCGTTTGATGTGTGCCTTAATTTCGTTGGTGATGTGGGGAATAACCTGAACGGTCGCTCCCAGATAATCCCCGCGCCGTTCTTTGTCGATGACCGAACTGTAGATCTGTCCAGTCGTCACGTTGTTGGCGCGGGAGAGATTCTCATCGATAAACCGTTCGTAGTGGCCGAGATCGAGATCCGTTTCGGCGCCGTCTTCGGTGACGAAGACCTCCCCGTGCTGATAGGGGTTCATGGTGCCGGCATCTACATTGATGTAGGGGTCGAGTTTTTGAATCGACACGCTGATGCCGCGACTCTTCAAAAGCCGGCCGAGCGAGGCCGCCGTGATCCCCTTACCGAGCGAGCTTACCACGCCGCCGGTGAAGAAGATAAATTTTGCCATCTCGGGATGATGTTATTCCGCTCGGCGGCCGCCCTTGCCTCCAGGACTTCGGATCGAGACGAAGCGATCGAGCCCAGCGTAGTCGCGTTCCACCGCAACGAGCGCCGACGGAAATACCCGTTTCGAAAGCTGGAATAACCCGTCTATGGCAGGGGCGGAGGCCTCCAAGAGAATCAGGCAGCCAGCGCGCGCGTAAGCGTCAAGGTCTGTAAGAAGTGAACGGTAGCACGCTAAACCGTCGAGCCCGCCATCTAACGCGACCATCGGCTCGAACGCCAAGCCATGCGGCCGCCCCGGAATCTGCGCCGCCGGAACGTAAGGCAAATTCGCAAGGATGCAATCGAATTTCTTGCCCTCAACCGGCGCGGCAAGTTCTCCCAGGTGAAAGGCACAACGGCTTTCCACTCGCAAACGGCGCGCATTGCGAGCGGCTACCGCGAGCGCTTTCTCGCTGATATCGGTCGCATCGACCAGCGCGTCCGGACACTCCGCTGCAATCGTGCAGGCGATGATTCCGCTTCCAGTGCCTACATCCAAAACTGTTGTCGGGCCGTCGCGAGAACGCAGGTGCGCGATGGCGCGTTCGACGAGGCGTTCGGTCTCGGGACGCGGCACAAGTACGTCGCTCGTGACCTCGAATTCGCGGCCAAAGAATCCCCACGTGTGGGTAATGTATGCCAGGGGCATACCGCTTGCGCGCTCTTCAAGTAGCCCGGCGAAGGTCTCGGATTGCGCTTTCGATAGCTTGAACTCGGGATGCGATATGAGCCAAGTACGTTCGCAACGAAGCGCGTGGGCAAGCAAGATGTGCGCGTCGATACGCGGCGATTCGCTTACGTTCGATAGTTCGCGTGCGGCCGTTGCGAGCGCGGCCTGAACAGTGTGGCCGTGTGGAGCGAGGGAAGGACCGGCGAAAGTCATGCGACGTTGGTTTCGCCGGCAAGCGCGCGCGCTCGCTCGTCTTTGAGCAGCTCATCCACGATGCGGCCCATGTCACCGTCCATGACGCCCCGCAGATTCCCGAAGCTCTGGTTGATACGGTGGTCGGTGATCCGGTCTTGCGGATAGTTGTAGGTACGTATTTTCTCCGAGCGGTCGCCGGTACCGACTTGACTGCGGCGCATCGAGCCCACGGCTTCCTGCGCTTCGCGGCGCTTGCGGTCGTACAACATGCTGCGCAGCATCTGCATCGCCCGCTCGCGGTTCTGCAGCTGGGAACGCTCCTCCGAGCAGGCGACGATGATCCCGCTCGGCACGTGGGTAATGCGGATCGCACTCTCGGTCTTGTTGACGTGCTGACCGCCCGCGCCGCTCGCTTTAAAGGTATCGATCTCCAAGTCGCCTGGGCGAATCTCGATTTCGCTATTATCCTCTTCGATCTGTGGCAGCACCGCCACCGTCGCGGTACTGGTGTGAACGCGCCCCTGAGCTTCGGTCTGCGGTACGCGTTGCACGCGGTGCACTCCCGACTCATGTTTGAAGCGGCGATATGGCGCATCGCCGCCCTTGACTCCAAAGACGATTTCGCGGTAACCGCCTGCATCGCTCTCGCTAAGGGACGCGACCTCGACCTTCATTCCCAACGACTCGGCATAGCGCATGTACATACGTGCGAGATCGCCGGCGAAGATGTTGGCTTCGTCGCCCCCCGCGCCGCCGCGAATCTCAATGAATACATCGCGCTCGTCGTTGGGGTCCTTGGGAATCATCAGCATCTGGAGACGCGCCTCCAGTTTCTGCCCCTGCGCTTGAAGTGCGCGCGCCTCTTCCTCTGCCAGCGCGTGCAGCTCCGGGTCGCTGCGGTCTTTGAGCAACGCCTGGTTGGCGACACTATCCGCGAGGTTCTTCTTTAGCGCGCGATAGGCGCCAACGATTTCTTCCAAAGCGAAACGTTCTTTGAGCAGCGCCGTATAGCGCGCCTGATCGAACTCCCCGGCAGGGTGCGCTAATTCGGCCTCGATTTCATCGAAGCGTTTGGTGCTGGTCTCCAACCGTTGGTAGTTATTCATGCAAAGAAAAAGAGCGGGCTGCACAATGACAGCCCGCCCTTCCCAAGAGCGCTCCGTTAAATCGCGGCTTCGGCTTTTTGGGCATCCTTACGAGCCTGGCGCGCTGCTGCCTCTTCCTGCTTCTTCTTTGCGGAGGCCACGCGCTGGTTAAACTTGTCGACCCGCCCGGCGGTGTCGACGAACTTCTGCTGCCCGGTGAAAAGCGGATGGCAAGCCGAACAGATCTCCACCGCGATCTCCGGCATCGTGGATCCGGTTGTAAACGCGGCCCCGCAGGCGCAGTGAACCTTCGCCTCTGGGTACCATTTGGGGTGGATCTTCTCTTTCACAGCCATCCTATTGTAGCAGAGGGCGCAACCCGTTCGGGGCGCCGTAGCGCCGGCACGAATTGCTGCAATGCCACGTTAATCGCACATGGTACACTTCCGGATTCTGCGTCGAAGCGGCGCGGCCGTGTTTGCGACAGCCATGCTGCTCGCTGGGGCCGCTCCCGCAAAGCCGGGTCCTGACGGCGCACTCATCGCCAACTCAGGGTCCACCAACTCTCCCGCGTACGCGATACGCGTGCGGTCGGACGGCTTCGCGCAGATCACCGGAGGCGGGAGTCCGCGCGAGGCGCGGGTCGACGGTACGCTAGCAGGCAAACTGCTCGCCGACGCACGGGTGGCAAAGACCGCGAACCCGCGCGGTGGTGCGCCCTGTATGAAGAGCGCGTCTTTCGGCAGCCGAACGACCGTGCTCTACCACGGCTGGCGCTCGCCGGACTTGGGCTGCCCAGCCGAGGGCATTCTCGCGACCCTAACGGGCGACGTTCAGGCCGTCGCATCCGCCCTGGGGGCCGGCCATCCGGGGCATCGAGTCACGCTACCTCCGCGCGAACCGCGCGCGGTTCCAAGTGACGCCGGCGGAGCCCCCATTCCCGCACCGTCTCCGCGAAACTAGGCCTCATCCTGCCCGCCACGAAGTAACCGGACCCAGCTATCGCGCGCCTTCCGAAAGGGAACCTCCTACCTTGAAACGTCTTCTCTTCACGCTGATCTGGGTGCCGCTCGTGCTGGCCGCGGCAGATTTCTCCATGCCGGCATCGTTGAACGCCGCAGCAGCCACGCCGCCGCCGCCCCCTCCCTCTCCCGGCCCAGTTGCTGCGCCCACGCCAGTCTCCGCCGGCGCCCCGCAGCCCCCCAGCGGCACCTTCTCCCTGCCCTTGCCCACCCCGAAAGCCAGCGGCACACCGGCCCCGCCTGAGGACGACCGCAAGGGACTGGATGGAGTCTGGGAAGTGCAGATTCAACTCTCCAACGACACGATCTACGATCATTTCAAGCTTACGCAGAAAGCGAGCTTGCTCACGGGGATCTTCCTGGACAACGAGCATGGCAACAAAGAGTATCCCGTGGCCGGCTCCGTCGATGGAAAGAACATCCGCTTGGTGGTAACCAAGAAAGACGGCACGACGATGACCTTCACCGGGACCGTCGACGGCACAACCGATATGATCGGCATCATGCAAAACGGCAGCCAGCAGATCGCCTTTACGGCGGCTTATCGGCCGAAGTACCGCTTCCTGGATACCATTTCGCCGGTTCCCGGCGGGATCGGCACGGGCTCATCCGGCGGTCCCGGCTACCCACCCCGCTAACTAGGCTCTTTCGAACTGTCAGTTCGAGCTCGTCGAGAACCAGCGAAAATCGCGTTGCTAGGCGGCTGATCGATTTCGCTTCGCTGCGCTCGAAGTGGCAGGGGGTCTAGGCCTTTTCGGCGAGGCGTTTCTCTACGTAGGCCTGCAGGCCGCCGGCGTCGATCAGCGACTGCATGAACGGCGGGAACGCTGCGGCCTTGTACTCTTTATCCTTGCTGATGTTGCGAATCGTGCCCGAGTCGGGCTCAACTTGAATCTCATCGCCGGTCGCGATGTCGTCCGCAGCTTCGGAACTCTCAAAAATCGGCAAGCCGATGTTGAGCGCGTTGCGATAAAAGATGCGCGCAAAGCTGGCAGCGATCACCCCCGAAACTCCGGCGCCCTTGAGTGCGATCGGAGCCACTTCGCGACTCGATCCGCAACCGAAATTTCGATCCGCCACAATCAAATCGCCGCGTTCGACCTTCTTGCTAAACTCCGGGTCTATGCCTTCCATCGCGTGCGTGCCCAGTTCGGCCGGGTCGACGATGCTGCAATACTTGCCCGGAATGATAACGTCGGTATCGACGTTCTTGCCGTACTTGTGAGCGTGGCCGCGCAAGGTCTTGGCCACCATACTACGCTGCCACCAAAGCGAGCGAACGCGGATCGGTGATCCTCCCTGCCAGGGCCGACGCTGCACACGTTGCAGGTGATGCGAGGTAAACTTCGGCTTTGGGCGATCCCATGCGGCCCACATAGTTGCGGTTCGTTGTTGAAATGCACCGCTCGCCGTCACCGAGCGTTCCCATGTGGCCGCCGAAGCAAGCCCCGCAACCGGGCGTATTGACCGCGCATCCTGCGCCTGCAAGGACGCTCAGAATGCCTTCGTCGGCCGCCTGCATCCAGACTTTCTGCGAGCCGGGGTTCACGATGACGCGTAGATTGCTCGCGATGCGTTTTCCGCGCAGAATTTTCGCAACCACCCGCAGGTCTTCAATGTAGCCGTTGGTGCACGAGCCGATGAAGACTTGATCCACCGGAATATCCTCGCGCGTTACCTCGGAAATCGAGTGCACGTTATCGGGCAAGTGCGGGCAAGCCACCTGCGGTTCCAAGGCATCAACGTCGATTTCAATAACGCGCTCGTACTTCGCATCGCCGTCGGCGCGCTCGACGACGAATTCACGATCGGTCCGCTCCCGCACGTACGCTAGCGTCTTCTCATCGGCATGGAAGATGCCGTTCTTCGCGCCCGCCTCGATGGCCATGTTTGCCATCGTGATGCGCCCGGTGATCGAAAGATTGTCGACCGTGGTCCCATGGTACTCGATGGCGCGGTATGTCGCACCGTCGATGCCGAGCGTTTGGACCGTCTTGAGCATGACGTCTTTGGCGTACACCATCTCGCCAAGCTTGCCATTGTAAACCAGCTTGATCGAACAGGGGACTTTCAACCATACTTCTCCCAGCGCGAAGGCTGCGGCGATGTCGGTCGACCCCATGCCGGTCGCAAAACTGCCAAAGGCACCGTACGTGCATGTGTGAGAGTCGCCGCCCACGATTAACTCGCCGGGAGCAACCAGACCCTCCTCGGGCAGAACTACGTGCTCGATGCCGCCGCGTCCGACGTCGAAGAAATGCTCGATCTGCTGCTCGGCAGCGAAATCTTTCATCAGCTTGGCAAGCTTCGCCGATTGCGCATCCTTGGCCGGAACGAAGTGATCTTCAACCAACGCGATTTTGCTATGGTCGAACACACGCGATGCGCCCTTCATGTTGCGAAAAGCGGCAATAGCTACGGCCGCCGAGAGTTCATTGGCCAGAACCAAGTCGACCTTGGCGTTGATGATCTGCCCGGGCTCGACGGCGGTCAGGCCGGCGTGCCGCGCAAGAATTTTTTCCGTGAGCGTCATGCCCATGGCGAGGGTCCTTTCCTAGAATTGGTGTCTTGACTACTTCGCGGCGCAAGGGCGCCTCCCCGCATCCCAGAACACGGCAGCAACCCATGAACGATCGAGAGTTCGGATTTCGCACGCGTGCCATTCATGCGGGTACGCCTCCCGACGCGGCCACCGGCGCGCGCGCCATGCCCATCTATCAGTCGGCGGCCTTCGTCTTCGGATCGAGCGAGGAGGCGGCCGAACTCTTCGCGCTGCGAAGCTATGGCCACATCTACGGCCGCATCAGCAACCCCACGGTTTCTGCATTCGAGGAGCGGATGGCCAGTCTGGAGCGTGGGCTCGGCGCGGTCGCGTTCTCAAGCGGTTTGGCCGCGCAGCTCTGCGCCGTCCTCTGCGTGGCGCAGAACGGCGACCATCTCGTGTGCGCGGCAAATATTTACGGCGGCACCATCACACAATTCGGCGTAACGCTCAGGCGTATGGGAATCGAGACCACTTTTGTTCCTGGCGATGACTTCGATGCAATCGGCGACGCGATCTTACCGAATACCAAGCTGCTCTTTGCAGAAACGATCGGTAACCCATCGGGAACCATCGGCGATATCGAGCGCCTGTCTGCCGTCGCGCACGAGCGCGACGTTCCGCTGTGTATCGACAACACGTTCGCGTCGCCCTATCTCTGCCGGCCGATCGAATACGGTGCGGATCTCGTGGTACATTCGGCCACGAAGTTCATCTGCGGCCACGGTACCGTCATCGGCGGCGTGTTGATCGAATCTGGAAAGTTCGCGTGGGATAGCGGGCGGTTCCCCCTGCTCTCCGACCCCAGTCCCGGCTACCATCAGTTGCGCTTCACCGAAACCTTCGGCGAATATGCATTCCTCATCAGAGCGCGGGCGGAAGTGCTGCGCGACGTAGGCGCGTCGCTTGCGCCAATGGATGCTTGGCTCCTCATTCAAGGACTCGAAACGCTGCCGGTGCGCATGGAACGCCATAGCATGAATGCGCTAGCTGTGGCACGCTGGCTGCAATCGCGTCCGGAAGTGCAATGGGTTAGTTATCCCGGCCTCCCGGAGCACCCACACTACGAACGTGCGCAGAAGTATCTGCGCGGCGGTGCGGGGGCGATCTTCGCCTTCGGCATCGCCGGCGGTCGGGAGGCCGGACGCCGCTTTATTAATGCGCTCCAGCTTTGGAGCCACCTGGCTAATGTCGGGGATGCCAAGAGCCTGGTAATTCACCCCGCCTCGACGACGCACAGCCAGCTCAGCGACGTAGAACTGCAGGGAGCCGGAGTGGCTCCCGAGATGGTACGTTTATCGGTTGGGCTTGAAGATACCGAAGATCTCATTTGGGATCTGGAGTGCGCACTTCGCGCCAGCTCCGGCCAGTCGTCAACCGGATCAATCACATGATCGTGCGAACGCCATCACAGCGCGCGGCATTGCTCGACCGGTCAAGAACCGTTACCGTGGTCGGCGCTTCGGATAAACCGCTACGCCCCAGCTACGTGGTCTTCAGTTACTTGCGCACGCAGGGACGCTTTGCGGTGTATCCGATCAACCCGGGAGTCGGTGAGATCGATGGGATTCCGGCGTTTTCGTCGCTCGCCGCGTTCGCGCGGGAGCATGGCGCGCCGGACATCGTGGACATTTTTCGCAAGCCCAGCGAAGTAGTTGGTATTGTCGAGCAAGCCATTGCGGTGCACGCAAAAGCAGTTTGGTTCCAGTATGGTGTGATCAACGAGCAAGCGATCCAACGCGCCGACGATGCCGGCATGGACGTGGTCGTCGATCGTTGTCTAAAGGTTGAATCCGCTCGCTTGAATGGAGGCCTGGCGGCGGCTGGGCTCAACAGCGGCTTGATCACCTCGCGGCGCACTTCGAGATGAGCGGGTATCCTGAAGAGACGACCGCTCTGGACGGTGAGCTCCTGCGCACCATGCGTTCCTGGCGCGACGGCGGGCACGCGTTACACGAGGACGAGTTCAATGAACTCGCACTGCGGGTCTTCCGTTACCAGCTTCGCTACAACGAGCCGTACCGGCAGTATTGCGCCACGCTATCCGAGACGAATCGAACTTTGCCTTCGAACTGGCAGAGTATTCCGCCGGTTCCGGCCTCGGCTTTCAAAGACGCGATACTTACAACATTCGATTCCGCTCGGGCAGCGCTGGTCTTTGAAACCAGCGGGACCACGCGTGGGCGGTCCGGCACCCATTATATGGAAACGAATGCCCTTTACGATGAAGCGCTGCTGGCCGGCTTCAACCGTGCTATGCTGGCTGACGGTGCAGTCTTGCGGTACTTCAACTTGGTACCGAATCCGCTGGAGCGGCCGGGCTCTTCGCTTGGTTATATGATGGCGAAGGTAAGCGCCCGATACGGCGACGGAAACACCGGCTGGTACGTGCGCGCGGAGGACGTTCGAGCCACGGAATTCCTCCGCGATCTCGGCGGCGCGATGGCGCAAGGTGTCGCGGTCTGCATCTCAGGCACGGCCTTTGGCCTCGTGCACATTTTGGACGTCCTCGGCGCGCGCAAAATGCGCTTTGTTCTTCCAGCCGGATCCCGCATCATGGAAACCGGCGGCTTGAAAGGAAGAACGCGGGTGCTTTCCCGCGAGAACTTCTACGAAGAACTGGCAAGGACGTTCGGGGTCCCTCGTGAGAGCATCGTGGCCGAGTACGGAATGACCGAACTGACCAGCCAGTACTACGACGAACCTGCATCGCGCGCGGCGGCACAACGAACCAAAGCGGGTCCGCCGTGGCTGCGCTCCATGGTTGTGGATGCCGCTGGAAATGCGTTGCCCGAAAACATCGTCGGTACGTTGGTGCATTTCGACCTTGCGAACCGTGGGTCGGTGATGGCGGTCGCCACCGAGGATCTCGCATATGCAAGTGGGGAAAGCTTCGTTCTGCTTGGCAGGGATGCGGATGCATCGCTACGCGGATGCTCGCTCGATGCCGAAGACTTGCTCCCAATTTAATCGTGCGCTCGCGGCGCAAAGATTTGCGGCAAATCAGGGCCAAACGGATCGTGGATTGCATCTCGGACGCCGCGCACCGCTGGGCGAACGCGGACTTCACCCCACGCGTTCGAGCGACGCAAGCGGTCGCCGAGCGTACCGGATACTCGCTGCCGGTGGTCGAGTATGCCTTCGACCAGCTCTTTCTTCCACTCATTGCGGAAACGCTCGAGAATTCAATCGCGTCCGAGATTGGAAGTTTAAGTGCGCTCGACGATTTCATCGCACGTCCGGGCAAACCGGATGGACACGCGAGCCCTATCGGCCGCGTCTGCATTATCTCAAGCCGAACGACGATTGGCGTCGGTTTGCTCCCCGCACTCTATGCGCTCTGCGCCAAGTGCGATGTGACGGTCAAGGATCGTCAAGACGCATTGGTTGGCGCATTCTTTGGAACGTTGGCTGAGGAGGATGAAGCCTTTGCACATAGCGCCCGAGCGCAGAGCTGGGACGGCGCTCGGAACGCTTCGCGGCTGACCGGCTTCGACGTGGTTGTGGCGTTCGGCACTAATCGCGCTCTGCAGGCGATTCGAGGCACTCTTCCCGCGGATACACAGTTCGTTGGATTCGGCAGCCGCGCCAGCGCGGGTTACGTGACCGCTGAATCGCTCGCGCAGGCCGAAACCTTGGAAGCGATTGCAGCCGGAGCGGCCCGCGATCTGGTCTTGTTTGAAACGGAAGGTTGCCTTTCGCTGCACGTTCTCTTCCTTGAAGTTTCTGCCGGTTTACCGCCCTCTTTTGTACCGATGCTCGCGCGACACATTGAACTCGCAAACGCCGAGTTCCCAATCGGGCAGCGCGACCGCTCCGAATCTGCGCGGGTCGCGAGCGTGCGGAAGACCGCCGAGTTCCGCGCTTCCACAGGGCACGGCGCCGTGTACTCCGATGCCGCGTGTTCCTACGTTCTCGAATGGGACCCGCCGACCGGCGAGCCGCCGCCGCTGGCTCCCCGCTGCCTGGCGGTCATTCCGGTGTGCAATCCGCAACAGGCAGCGTCATACCTCCGGCAACATCATCTGCGCCTTGAAGCCCTTGCATGTTCGCAGCGGCGTACAGATGTCTTGGAAGCGGGCAGCGATGCTGGCGGAGTGCGTCTCACGCGATTCGGCGAACTCCAACGCCCGCCCGCCGGCGCGCATCATGGCGGCCGGCCCCGCATCGGAGATTTCATCCGTTGGATCGACAGGGAAATTTGAACGGCGAGGAATTCGAAAACATCCGCGGCCCCGTGCCCGGTGAGCGGACGGCCCAACTCTCGTCCGTTCTTCGCGCGTACGAATCGCGCGGTGTAACCTATTTGGGAGCCGATTTCCCGGTCTTCTGGCAATCGGCGCATGGCGTGCACGTTGACGACGTTGACGGTAACCGCTATTTAGACTTGACGTCGGCCTTTGGCGTCGCGAATAGCGGCCATGGGAATCCGCGCGTCGCGGGTGCCATCGCGCGGCAAGCCGGAAACCTCATGCACGCAATGGGCGATGTGCACCCCACGCAAGGCCGCGCGCAGTTGCTGCAAAGATTGGCCGAAATAACACCAGGAGATCTGTGCAAGACGTACCTTTGCAGCACGGGTGCCGAAGCCGTCGAGACCGCGCTCAAGACAGCAATGCTGGCAACCGGTAAGTCGGCGTTTGCATCTTTTCATGGCGCCTACCATGGCCTCTCCTTCGGCGCGCTTGAGGTTTGCGGCATTCCAAAATTCCGTGCACCGTTTGACTCGATGCTCGCGAAGCGTACGCTCTTTCTCGATTATCCGCATGGTAGTTGCGACTTCGAACACAATGGTGCACGCACGATTCGCGAGCGACTCGAAATGCGTGACGACATCGCCGCACTCATCGTCGAGCCGATTCAGGCGCGCGCAGGCATTATCGTACCGCCGGAGGGATTCCTATCCGCGCTCCGAGCCCTTTGCACGGGCCTGGGCATCGTCTTGATTTTCGACGAGATCTATACGGGCTTCGGCCGCACCGGCAAACTCTTCGCCGCGGAGCACGAGCACGTCGTTCCGGATGTCATGTGCATTGGAAAGGCCATGGCCAACGGTTTTCCCATTTCGGCAATGACTGCCAAGGCCGCGGTAATGGACGCATGGCAGCCCTCGCAGGGCGAAGCGCTGCACACCTCGACGTACTTAGGCAATCCAATGGGCTGCGCGGCGGCTCTGGCGAATATCGAGGAGATCCACCGGTTAGAATTGGTAAGCCGCGCGCACGAATTAGGACGCGAGCTCGGCGAACGTCTCAAGGCGTTGCGCCGCGACCCGAACGTTGCCGATGTCCGCGGACGTGGGCTCATGTGGGGAATCGAGTTCAGAGACGCTCGGACATGCGAGCGCATTGTACGGCGTGCGCTGCGGAAAGGCCTGATACTGCTGCAATCCGGCGAGGAGGGTGAGGTGCTCTCTTTGACTCCACCACTGGTGATTTCGCAAGACCAATTGAATCATGGGATTGAGATCATCGAAGAGTTACTCGCGACTCCGGTGAGCCCATGACGTATCGCGTCGGCATCGTTGGCGCCGGCTTCGGCGAACGGGTCCACCTGCCGGCGTACGCAGGCCACCCCAACTTCGAGGTCGTTGCCATCGCGTCGCCCCACAGTGCGCAGCGGATTGCAAACGAGCGCGACATCACCGCTTTCAAAGACGTGAATGCGATGCTTGCCGGCATTGACCTCGACGTCGTCTCAATTGCCACACCGCCTTTCTCACATCATGATGACGTCCTGGCTGCGCTAAGCGCGCACAAACACGTCATCTGTGAGAAACCCTTTGCGCTGAATGTCGCGCAAGCGCAAGACATGGTTCAGACCGCCAAGACCGTGGGGACGGCTTGCGGGGTCATGCACGAGTTCCGCTACGTTCCGCAGCGTCAAGCGCTCAAAGAATTGGTCCAAAACGGACATCTGGCGCCGCTGCGCGACATGGAGATCACGCAGCTGGGCATGTTCCTGCGCGCGCCGGTCAAGCGGCGCGGCAATTGGTGGTTTCAAAAGGACAAGGGTGGGGGGATTGCCGGGGCGCTGCTCTCGCACTTGATCGACACGTCAACCTGGCTGGCCGGGCGGCCGCCCGTGCATAGCGTCGGTGTCCTGCGCACGGCCAACGCCCGGCGAAGCGATGAAGAACGCAGCTTTACGAGCGACGTTGACGATGGCGCATTTGCACTACTCGATTACGGAGAGGGGTTGGTCGCACGGCTCACCGTCGATGGGACTTCGGCCGTCGACGCCTTTACGCTCGCCGTGCATGCGGAGAACCGGACGGCCGTTTCGAGTGGCACGAGCATGACTCGAAACACGCTCTTCAGTATCGACGAGCAGGACACCGCGGAGCTGGACTGCGCGCCCCTCAAGTATGCGAAGTTCGAACCGATAAACGATCACGTCCCGCTGGTAATGGAACTGCTCGATGCTTTCAGCGAGCAGATTCGAACCGGCACCAGCGCGGTGCCGACATTTGAGGAAGCCCTGCAGACGCAGCGCGTCTTAGATTCGATCGGCTTCGGAGCTTAACGTTCGGCGAGCAACTCCAATTAGGGCGACGCCGGATCGTGTAGCGCATGCGCCATCGCGCGGTAGACGTTCAAACGGCCGCAGCCCTGATGGCTGTCGGCAATGTTGTCCGAACCGCCGCACAGCTCGGTAAAGACTTGGCTTGCCGGCACGCCAACAGCGCGCAGCAACGCCGCGGCGCCCGCGACATGCGGCGTCGCCTGAGAGGTTCCGGCAATTTTGACGCGGCAGTCGCCGGGCGCGGGATCCAATCCCTGCGTGCATGACTTTACTGCTGCTAAACTCGAGGTGATGTGTATGATCCAATGAAAGTCATCCGGGTCCGAGCAACTCCCCGAGGGCTGTCCGGAACAAGGATCACCGCCCGGCGCGACCAGCCCCCAGTTTCCCGTCGAAAAGTTCGAGTACGAGGCCACGTACTCGCGAACCGCATTCGGATTTGTATCGTTGAGCGCGGAGGCGCCCACGGCAAGCACGCCCGGATATCCCGCCGGGAAATCCAATTGCGGCAACCCCACACCCTGGGCGTTTCCATTTCCCGCGGCAGCGACCACGACCACCCCATGGTTGATGGCGTTCGTAATAGCGGCCTGCTCCGGAGCAAACGACGTCGAGGATCCTAAACTCAAGTTGATGACGGTCGCGCCGCTGGCGGTTGCGTCGTTGACGGCGGCGATCTCATCGTTGACGTCGGCATCGCCGCCGGCTGGAAATATCTTGTAAGCCATAATGGACGAGCGGTCACCTACTCCAACGAATCCGAACTCGTTGTTGGTGGCCGAGGCGGCGATGCCAGCAACATCGGTGCCGTGTCCGTCAGTATCTGTAACATCGGTTCCCCGAACACCATTGATAAAGCTGGTAGTCTTCACAATCTTTCCGGCCAAATCTGGATGCGTAACGTCGACTCCCGTATCGATCACCGCGATCGTGATCGCGGCATTCGAGACCGCATTAGGATTGCTTACCGGCCCACCCAATGAGTAGCCCCACGCATTTGCCACCCCGATGCAGTGCATATCCCATTCACCCGAACTGCTCTGGCGTTCCGGCGTCGCGTAATACGGATCGGTCACGGGCAACGCGTTCGAGAGCATCGTGTGCCGAAAGGGCACGCGCTCGACGCCTACGACTCCCGGCTGTGGCCTCAGTCGCGCGATGGCCCTGTCTTCTTTTCCGGGAGACACGCGCAGAATGTGAGCACTGCGGTCGAGCGAATCGAAATCGAATGAACGCAGGATGGTGGCACCTGCGGCCGCAGCGTCTCGAGCCGCAGTTGCTCCGCTCGCTGCAAGTCTTGAACCGATCAGAACGGCGACCTCTCCCGGCACGTAGCGGGCGCCCCGGTCGTGCACCATCTGGACACTTGCGGTCGGTCCCGCGTTTGCGCTGCTAACGGTCCGGAAGGCGGGCGCGGTTGTTATGCATGAGGCACCCGTAATCGGTATGGGAGTCGGCGCGGGCGGAAGTCCAATGCCACCGCCTGCGCTGTTTCCGCCTCCGCCACCCGCGCATGCGTTCAGCACCAGCAACGCGATCGCGGCACCCAAGCCTATCTTCATCCTCTAGGCTACGTTTCGCGCGCTCCTTTTGGTTCCGCCCGCAAGCGCCGCCACAGCAATCCAAGCGCGTGAATGGTCGCTCGCTGTTGCACTTGTGCGCGCTCTCCCGAAAGTTGTAATCGGTGCGCGGTAACACCGTAAGGCCCGACAATTGCGGCGTATACCAAGCCTACGGGTTTCTCCGATGTGCCGCCGCTGGGGCCTGCAACGCCCGTTACGGATACGGCCCAATCCGAGCCCAGGTTCGTTCGAGCGCCCTGCGCCATGTCGGAGGCGACCTCGCCACTGACGGCGCCAAACTCCGCAATGCGTTTCGGCGGCACACCCAGGACGCGCGTCTTCGTGTCGTTGTCGTATGCGACCACTCCGCCGACAAAAACGTCTGAAGCGCCCGCTACCGCGGTGAGCTCTGCGCTCACCAAGCCGCCGGTGCACGACTCGGCAACTCCCAAGCGTTCGCCACGCTCGCGCATGAGTTGCAGGACGACAAACGCGAGCGTTTCGGAATCGCTTCCATAAATCACCGCACCGAGCCGCGCACGTATCTCGTCTGCCATCGGCGCGATGAGGGCTTGCGCTTCTTCCCGGTTTTGTGCTTTGCCATTCAGTTTCACATCGCAGGTAAACCGGTGAGCCAACACGGCGATTTTTGGGTTGTCGCTCTGCTCAAAAAGGTCGGCAATGCGGTGATCGATTTCCGATTCCGCAATGCCGAACGTGTGCAGCGTGTGGGTAACTATGGTCTCCCGCAAATGAAAATGCCGCTCCAAGAGCGGCAGTAGCTGGCCCGCCACCATGGCTTTCATCTCGAAAGGAACGCCCGGAACACAAGCAACGAATTTTCCATCCGCCCGCCACGCAACGAAACCGGGCGCCGTGCCGTGGGCATTCTTCAGCACCGTAGCGCCGTGCGGAAGAATCGCCTGCTTTCGATTATTTTCGCGAAGTTCGCGCCCTGCCGAGGCAAAGAGCGCTTCCATCGCCTCAATCGCTTCCCCATCGACTCTCGTGCCGGCGCCCAGCGCATCGCACACCGCCTCTTTGGTTACGTCGTCGACTGTGGGCCCCAAACCGCCGGAGGTAATCACCCCGTCGGCGCGCTCCAACGCCCCGCCTACAAGCTCAGCGATGCGTTCGCGGTTGTCGCCCACGGTATGAGTCCCGTGCACGTCCATCCCGATTCCTGCCAGCGCCTGTGCGATGAACGCAGTGTTGGTGTCGACGAGTTGTCCGAGTAGTAACTCGGTACCGACTGCCACGATCTCAGCCGAGGGCACGGCCCCTAGAAGTCGACCGGGCGCAGGTAAAACTCGTTGATGGCGGTGTTGGAAAGCATGGCCGTCGTAGGAAGATGACGCTTCCAATGGGTCGCATCAACGCGCCCGCGTACCAGCGCGATCTCTTCGCATGAGAAGCCGCGCTCGCGCAACTGCGCATCGTTGTACCCCAGCAGGATCTGCGAGAGCATCGCATCCGCGCGCGCATACGTTATTCCAAGGTCGCCCTCGTCGGTTTGATCCGCTTCCAAATCTGCGCTGGGCGCCTTGTCGACAAGCGCCCGAGGCACCCCCAGGTAGCGCGCCAAGTCCCACACCTGGCTCTTGAAGAGATCGCCCAGCGGGTTTAGCGGCGGCGAATCATCGGCGTGCCACGTAAAGTATCCCAGCAGCCGCTCGGTCTTGTTTCCCGTCCCGATGGGAAGCGCGTTCAGCTTCGCAGACTGGTCGAACAGAATCAACATCCGCATGCGCGCCATGACGTTGCCACGCCGGCGCGCATCGGCGCCAGTCTCGCTCTGGAGATAGCCATCGACGGCAGCGCTGATATCGATCGTGCGCTCTTGAACGCCGATCGCATCGACCACCAGCTGCGCATCGCTTAGACTCGCCGCACTTGAAAGGCGATAGGGCATGCGAATAGCGTAGACGTTCTCGGCCCCGAGCGCGCGCGCACACAAGTAGGCCGTCACCGCCGAGTCGACCCCGCCGGAGAGGCCAAGTACCGCACGAGGAACGTTCCGGCGAACTACGAGTTCGTCATGCAAGAATGCCTCGAGCCACTGTGCTGCGACGCGCGCGTTCACCGAGGGCGCAAGAAGCTCGGCACCCTTCGGCGGCTCAATAACTTGCAGGGTCGGCTCCGGCGCGCGGAAGTGGCAGTTCGTCATCCAGCAGCAGATCGGGTAACACCGCTCCCAAATCGCCGAGCAGCGGCAAACAAGCGCGTGCCAAATCGATTTCCCGCAAATCCACCTTTGCGCGAAGGACACACTCGCCGAGGGGCGGCGCCTGCACGACAATGCGCCCGAACGGATCGATGATCGCTGAATTTCCCGTCATGCCTTTGCCGCCTTCGAAGCCGGCGAGCCCCGCATACAAGACGTAGACTCCATGCTCGAGCGCTGCGCCGGTAAGGAGTGCACGCCAACGGGTAATGCTCTCAAGCTCTTCTTCACCTTCAACCCCCCGCCCCGGCGCGGCGCTAGGCACGATAAAAACGCGCGCGCCTTTGATGGCTGCTATCGTCGGCATGATCGCATGCCACGCATCCTCGCAGATCAACATCGCCATCCTTCCCCATCGGGTCTCAAACACCGACAGTCTGCGCCCACGCGAGAGGAAGCGTTCTTCATCGAACACACCGTATGTCGGCAGGAACATCTTGCGGTGCGTGTGGACGATACTGGGCGCACCATTCGAAATACTCATATACAGCGCGCTGTTGTAGAACGTTCCCTCGAAGTTTTCATAGAAGCCGATCGCCAGATCGACCGGATCATTACCCGCCTCGGCCTGCCACTCGGCGGCTATGTCCGCGGCAATTCGCTCGGTTGACAGTGCTAAATCGTACACGGCGCCTTCCAGGAAGTATCCAGTGAGCGCGGCTTCGGGCAAAACGATAAGCTGCGGCGCCGGCGAATGCGCCAACTGCGAGAATACCCGGCGGAGCGCTCGCACGTTTTCGCGATAGGCACCTTTACGGGGCTTCATTTGTACGATCGCGACGTCGAGGGTTTCGACGCCTACCTCGACGCTAGCCGGCGGCTCCAAATTCGGCTCTTCTCTCCTCTACGACAACGGCGTTGAGCTTCTGCGCAATCTCTTCAGCCGGATAGGTCCAAATCTCCGCCATGGTCGGATGCAGATGCGGAACCTTCAAGAAATCGAACACGGTGGCTTTATAATGCATGGCTACGATCATTTCATGAATGAGGTCCGAGCCATCGGCACCCAGAACGGCGGCGCCCAGAATTCGTCCGGTATCGGGGGCGGCCAGAATCTTCACAAACCCTTTGGTTTTGTTCAGGCACATGGCCTTTCCGTGCTCGGCGAAATCGTAGACGCCCTTCACATACGAAACACCGGTTTCTTGCAAGGCACGCTCCGTGTCCCCGGCAACGGCGACTTGAGGATCGCTAAAAACCGTGTGGGTCTTCTGCAGATGATAGTCGGCCGGTTCGGCCGCATTACAGACCGCGTTGCGCGCTGCAATCTCACCCTCATAGATGGCCACATGAACCAGCATGAAGTGGCCCGTGCAATCGCCGATGGCGAAAATGTGCGGATTGCTCGTGCGCATGGTCTGGTCAACCTCGATCCCGGTTACGGGATGGGTGCGCACCCCGGCGCGCTCGAGATCGAGACCGGTCGTGTCGGGAACGCGGCCTAGGCAGAAAAGGATCTCTTGCGTTTCGAGTTGCTCTTCGGCGCCGCCCCGCGCCACGTAGACGTGCTTGCACCTGGCGCTCTTGCCGGTGCGCAGAATCGTCGTCTCTGTTAGAACCTCAATTCCCTCGGCGCGCAAATACTCGGTCAAGGCGTGGCCGATGTCGTGATCTTGTCCGGAGAGCAAATGCGAGCTGCGCACGACCATTGTTACCTTCACGCCCATGCGCGAGAAGAATTGACCCAGCTCGGTGCCGATATACCCGCCGCCCAGCACGACCAGCGACTCGGGAAGCGCCGCCAACTCCAGCGCTCCGTCGCTATCGATGTAGCCGGTCTCGATTAGACCCGGCACGACGGCGGGCGCAACGACACTGCCTGTCGCCAGAACGAAACGGCGCGCGGTAAGTTTCGTTTGCTCACCGACCTGCAGCGTGTGCTCGTCTAGGAAACGCGCCGCTCCCTCATAGATGGGGAATTGCCGGATACCTTCGATACGATAATCCGCGAAACCAGAGATCAATTCGCGCTTTCGCCGCATGATGTGCAGAAAATCAATAGACAGATTGTCTACCAGCACGCCCAGCTCGCCGGCTTCGCGAATCGCTTGCGCTAAATCGCCCGAGGCGATCAACGTTTTGGACGGCATGCAGCCCCGGAGAATGCACAGACCGCCGAGCGGACCGCGGTCGACCATTGCGACGCTCGCTCCTAGGTCGCGGGCTGTCCGCGCGGCTGCAAAACCGCCCGAACCCGCACCGACGATCACGAGGTCGTAGGATGGCGGCACCGTGATCTTACGCCGACGAAGATGGTTTGAAGGGCTTGGCTCCTAACCGGTGCACGCTTTCGATAAAGCGAACGGTCCCATCGCTGTGCATGACGATCGAATGCGTTCGCGCGTTGTTGCCGAAAAAGCGGACGCCGCGCGTCAGGTCTCCATCCGTAATGCCGGTTGCGCAGAAGACGACGTGTTCGCCTTTGATCAAGTCGTTGATGGTCAGGACGCGATTCAAGTCGCCGAAACCCATGCTCTTGGCGCGCGTCGCCTCGTCGTCGTTACGCGGCTCCAGCCGGCCCATGAAGTTACCACCGAGGCACTTGAGAGCGGCTGCCGCCAGCACACCTTCGGGTGCCCCGCCGGTTCCCATGGCCACGTGAATGCCTGTATTGGGAACGGCCGTGGCGATGGCTGCATCCACGTCACCGTCTGAAATGAGCTTAATGCGCGCACCCGCGTGGCGGCACTGCGCGATGAGATCCGCATGGCGCGGGCGGTCGAGGATGACGACCGTGACATCGGTGACCGGGCGCTCGAGCGCATTGGCCACGGCTTCCAAGTTCTCCAGCACCGGCGCATCGATATGAACGAAGGCGGCCGCCTTCGGGCCCACTGCGAGCTTCTTCATATAAGAATCGGGCGCGTGCAGCAACCCGCCGCGCTCCGAAATGGCCATGACGGCGATCGAGTTGGGCAATCCGTTGGCAACCAGATTAGTGCCTTCGACCGGATCGACGGCAATGTCGACCTCGAAACCCCCGCGCCCGACCTCTTCGCCGATGAAAAGCATTGGGGCTTCGTCGCGCTCGCCTTCACCGATGACGATGCGCCCCGAAATATCCATTTCAGCCAACGCCTCGCGCATCTTTTCGACGGCTGCACCATCGGCCGCATCACGCTCACCGCGTCCCATCCAGCGTGATGCAGCGAGCGCCGCGCTTTCGGTAACTTTTACGAAATCGAGAGTATTTACCGGACTCGTGACCGTTCGCGTAAGCGTGCTCGTCATATCTCCAGCTACAAAGGGAACGCGGCGCAATCCTCTTAACCCATCTCCCTCGTGTCCGCCCACGTCGAACGCAGCCGTCCCATTGGCTATGGATCTCTCGCCGGCGAGTTCATTGGGGCCGCTGGATGGATCTCGTTTACGGCCGTCGTCCTCGCGGGAGCGACCGGCGGATTCTTCACCTGGTATCTGGCAGTCGTGCCGCTTCACCGTGAAGGACTCTCGGCGATCGCTCTTCCTTTGGGAGTCCTGATTGGCGCGCTGGTTTCACTGTCGCTGTGGCGCTGGTATGCCAATTACTTCGCGCGGCGCACCGGCATCAAATTCGAGCGCTCGCTGCGCTACGACGCACTCTCCTGGGTCAGCCTGTTACTGCTGTGGCTTTCGTTTGCGCTGCCGCTCTCAATCACGCACAGCGGTCGCATGCTCGTGGTCAGCGCTGCGTTCTTCTGTTTGGCAAAACTCTTCTTTGCCGCCCGCTTCAACCAAACGGTACGCGACGTGCTGGTCGACTTTGCGACCACGCGCTTTGCTATCGTGGTTATTGCCGAACTGGCTGCCATCATCATCGGGCAGCGCGCCGGAACTCACATCGCGGAATCGCGTCACCTTCTGCTGGCGGTGTGGGGACGTTGGGATGCCGTGCATTACCTGGATATCGCCACGATCGGATATCACGGCACGGACGTCGCTTTTTTTCCGCTCTTCCCCCTCTTGATCACGATGCTCGGCCGCCTGACCGGCAGTCATCTGATCGCCGGCCTGATCCTTTCAAACGTTGCGTTCTTCTTTGGACTCTTATACTTGTACAAGTGGGCCGAGCATGAGTTCGACCGCGGGGTTGCCCGGCGGGCGATCTTCTACATCTCGATTTTTCCAACGGCGGTATTCTTCTCCGCGGTATATACCGAATCGCTCTTCTTTGCCCTGACCGTCGCGTCGTTTTACTACATCCGCGAACACAAGTGGCTGGCGGCGGGGATCATCGGTTTTCTTGCCGCCCTCACGCGAGTCGAAGGCGTGCTCCTCATCGTGCCGTTCGCGATGGAATGCTACCAGAGCAATCGCTCGAGCGCCGTCGGCATCTTGAGGCCGGCAATTTCGATTTGCCTCATCCCGCTCGGCATTCTCTGCTACATGGCGTGGCTCTGGGTACTGGTCGGCGACCCCTTGGCATTCTCACACGTTCAAAGCCATTGGAATCGCCATCTCGCGCTTCCATGGGTGGGCATCTGGAATTCGTTGAAAATCGTCGCGACCACGCACTTGCCGCAAACGGCGGTCAATAAATTGCTAGAGCTGGTCTTCACCGGATTGATGATCGGGGTGCTCGTCGCCGGATACCGGCGGCTGCGCCCTTCGGCTGCTGCGTACATGGCGCTCTCGATTCTGGTTCCGCTCTGCACCTCCAGTCTGATGAGCATGCAACGCTTCGCCCTGGTGCTCTTTCCGATGTTCGCTATTCTAGCGCTATGGGGACAAAAGCCGTCGGTGAACAACTTGATCGTTGCGCTCTCGCTGCCGCTTCTCGGCCTCTTTACCGTGCTCTTCGCAAATTGGTACTGGGTGGCCTAAACTTGATCGGCCAGATTACCCAACGGCGAGGCGTGCGGCAATTCGTCAAGTTCGGCATCGTCGGCGCCTCAGGATTCGTCGTAAACCTGATCATCTTCACGCTCTTGCAGCGAATCGTTCCGCATCATGCCGAGACCCTGCAGTATTTCATTATCTATTCGTTCGCGTTTCTTGCCGGCGGCCTCTCCAATTATTTTCTCAATCGGGTCTGGACGTTTCGTTCGAGCGGGCACGCCGGTAAAGAAGGCGCTCAGTTCCTCGCCGTTTCGGTATTGGCGCTCGTCGCGGGTTTGATTATTTCGTACCTCTTGGGTCCAAGCCTGGGACACGGACACAAACTGTGGTTCGTCGCCACGCTCGGCGGTATGGTTATCAACTTCTTCGTGAACAAATATTGGACGTTCAAAGACGTACGATAACGATCGTCGGACGCGACGTGTCGCTCTGGACGCTCGCGCTCGTGGCGATTCTGCTGCTGGGTCTTCTGTTGCGCCTGAAAGGGCTCCACAATCCCATCATCGATCACCCCGGCTGGCGGCAAGGGGACGAAGCCGCCATCGCGCGCAACTTCGCTTCGCTCCAATACAACCCGCTCTATCCGCAGACCGATTATAACGGGCCGCCGCCCAACTACGTCGAGCTCGAGTTGCAGATCGTGCCGTTCTTGGCCGCCACCTTGTACAAAATCTTCGGCGTGCATGAAGTATTCGGCCGATTGATCTCGATCGCGTTCAGTCTGGGAACGGTCGCGCTACTAGCTTTCTTTGCGCGCTGGCTCTTCGCCGACGCACTCGCCGGCCTCGTGGCCGGTTTTTTGTTCGCTGTGATGCCGGGCAGCGTGTACTACGGGCGCACTTTTACCCCCGATACTGCCATGGTGTTCTTTCTGGTTGCTGCGCTTTATGCCGGCGCGCGCTACTTCATCGACGACGAGACCCTCTCGTGGCGGGGTTGGATGCGCGCAAGCAGCCTGCTGGTGCTCGCGCTCCTTGCTAAGCCGGTAGCGGCGATTGCTTTACTGCCCTTGGCGACGCTCGCCTTCGAGCGCATTGTGTCGGGCCGCACGCTGCGGTTGGGCCGCATCGTACTCTGCTTGCTCCTCCCCGTCGTGGTTCTTTACGCCTACGACCGCTTCGAGTCGTCGGTTGCGGAATGGCACTGGGCAAGCGGCATCGTGAGACTTCACGTGCTGCCGGCGCTGGGCGCTGCGCTTACAAATGGGGCAGCATTTGCGCAGAAGTGGCAGTATTTTCGCGACGTTCTCACACTCCTAAGCCGCACGATGGTCGGGGCGGGCTGTATGGCCCTCATGCTCTTGGGGATTCTCTTTCCGGCTCCAATGCGGTCCCGATCGATCCTCTGGACGTGGCTCCTGGCTTCGGCATTGTATGCCTACACCGTCGTCACCGTTGAGCGCGTGGACTACTATCTTTACCCGATCCTCCCGCTGGCTGCCCTGGCCGGCGCTGCATTCATTCTGACCGTGACCCGTGCACTCGACGCTTTGTTGCGTGGCGTCGCGGTGAAGCGTGCCTGCCTTGCGGCCGCGCTGCTGCTTGCCGTCGTTCTGACGCTTGCGAATAGGAACGCGGTCAAGCCTTACTACGCGTATGGTGCGGCGGTATACCGGAACGCCGTTACGCTCAACTCAACGCTCGCGCCGGGGGCCCTCATCGTGATGGGACACTACGACCCCTCAGTGCTTTACTACATCAACCGCAAAGGGTGGGAAGAGGACCCCTACCTTTGGACGCCTTTCGACGAGCAGAGCGCGATCGCCAAAGGAGCGCGCTACTTTGTAGCAATCGAGCGCAACCGTTTTGAGAAAAACGTCGAACTGTATAATTGGATGCAACGGTTTCCGGTGATCAATCCAAACGCCAAGTGGCCGGTCTACCAAACCAATCCTGCACAAGTGCTGCCCGGTGCCGGAGCGCGCTGGCGAAGGTTTCGCAGTGCGGAGAAAGCCGGACGCGCGTCACAATTCATTCCGAAACGGCATTAATAGTACATGATGTACCGGGTCTTGATTGTTGCACTCCTCGCCGGATGCACGGTCAAAGACTCGGCATCCGTGCAAGTATTGCCGATGGTGCCGGAAGCTCACTCGGCGCCCCACTCCCGTCCGGGTCCCGCGGCGAATGCGTCTCCGGCCCCGAGCGCCAAGCCGAGCTCGCTCACGCAGACCGCGATCGCGCGCCCCCAAGCGAGGGTAGTCAGCTGGAAGTTTGGACCGCGAGCTAAGGCAGCGGTAAGAGGGAGGCGGGTTGCGCGGAAGAGACGTTTCCACTCTGTTCGGTTAGCGGCACGCCCGACTGGACTAGCTGCCGGAAGGTAATGAGCCGGTTGGTATTCTTGGCGACGTCCAAGTTCAGCTCGTAAGAGTTCTGGATGGCTTTGTTCAGCTCGTTGATGTTGAACGTGTAGCCGAACTTCTTGAGACCTGCAATGATTTGGGCATTCATGGTTTTGAGCTGAAGGTAGGATCGCTGGATCCCAGCCGCC
Organism: Candidatus Meridianibacter frigidus; assembly: GCA_003243975.1. Classification (GTDB taxonomy): domain Bacteria; phylum Vulcanimicrobiota; class Vulcanimicrobiia; order Vulcanimicrobiales; family Vulcanimicrobiaceae; genus Meridianibacter; species Meridianibacter frigidus. Next base: position 68,389 of record QHBJ01000040.1, on the reverse strand, counting down.
GTCTCGCGAAACGTCGGATAGTTGGAAACGACAATCTCACGTTTGATTTTGGCTGACTCTACTTCTGAGCGAAGGCCCTGCAATCGAAGACTCTGCGGATCGTACTTCTGCGCGCCGGTAATGGTAACGAGCGCATCGTCGAGCTTGCCGGCGTGATACTGCTGCGCGGCGATCTCGGTTTCGGCTTCGGAGTAGCCGGCTCGCGCCCGCGCATTTGTGGGGTCCACCTTTAGCGCCAGCCGGTATGCCAGCTCGGCCTCACCGAGACTGCCTCGCTCAAAGGCCACGTCACCCTGACGAATCCGCGTATTCACGATCCAGCTCTCCACGGGCCCCGCGCAGTCGCAAAGCAGCAGCGCCGCGGCGAAAACAGCGGGCGCAAGGCGGATCCTCACCATCCTTTTCGGGTCATCCACGAATGTGTGTGAAGAAGTACGCCACCAGTTCGATAATCTTTGCCGCCGGCCAGAGGATCAGTTGCGAGAGCAGTGTCCCCACAATCGCCGTTATTGCCAAATACAGCACCATGGATTTCACCTGAGCGATCGGCCGTTTTCCGTGGACGGCTTGATCGGTAATAATGGACGACGTTGGGTCCACGAAGAGTGTGAACGCGATGGTTCCAATTCCGTTGATGACCCCGGAAATGCTAACCGCGGTGCGCGCCGCATCAACGTCCAGCACACTAGCGTAGTATGCGGCCTGAACGCCGATCGCGTAGATGCCCGTTACGACGACATTGAAAACGAGCATCCGCAACGGTAATTGCCGCCAGTCGTACCGTTGCAGCACGCCCCATCCCGGCCACGTTTGCGCCGCAACAACATCGCGCACTACCGCGGTATCAGCCAGGCGAAAGAGCGAGTGGGGCAGCGAGCCACGCGCCTCGAACGAGGCGATCCCGCGGCGGAACAGATACACGAACATCGGCATCATCAGCGTAAAGGCGACCATGCCCATCGTCCCGGCCAGAATAATCAGGCGCAGCTGCCACTCGAAATTGTGCTGATATGCCGCAGTAAGCACCGCGTCGCGGTGCCTGAGCGCGGCAACCGATCGGCCGGCGCTGTCCGAGAGCGGGCCAATCATGAATACGGAAAAAAGATTTGCGAGACGGCCGCCGGTCATGAATAGATTAAAGAGTGAGATCGAGGTAGCGATTCGGGTCGTAAGAACGCCCGCTAAACGCGCGGCATAGGCGCCAATCGTAACCCCTTGCACGATGAACGTGATGACCATCGCGCCCAGGAGCTTCCACGACCAAAGATGGGGTGCGTCGCTAAACGGCGGGTGCGTCAATTACGCAGCGCTAGGTTTCCAGTCGAAATCATCCTCGGCAACTGGCCCTAGCACGCATAGGCCCGTGGCCCGGTCGGCCAACAATTCTGTGGCCAGCGACTGAATCTGCTCGGCAGTCACCGCGTCGATTTCGGCCTCGATCTCCTCGGTGGTCAACTGTCGCCCCAATGAAAACTCGCTTCGGCCCAAACGTATCATACGGCTCGACGTGCTCTCCAGCGAAAGTGTGAGATTGCCTTTGATGTGCTCTTTCGCCAAGGTCAGCTCCGATTGGCTTACCGGCCGCGTCCGCAAGAAATCAAACTGATCGCGGACCACGTTCACGTACTCTTGCACGTTCGACGGTGAGGTGCCGGCATACACGGCAAAAAGGCCGGCGCCGCGATAGGCGGCTTGAAACGAGTATACGGTGTAAACCAATCCCCGTTTTTCACGAATCTCTTGAAATAGGCGGCTCGACATACCACCGCCTAAGATCGTATCCATGACCGAAAGAACGTACCGGCGTTCGTCGCGCACCGACAAGCCTTTGGTGCCGAGCACCACATAGGCCTGTTCGCTATCTTTTTGGCGGAATAAGCGGGTAGGGGTAGTGGGCGGCGTCTCGGGTACGGGCAACGTGCATCTGCCCTCGAATCCCGTCAAATGTTTGTCAAAAAGGCGGACGATCTGGTCGTGTTCGATGTTTCCGGCCGCGGCGATCACGACCGAATTCGGCGCGTAACGCGCTCGCATATGCCTGCGTAAATCGTCACGGCTAATTCTTGAGACGGTATCGGAGAAGCCGATGGTCGGCGCACCAAGATTGGAATCGCTCCACATCGTTTGGATGAAAAGGTCGGAAATCAACTCGTCCGGCGAGTCGTCGTACATCTTGATCTCTTCCAGCACGACCTTCTGTTCTTTGGCCAACTCGCTCGCATCGAAGGCCGAGTGCAAAAACATGTCGCTCAGGACGTCGGCTGCCAGCGGAACGTGATGATCGATCACCTTGGCGTAGTAGCAGGTTGCCTCTTTGTCCGTGAAGGCATTCAGATTGCCGCCGACGCCATCCATCTCTTCGGCAATGGCGCGTGCGGTGCGGCGTTTGGTTCCTTTGAAGAGCATGTGTTCGACTAAGTGCGAGATTCCGCGCTGCTCGCTGCTTTCGGCAGCCGATCCGACATCGGCCCAAATGCCTAAGGAGGCCGAGCGAACGTACGGCATTTTCTCGGTAAGGATGCGCACGCCGTTAGGCAGTACGGTCTTATGGTACATAGCGACCCTGACATTTGCCGCGTTTGAGATTGCACCCTTGAGAAGGAAGCAGCGCCTGATTGGTCCACTTGCTGTCCCAATAGACTCCACGCTCGCTCAGAATGCGCGAGCGCAGTGCGCGGACGCTCTCTCCGCGGCGCGTCGTGACCGTGAAAACGGTGCGGTTGGTGGGCTGGGCGAGGTCGCCGCTGACGATGACTCCCTTCCCGACCGCCAGCGGAACGACGCACCACAAATCCACCTCCTCGACCGGAGCAGCGCCGAAGGCCGACTGGACTAGCCCTACGACCTCGTCCACGAATGCTGTCCGGTTCAGCGGGCGGTGAAACTTAACGCCGGAAAGCATGAGGCCGGCGATTTCATGCCGGCCGAAACCATCCACGTACACTTTTAGGATTTGTGCGCTCCGCGGTTTCTTGAAAAGCGTCTTGCCGATGCGCACCGCCATCACGCGGTGATTGCCCGAAGCGCGTGCATACGCTTCGACCGTTGCCAAAGGCGGCGGCGACCCCTGCGCTGCGCACCACTGCGAGAGCGCGAACGCCAAGCTCACTGCCAGACTAATAGCTCTGCGCAAAGTACGCTTGGACTCGTGCGGGCTCTCCGCATGCGACGCAAACCGCGCCCGCACGGCCCAGTTCGCGCACGTTGCGCGTGGTCGCGCCGGTTTGAGCTTTGACCTCCTGCTCGCATTGCGTACGGTCGCACCACGGGATATCGATCATGCCGGCGCGCGTCTTGCACAGTTCAAAGAAACGCTGCTGATTTTCCGTAGCGATTGTATGTGTGCTGAGGAATGTCAGCGCGCGATCGAAGAGCGCGCGCTGAACGTCATCAAGTTCTTCGCGCAGACGCGAAGACAGGCTGGAAATAGGAACCGGGGTCTTCTGCCCGTCCTCGCCTTTGCTCTTGTCGCGGCGAACCAGCATCACGCTATCCTTTTCCAAGTCTTTGGGACCGACTTCGATGCGAACGGGTACGCCGCGAACCTCCCACTCGCTGTATTTCCAGCCGGGGGAATAATCCCGATCGTCGACCCTTACGCGAAAGCCGGCTGCCTTCAGCTCGCTCGCCAGCTCGTGCGAACGCCGAACGGCAGCCCGGTCCTCCCCTTTGATAATCGGCACAAACACCGCCTCGAACGGGGCGAGCCGGGGTGGGAGGCGCAAGCCGCGATCGTCGCCGTGCATCATGATAACCGCGCCGAGCATGCGCCACGACATTCCCCACGACGTCGTGTGCACGTGTTTGATCTGCTGGTCGCTGTCGGTGAACGTGATGTCGTATGCCTTGGCAAAGTTCTGCCCAAGGTCGTGCGACGTGCCGGTTTGCAACGCCTTGCCATCGGGCATGAGCGCTTCAATCGAGTAGGTTTCCAGCGCTCCCGGAAAGCGCTCGCTCGCGCTCTTCAACCCGGAGTAGACGGGCAACGCCGCGACATTGCGGGCAAAGTCCTCGTACACGCCGAGCATGCGAATCGTTTCTTCGTGCGCTTCTTGCGCCGTCGCGTGCGCCGTGTGCCCTTCTTGCCACAAGAATTCCATCGTGCGCAGAAATGGGCGCGTCGCCTTCTCCCAGCGCAAGACGTTGGCCCATTGATTGATGAGCACCGGCAGGTCACGGTGCGATTGGATCCACTGCGCGTACATGACGCCGATGATCACTTCGGAGGTCGGGCGGATCGCCAAGCGTTCGGTCAGCTTCTCCTGGCCACCGTGGGTAACCCAAGCAACTTCGGGAGCGAAACCTTCGACGTGTTCCGCTTCCTTCATTAATAAGTGCTCCGGGATGAGCAGCGGAAAGTAAGCGTTTTCGTGGCCGGTCGCTTTGATGCGCGCGTCCAGCTCCTTTTGGAGGTTTTCCCACAAGCCGAAACCATAGGGGCGCAGCACGACGCAGCCCCGGACAGGTGAGTACGAAACCAATTCGGCTCGCAGGGTTACTGCGGTATACCACGCAGAGAGGTCGTCCGCTTTAGGCGGTACGTCCTCATTCTTGAAGTCGGCTTGGGACATAGCGGCCCTACGTTTGCCTCTTCGGCGGTGTGCCCCTCGCAAGTGTCGCTCGGTGATTGCTCGAAACGGACCACATGCCCAAGCTCACTCGCATTTACACGCGCACCGGCGACGACGGCACCACCGGGCTGGTCGGAGGCCAGCGGCTGAGAAAGAATGCGCTGCGCATCGATGCCTACGGCACGATCGACGAGCTTTCCAGCGTAGTCGGCATGGCACGCAACGCGCTGCTTGCGAGTACCGAGCGAAGCGAGCGCGCATCACGGCTGGATGCGTGGTTGGGGTGGACGCAAGATATGCTCTTCAACTTGGGTTCGGATTTGGCCACGCTGCCGAAGAACCGCTGGGAAGGGATGCCGCTCATCTCTGCTGCCGAGGCAACTGCTCTCGAACGCGCGATCGACGAAGCACAACGCGATCTTCTGCCGCTCGCGAACTTCATCCATCCCGGCGGCTCCGCTTGCGGAGCGCAGCTTCACGTGGCGCGCACGGTCTGTCGCCGCGCCGAACGGCTACTGGTTACGCTCTCGGAGAGCGAGACGATCTCCCCCGATGTGTTGATCTACGTCAACCGGCTTTCGGACGCGCTCTTCGTGTGGGCGCGGTGGAGCAACAACGCGCTAGGTGAACCCGAGCATCTCTGGAACGCGAAGAGCCAACCTCCGCAACCGCGCTAAACGCAAGCGAGTAGGGCGCGCGGGGCGCCTCTGCGAACGCCCGCCGCATGTCGTTTGTGCAGCAGCTCTTCGCCACCAGTTCGGTCGAGAAACTACGCGCCTTGGGCCAAGGCAAGATCCTGCGCCGGGCGCTGACGGCGAAAGACCTCGTCGCTATCGGGCTGGGGACGATGATCGGCGGCGGCATCTTTACCACCATCGGCACCGGCGTCAAGGGCGCGGGACCGGCGGTCATCATCTCGTATCTGCTGGCGGGATTGACGTCGTTCTTTGCAGCGCTCTGCTACGCCGAATTGGGATCGATGGTACCCGTGGCCGGCAGCGCTTACACCTACGCATACGCGACGCTCGGGAAGCTCTTCGGGTGGATCATCGGCTTCGCGTTGATCTTCGAGTATGGGATCAGCGCGGCGCCGGTAGCGCAGCAGTTTTCTGCCGCCTTTCAAGACGTACTGAAGTCCGTCGGCATCGCACTTCCCGTGTGGGCACAGACATCGAATTTGGTCATGCACGGCGCGTGGTGGAACCTGGCCGGATACGACTTCGCGCACACGCAGGTTGACTTGGTGGGCGCCCTTTTCGTGCTGGCTTTGAGCGCTTTGCTCTCCATTGGAATTCGGGAGTCGGCGACCACCAACAACATTTTCGTGGTTCTCAAAATTTCAGCGCTGATGGTCTTCATCGTGGCCGGCATTTTCTTGTTCCATGCCGCCAATCTGCACGACTTCAACCCAATGGGGTGGGGAAGGCTCTCGCCGTTTGGTGGAATGGCGGACTACACGTCCTCGCTGCAGCCCTTTGGAATCATCGCGATTTCCGCCTACGTCTTCTTCAGCTACATCGGATTTGACACAGCGACCACCACTGCCGAAGAGTGCAAGAACCCCCAGCGAGACGTCCCGTTGGGCGTGTTGGGCGCGCTTGCCATCGGCACCGTGATCTACTGCGCGACGGCGATTGTTTTGGTGGGCGCAGTTCCGTGGTCGCACGTGCCGCTGAAAGATCCGCTGGTATACGCCCTTGCCCCGCTTCACTTACCATTCGTGAGCGCGATCATCGTAATGGGCGTTCTGGCCGGAACGACCAGCGTCGCCCTCAGTTCGCTGCTGGGCCAATCGCGAATTTTCTACGTCATGGCGCGCGACAAGATGCTGCCACCCGTGGTTGCCAAAGTGCATCCGCGATTCAAGACGCCGCTGAACACGACCATGTTTACCGGTGTTGTCGTCGCGCTGCTGACTTTGGTCGTCCCGCTCAACCAGCTCTTGAACCTAGTGAACATCGGAACGCTGATCGCTTTCACGGTGGTATGCGCGGGCGTGCTCTATCTGCGGCACCGCAAGCCCGACATGCAGCGGAGTTTCCGCGTCCCCTTTGTGCCGGTCTTTCCGATCTTGGGCATCGTTTGCTCGCTCTTCTTGGCAGTCTTCGGGCTTTCGAAAACCACCTGGATCTGGTTCACCGGCTGTCTGCTCGTGGGTCTGATCTTCTTCTTCTGCTACGGTTTCCGTAAATCGAATCCGGATGAGATCGGTCCGGTCGTTGAGCCCGAAGGCCTAACCGTCAGTCCATAACTTCGCCGGCCGGCCAAATGCCGACCGACGAGCCTACCCACCCGGCTGCAGTGTTGAAATCGACCCCGATCATGTCGCCGCGCGAAAGTCTGCACAGATTTTCCGCCGCAATAAACCGCGCCTCATTATCGGGGCGCAAAAACATCATGCGCAGCTCGACCTTCGCGGACTCGCCTTGCGTGGTCTCCAAGACGCGCGAATACTCGACTTTCTCCTGCAAACACCAATCGGAACGTTCTGCTCGCGGAATTGCCGCGAGATCTCTCGCGCTGGGTCTGACGTTGACGCCTCCGCCGGCGAATGAAAACAGCGGCTTGAGGACGTATCGCTCCCCCAAGGATTCGGGGGTCGCAGCGACATCGCTAACCAGCACCGTTCTTGGGACGGCAGGATGGTCCAAGAACGGCAGCGAGTACTTGGACCAAATAAAAAACCAGTCGGGGTGCGGTGCCCATTCGACCTCGAGATCGTCGCGCAAATCGAAGGGCAGCGAAATTTGCTTACGCTCGACTTCATCCATGATGACGCGGTTATAGATTCGTTTGATCGGAATCAAGCCGCCATTTCCGCTAGCCCTGCGATAGAGCCTGCGGCCGCGCTGAACGAACTCCGACGGATCGACCGCGTCCACACCGAAGAACTTGTTAGTTGCAAAGAAATCCGCGGCCGTCTTTTGGGTGGGCGGATCAAGGTCTAGCAAGACCACATGCTTCGGATCGTGATCGCCAACAATCGCCCGGCGCGTTAGGTCCAAGAAACCCTCACGGCCCAAGCCCGAATACCAGCAGGACCAATCTTCTTGCAGGCCCGGGATGTCCCGCATCGTCTCTGCCCACGCATCGCGCTGCATTGTTTCAAAAGCCAGAAGCGAGGGGAACCCCTGCAACTCGATCAGTCGCGGGTTGAGCGTCTGGTCGGCATCTCGAACCACGGCGAAGTCCAGAATCAAGAACTGCGGCAGCCCATCGCTGTCCGCTCCCCGATAGTTTTCCGGAATGGCCTCTCGCATGCGAGCAATGCGAGCCGGATCGCACAGCTGCGAGATTATTTCGGTCGCGGCTACCGCACAGCGGCGGCGTAAAGCTGCCGGCAGAAATACCGGCGTTTCGGCTAGGCGAAAGGCGACCGAAGCACCGAGGCGCCTTTCGAGCGACCTTTGGTAACGATCGTACAGTGCGGGGGTAAATGCGGCGTTAAAGTGCGGACGGAACCGGAGATCCATGACCTTCGGATTTTAGCGCCAGCAGTCGCTCCAAATGCGTCCGCAGTATCGCGTTAAACGCATAGCGGGCGGTCAACAGACGCGCAGCTTCGTCGTGCGTTCCATTCTGAAATATGGCGATTAGTTCCGCGCGCTCATCGTGCCACGAAGGAGTCACCTCGCCCGAGTGAACCTTCTGGGCCAAGATGCGTCGCAGTGTTTCCGCATCCGGAATCTCCGGATGATGATTCGAAGCGAAGATGCGCGGGACGTCGTCGCCGGGATTTCGGGCGAATTCAACCATCGTGTACACCTCGCCGTCCTCGGAATCTTCAGAAGCGATGATGCAGACACCCGGCGGTGGCGGCGCTAGGGCAACCAGATCGTAGTAGCGCGAATCTACCACCGGAATCGCCCGGCCAACGGCGTTGGCCAACCGCGAAAACCACGGATGAACCGCGGCTGCTTCGCTCAGGGTATTGTGTTGTACCCCCGTGCTTTTGCCACGTTTTTCCGAGCGCAAGAGCGGTCGCGCAATTCCCGCCCACCGGCAAAGCAAGCCGAAGGTGTGGCAAACACCAAGGAGCGCCGCGTTTCGATCGGCGGCAATCGCATCGAACAAGGAAAACAGCGGCGTTTCCCACGATGGGTCCTCCGCTTCGATCTCCGCATCACACCGGCCGCGGTTTTCTCGAGGATCCAAGTGGCCTGGGCCTCCCGTGCCTACATAGAGCTGAAACCGGCCGTCATGCTGCGGGACCAGCATACGATCGCGCACATCAAACGCAATTACACGCAGGCCAATCTCATCGGCAGCACACAGCTCGGCGGCCAATTCGCGCAGCACGGTGACGATGGCGTCGTGACCGACGTTCGGCCAGCCGTGATGCATATCCAACAACGCGAGATCCAGCGCGCGATCGTCTTGCGGAGGAACATCCGAAAGACTCTCCGGCCGAAGGATTTCAAACAATTTCTCAGGTCACTCCTGTTTCGGTTTCCTTGATGATGTACTCAACGACCGCCGGCAAGCTGTTGGTTTCGGCAAAGACGCGCAGTTGGCGGTCCGCACCGGGCCGGTGCGAAATGATTTCCCGATAGTACATGGCTTCGGGGCGCGATCCAAGTTCGTCCAGCACGTCATCGACGAACTCCATCAACTCATCCAGCAGTACTTCGGTTGCAACTTCCCGGCGTTTGCCAAGATCGATCAGCTTTCCGTCCAGGCCCCACCGCGCGGCGCGTTGCTTATTTTCGGTGATAAGCGAACGGCGGTACAGCCGCCAGCCCTGGTTGGTGTCATAGAGCTTCCAAAGCTTGTAGGTGATTGCCTGAAAGAGCGCCGCCAGGCAAATCGTTTCGTCCACGCGCATCGGGACATCGCAAATCCGGTACTCAAGGGTGGGAAAGTGTGGATGCGCGCGCAGGTCCCACCAAATCTTCTTCCCGTCGTCAATGCAACCGGTCACGATCAGCGTTTGTACGAACTCATCGTACGCGCGCCAGGAGTCGAAGTAATCCGGGATGCCGGTACGCGGGAAGCGCTCGAAGACTTTGGTTCGGTAGCTCTTCCATCCGGTGTTCTCGCCTAGCCAGAACGGCGAGTTGACCGAGAGCGCGAACACGTGGGGTAGAAAGTAGCGCGCGGCGTTCATGATCGCGATTCGCGCCTCGTTGTCTTCCACTGCTACATGGACGTGCAAGCCGAAAATAAGATTCGCGCGGGCCACCATCTGCAAGTCTTGCAGGAGCTTCTCGTAGCGCGGATGCTCGGTCAGCGGCACCGTGGACCAGTGCGTGAACGGATGTGATCCCGCCGCCGCAATGCGCAAGCCATTCTCGTGAACGAGATGGATGATCTCACGTCGCAGCTTGGTAACCTCGCGGCGCGCTTCGGCGATGTCGGCGCAGATCACCGTGCCGATCTCGATGATCGGCTGGTGCAGCTCACGCTTCATCTGATCTTTCAGCCGCAGTTGGCCCTCGGCGAAGAGTTCGGCTACGTGGGAACGCAGCTCGAACGTCTGCGGATCGATGACTTGGAACTCTTCCTCGATCCCCAGGGTGAACGTGGGCCGCGCGTTCTCCGAACCCATTACGTTCGTGCCGGCTTGCGCTGCTGCATGATAGCCGGCCAATTGCCCGTCGCCTGAAAGGGCTTCGGGTTGCGAACGCGTTCGATCAGCACATCAGCCATGTTGGAAATCACCCAGTCGAAGTTCGCCCGACCAACCGAGGCCAGGTCCGCGTCCGGCGCTGCATTCATGAAATCGATGGCGTATGGGGTAGCGTCGCGCACGGCAAACTCAACCGTATTCAAATCGTAGCCAAGAGCATTGCAGAGCGTTACCGCGTCCCGCTCAACGCGCTTCTCCATTTCCACATCCCGCTCAAGATGCTCGGTGCGGTAGCGCTCTTCATGCGGAACGCGCGGGTCATAATGCATTACACGCACCCGCGCGCGGCCAAGCACATAACAGCGATAGTATGAGCTAAAATCGATCGCTTCTTGCGCCATCATGCTCAGATCGCGCGTCTGCGCGTACGCGGCGAAAAAACTCTCCCGGTCTACGCACTTGTGCACGTCGCGCCAACCCCCGCCGTAGGCCGGCTTCATGAAGATGGGAAAGCCCAGATACTCGAAAACTTGATCCCAATCAATTGGCTTCAAGTTCCGAAATGACTTGCCTTCCGTGCGCGGTGGATAATCCTTCTGAGGCAACAGCACCGTCTTCGGCACAGCGACGCCTGCAGCTTCTGCGATTACATTATCGAAAAATTTATCGTCACTAGAAACCCAGAATGGGTTGTTGACGACATCCACTCCGCGCGCCACCGCGGTTTTGAGAAAGACGCGATAGAACTCGACCTCGTGGCTGATACGGTCGAAGATAAGGGCGTACGGAATCTCGGCATCGTCGCGCAATGCCGATAACTCGACCGCAACGCCCTCGATTTCGCCCTCGCTGCGGGATGTAATCGCTTCCATGAGCGCCCACGGAAACGTATCTTCCATTCCGAACAGGACGCCGATGCGTTTTGCCACATGGCCATCTTAGCTGCATTTGGCCCGCCACCTGGTCCCCGATGCTACGGCGTGTTGTTCTCGGAACTGTCCTGCAGCGAGCCCTCAATGACGCCCGGAGTATCGACGTCGATGCGCGCGGTTCGCGCGTCGTAATGCGTCTTCACGCTGAATGCACGAGAGATTGCATGCAAGCCGATCATAATCCGGCCGCGAACGCGAAAGGGTGCTTTCTGCAGAGTCATCTTTGCGCCGTCGAGCGCGGCCCCACGCGCGCCCATCCGTAGGTTCAGCTGCTCATCGCCTCGGATCACTTCGATCTGTCCGCTTTTCGGATCAAAGCGAGTATCCGCGCCGAGGGCATCGGCCACGGCTCGCAACGGAACAAAAACCTCATGGCCCTCCGTCACGGGCGCTACATCGGAAACGACATTCTCACCATCGATTCGCAGTTGCACCGGACGTGAAGCATTGAGCAGCGCCGACACGGCGAGCCCCAGTACCGCAGTAACGGCGAGCGCGCGCCAGCCGGCGCGATGCGTTGTCACGTCAGTTGCAATTCGCCGATGAACTCGGGATACTGCTCGGCAATAACCTTCTCGATCTCGATGCGCAGCGCGCCCAGCAGCCGCTCCTCGGGAAATGTTCCAACGAGCGCGCCCTTGCGGTAGATCGCGCCTTTGCCCTTTCCGCCCGCTACGCCAACGTCGGCCATCTTGGATTCACCCGGGCCGTTGACGACGCAGCCCATTACCGCCACCTTCACAGGCGCGGTGTACTCCTTGGCGATCGCCTCAACTTGCTGGCCCAGTTCTAGGACGTCGATCTCGGCGCGGCCACACGAGGGACAAGCCGTGATCTCGAAGCCCTTCTCGCGCAGTCCGAGCGCTTTAAGAATCCCCCAGCAAACCGGCACTTCTTCCACCGGATCGGCGGCTAGTGACGTTCGCAACGTGTCGCCGATGCCTTCAAAAAGCAGAATGCCCATCCCCATCGACGACTTGATGGTCCCGTCGCGCAGCATGCCCGCCTCGGTGATCCCCAAGTGCAAGGCGTACGGCGTGTTGCGCGCCGCCAAGCGTTGGTCCATAAGGCGGTATGCGAATACTGTGGTCGTTACATCGTGTGCTTTTAATGAAATCACGATGTCGGTGTGACCCAGATCCTCAAGAATCTGCACGTGGCGCATCGCCGACTCAACCATGGCCTCCGCCGTGTGCCCCATGGTCCGCTCGAGATCGGGTGCCAGCGAACCCATGTTGACGCCGATGCGAATCGGCGTTCCCGTGCTCTTGGCAAGCTCTACGACTTCCTTGGTTTTTGCGTAGTCTCTAATGTTGCCCGGATTCAGGCGCAGCTTGGCGACCCCGGCGTCCAACGCCGCGAGCGCCATCTTATGATCGAAATGTATATCGGCCACGATAGGAACCGGCGAGCGCTTGACGATGTGGGGAATGCCTGCCGCATCGGGCACATCTTTGACCGTGCAGCGGACGACCTCGCAACCCTCCATCGCCAAGGCATAAACTTGCGTGAGCGTCTTTTCGTAATCGGCAGTGTCGGTGGTGGTCATCGACTGGACGACGATCGGATGGTCCCCGCCAATCCAAACGCCTTTGGCGTCCGATTCGGAGCACTTGTTTTTTAGAAAGACGGCTTTGCTCTCGCGGCGCAGGCGTAGCATCTTGTTTAGAATACTCCCTTGCCTGCAACGATGTTGGCCACATCGTGATACGCAACGGCGATCATCAGCAACATGAGCACTGCGAAGCCCGCGAAGTGCACGAGCGCTTCTTTTTCGGGCGCGACCGGTTTGCCGCGCAGTAATTCGGCGACGATGAAGGCGGCGCGCCCGCCATCCAGTGCCGGAATGGGAAGCAGGTTAAAGAACCCCAGCGACAGCGAAATAATCGCTGCCAAATTCAGGTACGGTGCCCAGCCAAAATCCTGTACCACTGCGGCGGCGCGACTGATACCGATGGGGCCGGTTACGCTACCGGCATATTGACGCGGGTGACGGATCATCAAAAGAATGCGGGTCGCGGTCTGTCTCGTCAGGTCGACAACGCCGAAAGCCGCGGTCGACATGGCTTCCCCAAAGCCGGCGCGCTGGAAAACCGGAATGGGAGCGAAGCCGATGCATCCCTGCTCAGGATGGCCGGTTTCCGCCGGGCAACGAATCGGCGTAATCGGTATTGTTCGAACTCGCCCGTCATGCGAATAGGTCAATGCCAGCGTCTTGCCGCGCGACGCATGGATGATATCGACGAACTGCTTGCCTCCGGCGGCAGACTTGCCGTTGATGGCGATGAGCCGGTCGCCCGTCTGCAAACCGCTTTTCTGCGCCGGATACCCTTGGGTCAGTGGGCCAACGATGGATTGTTGGGCTTTCAGGTCGGCTACACCGAAGAAGAACGCGGCTACGAACAAGATGACGAACGCCAGCAGAAAGTTGGCTGCCGGTCCGGCCACGATGATGGCCAGGCGTTGCCACACGGATTTGGCCTGAAAGTTGTCCTGCTCGTAGTGCGTGAGCCCCTCGGCCTGCGCTTTGCGTTGCTGCTCGGCCTCGCTGCTCTTGCCGTCCTCGCCCTGCATCGCGCAGTATCCGCCGATCGGAAAAAGGTTTAGCGCGTAGGTCGTGCCACTGCGCTTGCTGGTCCATTTGAGAAGCTTCGGACCGAAACCCATGGCAAACTCGTTCACGCGCACCCCGTTGCGACGCGCGAGAATGAAGTGGCCCAGCTCGTGCAGCACGATTAGAACCGACAGTGTAAGCAGAAAGAGCAACGTTTTCTCGATTTGAGCGACCATCATACCTCGGCGTGAGTTTTTTCGGATTCGATGGCTTTGGCCGCCGCATCGCGGGCATCCCCATCAGCCTGCAAAAGACTCTGCAATGTTAAGTCGGCATCAGGCAGCTCCCGCATGACTTTTCCTATAACCCGCGGGATGTCCGAAAAACCGATCTCCTCGCGAACAAAGGCGGCGACCGCCACTTCGTTGGCGGCCGACAGGGCCGTTGGAGCGACTCCGCCTTTGGCTCCCGCTTCGTAAGCCAGGTGCAGGCACGGAAATCGCTCGAAGTCCGGACGTTCGAAATCATAACGCAGCGCCGACGCCTCGGGATGTGCTCCCAGCACGTGCAAAGTATCTGAAATCTGCGGCTCATCGGAAGCCAGCCGGTCGGGGTACGCAAGCGCGTACCCGATTGGCAAGCGCATGTCGGGAGCGGCCATCTGGGCCTTCAGATTGCCATCGGTAAAGATCACGAATCCGTGCACGATGCTTTGCGGATGCACGATCACCTCGATCTTCGAAACCGGTAAAGCGAAGAGGCGGCTCGCTTCAATGACTTCGAGCCCCTTGTTCATCATCGAAGCCGAGTCGACCGTATTCTTCAAACCCATCCGCCACGTGGGATGCGCCAACGCCTCGCGCACGGTCGCTCGCGCCATGTCGTCGGGATGGCTGCGCCAAAACGGACCGCCGGACGCCGTCAACACCACGCAGCGCACGCGGCCGATACTCTCGCCTTGCAAACACTGAAAAATGGCGCTGTGCTCGCTGTCGACGGGAATGATTTTCGACCCGCTGCGCTCGGCGCGCTGCATCAGCAACTCGCCCGCGGCTACGATTAACTCTTTGTTGGCAGCGGCGATATCGATGCCGCGTTCGACCGCAGCAAAGATCGCTTCAAAGGCCACAAAACCGTCCGTGGCTGCTAGGACTACCTGCGCGCCGCTCTGCGTCGCAACTCGCATCAGGCCGGCTGAACCGTCGTTCACGCTCGACACGACGGAGACGCCGAATTTGGCAGCTTGCTGCGCCAGCAGATCGATTTTCCGCCCGCCGGCCAGCGCGACAACCTCGAAACGCTCGGGGTTTGCCGCAAGGATCTCCAGCGCTTGCGTGCCGATCGAACCCGTGGAACCCAGAATCGCGATCTTGCGCCGTTTCATGGCATCGCCAGCACGCCCAGCACGTGCAACCCCCCGTAGAATGCCATCCCGCCGAAGAAGTATGAGTCGAAGCGGTCCAAAACGCCGCCGTGTCCTTGAATAACCGTGCCGGTGTCCTTCACGCCAGCATCGCGCTTCAGCGCCGACTCTGCCAAGTCGCCGGCCTGCGCCGCCACGCTGGTCATCGCACCCAGCAACATTCCTTGCCACCACAACAAATGAAAGGGCGCATAGAAGGTTCCGGCCACGCCCAGGCCCGCGACCACGAGCAACGCGCCGGCCGAACCCTCAATGGTTTTCTTGGGAGAAATCTTCGTAAGTGGCGTTCGCCCGACGAGCGAACCGATGAGCATGCCCATGATATCGGTCATGGCTACCAGGATGATCACGTAGAGCGTACACGCCAAGCCGATAACGGGAATGGATCGCGTAAGCACAAAGTACGACAGGAGCTTGCCGACGTAGAGGACTCCCAAAAGCGTGTATGCGGTGCGCGCAAAGTAGCCGATCTGCGCGCCGTACATGCCGAGCCAGAATGTTGCAATGATAACGGCCGTCAGCAGCGCTCCCTCCCACTTCTGCAACAATCCGAAGGCCGCGAGTATGACGTACGCGCACACGCCGAGCACCGCGACGGGATACTCCAAGGGCTGCCCCTTGCGATCGCACAACTGCGAAAGTTCGTGCAACGCGATTAAGCCAATTACCAAGACCAATGCATCGAAAGCATAGATCGAAAACACGCAGGCGATGCCGAGCGCAGCGAGAATGAAGCCCGCACCGACGCGGCGCAGGGTGAAGGAGTTTAGGCTCCCCCGAAGCGTCGTTGCCGGTTCTGAAAGTCGATCAGCGCTCGTTTGAAGTCTTCCTTTGAGAAGTCGGGCCAGTACACGTCGGTCAGATAGAGCTCGGTGTAGGCCACCTGATAGAGCAGGAAGTTCGAGAGACGGTGCTCTCCCCCCGGCCGGATCAGCATGTCGGGATCGGGTATTTGGGCGGTATAGAGGTAGCGCGCGATGGCGTCGTCGTCAATGTCGCGAGCGTCCAGCGTCCCGGCTTTAACGTCCCGTGCAATGGCGGCAATGGCATCGCGCAACTCCGTGCGAGCGCTGTAGTTGACCGCCAAATTCAGCAGCAAGCCGTCGTTGGAGGCCGTCTGCTGAACCAACTCCTCGAGCGCTTGATACGAGGCCTGCGGAAGCGCTTGATAGCGGCCGATGACCTTTACACGAACGTTATTACGCTGCAACTCGGCAAGCTCGCTCCGCGCAAAGAACCGACACAAGTCAAGCAGGAGCGAGATTTCCTTCGAATCTCGGCGCCAATTTTCGGTGGAGAAACCGTAGACCGTAAGAATCGGTATTCCGATCTCGCGGCAGTATTGGGTGATCCCGCGCAGCGCGACGATGCCACGGCGGTGCCCTTCGACCGCCGGCAGGCGATGCGCTTTGGCCCACCGCCGGTTCCCATCCATTATGATGGCGACGTGCTTCGGAAGGTGCGCCAGATCGAGGCGGCTTGCGCTGCGGTGCGCCTGCATCGACATGGCGGTTACTGTTCTATCCGTTCGTAGGATTCGTAGCCGGCAAGCACTTCGCACGGGCCGTCGGCTTCCTGCCGCACGCGCAAAACGCGCAGCTTGCCGCACCCGAGCGATGGATACACCGGGTGTAAGACCGAAAACCGCATATCGCGAAGTTGTGCACGCGCCGCCAAGTAGTCCGCAAGAATGAGATCGGTTTTCATGGTGGCCGTCTAGACCTCCATGATCTCTTTCTCTTTGCTTGCGACCAGGGAATCAATCTCCTTGATGTACTTATCGGTGGTCTTCTGCAGTTGCTCTTGAAAACGCTTGCTGTCGTCTTCGCTTATCTTGTGCTCTTTGAGCTGCAGTCTTATGTCGTCGTGAATCTTGTGGCGCACGTTGCGCACGGCGATTTTTCCGTCCTCGGCTTTCTTGCGCACGACCTTGACCAAATCTTTGCGCCGATCTTCGGTAAGCGGGGGGATGTTCAGACGGATGTTGCTACCATCCACGTTCGGTGTCAGGCCCAGGTCGCTCTTCTCGAGGGCCTTGCGAATTTCGCCAACGGTACCGCGGTCGAACGCCGCAATCAGGAGCGAGCGAGCATCGGGTGCGCTAATGCTCGCCATTTGTTTGAGCGGCACCGCGGTCCCATACGCTTCCACGTGCAAGCGGTCCAGAAGCGCCGGCGTCGCTCGCCCCGTGCGTACGGCAGAAAACTCCGTGCGCGTCGCTTCAACGCCCTTTTGCATCTTCGCCTCGGCGTCTTTCAGCAGGTCGGCCGCTTGTTGGGTCATGTTTTTAGTAGCTCCGGTTGATTCTCGCGGGTGGATTTTCCGACGAAGGTACCGATCGGCTCGCCCCAAACGACGCGCCGGATGTTCCCCAGTACAGCCATGTCGAAGACGATGATGGGCAGATTATTGTCCATGCACAGCGTCAGCGCCGTGTTGTCCATCACTTCCAAGCCGCGCTGGAGAACTTCAAGGTAGTTCAGCTCTTCAAAGCGGGTAGCGGCGGGTTCCTTGAGCGGGTCGGCGGAGTAGATGCCGTCCACCTTCGTGGCCTTGAGGATCGCCTGCGCGTCGACTTCGACCGCGCGTAGCGCGGCGGTTGTGTCGGTCGTAAAATATGGGTTACCGGTTCCCGCTGCAAAGATTACGACCCGCCCTTTTTCCAAATGGCGGATCGCACGGCGCCGAATGTACGGCTCGGCAATCTGGTGCATGGCGATCGCGGTCTGCACACGCGAAGGGACGCCCATATTCTCCAAGGAATCCTGCAGCGCGAGCGCATTGATGACCGTCGCGAGCATACCCATGTAATCGGCGGTTGCGCGGTCCATTCCGTGCTCTTCGTGCAGTTTGCCGCGCCAAATATTCCCGCCGCCGACGACCACTGCTACCGAAACGCCGTCGCGCGCCACTTCGGCAATCTGTTTGGCCATCGTTTGAGTGGTTTCCACATCCACGCCCGTCTCGGTTCCCGAGAACGCTTCGCCGGAAATTTTGATCAGAACGCGCGAGTATTTGGGCTTGCTGGCTATGTGCTACTCTCCCAGGGCATATTTGGTGAAGCGGCGCACGCGAATGCGTTCGCCCAGTACGCCAGCAGCGCTCGCGATAAGGTCGCTAATGCTCATCGAATCGTCCTTGACGAAGGGCTGGTCCAGCAAGCAGTGTTCTTCGTACCACTTGTTCAGTTTGCCCTCGACGATCTTGCGCTCAACCTCCGGCGGCTTGCCGGCAGGGACGTTAGCAGCTAGATCGTCGCGAACGCCTTGTACGACATCGGCGGGAACGCTCTCGCGGTCGATGTACTGGGGCGACATCGCGGCAATGTGCATCGCAATGTCCCGCGTCAGTTCGCCGAACTTCGGGTTGCGCGCTACGAAATCGGTCTCGCTGTTGACCTCGACCAGCACGCCAATCTTTCCGCCCGCGTGAATGTACGAGGTCACCATACCCTCGTTGGCGGTGCGCTCGGCCTTCTTTTCGAGGTTGGCTGCGCCGCGCTCGATCAGCACCTGCTTGGCTTTGGCAAAATCGCCGACCGACTCAACGAGCGCCTTGCGGCAGTCCATCATCGGCGCTTGCGTGTCTTCGCGCAGTCGCTTGATCTCGTCGGCTTTGGGTTGATAAGTCATCGTCGCCGACAAGGCCTACGCCCCCACCTGATCTGCCGTCGCGACCGCCGCTTGCGGTGTTTCGTAGCCGGTGTAGTCAATTTGACCTTCGTCGCCCTCGACGTCCAGCGAACTCTCGGTTTCGGTCTTCCCCTCGATGATGGCATCGGCAATCTTGCTGACCATAAGTTTTACTGCGCGAATCGCATCGTCGTTGCCCGGAATCAAGTAGTCGATCTCATCGGGGTCGCAGTTGGTGTCAACCACCGCAATGATCGGGATCTTCAGCTTGCGAGCCTCCAGGACTGCGATGCGTTCCTTCTTCGGATCCACGATGAAGATCGCGTCTGGAAGGCGGTGCATGTCTTTGATGCCGCCCAGAAACCGTTCGAGTTTGGTGAGCTCGTCTTGGAGTTTGCTGACTTCTTTCTTGGGAAGAAGCTCGAAGTTGCCTTGCTGCTTCATGCCTTCGAGCTCACGCAGGCGCGCGATGCGCTTCTGGATAGTCGAGAAGTTGGTCAGCGTGCCGCCCAGCCAGCGCTGGTTCACAAAGTAGGTTCCGGCGCGCTCGGCCTCTTCACGCACGACGTCCTGCGCTTGCTTCTTAGTGCCCACGAACAGGACCACTTTGCCTTCGCGCGCCATGTTCTTCAGCACTTCATAGACGTGGCGCAGGCGCGCAACCGTTTGGGAAAGGTCGATGATGTAGATGCCGTTGCGCTCTTGAAAGATGAACGGCTTCATCTTCGGGTTCCAGCGCCGCGTCTGGTGACCGAAGTGGACGCCTGCCTCAAGCAGGGCCTTCATTGAAATGACGGACACGAATAGCTCCTCTGGCCTCGGTCCGGCGCCTTCCTAGCGCCGTCCGGTGAGACCATGACCGCCCCGCGCTTCCATGCCGGGGGAGTAATTTGCCGGGAAGGCAACCGCCAGAGTATACCACACTCGTCAAAGCATTCCCAAGTCCGCGCCGAAGCGGGGGGGATGCGCTGGTTAGTCACGGGCGGCCTCGGATTCATCGGCTCGCATTTCATCCGTCTGGCACTGCACGAGCGGCCGGGGCTTGAGATCGTCAATCTGGACGCCATGACCTATGCGGGCAACCCGGAGAATCTGCGGGACCTCCAGGCGCAAGACCGCTACCACTTCATCAAAGGAAACATCGAGGATCCCAAAGCGGTGCGCGAAGCGCTCGCGGGCGGTACAGATGCGGTTATCAACTTTGCGGCTGAGACTCATGTAGACCGCTCAATACTCGATCCGGAGGCATTCTTGCGGACCGATATCCTCGGAACGCACATACTGCTGGAAGCCGTGCGCGAGCGGCGCGTTGCGCGCTTTCTGCAAGTCTCAACCGACGAAGTTTACGGCGAAGTCCTGCAGGGCGAGTCAAGAGAAGACACCGCGCTCGCCCCGCGCAGCCCGTATAGCGCGAGCAAGGCCGGCGGCGACCTTCAGGTATTGGCGTACTGGGCCACGTATCGGACGCCGGTGCTCATTACGCGCGGCTGCAACACCTATGGTCCGAACCAGTATCCGGAGAAGCTGATACCCCTCTTCATTACGAATCTGCTGGATGACCAACCGGTACCGCTCTACGGTGATGGCCGGCAAATCCGCGACTGGCTGTTTGTCGAGGATCACGCTCGCGGTATCATGCGCGTGCTCGAACACGGCGAGTCCGGCAACGTCTATAATTTGGGCGCCGGCGATTCGCGCACGAATTTGCAGATTACGCAAGCACTGGTGCAGGCGTGCGCGCGAACGATGGAGGGTCACGTTCGCCATGTAGCCGACCGCGAAGGCCACGACCGCCGTTACGCGATCGATAGCTCCAAGGCGCGGGCGCTGGGATGGAAGCCCACCGTTCCATTTGAGGAGGGCTTGGCTACGACCATCTCCTGGTATCGAAAACACGAAGAGTGGTGGCGCCCGCTCAAGTCCGGCGAGTTCCTCCAGTACTACCAAAGACAGTATGCACACCGGTGAGATGATGTTTCTTTCGAACGCCCTCGGGGCATCCTCGCGCAGTTTGCATAGTGCTGCGTTCGGCGGTTTGGGGGCCCCAGCTCGGCTGGGGGGCGCGCAGCTAGGCGGAGCGCCTCCAAATTGAAGGGCATTATTCTCGCGGGCGGGTTGGGCACGCGCCTTCATCCGCTCACCAAAGTCACGAACAAGCATCTACTGCCAGTGTACGACAAGCCGATGATTTACTATCCCATCGAAACGCTGTGCAAAGCCGGCATCAAAGACATCATGATTGTAACGGGTGGGAATTCGGCCGGCTCATTTTTGCAGCTACTCGGCAATGGCAGGGCGTTTGGCCTCCAGGACATCTTCTACACGTATCAGGAGGGCGAAGGCGGAATCGCCGACGCGCTCCGGCTCTGCGAGCACTTTTCCGAAGGGCAGCGCATCGTGGTGATCCTTGGCGACAACATCATCCAAGACGATATTGTCCCCTACGTGCGAAAGTTCGAAGAACAACCTTCGGGCGCGCGTCTTCTTCTAAAAGAGGTTCCCGATCCTCAGCGGTTCGGGGTGCCGGAGCTCGATGGGGAGCGCATCGTGAACATTGAAGAAAAGCCGACGCAGCCCAAGAGTAGCTACGCCGTTACCGGCATCTACATGTACGATGCGCGAGTGTTCGAATTTGCCAAGGGGCTCAAACCGTCTGCGCGCGGCGAGCTGGAGATCACCGACGTGAACAACGCTTACATTCAGAGCGGCGACCTCTACTACGATATCTTACGGGGTTGGTGGACCGACGCCGGACAGTTCGAGAGCTTGCAGCTAGCAACGAATTTGGTAGCCGCAGAACGCCATGCTTCGACCCCTCGACGTTGATGGGGCAGCCTCCGGGCGTTTAGGGTGTCTCCTCTTTCGCGTGCTGGATCTTCTTTTGAATTTCCTCGCGGTGCACATCAACGTCGCGCGGGGCTTCCACTGCAAGTTTGACATGGTCGCGCTCCACCACGACGACCACGATGCGAACGTTCCCGCCGATGCTGATGGCTTGGCCGGCTTTGCGTTTGAAAACGAGCACTGCGCCTCCTGGGTTGGCTAGGCCGGAGCGGTGCCGAACTGCGTCGCGTGCAGACGAGCATACGCGCCGCCTAGTTCCAGCAAGCTCTCGTGCGTCCCCATTTCGCGCACTTCCCCGGCTTCAATGTAAAGAATCTTATGGGCACGCCTGATCGTCGAAAGACGGTGGGCGATGAGCAATGTGGTGCGCCCTGGCAGTAGACGGTCGAGAGCTTCTTCAATGAGCGCTTCCGAATGGCTGTCCAGCGCGCTGGTCGCTTCGTCCAGGATTAGAATCCGAGGGTCACGCAGAATGGCGCGCGCAATCGAGATGCGCTGCCGCTGTCCGCCCGAAAGGCGCGCCCCGCGCTCGCCCACCTGCGTTTCGTAACCGTCGGAAAACGCCTTGATGAATTCCTCCGCATTGGCCTCTCCCGCCGCTGAGCGAACCTCGGCATCGGTTGCGGTTAGCCTGCCGTAACGGATATTGTCGGTGATCGATCCACGAAAGAGCAGCGGCTCCTGCGGAACGATGGCGATCGCGTCCCGCAAATCGGCCAGCCGCAGCTTGGCTAAGTCCAGCCCATCGATGGTGATGCGTCCGCTCTGCGGTTCGTAGAAGCGCGGCACTAAGTTTACCATCGTGGTCTTGCCCGACCCCGACGGCCCCACGAGGGCGACGACCTCACCCGCTTCAACGTGTGCATTCACGTTGACGAGCACCTTTGCATCGGGCGGATTGTAGGAGAAATTCAAATTCTCGAATCGGATTTCGCCCCGCACTGTGGGCAGCGGTAAGGCATTCGGCGGGTCCGCGCGCTCGACGGGCAAATCGATGATCTCGTAAACCCGCGATGTGCCCACAAGCGCTTTGGCAATATCTCCAACGAAGGCCGATAGGCGATTCATCGGGTTGACCAAAAACGCAATGAATGTAATGTATTCAAACGCATGCTCGCTCGACAACCTACCGGTGAGCACTTCACGAACGGTGAGCCAAAGGATGAAGACGATGCCGATGACGGTTACCGTCGTAATCACCAGCGGCTGCGTGTACACGAATTGCGTCTGCTTCATATAGGTGGCGAAGAAATCGGCATTGCGCCTGCGAAAGCGCCCAACCTCGTACTTTTCGCGACGGAACGCTTTCACGATCCGCTGCCCCTGCAGCACCTCGCTCAAGTTGGAAGTTAGATCCGCAATGCGCTGCTGGGTGCGCAGCGTGCTCTGCGTAATCAGGCGATTAAAGACCGTTACCACGTATGCGAGCAGCGGCGCGATGACAAAGAGAGCCAAGCTTAAGAGCCAGTCCAGCATGAACATGCGGACGATCGCGGCCGTAAACTGTACGGCGTTCTGAAAGAGCTGCGGCATCGAAATCGTCACTGCGTCGATCATCAGGCCGAGGTCGTTGGTGAAGCGCGCGATCAGTTCGCCGGGCCGCCACTTGTCGAATTCTCCCAGCGGAAGGTTGAGAACCCGTTCGAACAGCCGCACGCGCAAGCGCGCAATCAGATGCTGTCCGCTCCAAGCCCCAAGGTAGGTGCCGCCGTAGGTCGCAAACGCGCCCACGACCATTGAGGCAGCGATGATGAGCAGCGCTACCCAAAGCATGTGCATGTCGCCGCGGGGCCTAAGCACCTGACCGAAGATAATTCCGACGCCGCGGGGTACGGCAAGCGTCCCTACCGCGCCCCCAATGCCGGTAAGAACTAGCCCCAGGAGAATTCGCGCATAGTACGGCCGCGCGTCGCGAGCCAGTCGAGCCAGGGTTTGCCGTCGGGTCATCCGGCCCGTTCGCTTGCCGTCACCGCGGCGTGAAACCTCTTAGCGGCTGGGCGGTACTTCCTTATTGAACGTACCTCACTTGGGAGCATACATGCCGTGGATTGCTACTTTCACTCGAACGTCCCATCGGTAGCCCGCTGTTCGGACTGCCAAAAACCCATTTGCGCAACCTGTCACGCCGGCGAAGGGGCGTGCCCGAGTTGTCGTCTCGCTGCGAAGATGAATGCTGCCGCGTCAGCGCGCGGCGAACTACCTGGAAGAGTCCCGCAACGGCGCCGCGCGACCGCCAATGTCGCCACGCTGGACGATAGCGTGGAGTCCCGCGCCATGGTTGCGCTGGGCTTTCCGCTCCCACCGCTTGCGCTCTTAGCTCTGCTGGATCGCAAGCAATCGCGCTACCTCAAACGCCAGACGTATCAAGCCCTGGCCTTCAATGCCGGGATGTTTGGGTTCGGCATGGTGCTGTGGGCGCTGCTATCGGTACCGTTTGTCATGATCAGCGCCGGTATCTTGATGGCGCTGCTGGTTCCCATTTACATGGTGATGAGCATCGTGTACGGGATCAAGGCCTACAACGGCGACGATGTCAACATCCCAATCATCTCGGACTGGATTGAGGAACGCCTGCCTGCCCAATAAACTCGTTGTAACTCGAAAGAAATGCGCGGGCTTCGCGCGCATGGTCGAGCACCGGCTGCGGATAACCCGCCGAGCCATACAACGGCAGCTCCAAGGCCAAAGCCTCCGGTGACCTCAAGAGCACTGCTGGGCGGTGCGCGAGTTCGGGAATCCAATGCCGCACGTACTTGCCGTGCGGATCGAAGCGCCGTGCTTGTTTGATGGGGTTGTAGATTCGGGGATACGCTGCAAGATCGGCGCCCACACCGGCGACCCATTGCCAGTTTCCGATCGCCAGCGCGGGGTCGTCTTCGATTAAGTGGCGATCCCACTCTTGCAAACCGACGCGCCAGTCTACGCCCAAGTCAAAACATAAGAACGACGCTGCCACCGAACGAACGCGCGGATGCATCCACCCGGTCTGATGCAATTGCCGGATTCCCGCATCGACCAGCGGGTAACCCGTGCGCCCCTCCTTCCACGATTCTAGCTCTGCGTGCTTCTCTGCAAACGGAAAGGTCCGCATCTTCTCTTGAAGCGACCGCTTCTCGTCAGCACAATGGTACCACGCTAGTTGCAGGAAGAAGTCGCGTTGCGCCAGCGAGCGCAGGAAGCGCCGGAACGAAGCGCGCTCCTCCGCCAACAGCAACCCGTTCTCGGCGCGCTGTTGCGTTTCTCGCACGATGCTACGCGCAGCAATGGTACCGAAGCTGAGATGCGCCGATAGGCGCGACGTGCGGTCCTCTGCCGGGACGTTTACGGCCTCGGTATACTGCGGCGCATCGTACTCCAGAAAATGGCGCAGTTGATCGGACGCAAGCGCCGCCGAGGCGCGTTCTTCCGTATCCGTGCATCCGAATTCGTGCGGGGACGGAAGGGGCTCGTTCGTCAAATCGGCCTGCGCGAAGCGCAGCAGCAGCGGAGCTTCGTAGCTTGCCATCTCGGCGGCGCGCCACACTTCGGCATACGGGGCCAGCGCAACGTAACCATCGCCCGGCGAAGCCTTGGCCGCGGTGGTCTCCTCGGGCGGCACCGCCGGAGCGTCGTGCACGCCGATCGCACGCAACCCACTCTCTTCGAAGGCGGATTGCAGTTCGGCCTCGTCGCGAATTCCCTGCGCGTCGTACGAGTAGCTCCACACGACGCCCTGTGCCTGAGCGCCTTTGGCCAGCGCCCTCAGTGTGGCAACCAGCGGACCGCGCCGCACCGTAAGTTGGGAACCGCGCTCTCGCAAAGCACGATCCAGCGACTCGACGGCGTGGCAAAAAAAACTTGCGCGCCGGGACGAATACTTCAGGCGAGCAATGAGTGCGTCGTCGAGTACGAGCACGGGCACGATCGGTCCCAGTGCCGCTGCGCGCGCTAAACCGGCATGATCTTCAACGCGCAGATCACGGCAAAAACGGAAAAGGACCGGCGCCAAAGTACTTAGAGGGACTGCACGTATGTGGCGACGTTGGACACGTCTTTATCGTTCAGCGTACCGGGAAAGAGCTTGGGCATCGGCGGTTCCGGATTCTTGATCCACGCAATCGTTTGCGCTAGATTCTTGCGTCCTCGCTCGTTGCGTAAGGACGGGCCTATGCCTCCTCCGGCACCGTTTGCGCCGTGGCATGTCTGACAGTTTGCCGCAAAGATCGTCGCGCCGCGTGAAGTGGAGACGCCGCTATCGTCGGCCGGCCTCGTGGCAGACGTTTTCTTTCCGCAGCCGGTTCCCGCGAGGGCAAGCGACACAATCAACAGGACGAGTCGAATAGCCATGCCAGAACATCGGGCGGGCGGTGGAGCTTTCCCTCCTATTCGGGCGGTTGGGCTGCGCGGAAGGTAAAGGCGTCGCGATAAACGCCTTGCACGGGCCGGCCGTTCGTCGTCTTGGCGCGATAGTGCACGCGCTTGGCGGCGGCGCAGGCGGCGTCATCCAAAACGGGCCACCCCGAGGATTTGGTGATCACGCACTTGACCGCGTTCCCCTGCTCGTCAACCAGCACTTCGAATGCCGTCGTGCCCTCTGCGCCTTCGGAGTACGCTATCTGATTGGGACGCGGCATAATGGCGGCTTCCCCACCTTCCGGCTCGGCATCGCGCGTCGCGTAAGCCGGCGCGACCGTAAGTGTGTTGTGAATCGCTTCAGCGTGGGCGGCGATCGGGCCAACCGTGGCCTCAGCCAGAGCAGCACGTGGTGAGCGCCGCCAAATCGGAATGTTACTTGCCGGTTTCCCACTATTGGTAACCGCGGCGACGGGCGCAGGTGCCGTCATCGCCAGCTCGCGCCGGGTGGTGGTAACGTGCGCGCGCTGCGGTTTGATCCGGATCGAAACGGGAGCGTTCGGCGCGGGCTTTTGCGGCGCGCGCGGTAGAACGACCACCGTATTACTCACGACCATCCGCGGCAGCGCTGGCGCAGCCACCGCCGGCTTGCGATCGCGTACCGAGCGGCGTTCGATGACAACCCGGTTGCCTTCGTAATTGATGACCAGTGGATCGTCCAACGTCGGCTTGATTTGATTGAGCGCCATTCCCGATCCGATGACGACATGGCCGATAAGCGAAATCAGCAAGCACACGCCCAAGAAGCCCAAGCCGTAGCGCAAGACTCTGCGCGGCGCATGATTCATGCGATCCAGCAACGGTGCGCGCACGTCGGGCTCCCATACCTCCGCCTCGCGCGCAAGCCCAACATACGCGTGCGTGCGCTCCAGTTCGCGCTCGCCTCCAAGAGATTGCAAACAGCCCTCACAGGAGGCAATGTGCGCGCGGTACTCGATACGCTGCTCGTCGGTGGCTTCGCCGAGCGCGATCGCGCCGGCTAAAACCTCCGCGCGGGCGTGTAGGTTACCGTTCACGCGTTCTCCATCATTACAGCGCGTAAGGTACGCATCGCGCGGCACACACGCTGCCGCACCGCATCGGCCGTCGTCCCCAATACCGAAGCAGCTTCTTGAGAGGTGTAGCCGGCGTAGCTGGTAAGCATAATTGCCGCGGCTTGCTCGCCCGGCAGGCGCCGCATTGCGCTCTGCAAATCGATCGAGGCCGCACTGCGCTCATCGATGCGCAGGCCGCGCACTTCCCAGTCGCGGTCCAAGGGGGTAAAGCGGACGATTTTCTTTCTCCTTAAGAACGATATCGCGTTGTTCGTCGCAGTTTTGTAGAGCCAGCCGGCCGTCAGCGGGCGCTCCGGATCGTGCTGCAGCGTGCGATACGCGGCAAAGAACACATCCTGGGCGATGTCGAGCGCGACATCGGGGTCCCCGACCATGCGGCGCACGTAACGGGAAAGCTTGGTCTGGTGCTCCTTGACCAAACTCTCAATCCGCGCATGTGCGACCGGCGCGTCGGCCACGGCGAGGTAGACCTGGTCCATCGTGCGGCCCCCTTTGTCAGCTAACGCGGGCCTTCGCCCCGCTGTGACCGCTATCCGCCGATTTCGGAAAGCGCCCGCATGCGGCTGGCGGCCTCTCCGAGTTTGAGGTGGTGGCGTTCGGGTTTTATGCTCATCGCCGAGCGCAGCAGGCCGACGATCTCGGATTCGGAGGCTCCGCGACGCAGTGGCGTGCGCAGGTCCAATTGCTGGTTTCCGAAGAGGCACAGGCGAAGCCGCCCGTCCGCCGTCAGCCGCACCCGGTTGCAGCGCTCGCAGTAATCGTGCGACAAGGGGCTGATCACCCCGACCGCCCCCCGCGCGTCCGGAAAGGCGAAGTATCGTGCTGGACCATTGCCGGCGGGGCCGGCGGCCGGCTGTAAATCGCCGACCTCATGCAAGCGCTCGAGCATTTCGTCCGCCGAGATGTACGCGTCTCTTTGCATGCCAAGATTCTCGTGAACCGGCATGACTTCGATGAAGCGCACGTACACCTCGCGTTGCATGGTCAGGCGCGCAAAATCCATCAGCTCGTCGTCGTTTCTCCCGCGCATGACCACGCAGTTTACTTTAACCGGAGAGATACCGGCCTCAGAAGCTGCGTCGATTCCGGCCAGAACCCGATCCAAGCCGGGTCGCCGTGCGATCTCGAAGAAGCGCTCTTCGCGCAGCGTATCCAGCGACACATTAACGCGGTCGAGGCCCGCCGCACGTAATGCCTCCGCCTGCTCGGCAAGCAGCAAGCCATTGGTAGAGAGCGAGATGTCCTCGATTTCCGGAATCGCCCTTAGGTTGGCAACGAGGTTGGCGATGTCGCGCCGGATGAGCGGTTCGCCGCCCGATATACGAACGCTGCGAACGCCCGCGGATGCCGCTGCGCGCGCTAGCACGGTAATCTCTTCGTACGAGAGCACGTCCACTTTCGGCAACCAGGGCAAGCCCGCTTCGGGCATACAGTAGATGCAGCGCAGGTTGCACTTGTCGGTAACCGATACGCGCAGATAGGTGATCGGCCGGTTGAATTGGTCCGCGAGGAGCTCGTGCGTCAGATCGAGCGTCTGCATTCACGCCCCTTTCGGGACGCATGCAAAACGCCCCGCCCTTCGACAAACTTAGGGTGACACGAGGCAAATGCCAGCCATACATGTGTGTCATCCTGAGCGAAGCGCCGCAGGCGCGTGGTCGAAGGGGTTAGTTTTGTTTGAAGACGCTGTCCGGCAGATTTGGGTTCAACTTGAAGTTAGTGAACGATGAGCTGATGTCGGCCTTGTAAGCCGGCACTTCAACGTGGCCCTTCGCCGCTTTGACGACGTAGTTTCCGTTCACCACCGCGAACTCTTGGTTCACTTGCGCGTAGCCGCCGTCATTATAGTTCCAGGTCAGCTGTGGAATGGTCGCCGTCTTGTCGTCAACCTTCGCGGTAATATGGTCGATGCGTCCGCGCACACGCGGCACCAATTTGAAGGTTGTTAACGTGCCGTCGTCTCCCATGTTGGTGACGACGAAGATCTTATTCCAGCGCGACGGGCTTTCGATGCGCGGATACACCTTGTTGAACTGGCGCGCCAGCGCGGGAACGGTGTCGAAAGCAATCTTGTCTTTGCTTGGCTCTTTGTGGTAGTACGTGCCGTCTAAGCTTGGGCTGATGTAGGGAAACGTATGCAGCGCGATGTCAACGTGAATCTGCGCCTCGTAAGACTTGAGGTGCGGATTGAGCGCCTTCATGCGCGTGAGCATGTCCTCGCCGGCTCTGCCTTGATAACCCGCGCACAGCGCGATCACGAAGGCGGCCAAAACTATTCCGAATCTAAACTCTCTCATACCACACCCCTTAACGCCTGCAGGGGAAGGAAGGGTTCCAGGCCCAGAGCGATCTCGCGGCACACGGTGTGATCAGACTCTTCCTTTAATCTTTTCTTTAGGAATGTCAAGGCAGTGGGGGAGCCGATGCGCCCCAGGGCCCAAGCCGCGTGTTCGCGCACCATGGGATGCGGATCGTCTTGCAGCGAGCCGCAGAGAGCCGGCACCGAGGCGCGGTCGAGCGCATTCCCCAAAGCCACGGCGGCGTTGCGGCGCAAGACCGCCGCGCCGCGCCACCCCATCGCGGAGGTACGGTACTCTCGCTTGAACGTGCCGCTGCGCAGCCGCAGCAGTTCGTGTAGGTCGATTCCGTGCGCTCGCGGCGGAAGTTGCCGCTGCGCGGTAAACGGCGCCCGCATAGTCGGCGGACACACGGTTTGGCAGATGTCGCACCCCCAAATCCAATCGCCCACCAGCGCGCGCAGTTCGCGCGGAATCGAATCCGTGCGCTGGGTAAGATCTGAAATGCACCGTACAGCATCAATGGTGTAGTCGCCGCGCAACGCACCGGTGGGACAGGCATCCACGCAGCGAGTGCAGTCCCCGCAATGTTTCTTCAGGGGTTCGTCTGCCGGCAAAGCGACCGACGTCACGATCTCGCCGAGAAATACGAACGAGCCGAGATCGGGATGGATCAAGTTCGTGTGCTTTCCAACCCATCCCAATCCCGCGCGCGCTGCAAACGCGCGCTCGGCAACCGGCGCGGTATCGCACGCTATTGCAGTCGCGGGCGCACCCGCGTAGTCATCAATAAGCCTTGACAGATCGCCTAGAAGCGGCCGCATGGTTTTATGATAATCGGCGCCCCAAGCATAATTTGAAACGCGGCCTCGCAGCGGCAGGTGGGCAGGCGGTGGGCCGAGCGCGTAGGGCATCGCCACGCATACGATGCTGCGGGCCTTGGAAAGAAGCATCTGCGGGATGGTAGCCGCGGCTGCATACCGCTCGTCGTAGTGCCACGTTTGGAAATCGCCGCGCGCGAAGGCGCGTGAGAGACGGGCGCGTGTGTGCTGATCGGATTCTGCCCCTGAAATGCGCACCGATAGCGCGCCGAGCTCGCGCGCGCGAGCGCGCAGCTTAGAGGGTAGCGAGTCGTCCATCGCTCGGCACCGGAAAGATTGCGTTCACGCGCTCGATGTCATCGGGGTCGAGCTCCCATCCCGCGCCCCCGGCGTTCTCTTCCACGTGTTCGACGCTCGAAGCTTTCGGGATCGCAAAGAGCAACGGTTCGTGAATCAAGAAGTTTAGCATCACTTGGCGCACCGTGCGCCCGTGCTTCTGTGCGATCTCCATCAAAAGGCGTCCACCGGTGCTCGAGGGGGCCGGAAACTTGCCGCGGCCAAACGGCGTATATCCCACCACTGCGATGTTGTTCTGCGCGCACACTGGAAAGACGCGTTTCTCCATGCCACGCTCCCGCAAGTGGTAGAGCACTTGGTTGCAGACCAGAGGATGTTTGGTCGCAGCACCCAGCGCAGTTTCCAGTTCTTCGGCATCGAAGTTACTGACGCCGATGAAGCGTGTCTTACCGTCGTCGACGAGTTTTTCGAGCGCGCCGACGGTTTCGGTCACGGGAACCTCGCCGGGCCAGTGCAGTAGGTACAGATCGACGTGATCCATGCGCAGGCGTTTAAGAGAACGCTCGCACGCAGCCAGCGTGCCCTTGAAGGTCGCGTTGCTCGGCAAGACTTTCGTCGTAACAAACAGCTGCGAACGCTCGACGGTGGCCAGTACGTCGCCGAGCATCTCCTCGACCGCGCCGTTGCCGTACATCTCCGCAGTATCGATATGCGTCATGCCGAGCTCGATTCCGCGCAAGAGAGCGCGAGACGCTTCGGCGCGTCGCGCCCCGCGTTCGGGCAAGTCCCAGGTTCCCTGTCCGATCGCCGAAACGGGACCAACAGCGCTGCCAAGCGGCTTGGAAATCACAGCGACGCATCTTTGGATGAAAGAATGGGTCGCGAGCCCAGCAACGGCCAGTCGATCCCAACCGCGGGGTCGCACCAGCTGATCCCGCGCTCGTGTGCGGGATCGTAGTGCGCGGTCTGCTTGTAAGCGACAACCGCTTTATCGCTCAAAGTGAGGAATCCATGGGCAAAGCCCGGCGGCAGAAACACCTGCCGGTGGTTGTCCGCGGAGAGTTCGACGGCATCCCACTGCTTGTAGGTGGGTGACGACTCGTCCATGTTCACGAACACGTCGAAGACGCGGCCGCGCAGTACCTGAACGAGTTTGCTAATCCGCCAATCGTAGTGCATCCCACGCAACACGCCCTTGCGCGAAAACGAAACGTTGTCCTGAACGAACTGCGCGTCGATCCCTGCCTGCGCGTAACGGCGAGCTGAGTAGATCTCTTGAAAGTATCCGCGTTCGTCGCTGAAAACATCGGGAACGACAATCTTTACGGGCGCAAACTTTGTGGGGAGCACCTGCATTTAAAAGATCTCCAATGCGTGGTCGTAGACCGCGTACGCCAGCAGGCCGCCTTCCAAGTGTCCGAGCTTCTTAAATCCTGCATCCCGCAAACGCGCGACCGCCCAGCGCGAGCGCTCGCCTACGCGACACGCGACGATGTAGCGGTCGGCCGTATCCAATTCGTGCATGCGTGCCTCCAGTTGCGATGCCGGGATGGCGATCGCGCCCTCGACGGTTCCAAGGACCGCTTCGTGCGGCTCGCGCACGTCCAACAGCCGTGCTTGCGCGAGCGCGCGATCCAATTGGGCCGCGCCGATCTCTTCAACATCGACGCGTGGCGCAAAATCCGAAACGGTCTCTAATCGCAGATCGGTAAGGCTTGGGGAATCTCCGCAGAGCACGCACTGCGGATCGCGAGCAAAGCGGACTTCTTGGGTCGCACCGACGCTCGCGTCGACCAAGAGCATGCGGGCCGCCAGCGGCTCGCCGATTCCCAGTAGCAACTTGAGGGCTTCGTTCGCGGCAAAGCTTCCCACCATGCCTGCCAGCACGCCCAGCACGCCACCTTCGGCACAGGTCGGCACGCTGTGCGCGGGGGGCGCCTCCGGAAAGAGGCAGCGGTAGCACGGGCCGCCTTGGAAGCCGAAGACGCTGACCTGGCCGTCGAAACGAAAGATCGAGCTGTACACGTCGGGCTTCTGCTCTAGCACGCATGCATCGTTGATGAGATAGCGTGATTCAAAGCGGTCCGTGCAGTCCAGGATAACGTCATACAGCCGCACCAGCTCGCGACCGTTTCGCTCGTCGAACTCGACAGCCATCGGATCCACCGAAATCAATGGATTCATCGCCCGCAAGCGTTCGGCAGCCACTTCAACCTTGACGCGGCCGATGTCGGAAGTCGCAAAGAGAACTTGCCTCTGCAAGTTTGTTTCGTCGACGACGTCCGCGTCCATGATTCCAATGCGGCCGACTCCCGCCGCCGCCAAGTAGCTCAAAACAGGCGCACCCAGTCCGCCGGCGCCGATGCAGAGCGCGCGCGTTTCTTGGAGGCGGCGCTGTCCCTGCACTCCGACTTCCGGAATGAGCAGATGCCGGCTGTACCGGCGCAACCCTTGGAAGCCGCTCACGATGCTTCCGCGCGTGCGTGCCGCTGGTTCAACCACTCGAGCACGGGGGCGCGCGCATGATCGGCCGCCGATGTATGGTCGCTTTGGATTTGCACGAAGCGCTTCGCTTCCGGGGCGCGCTCGAAAAGTTCTCTGGCGCTGGCTAGACTCACCATAAGGTCGTGGTCGGCCGCCACGTAGAGCGCGGATTTTCCCGCCAGCCCAACCAGCGCCTCGTCCAGAAGGCGATCGGCGTTTACCATAAGATCGGGCAGGGTCAATCCATCGACATACGAGGAACGGAAATCCACGGTGACCTTTCCCTTCAAGGAATCGATGGCTGCGGCGCGACCGTAGCCCGTCGCAATCGACACCACGCCGACGACTCGCTCGTCTTGTGCCGCCACGCGCAACGCGGTCAAGGCACCCATGCTGTGGCCAAGAGTGTAGAGTTGCCCGGCCCCGTGCTGCATTGCATGCTCTACCACCGCCGACATCGCGTCCACCAGATCCGCCTCGCGTGCGAGACGGCCCCCGCTGGCACCCAACTTGTGACCTGGAAAATCTAAACTGTAGACGCCATAACCGTGCGAAGCCAGAAAAGCGCAGAGGAAATCCAGGTTATGCTTGGAGCTCGAGTAGCCGTGCCCCGCGACGAGCGAAACGCCGCGCGCGCGTCGCGGTTCGTAGGCGAGCACCGCAACCTCTGTGCGAGCCGCGCGGACCCGGAGCAGTTCAACCTTTAGGATCGGCGCTCTCCGCAACAGGATTGGCACGCCAGCTTGCGCCACCGTCTGCGTACTCTTCCTTCTTCCAGATTGGAACGCGCGCCTTAAGGTTATCGATGGCGTACCTGCACGCGTCGAAAGCGTCAGAACGGTGCGGCGTTGCAACTGTAACCGCTACGCTCACCTCGCCCACGAATACGTGTCCGAGGCGATGAAGCATCGAAATTGCGCAGGGAGAGAAGCGCTCTTGCACCTCTGTGACAATGACATTCATCTCTGCGAGTGCCGCGGATTCGTACGCTTCGTAGAAAAGCGCTCGCACCTTCCGGTCGTGATCATCTGCGCGCACGACGCCCTGGAACACGAGCGCAGCTCCGTACTGAACGGAGCGAACGGAATTGACCAGCGCCTCGACGTTGATGGGCTCGCGCACCAACGCAATCATCCGCCGCCTACGGGCGGAAGAAAGCCGATCTCGTCGCCGTCCTCCATAATATTCGACCCGCCGGCCAGCGCTCCGTTGCGAAAGAAACGTGTGGAGGATCGCAGGGCGCAGAGCTCACCGTCGCCTCCCGCGAGCCGGTCCCAAAGTTGTTCAATGGTGGTGTCCGCGGGCACGCGCACTTCTTGCCGGCCGGTCCCGAGCAGTTCGCGGATGCGCCCGAATACGTGCAGGCGAACGGTGGTATCAGTACCCGGCAAGATCGGTGCTGTATCCACGTTGCTGCAGCCAGGAACGCGAGTCCGCTTGCAGTCCCAGGGTTTCGAGGCGATTGCATGTGATCTTATGCATGAGCACTTCCCAGAAGTGCGCATCTTTGCCGTAGATATCGTCGGGAATCTGGTTATGTGTCCGGCAGAACTCGCGAAGCGCTTCCCAATCGCGGCGCATCAGAACGTCCGAGAGTTCGGAGTCGTAGCTCACGCCGATTTCTTCTGACCTCGGGCGGCGAATCGCTCGATGGCTGCCGCGACGCCGTCTTCATCGTTCGTGCCCGTCACATATGGCACTGCCTCGCGCACTTCGGGCAGTGCGTTTCCCATTGCAACGCCGATTCCGGCCCACCGCAGCATCGGCACGTCGTTGCGCGAGTCGCCTACGGCTAGGACACGCTCGGCCGGCACCTGGAAGTCAGCGCATAAACGTGCGAGTGCATTCTTCTTGCTGGCCTCGCGGCTCGTTACGGCGCACTCGACAAAGTTCAGCCAGTTTTCATACTTGAAGTGCAGCGGATAATCGCCAAACTCGCGGCGCATGGCGTTTACCGAATCCTCGCCCAGGAACCGAATGAACGTCGGAGCGGTGTGCAGCACATCCGAAAACGAGCGCACGTGCTTCCAAGCCGGACCGCTCACGTCGGTCGAATGCAGATGGCTGCCCTCGAGGTGGTAGAAAAGTTCTTCCGAGTACACCGCGACGTGCAGCCCGTGCCTTTCAGCGTACTCGATCATGGGCTTGGCGTATGTGAGCGTCACCGGCACGTGACCCAGCGTTCTGTTCGCGCCAAAGTCTTTGGTGAGGGCGCCATGGCAGCAGATGACCGGAAGGTTGAGCCGGAGCTCCCTGGAGATGCGGATCGGCGCATCGGCCCCGCGTCCGGTTACGAGCACGATGCGCACGCCGTTCTCAAGCGCCGTACGGATTGCGGCGCGATTGCGGGGCGAGATCTCTTCGCGCGAATTCAAAAGCGTACCGTCGAGATCCAGCGCGATAAGGTCGATCGTCATCAATTCGATCATATACCCGAGCGTCAAATGCGCCCGCAAGCGGGAAACCTTTGTCTCGCGGCGCACGTTGTCGGACTGTGAACCTTTTCTCGGTGCGGTCAATGGCACTCGGCGCATTGCTGCTCTTCTGGAGCATCGGCGCGGCCGATGGCGCCCCGAGCCGCTGCACGCGCGAAACGCTGAGGGTTCGCAGCGTGCCGGTGACCGTCGGCTACTGCGTGGTGGCCGAACACGAGGGCACCGTGGACGTCGCCGAAACGTATAGTTCGCCTCGTGGCTCGTTTGGCCAAACGGCGCCACTCTCGTTTCTGCCTGGCGACGAGCCATCGCGCGTCATCGAAGACGTGGCGATCGACCGCCTCGGCGTGGCGGGCATCCTCCACCTGACCCTTGTCATGCGGTCCGGCAGCGTCTACATCGAGTCCGCTCTGCTCACCCCCGGAGCGATTACCATCAAGTAACCTCGCGGCGCCGAATGGCGCCGTGCAACCTTTGCAAGCGGCAGCGCATCTTAGACGCATGCCCTGTACGGCGTTTCAGCCGAACCTGACCGCCCCCGAAAAAGCACGGTTTCTTTACGAAACGATTCCGCCTGGCCTCTTCCGAGTTGAAGGCGAGCAGGGCAAGGTTCCCTGGCGCGTAGCTCCCGAGCCCTTCGCACTGGCACCCACGACCTTGGCACGCATCACGCGGATCGGCGACGACCTGCTGGCATTTTACAAGGCGCTCAACACGCTGTACAACCGCAGCGCCCGCGGGACTGCACCGGCATTCATCGCCGGCTACTTAGACCAGGGCAAGCCCGAACACATCGTGCGCCTAGCGCGTCAAAATCGCTTCAAGAGCGATATTCCGGCAGTGATTCGCCCGGACCTGATCCTTACCGACGACGGCTTTATCGCGTCCGAACTCGATAGCGTTCCCGGTGGCATGGGCTTCGTCGGAGCGATGTCGGAGGCGTACTGCAAGCTCGGATTGGAATCGATCGGCGGCTCGTTCGGCATTCCAAAACACTTTGCGCAGATGCTCGCTTCAGCAACCCAGAAAGAGAATCCGAGCGTAGCGATCGTCGTTTCGGAAGAGAGCAAAGACTACCGCGCGGAGTTGCGCTGGCTGGCGGCGGCCACCGCCCGGGAATCCGTCGTGAAGGCATATGTCTGTGCCCCCCAAGACATCATCTTTACGGAAGAAGCCCTTTTCCTACGGTTCGAGGATGGTCGCGAAGAGAAGCTTGACGCGATCTATCGCAATTTCGAACTCTTCGATCTCATGAATGTTCCCAAGCAAGAACTCTTCTTGTACGCGGCGCGTCATAACCGAGTGCGAATGACGCCGCCACCGAAAGCCCAGCTTGAGGAGAAGCTGGCGTTCGCGCTGCTGCATCACCCTGGTCTAAGAAATCTCTGGAAGGGCCAACTGGGAAACGATATCTACGAGCGCTTAAAGTTGCTGTTTCCCGAAACGTGGGTTATCGATCCGCGACCACTTCCGCCCCAGGCTGTCATTGCAAATCTCACCGTCGCCGGAGAAGCCGTCAATGACTGGATGCAATTGGCGGCACTTGGCAAGAGCGAGCGCGACTTCGTGGTCAAACCCTCAGGTTTCTCAGAGCTGGCCTGGGGTTCGAAGGGAGTGCGCGTCGCGAACGATCTTCCTAAGGAAGAATGGGCCGCCACGCTGACTGAGGCGCTGGAAAACTTCGCGAAGACGCCGCGCATCTTGCAACGCTTCTACAAGGGGAAGCGCGTGCGGCAAAACTACTACGACCCTCAAACCGACGAGACAAGAAATTTTGATGGGCGAGTGCGCTTGTGTCCGTACTTCTTCGTTATCGGTGAGCGCGTGGAGTTGGGCGGCATCTTAGCTACGGTCGCGCCCGCAGACAAGCGTCTCATTCACGGCATGACCGATGCGGTCATGGCCTCTTGTATCTTAAGCGAGCAAGGAAATTAGCGCCGGCGTTTGACTACCAGGTTTTGGACGGGCATGCTTAGCTCGTCCAAGATCAGCGTGCTCGGCTCGTACCATTCCACGAACGGGATTTCACCCGCGAAAGAAATGCTTACGTCGCCGGCCGGGACATCCGACGGACGCGCGGGCCGGTCGTTCGGTATGACGTTCAGAAAAGCGCTTCCTCCTTGACCCGGAATGATAGCGGTCAAATCGGCGCCGGCAAATGCCCTCACTTGCGCGGGCAACAAGAAGTAGCCTGACACGAGCGAGGTGTCCAGCACGATGAAACTCCTGCTGCTGCCGCCCATCGGAATGGTCTTTGTATCGCTGCCCATCACCATGGTGGCCACTCGGTCGGAGAACGAGACCGTCGCTTTGGCCGGCTCATCGAAGACCGTGTACGTAGCGCTGTAGTCGGTGGGCCGCAGCTGATTATCCAGCGTCATGTGGGTCGCGGCGCTCTGGTCGCCGGTGGGCAAGTGCGCATCTGCCTTCTCATCCACGATGTACTCGTCGGGTCCGCGCTTTAGCGTGAGCGAATTGTTTCCGACCGTCTTCCCGTCGATAAATCCTTCGTATTGATATCTTGCCGGCGGCGGTACCGAAGGTGCCGCGCTGTCGAGCGCGAGCGAAAATGCGAGGGGCAGGAACACGTGACGATCTCCTTAGGCGGATTTGAGGAAGGTTCGCGCGCGCGCAGTGACCTCGAGCAGCCGCCCGATCTCTTCCGGCGTGTTGTAGCCGTGCGGCGCGACGCGCACACCGTTTGAACGGTACGTCGTGACGATTTGTTCCTCTTGCAGAGCACGGCCTACGGCGATGGAGTCGCACCCGGGCAGCGTAAACAACAGAATTGCGGATGAGACGCCGGCGCCACGACGGCTGAGGATCCGCGCGCCAATTGAATGCAGTCCTTCCGCTAGCTGGTCGGTCAGTGCGAGCACGTGTGCCTCGACATTCGGACGCTTCAGTTCAGCAATTGATTCAGCAAGCGAAAGCGCACCGATAATGTTGGGTGTGCCGCCTTCGAAGCGCGAGGCGGCGGCGGTCGCCGGCTGATCGTAATCCAAGAAATCCCACATGTCGGCCGCGGAACGCCATCCGGGCCACGCCAAGCGCAAGCGGTCCAGCAAGGGCTCGCGCACGTACAGAAAACTGACACCCTGCAGAGCCATCAGCCATTTGGCTCCGCCTCCGTAGGCGGCATCGACTCCCATCGCCTGGACATCGATCGGCAAAGCGCCCAACCCCTGAATGACATCCACGCAGAGAAGCGCGCCGCCGCGATGCGCCACCTGGGCGAGTGCCGTCAGATCGTGACGGTAGCCGTCGGCAAACGACACCCAGGAAACCGAAACCAGGCGCGTGCGTGAAGTCATCGTCCGTGCCAAAACGTCCGGAGTCATCCGCTCTCGCTCCGTTCTTACGAAGCGAACGTTGACCCCGTAGCGGCGGCACTGCAGCCACGGATAGACATTGGCGGGAAATTCATTGTCAGCGGTGACGATCTCATCGCCTTCCTGCCAGTCGATCCCGTGGGCTAAAACGTTGGCGCCATCGCCCGTATTGCGCAGCAGTGCGATCTCAGCCGGCTTTGCGTTGATGAAGGCGGCAACCGCGGCGCGGTACTCCGGCAGCCGTGCTTCGTATGGCCATGCACCCATGACGCCGCTACCAGCGTGCGCGTCGATAAATGTTTGGAGCGCGCTGCGAGTTCGCGACGGCAAGACGCCGACTGCGGCGTGATTGAGATACGTGTACTCCTGCGTTCCCGAAAATTGCGCCCGGTCGAGTGGGGTTTGGGTCAAGAACCGATCATGTCTTTGGTGTGCCAGGCGATGTTCTGCGCGCGGTCGCCCACGCGTTCCAGCGCGGCGAGCACGAACAGCATGCGTGTTCCCGCGCGCACTAAGGCCGGGTCCGCCTGCATCTCTTCTTGGAGCGCTTTAACGCCGCGTTTGTAGAGCTTATCCACGTCGTCGTCGCTCTCGATAACGCGTTCGGCCAACACGCCGTCCTGATCGGTATAGGCGCGCATCGCATCCAGCAGCATCGCATGAGCCGTGTCGCCGATGCGGTCGATCTCCACGCGTGCTGGACGCAGCGGCACGTCCGCCAGCTTGATGGCATTCTTGGCGATGTCGACCGCGTAATCGCCGATGCGCTCCAAGTCCGTGGCAATCTCCAACATAGCGGCGATGGCGCGCAATTCGCCCGCTACGGGCTGCTGCTTCCAGATTAACTCGATACAGGCGCTCTCGATCTTGCGGCGCAGATCGTCGACGACATCATCTCCGGCCACCACGCGCGCACCGGCCGACGAGTCGCGCCGTTCAAGCGCTTCGACGGCGACCCGAATCGCATCGCCAACGAGCGCCCCGAGACGGACGACGTCGAGGCGGGTTGCTTCCAGGGCTTCGTGATATGCGGTACGCACTGCGACGACAAGCATAGCATCCCGGAAAGGGGGCTGCAAGCCGAACTCGTAAAGCATTGCGCTCCCAATTCTATTCGTGAGGTTGTTTGTGTCGGAAATTC
Source organism: Candidatus Meridianibacter frigidus (assembly GCA_003243975.1). Classification (GTDB taxonomy): domain Bacteria; phylum Vulcanimicrobiota; class Vulcanimicrobiia; order Vulcanimicrobiales; family Vulcanimicrobiaceae; genus Meridianibacter; species Meridianibacter frigidus. Next base: position 28,610 of record QHBJ01000040.1, on the reverse strand, counting down.
GTATGGTCGGTGTCTGTGGTGCGGGATTGATGGGCAACGGTATTGCCCAAACATGCGCTGCAGCCGGCTTGCCCGTGGTGCTGATGGAAGTAGCACAAGCCCCATTACAAAAAGGCGTCGGCAACATAACGAAGTCGCTCGACAAGTTTGTCGAGAAAGAGAAGCTCTCGCAGTCCGAGCGCGACGCTGTCCTGGACCGCATCAAACCGACCACCGATATTAAGGACCTTAAGGACTGCGATCTGGTTGTCGAAGCGATCATCGAGAATATGGATGCGAAGCTTCAGCTCTTTCGGCAATTGGATGAAATGCTTGCCCCTGAAGCGACCATCTGCTCGAATACCTCCAGCTTGTGCGTGATCGAGATGGCGGCTGCTACGCGGCGCCCCGACAAGGTGGCCGGCCTACACTTCTTCAACCCGGTGCCGATCATGAAACTTGTCGAGGTCGTGCGCACGATCGCGACCTCTCAGGAAACGGTCGACCGCCTCTACACTTTCGCGCAGAAGCTGGGCAAGGAACCGGTGCTTGCGAAAGACACGCCTGGATTTATCGTCAACCGGCTGCTGGTACCGTATCTCTTGTATGCGATACGCGCCTACGAACAAGGTCTGGCATCTCGCGAAGATATCGACAAATCCATGAAGCTGGGATGCGGATATCCGATGGGCCCGCTCGAGTTGCTCGATTTCGTCGGGCTGGATACGACCTACTACATCGCGCAGATTATGTTCGACGAGTTCAAGGACCCAATGATGGCGCCCCCGACACTGCTCAAGCGCATGGTGCTCGCCGGACAGTATGGCCGCAAGAGCGGACAGGGGTTCTATGACTATCGCCGGTGACGCGCAAATCGAGATTCTAAGCGAGCGTAGCGGCCATGTGGCGATGCTTACGCTGAACCGGCCCCAAGTGCTCAACGCCCTCAACGCGTCGTTGCTGGCAACGCTCTCGGCGGAGCTGGCGCGCTTCGACGAGGAGGCTGAGATTCGCGCGATTGTCATCACAGGCGCGGGCGAAAAGGCCTTTGCCGCGGGCGCCGACATCGCCGAGCTCAACGCCTTGCCCAACGCGGTTGAAGGCGCACGCAAGGCGCGGCTGGGTCAAGAGATTACGCTTCAGATCGAACGAATGCGCAAGCCAGTGATCATGGCGGTCAACGGATTTGCGCTTGGCGGCGGTTGCGAGCTTGCGATGGCAGGCGACATTCGCATCTGCAGCGCGAACGCGAAGTTCGGTCAGCCCGAAGTAAATTTGGGACTCATTCCCGGCTACGGCGGCTCGCAGCGCCTCACGCGGCTCGTGGGCCGCGGCATGGCCATGTACCTATGCCTAACTGGTGAAATCATCGACGCGCAAGAGGCGTTGCGTATTGGTCTAGTTCAGAAGGTCGTGTCGCAGCCGCAACTTCTTTCGGAGGCGCAGCGGCTGGCGGGCGTTATCGCCACCAAAGCACCGTTAGCCATACAGGCCTGTAAGAGCGCGATCAACGAAGGCGACACGCTGCCCCTGGCGCAGGCCTTGGCGGTGGAAGCACTCTACTTTGGCACGCTCGTCAACACTAATGATTTTAAGGAAGGCACCAGCGCTTTTCTCGAAAAGCGCCCGCCGAACTGGCGCAGCAGCTAACGTCACGCCGCAAGACGCGTCTGCGTTTGTGAATTATGCGACGGAATGACCTTGTAGCGAGCATGGCCATCATGTTTGCGTTCGCGCTGCTTTGCGGAATGCCGATGCTAGCAAGCGCGGCGGATGCCGGCCCGGCACGGGATGTGGCTGCGATACGTTCGAATGGCAAAATGCTTTTTCCGACCCTCGTGATATCCGATGTCGTTGTTGACGGCGATCACGCGTCGGCAATGGGCGTTGAGGGCAAAACGAGAACACCACTCTACTTTATGCGGCGCAGAGACCAATGGTGGTTCTCGGGTTCCGGCGCGCAAAGGCCGGCGCCCTATGACGGCTATGGGACGCAGATGCATTTCGCATCGCCCGATCGCCAGCGTGACGTGCACGTCGATACGTTCCACGCGCGCATGCCGACGGACTCGGAGAGTCCGCTCACCCGCGGTGGAGACGGCTACTATTTTGCCAGTTTTTCCTTTGCGATCAAAAGCCGCATAGGAATACCTGCGGGCTCGACCATGGACGTCTGGTTCCCGCACGTGCTACGCGACGATAAGAAGTACTCGCTGACCTTTACCTGGGGTAATCGCAGCTTCGGGCCCGTGTTCGGAACACTTGCGCAAAACACGCTGCACTTCGTCCTCCCATCATTTACCATCGCGCCGGGCGAAAAAGTGATGGCGGAGATCGACGGCGACCCCTAAACGGGGGGCGCTTGGACATTGGCCGCGAAGGCCTCCAGTCGCGCGCGGTCGATCGCGCGCACTCGCCCGCGATCCAATTCGACGGCGCCCGCATTCTTTAAACGCAAGAGCGCACGCGCGGCCATATCGCGCACGGTTCCGGCGGCCGCCGCAATCTGCGCTTGCGAAAGATTCTCGACACCCGGCAGCCCCTTAGCCATTCCGACAGAAGCCGGCGCGTAGCCGAGCAAGAATTTGGCGACGCGCTGCAACACGTGCGCGAAAGCCAAATCGGCAATGGTATCGATCGAGCGGCGGCGCGCTTGGGAAGCGTTCTGCAAGAAACCCAACGCCAGTTCGGAATCGTTGCGGTTTCCGTGCAGCACGGCTTCGCTGGGAAGCGTCACGATGGTGGTGTCGGTAAGCGCTTCGGCGCGCGTTGTGGCGCCACCGCCGTCGAAGGTGCCGCTGTCATTGAGCGTATCGTGCGTAAGCCGCTCGCCCAGCGTGTGCGTCTTACCATCCGCCGATAGCAACGTTAGAATGACTTTGCCGGTCTTCACAATCCCGAGATACGGCCAGATCTCACCCTCATCGAAGATGGTGTCGCCCTGCTTGTAGCTCCGCTCGCTCATCTGGCCTGCCAGTTCTTTGATCGTCGAGGCCTTCGCCGAGGCAAACGGCGGAACGTGTTGCAAGAGCGTTTCGCCAGCCGCATTTTCGTCGATGCGTTCGAGGCGCACCGTCCACCGGTTGGAGCCCAAGTTGCGCGCGTCCCACGAGAAACGGCCGGGGCGCGCTTGCGCCATCTCGTTACGCAGCGCGCGTGGATCGGTCTCCTCGTTGATCTCCAGAATCGCTCCCATCGACAGTTTATCGAAGGCCTCCAGGATGATGGCAGTACGGGTCGCAGGCTGAAGCGACCGGGCATCAAGGGTTAGCGCAGCCGGACGGGAGATAGGCATTGCTCCCTCCATACGAACCCGCGCGGGTGGTTGCCTGCCGCTCGCAGGCAGGCGAGTCCGTCCCCGGAAGTAAGCCCGGCACTTTCAACTTGCAACAAAGGGAGCTTCCTTGAACAACGGTTTATCCGAGCACGACGTGGTGATCGTCGCGGGCGCGCGGACGCCATTCGGTAACTTTAACGGCGCACTCGCGGACTTGAGCGCCACGGATCTCGCCGTTTACGCAGGCCAAGCTGCGCTCAAACGCAGCGGCGTCGCGGCGGACTCGATCGACGACATCGTGTTCGGCAACGTGATGCAAACCAGCGCCGACGCAATCTATCTCGCCCGACACGTGGGATTACGCTGCGGCATTCCGATCACCACGCCGGCGTTGACACTCAACCGTCTTTGCGGCAGCGGCCTGCAGGCGATTCTTACAGCAGCTAACTCATTGATGCTCGGGCAAAGCACCTACGCACTCGCCGGGGGAGCTGAATCCATGAGTCAGGCACCGCACGTTATTCGCGGAGCGCGCAAAGGGCTGGTGCTTGGCCAGAGTAAGCTCGAGGATTCACTGTGGGAAGCACTCACCGACTCCTACAACCAGATGCCGATGGCCATCACGGCCGAGAACCTTGCAAAGAAGTATGGAATCTCGCGCGAGGCCTGCGATGAGTTCGCACTGCAGTCGCAGGAACGGGCGGTCGCCTCCCAGAGCGATGGCTACTACGCAGACGAGATCGAGCCGATCTCGGTTCCGGGGCCTAAGGGCAGCGCGACCGTCGTGGACCGTGACGAAGGGCCGCGCGCGGGATTATCGATAGAGAAATTAGGAAAACTTCCGGCACGCTTCACCAAAGAGGGTGTGATCACGCCCGGCAACGCGAGTGGAATCACCGACGGCGCGGCTGCCGTCGTCCTCACAACGGTCAAGCAAGCAAAAACAGATGGACTGCAGTGGATGGGACGCTTGGTAAGTTCGAGTGTCGTGGGCGTCGATCCCGATTTTATGGGAATCGGCCCCGCGTTCTCAATTCCCAAGGCGCTGCGGGACGCGGGAATCGAACAGAAAGACCTCGCCGTGATGGAAATCAACGAAGCATTCGCGCCGCAGGTTCTCGCGTGTTTGCAAGAGATGGGCACGCCCGGCGCGATCCGGTTGAATCCGCACGGAGGCGCGATCTCACTCGGACATCCACTGGGTGCTTCGGGCGCGCGCCTGGCGCTCACTGCACTGCACGATCTGCGCCGCGAGCGCGGTGGTTACGGTGTGGCGTCGGCTTGCATCGGTGGCGGACAGGGAATTGCAGCAGTCTTCACCACCGACTAAGAAGCGCTGGTTGAGCTGGGGACGAGCATTCGATGTGCTCGCCCTGCTCGTCATTGGGTTTGTTATCTGGAAGCTTCTCATCGCACCACGCTCGCTGCGGGAAGCGGACGCGCATCCCGCGCCGCAGATTCAACTGGCGACGTTGCACGGCCCGCAGTTTACCTTAGCCAAGCACCACGGACGTATCGTGTTCTTGGATTTCTGGGCCACCTGGTGCGAGCCGTGCCGGCTTTCGATGCCGATGGTCGAGCGATTTGCCCGCAAGCATCCCGAAGTTGACGTGATCCCCGTTGACGTCGGCGAGCCGCGCGGTCTCGTAGCGCAGTACGCCGGTCAACATGGCATCGATCACGTTGCGCTCGACAACAAGTCGCTCGCCGCTGCGTGGTTCGGTGTGATTGGATTTCCAACCATGGTTGTGGTGGACCGCAAAGGGCTGGTGCGCGCCACCTGGCCCGGTTTCAATCCGGCCGTCGAACTGAATATGGCCAACGCGGCAGCACAGCTCCGCTGACAAGGTGTGTCACCGCGAGCCCCTCGGCTCGCTTCGACAAGCTCATGCTTCGACAGGCTCAGCATGACACTTTATTTAGTTTTTGCAGGCGTCGGTCTGGCCGGTGTACTCCTTGGAAGTAACGTACAGCGTGACCGGTTCGACGAAACGGGGTTGAATTTCGACGTCGCGCGAAGCCGACGGACTGCTGTCATCCACAAACACGTGAACCGTTCCGGTCAGACGCGCGAGGAACACAAAGAAGCCCTTGTTGCTGGTCGTAGCCCGTTCGGTGTACTGATTGTTGGCCTCTGCATACACGGCAATGCCGCAAACCGGCCTGCTGCCGGCATACACGTAACCGCGGACGACGCCCGTACTCTCATCTGCCGAAGAAATGCAACTCAGAATCGACGTGAGCACACCAAGGACGAAAATATACTTCCACATGAGTCACTACTCCTAAAACCGGTTATTTGTCCTAGAGCAGCGCACCGAGAGCCTGCGCAAAGGTGTGAACCGGTACAATCTTTATATCGCGCGTACCGGCTACTTCGTGATAGTTTTCCCGGGGAACCAAGAACACTTGCGCGCCCGCTTTTCGCGCGGCTATGAGCTTCTGCTGAGTACCCTCGATCTCGCCCACGACGCCTCCGTAGTCGATCGTCCCGGTGCCCGCGATGCGCTGAAGCGGGATCGCCGGGTACGGATGGATCGAGCGGTAGATATCGAGGGCGAACATCAAGCCACCAGAGCTGCCTGAAACGTCGAACCGTTTGAACCGCACCGGGACTGGCAACTTGGGCGCCTCCAGGTGCGCAAGCAGATAGACGCCCAGGCGCGATTTGCCCTGCAATTCGACCGTAGCAAAGCGTGCATTGTGACGTTCGCCGCCGCGCTCAAAGGTTAGCGAAACGAGCGCTCCCGGCTTGATCTTGTACAGAATGTTCTGGATCTCAATGGTTGCTGAGACAGTTTTTCCATTGACTGCCACGATCGCATCCCCGACTCGCAGCAGATCCTTCGCATGCGAAACCGGGTCCAGCGTCGCGATGCTGACGTGCGACCGCAGAATGCCTACCGGTAATTGAGCCGCGCGCTCCGCGACGAAGGCGGCGATCGTTTGGCTTTCCGTCATCGCATGGACCATGAGCTTGTCGTACTGTTGGAGCCCGATGCCTTGAGGAACCAATCCGCGCGTGGGCAAAACGCGCGTTCCCGGCAGGAACGCCGCCAGAAGGACGGCCGGAGTCGCACTTTCTTGCAAGGTAACATCCGTCATATAGTAGCGTTCGCGCGGCGGTTCATGCCCATCCACCCGCACGATGTCGCGCACGTCGATCGCGCTGCCGGGCATGATCAAGGAGTATGGAGTGCGCACGAATGCAAACACGGCCGCCAGGATGGCGGCCGCGATGTACCATGTCAATCGCGTTCTCGAGGGGTAGCGCATCGGCGCTACTTGTTGATCAGTTCCACAGATTCCAGCGCGGAGGTTTCCTCGGAAGCGCGAGCGTCGAAGGCAGCGCGTTTACTCTTTGCCGCTGCCTCGGCAAGCGGCTCCGTAACCGTCTGGTGACGCCCCCCGAGCGCCTCGCGGCCCTTGCGCACCGAGCCGATGGCATTATTCAAGCGCGCTTCCAGCTCGCCGAGCAGCTGCGCCGCATATTGGTCCGCCCCGGCGCGGATCTTCAGCGCGCGGGCTTCGGCTTCACGCAAGACCGTCTCCGCAGTGATGCGAGCCCGCTGCACTATTTCGTTCTGATCGACCAAGCTCTCGTGCGTGCTGCTCGCTTCGCTCACGATTGCCTGCGCCTTCTCCTGCGCTGCGCGGATCATGCGGTCGTGATCCTTCGCAATGGTCTTTGCGCGACCGACTTCCTCGGGCAACGTCGAGCGAATCTTCTCGACGAATTCGATCAGCCGCTCCTCGCTTAGAATGCGGTGACCGGCGGGTAGCCACGTGCCTTCGTGCACGTACGTTTCGAGTTTGTCCAGAACGCGATAGACCGACATTGATACCTCCGCTACGTAGTAGAACTTCGAAGTGTTTCGCGCCTGCGCGACATGAACTTCATGACACCATCGGGCACGAGTGCCCCGACGTCGCCTCCCAGAAAGAAGACTTCCTTGACGATACTGGAGCTGACGAATGAGTACTTTCCGTCCGACATCAAGAACATCGTATCCACGTCGGAGAGTGAACGGTTCATCAGCGCCGTCGACATCTCGCTCTCAAAGTCGGAAACCACGCGCAGGCCCTTGATGATGACGTCCGCGTGCTTCTCCTGCACGAAATCCGCCAGCAGCCCGCGGAAATGTTCCACTCGCACGTTGGGCAAATGCGCAACGCAAGCGCGAATCATCTCCTTGCGATCGTCCAAGCCGAACATCGGTTCGCGCTTCTGCGGATTCACGACCACCGCCACGATCAGCTCGCTGAAAATTTTCGAGGCGCGCACGATGACGTCCAGATGGCCGTTGGTGGGTGGGTCGAAGGATCCCGGATAAATCGCCCGCGGCGAACGGACCGTGCCGTTATTCAAGATCTATCCACAGGGTCAAAGAACGCCAACGCCACATCACCGTAGACTTCTTCGCGCGTGCAGCGGTACCCCGGTATCTCAGGGAGAATGGTGCGCGCGCTGTGCTCGAAGACAACGACCGCTTCGGGATCCAGCAGCTTGCGCTCGCGCAGCAGCTCGAACATTTTGAGTGGAATCTCGCTCGCGTACGGTGGATCGGCAAAGACGATATCGAACGTGCCTTCCAACCGATAGAGCGCGCGCTCGAACGGCGCTGCTACCACCTTAACGGTTTTCCCAACCCGTAGCTCGTCGACGGTTTCGGAGATGGCGGCCGCGGTTTCGCGGTGCGCTTCCACGCACACAACCTCGCTTGCGCCGCGCGAGGCCGCTTCCAGGCCAATTGCGCCCGTTCCTGAGAAAAGATCCAGAAAGCGCGCATCCTCCAGCCGGGGAGAAAGAATGGAGAACAGCGCCTCCTTGACGCGCCCGGGCGTGGGGCGCACGTTCTCACCCTTTGGCGAGGACATCTTTCGGCTGCGCAAATTCCCTCCCGTTATCCGAAGCGGCAATCAGAAGTCCACCGGCTCGATGGGATCTGCAACCCGGTCGATCCAGGCCGAGTCGCCTAACCATTCCCAGCGGACCGTGGAGTAGGGGACGGTCCCAAACGAAAGCAACTTGTCGTGAAAACCGCGCAAGGTAAATGCCGCGCCCTCCCGATCGCGTACCAAGCCTAAGAGCGTTTCAATCTGCGTTTTGCCGATCAGATAATCGATGGCCTGTCCCGGACCCTGCGCGAAACGCGTTGCTTCACCGTAGGCCGTCGCATGGTCGATACCGGCGTTGCGGCTGAAGTAGTCGATCGCTTGCGGTAAGCTCATCTCACCGGTTGCCAGCCCCACGTCCACGCCGACGCGCGTAGCGCGATGCCGCATCAGATGAATGACGGCCGTGCGTCCCGCCGGATCGTTGTCGTACAACCCATTGCGCATAAGCATCTCTTCGCCGTAGAATGCCCACCCCTCAGCGAATACGCCGTCGCCCTGGACGTGACGGATGTAGTCCGGATTGTGATATGCAATGGAAAACTGCATAAAGTGGCCCGGAATCCCCTCGTGCGCGAGAACCGGCAGCACGGCCTGGCGCGCTTGCGCCGCAAAGAAGCTGGTATTTTTCGGATCGTAGTCGGGCACGAAATAGAATCCGCTCGGGTCTTTGTCGAAGACACCCGGCGGATTCATGAAGCCACCCGGATTTACCGCAGCCAGCGCTCTGGGCAATTCCACAATATGGAATGGACCGATGTACGACGGCACCGTGACGATCTGATGCGAGCGCAGAAATCCCCGGACGTAAGCGGTGCGGTTCTCGTAGTACTTTAGGAACGCTGCTTTGTTTGCGAACGCGGGTTGAACGAATCCGCGCGGTGCGAATCTTTGATGGTTGGCTTCCCATCCTTCCAACGCACGGTCGCGTTGCAGTTCTAGTTCTCCGATGGCGCGTACTTGATCGCTCGTGAACGGCAGCAGCAGAACGCGGCGCAGATACCAATCGTACTGTTCTTTGCCTACGGCAAAACCGCCCGGATGCCACGAGGAGAGATGGGCATCGACCCAACCTTTGTAGGCGTGCAAGGCGGCCAGCGCGTCCGTTTGCGCGGCTTTCAGACGTGCTCGCGTGGACGGTGTGGCGTGCACTGCAATTGCGTCCAAGCTCGTGGTAAAGAGCGCATCTCCGGATGCGATATCTTCCGAGGCAACTTGGCCAAACTCGCGCACCGGATCCGTAAGGTTGCTCTTTGCCTGCTCCAGCACGCCGCGGCAGGCGTGCAGGCGGCCGATGGCATCCGCAACGCGCACCTCATCGGCAGCAAACGGCTTCTTGATCAAGCTGAATATGCCGTTGCTGCATTCACCCTCGTACTGGCTGGGGTCGCGCTGGTCCGGTTTCAGATAGGTTTGCTGCCACCACGCACCTTCCAGGTTTGCGCGCATCAACAGATAGTTCACGCGGTCGTGGATGGGCGTTCCGGCGGGCGGAACCAATCGCACCAACTCCTCACGGAAGTCGTGCAGTTTCTGCATGTATGCTAAGTGAGCTGCGGGTGAGAAATCCTGGAGACGATCATCCGCGGTGTGCAATCCGGCATCGGTTGCCGCTCCCGGGGCCACGCTGTATGAATACTCGGTAAAGCGACGGGCGAAATCTTCGAGCGCCCCGTGATAGAAGGGCTGCTCGGCAACTGCAGCCGACGTGCCGGCTGCAACGAACAAGAGTGCCGCTGTTAGGGCGCGGGCCATGCGCGGGAACATTCGCGCGCCTTCTACGCCTGCGTGAGGGCCCCTGGAAACAACGCGGGCAGATCCGCCAAAGCGTGGATAGTGGCCGTCGGTTTCGACACGCCGCTCGGGTAGCCGGCCTGCTCCGCATCGAACCACACGCCGTTCATTCCAGCGCCAATGCTGGCGACAACGTCGGTCGCTGGATTGTCCCCAACATACCAGATTGCGTCCGGCCGGCCGAGCGCTTCGCTTAGCATGTCGAAGGCGCGACGCGACGGCTTCTGAGCGCCGATCGTTTCACTAACAACGACCGGGCCGATAAAGCCGATTCGCTCAGCCTTCTTCTTTTGCAGCGGATCCCAACCGTTGGTCAGGATCGCGCTTGGAATTCCGCGCGAGGCCAACGTGTCGAACAGCTCGCGCGCCCCAGGCATCGGAATGACGAAGTCGCCGACGCTGTGGACGGCCATAGATTTGTAACGTTCGACGCACTGCGCCACATTGGAAGCGGGTGCCCGCTCCCGCACGAACCGGCCGACGGCCTCGTCGATTGGAAACGCGCCGGAGCGTTGCAATGCTAGCAGTGCATCGATGCGTGCCGACTCCTCCGCAAGCGTCCCAAGCGCGCGCCCGCCTTCGCCCAGCAGGAACTCAAGGAGTCGCAGGAATGCAACTCGTTCTAGTTTGTTATCGATTCCGAGGGTATGGTCGAAGTCGAATCCGACTCCGATCCCGGTCACCTCGGCGGCGGGCCTTGAATGATGCGCACGAGATCGTTCGGGCGAATCCACCGGCGAACCGCCGCGCGAATGCTCGACGCGCTCGATGCCAGCTCGCGCTGCGCATCGATGGTGCTTTGATCCAGCGGCAGGCCTAGCAGCGCAAAGTTAAGCAGCTTTCCGGCAACGGCATCGTAACTGGTCATTCCCAGCGGGATGTCACCGATCAGCATCGCCTTGCCACGCTGCAGTTCCGCGGCGTCCACCGGCGCGCTCGCCAGATGGCGCAAGTCGGTAATCGCAAGCGTCTGCGCGGGAACGATTTTGTCGGGGTCCGACGCAAACTGAATGGAGAATTCGCTGCGATGCTTGTGCGAGGAGAGGCCCGAGCCCGCGCTATAGACGTATCCGTGCACGTCGCGCAGATCGTGGAAGAGTATCGAGCTTCCGCCCCGGCCCAGGATTGCGTTGGCCAGCTGCAGCGTCGCCCAGTCCGAGTCAGCGCGCTGCAGCCCGATGACCTCTTCCAAGCGCACTTGCGACTGCACGCGACCTTGATCCGGGACGTTTATGTCACTGGCTTTATTATTGGGAGCAGCCGGTAAGAACACGTCGGGTTTTGCCCCTTGAGCGCCCCACTGACCGAAATACTTTTCCACCAGCGCGCGCGCCGCGGCTGGCGTCGTATCGCCGATGACGACGATCGCCGTCATGTCGGGCCGATACACGTTGCTGTAGTACGACTTTACATCGCTCAGTGTAACGCCGCCGGCGGTCTGCGGCGTAGCGAAGAGCTGGCTGGGGTCGCCGGATGGATACAGACCTTTGTTTAATGCCACTTCGGCTAGGTGGTCGGGCGCGGTCATCTGACCCGTGAGCTGTCCCACTTCCTGTCCTTTGACTGTCTCGAAATCCTTGGCCGGAAATGCGGGGTGCAGCTCTTCATCAGCAAGCAGCTGCATGCCGCGCTCGAATTGATTGCTCAAGACGTTCAGTGAGAACGAGGTTCCGGCGTTTACCTCGGCGGCAATTTTGTCCAGCTCGGTTCGCAATGCGAGGCGGTCCAACGTGGTGGTTCCGAACGAAAAGAGCCCACTGCTAATATCGTCGACGCCCAATTTGGAGGGCGCGGCTTGGATGTTTTCATTGGACTGAACTTCGCCGCGCACGACCACCGTATGCGTTACGTGCTCGGGCTGCACGATCAAGCGAAGGCCGTTGGGCAGCACCATGTCCACGGGGTGGATTGTTGATGCGGGCACGCTGATGTGCGCAAAGGCGGCGGTGGCCCAGGGCGGCAAGGGATCGTGGTGCAAGATCGTGACCTTATTGTTCTCTTTGGCGGGGCCGCTGGGCGGATTGCTGTTGATCTTGCCGAGATTCTTCGGCGTGGCGAAAGCCGTGATCATGTGCTCGGGCACGATGTACGTGCGCAACACGCGATTCACATCGCCGGCGCTAACGTTCTTGATCTCATCCAGGATCTGATCGGGCGAACTGCGTCCCTCTTTGGCTACTGCATCGCTCCACTCGAACGCAAGCCCGTCGATCGAATTTCCTCGAAATTCCGCATCGGCGATGGCGCGCTCTTTGGCAACCGCAACCAGTCCCGGCGGGACGCCGGTGCTCCGGTACGCCGCCAGCACGTCGTCCATGGCCGCCACTGCGTTCTGCGCGTTCGCCGTTACCGGCACGATCATAAACGCTGCTCCCGCCGACGCCAACGGATGCGATTCAAAGACCTGTACGCCCGCATAAAGCGCTTTGCCTGAAGCAACAAGGCCGTACAGATTCCCCCGCTGATTGTTCAGCACCGATTGCAGGATCTGGCCGACAGCGTAATCGCGCGAGCTAAACCCCGGCATGCGGAATGCTTGTGCGATGATCGTGTACGGCTGGTCCGAATCGACGTGATAGGTTTTCGGCGTGATGGGCCGCAGCGCAATCTTTGAGCGAGCGGGCAGCGTGGCGCGGGGAACCGATCCGAAATACTTGCGAACTAGCGCCACGGTGGAGGGTCCATCGACATCACCCGCGATGACGTACACCGCGTTGTTGGGGTGATACCACGCGTGGTACAGGTTCAATAAGACGGGCGCATGGATTTGGTTCTTAAAGCTGTAAACCGTTCCCAGCGTGTCGTGAGCGTAGGCCGTACCCGCAAAAAGCGCCGGGAGAATGGTGCGCTGAAACAGCTTGGCGATCGCAATACTGTCGTCTTGTGTTACCTCGTTCATGATCGCACCGCGTTCGATCAGCCAACTTTTTTGCGGAACGAGGAGACCCCGGGCGCGCGCCGCTTCGAGCCGCAGCGCAACGTCTAGATACTGCGAAGGCGTCGAGAAGAAATACTGCGTGATCTCACCTTGCGTGTCGGCATCGCTGTTGCCGCCCATCAACTCGCTGATGTCGGCCAACTGCGACTCGCTGACGGTTTGGCTGCCGCGGAACATCATGTGTTCGAGCGCGTGAGCTTGCCCCGGGAACTGCTGCTCGTTCGAGCCGACCTTGTAATTGAGAACCGCTGTCACCACGGGTGCCAGCGGATCGTGCACGACGACGACCTGCAGGCCGTTGGAAAGCGTTGCGCGTGTCACGGGCAATGTCTGTGCGCGCGCCGCAGCGGGCAGCGCGATCGGCAGGGCGAATGCGGCAATTACCGCGACAAAACGAGCGAAACGCAAGGTACACCTCATGAAGGGGGAAAAGGACCGGGCCCTCTTCACCTCCCTCGCATCGATACCTTTAGGACGATAGCAGCATCGCGCGGGCACTCGACTGCGATTCCAGCAAACCGCGCAAGCCGCCGTGCTCTGCGGCGCTCAAACCCGAGTCCTTTGCAATGATCTGCTCCGCGGCCGCCTTTGCGCGGCGGTAGACTTCAATGTCGGCTACCAGGTCCCCGAATTTCAGGCCCGCCAGTCCCGACTGGGCCGTCCCCGAAAACTCCCCGGGACCGCGCAGCCGTAAATCTTCTTCGGAGATCGCAAACCCATCCGAGGTTCGCGTGAGAATGTCCAAGCGTTCTACTTCACCGGCTTCATCGGGAGCGATCAAGAGGCAGAATGAGCGCGCTGCGCCGCGTCCGACTCGGCCGCGCAACTGGTGCAACTGCGCCAAGCCGTACCGTTGCGCATCGAGCACCATCATGACGCTTGCATTCGGAACGTCAACGCCTACCTCAATCACCGTGGTGGCGACCAGCACGTCAGTTTCACCGCGAACGAAACGAAGCATGACCGCGTCTTTCTCTTTGGGGGTAAGCCGGCCGTGCAAGAGGCCCAACCGCAATTCCGAGAAAGCCGTGCGTTGTAAGCGTTCGAACTCCGCGCGCACGCTTGTCAGCCCCGCGTCAGACTCTTCGATCGCCGGCGCGACAATGTACGCCTGGTGGCCGGCCGCGACATTCTGGCGAACGAACTCGTGTGCTCTGGCCAACCGGCTTCGACGCAGAGCAAATGTTTCGACGGGGGTTCGTCCCGGCGGCAGCTCGTCAATGGTCGAGATATCGAGATCGGCGTACACCGATTGCGCGAGCGTCCGCGGAATCGGGGTCGCGGTCATGTGCAGGGTGTGCGGCGTCACGCCCTTGGCGCGTAAGCTCGCGCGTTGTTCCACTCCGAAGCGGTGCTGCTCGTCGATAATGACCAAGCCCAGTTCGGCAAAGTCCACACCCTCGGTCAACAGAGCGTGAGTGCCGACGGCCAGGCGCCCTTCGCCCGTGCCTAATCTTGAAACGGCTTGCGCGCGTGCCTTCGCACCCTGGCTGCCGAAAACGGCCTCAACGGTAATGCCAAGCGGCAGCAGCAGCGGCGTCAGCTTCTGCGCGTGTTGCGACGCCAGAATCTCGGTGGGAGCCATTAGCGCGCTTTGCACTCCGCTGCGCGCCGCCATCGCAATCGCGGCGGCGGCAACCAGCGTCTTGCCGCTGCCCACGTCGCCTTGCAGCAGGCGGTTCATGGGCGATTCGCGCGCCATGTCGTTCCAAATTTCAACGATTACACGACGCTGCGCACCGGTCATCGAATGGGGCAGGATCCCTTGAAACTCGGCGAGCAGGCCTGGCGGGACCGAGAGCGCTCGAGCGTGTTGAGTCTCTCGCCGGTTGCGCTTGAGTTTCGCAGCGAGCGCAAGGGTCAAGAACTCGGTGAATACGAACCGTTCGCGCGCGCGGGCGGCCTCTTCCAAGGTTACGGGGGCGTGAACCGAGCGATACGACGCGCGAATGTCGCTATAGTCAAAGGAAGATGCCAGCGCCGGCGGCAGCGGGTCGGCAGCTGCGGGCAATAGTTTCGGCAGATTGCGAGCCACGATCTGGCGGATGCGGCGCGAGGCCAGTCTCTTGGTTGCGGGATAGATGGGAACCAGCTCGCCGCGGTACTCTTCTTCTTCCGTTAGAATGCGGTGCGCGCTTACGTTCATAGCGACCCCGCTAAAGGTGCGCGTGACCCGGCCCCGCACGAAGACGCGCATGCCGGCCTTGAGCGCGCCGATCAGATACGGGCGCCCAAACCACTTCGCGGTGAATGTGCCTGCAGCGTCGGCAATCGTGGCTTCGATAATCGCGAGACGCGTGCGCCGTTCGCGCACGGAAACGACGTGTCCGACGGCATTCTCCTCGCCCTCGCTGGCGCCCAGCAAGTTGGATGGCGTCGGAAAACGTAAGTCCTCGTAGCGATACGGGAAGTGGTTTAGCAGATCGGCGGAAGTCGAAATTCCGAGTTCGGCCAGGCGCGCGGCGGTCTCTTTGCCGACTCCCGAAAGTCCGTCGAAGACGGCGGCATGCTTCATTCCAGCAAGTAGCTGCTCTCCAGCCCTTTGGTGAGCGCGTACACCGTTTCCAGATGTGGAACGCAGAGGTGCGCGTCTCGCGCAAGCTCCAGCACGGCGCCCACAATGGGTTCCAGTTCCAACGCCCGGCCCGCTTCGACATCCTGAAGCATCGAGGTTTTCACGTCGCTCAGGCGCGCGGCATAGGCAATGCGTTCCTCCGGCATCACTTCGATGTGAACCCCCGTCGAGCGTGCAACGGTGATGGCTTCCCGCATCATCGCGGCGATCAGGGCGCGCAGAGTATCGTCTTGCAGCATCGGGCGAATCGTGAACCGGGTCAGCGCACTCACCGGATTGAGCGACACGTTACCCAGCATCTTATTCCAAATGTCCTTGCGAATGTGCACGGAGCGTTCCGGCGCCAGTCCACATTCCTCGAAAAGCCGCACGATGCTATCCACCACCGTCGGGTCGCCGTTTTCGGGCGTGCCGACAATGTAGCGCATGCCGCCCGATTGCGCGATGGTGCCAGGCTCTACGACATGTCCGGAAACATGCACGACGCTGCCGATAATCTGTGCTTGCGGAAAGCTCGCGCGCAACTCTCCATTTGGATCCACTGAACGCAGCGCACGCTCTGGAAAATACCAAAACGGAATGCCGTTCTGCATGGTCACGAAATGGACGCCGGCCGCAATAGCCGGTTTGACTTGCTCCAAAGCTGCGGGCAATTGCTGGGCCTTGACGGCCAGCAGGACCACATCGAGCGGCAGCAGTTCGCGCAGATCGGCGACCGCGCGCACGGACGCCGTGAAAGAGCCAGCATCCGAATGCTGAACACGCAACCCGTGCGAACGAATGGCCTCCAGGTGCGCTCCCCGTGCCACGACCGCGACATCGCTGAATTTGCGCGCCAGCATGGCCGCAATGAAACCGCCGATAGCGCCGGCTCCTAAGACCGCTACGCGCATTCACTCACCTCGGAATTTGGAGGCGACGCCCAGATTCGAACTGGGGAATGGAGCTTTTGCAGAGCTCTGCCTTACCACTTGGCTACGTCGCCGACTTGAGAAGCTTTCATCTATGGAGCGGGTAGCGAGAATCGAACTCGCGCATCAACCTTGGGAAGGTCGCAGGCTGCCATTACATCATACCCGCAACCGGCGCACCTCCGGTTCGGTGCCTTCCGCAAGGCGTCCTACGCACCGTGGGTACAAGAGTGCGCGTGAAGCTTCCGATATCTCCTCCGTTCGCCCCGATGGATGCGCGCTTGGAGCGCGAATTGCCCACCGGCGCCGTCCAATACGAACCCAAGTGGGATGGTTTTCGTTGCGTTGCCTTTCGCGACGGCGCGCAGATCGCGCTCCAATCCAAATCCGGCCAGCCGCTGGAGCGTTACTTTCCCGAGATTGCCGATGCGCTGTCGCACCTCGAAGCTGCCCAATTTGTTCTCGACGGCGAATTGGTCGTTCCGTTCAAGGACCGGCTGGATTTTGATCAGCTGTTGCAGCGCATCCATCCCGCGGCTTCGCGCGTGCGCATGCTGGCGCAAACATTTCCTGCAACGTTTCTGGTCTTCGATATCTTAGTGGACGAAAACGGGCGCGCGCTATTGAAAGAGCCACTGCGCGTCCGGCGCGAGCATCTCGAAGATTTCGCGCGGCGCTTCTTTCGACGGAAAAGTGTGCGGCTCTCTCCGGCAACAACCGACCCCGCAGTAATGAAGCGTTGGCTGAAATCGGTTGGCAGCGCGCTCGACGGCATCATCGCCAAAGACCTGGATGCGCGCTACGCGGGCGGTGAGCGAACGGCGGCCGTTAAGGTAAAGAAAATGCGCACGGCCGACTGCGTCATCGGCGGCTACCGCCTGGGCAAAGACGGACGTTCCATTGGCTCTCTACTCTTGGGACTCTACGACGAAAGCGGCGGCTTCGATTATGTCGGCTTCACATCCGGAATGACCGCTACCGAGAAGCGCCATCTTCTCAAGGAGCTGCACGACTTGGAAGGCCCGTCCGCGTTTACGGTGCGCGCCCCGGGCGGGGCCAGCCGCTGGAACCGCGGGAAGGAATCGCGGTGGATACCGCTGCTCCCGAAACTGGTGATTGAGGTCGAGTTCGATCACGTTTCGGGCGGGCGCTTTCGGCATGGGACCAAGCCGCTGCGCTTTCGGCCCGACAAGGCGCCCGAACAATGCACGACGCATCAGTTGCAACAGCCGCGCGGAAAGTCGCCCTTTACGCTCGCCGTGACCGGCGCTTCGGCGCTTCCTCGCCAAGCAGCGGAGCGAGATTGAAGCGGCCGGTCTTCGCGGCCATCACCGCCCACATGTCGCCCACGCTTGCGATGCGCTCGCGCATGTTGTCGATGCGAAAATCATCGATCTCGCATCCGGTCTCCACCTCTTCCCAGCGAACGGGCGCCGAAACCGACGCACTCGCGGTCGGCCGAACCGAGTACACGGAGGCCAGCGTGCTGCCCCACCGGTTTTGATTGTAGTCCACGAGCACGCGCCCGGCAGGGCGCTTCTCCTTCTTATATTCGGCCGTCGCCAGCTCGGGGTAATTGCGCGCCACCGTCTGCGCGAACGCTTTGGCAAAAGTCCACACGTGTTTCTGCAGCGGCCCGCGCACGATAGGCACGTACACGTGAATGCCCTTCGATCCCGAGGTTTTTGCATGAGCGGGGATCTCGAGCGCCTGCAGGCCATCGCGCACGATTAACGCCACCTCACGCACCGCGGAAAAAGGCGCGTTGCCCGGGTCCAGGTCGAAGTGCAAGTAATCTGGACGGTCGATATCGTCGCAGCGCGCGTACCATTGGTTGAGGTCGATGCAGCCGAGATTCACCACCCAGAGCAGCGCCGCAACGTCGTTGATCATAGGAAAGTCGATCACGTTCCCCGATCCGTGCTCGATGCGGCACGTCTGAAGCCACTCCGGATGCGGTGAAGGCGTGCGCTTCATGAAGAAGAACTCTCCGGCCGCGCCGTGCGGGTATCGCTTCATTACCATGGCGCGGTCCTTGATGTGCGGTAGTAACATCGCCGCAACATCGGTATAGTACTGAAGTAGGTCGCCCTTGACGATATTCAGCGCCGGCCAAAACGGCTTGCCGAGATTGGTCAGCGGAACCGGGCGCTGGGCGGCGCGCACCGTTACGTTGCCCGAGCGCGGGATGCTAATGCTCATGGGCGAACGTCCTGCACGTGCAGTGGATCTACGATCTGCCTTCTTGGATTTTCGGGGTCATTATCATGGCCGCGTTCGTAGCGATCGCCTGCGGGGGGCACAGCCTCATACGCCGGCATTTTCCAACCGAGCTGCTCAAAGGTCACAACGACGTTGCCGGCTTCATCGCTGCCATCGTTGGAACCGTTTATGCGGTGCTGCTCTCCTTCGTCGTCATTGTCGTATGGCAAGAATTCGACAATGCCAGCTCCTACGTCCAGCGCGAGGCCAGCGCTGTGACCGATCTCTACCATTTGGCCTACGGATTGCCGCCGAAGCAGCGCGCGCTTCTGCAGCTGCGCCTGCGAACGTACACCAATGTGATGATCGACGATGAATGGCCTCGGATGAAACGCGGTTTGGAGAGCGCACGCGGCGACTTGGTCGGCAACGACATACTGCGAGAGGTTATTTCGCTTACGCCCAAAACCGAAGACGAACGCCAAATCCGCTCCGAAGCGCTGCGCAACATTCAAGTCTTCTTCGATGCCCGGCACGATCGCCTGAACGCCAACGCCACCAGCGTCCCCAACATCCTGTGGTTTACCCTCATCTTGGGTGCGGTGATCACGATCGGCTTTACATTCTTCTTCGGCACGAAGAATGGCGGAGCCCAGTTGATTATGACCGGCGGCCTCGCTGCGCTGATTGCGATCATGTTCGCGCTGATCATCCAGCTCGATCTGCCGTTTCGCGGAAACACGCGTGTCGAGCCTGATGCGTTTATCCGCTTTCAGAACGAGATGGCCACCTCAGGCGAGAATGCCTACCGCCCGTGAAATAATGATGCCGATCGTCGTGAATGAAACGAACGCTTCGGCCATCATGAGAACCTTACCCAGGCGCGTCAACGGAAAGGTGTCCGCAGGGCTAAAAGCTGTCGAGTTCGTAAACGCCAGGAAGAGATAGTCGATAAAGAGCGGCTTCCAGCCGGGGTCGACGCATTCGAGGTCATTTTGGGAGGCCATCTGTGGAAACAGGAAGTCAGCGCGGCTGAATTTCTGAGCGGATATCGCGTGGGCACGCGCTTCGGGCCCCCCGCTATCGAGTTCCCAATACCAGAGTGCGAACACCAGCGTGTTCGTCAACCAAATCTGCACACCGGCCAAGAGCAAAGGCGCGCCCGTTGAGAAGTGGGTCACCCCGGCGCGATGAACGATGGACGCGATCAGCAGCACCAGCGAGAGAATGTTGAAGAGATTCAATAAGGCAATGAGCCCGATCGATGCGATCCGCTGGGCCGCGTTTTCGTGCCGGCGAATCGGAGAAATGACCGAAAGCGGCACTAGTATCGCCAGCACGAGGAGTGGAAAGAGCCACAGCGGGCCAAAGGTGACCTTCGGCGGCAGGGTGATGTACAAACCCAGAATCGCAAGCACGCCCAGCGAGGCATGCCACCGCGGTTCGTCGTTGCCGATGCTCTGCGGATCCTTGGTCATACGCGCCGCACTTCGAAGCAGATGAATCTCGCACCCGCTGCGGACTACGCTCGAAAGCATGATCTCCACGCTCTGCTGGTTTGGCGCGCCGGCGAGCTCATACATGAAGAGTATGCCGGCGGGTACAACCGCGAGCGTCCGCACGCGCTCTACAGCGGTACCAAGAGCTTCTGGGGAATTGCCGCATGCTTGGCGCAACGGGAAGCGCTGCTCGAGCTGGACGAGCGGGTGTGGAGCGGCGCGACCGTTTCCGAACTGCTTTCGATGACGGCCGGCGCACCGTTCGGTGGCTTGGGAAGAGCCGTGCCAGCGTTTCAAAAGGCCCTTGCGTCACAGACCGTTGCCGCGCCGGGCGTAAAATTCACCTACAGCGGCATACCGTTTCAAATCTTCGGCGCGATATTCGCGCAGCGCTTGGCGCCCCTAGGGATGACGCCGCTCTCCTATCTGCAAACTCGCCTATTCGAACTCATCGATTTGCAGTACGCACGGTGGCGAACCTTACCCGACGGAACTCACACGCTGCCAACCGGGGCCGAACTGACCGCCGCCAACTGGTTGAAATACGGGGTCTACCTCTTAGGCGGAGGTCCTTTGGTGGCAAGGTGCTTTACGCCGAACACGATCAATCCGCGTTACGGATTGGGATTCTGGCTTGCGACATTGAAAGATGGCCCGTTCGTGGCGTACGCATCCGGCTCGGGGAAACAGGCGCTCTACGTGCTGCCGTCCGAGCAGACCGCGATCGTGCACTTCGCTCAGAGCAAGAGTTTTGCGCACGAAACGTTCCTGCGGCGAATCTATTTCCCGCCCCCCCGCGTTACACAACCGCCATGATGTACCGAATTGGAGTTCTCTTGCTCGCAGCCGTTCTGCTGGGTGGTCAACCGAAGGCCGGCGCGGCCGCGCAAAACCATCGCGCGCACATCCTCCTGGCCGGCGGCTGCTTTTGGGGTATGGAAGGCGTTTTCGAGAGTCTGAAAGGCGTTTCGAGTGTGGTTTCCGGCTACTCCGGCGGCAGCAAAGATGCCGCGCACTACGAGACGGTAAGCACCGGGACCACGGGCCACGCCGAATCGGTGGACATCACCTACGACCCCGGCAAGATTTCGTTTCACCAGCTTTTGGATGTTTATTTCTTGGTTGCGCACGATCCAACGCAACTGAACCGTCAGGGTCCCGACGACGGCCCGCAATACCGCTCGGCAATCTTCTACACCACCGATGCGCAGCGCCGCGAAGCCCTGGCTTACATCAACGACCTGCGTACGAAGAAAACCTACTCAGCTCCCATCGTCACGCAGGTCGTACCATTTCATGCCTTCTATCCGGCCGAAGCGTACCATCAGCACTTCATGCAGAAGAATCCACTCTATCCCTACATCGTCATCAACGACCGGCCGAAGGTCGAAAACCTCAGGCAGAAGTTTCCGCAACTGGTTCGCTAGCGCGCCTCTGCACTATGGTATAAGCAGGAATGGCAGCTCGGCATTCTCCGGTGCGAATGTTTGAATCTGCGCTTGCGGCGTGCCTCCCAAGCCGCTGCGAGGCCACAGATTCCACATGTATCCGCTTATTTGCGCTCCGGTCGACGGAAGCAAACTGGCGGGAAACGTTTCGGATATGAAGTTCTGCGAGATGCTGATCGCCGAGGAATCCAGGGGCGTGGCCCCGCCGGGCAGTAGGACGACGGACCCGCTCGCCGTTCCGTCGGGATTCACCGTGACCACGACGACCGCGTTGAAGACGATGTTCGGCTCGCCGGGAAACGGCGCGTTGGTTGCGCCTCCGCGATTGATTCCCCAAACATAGTAATTTGGTGCTCCCACGACGATCGGACCCGCCATTTGCGCGGTGAAGGTCAGCGTGTTGGAAGCTTGCGAAAACGTTCCCTTAACGCCGATCGCATCCAGCGCCGGACGGACCGGGCCAGTATACAACGCATAGACGTGACCAGGTGGTCGCGTAAACTGAAAACTGATCCCTCCCGGAGGAACCGGGTTGGTCGTTCCCCCGCATCCTGCCAGAACAAGAATGGTGCAAAGAACAGCGCTGCGCATCATGTTATTACCTCCAAATGATTTATGACGCAGCGTACGCAGAAAATCTGAAAAGCCTCTGAATGCTCTTACTTGCGAGCCGACTCCACCTCGCGTTTGGCGGTTTCGATATCGTCTTTGAGTTTGGCGATCGTTTCTTCAGGTATCGGTGGACCGGCATCCTGAATCTTCTGCTTGCCAACCAGGGCCAAGATGCCCGTGACAATTGCCCAAAACAGCGTAACGAGCATGACTGCAATCCAAAGCTTTACAACCGCGGAAAGCAGCACCATTGCCAGGGCCGTAAGCGAGAACAGAGTCAGCATTGCCGTAACCGCCGAACCGCTCAGCATGCCGGCACCTAATCCCGCCGTCTTGACCTTCTCCATCATTTCCGCCCGAGCCGATTCCAAATCTTTGCGGACGAGGACGCCTAGATCTTCTGCGAGATGCTTGAGGGTTTGTGGAAGCGAGTCGTTGTCGCCGCGATCTTGTGATTGAGTCATATCTCCTCCCTAAGAGCCAACTGACTATACCCGTTCCGCGGCGGTTTGGAGCGCACGCCTTTCGGGAATCTCAATTCCTTAAGATTTAAGCGGAGGAGACATGGCTAAGAAGTCGGGCGGACGTAAAAAGATCGGCACAACTGCAAAAAAAACGTCGGCGAAACGGACGGTGAAGAAAGCCGTCGAGGGCGTACAGGCCAACGCGGACCGGGCGCGCGAACTCGCTGCAGCCATGATTACAGCGGGTGAATTGCTTCAAAAGGGCGCGGCATTCTTGGATTCCATGGCGGAAAGGAATCTGCCGGCGAGGCGCGCGCGGAAATAGGTTAGACCAGTTGCCGCACGTCGCGGCACACGAGCTCGTCGTTGATTGCGATCGCCGCACGCACGCCGCTGGCCGCCGCCACGATTACCTGATGAACGTGCGTCACATTGTCGCCCGCTGCAAAGCAACCCGGAACGCTGGTGCGGTTACAATCGTCGGCTTCGATTCGCGCGCCGTTCATCTTACAGCCGAGACGTTCTGCAATGTCCGACCCCTGTTTGAGCGGTACGCTAAAGAAGACCGCATCGCAGTCAATGCAGTCGCCACCTTCCAACTGCACCGAACGCACGTGCCCGTTATCATGAACGATGCGGCGTATCGGGTGCGCGTCCACCCGCACACCGCTGGCGTGTAGCCAGGTGGTCTGCGCCGTCGAAAGGCTCTCAGTATGACCGCACACCGTAATTTTGCGCGTCCAGCCGTATAGCTCTTGCGCCAGGTCGATGGCGGAACGAACGCCGCCACCTGAAACGGCAATCGGCCGATCCTGGATCTCCCATCCATCGCAGTATGGGCAAACGAACGCGCTGCGCCCCCAGGCCTCGCGTAGGCCGTCAATTTCCGGTAATGCATCGGCCATGCCGGTTGCCAAGAGAAGGAGGTCGGCTACGGGAGCTGTTCCGCTTGTCAGCTCAACACGAAAGCCGCTCGACGATTTCTCAACCGCTTGAACCACACTGGCTTCAAATCCGACCGAGGGGTACTGCGCCAATTGCTCTTTGCAGATTTTTAGGAGTTCGCCCGGACTCTCCCCGTCACGAGACAGGAAGCCATGCATCTTCTCGGCACACGAGTTTCGTTGAGCGCCGGCATCGCACAGCAGCACTCGCCTGCGCGCGCGGCCTAGCACCACAGCCGCACTCAAGCCGGCGGCACCCCCGCCGATAACGATGACGTCGTACTCTTCGGTTTGTTCGCGCCTCACAGTTGACCTCAATAACTCCACCGGCGGCCTATCTCTGCTCAAGTGGAACCGTCGCAGATTGGCAAGACGTTACCAGAGTCCGGTGTACCCACCGCTCCTCTTTACATAACTTCGGAAGGCCGTTCGAATGAAGCGAATCCTTACATTAACTTTCTGTGCCTCGCTTTTCGCAAACTCAGCTGCGCACGCGTCCGCGCAAGCCACTGACGTGATCGCGACCACTGTGCTCGCACAGCGCGCGATTGAATCTCAGACCGGCCAGCTTGCGCAGCTCTTTGTTGGGTCGCTACCGGCCGAGCTCGACAAGCGCGTGCCCCTTCCCCAACAGGCGGCGCTGATCGGTAGCGTTGTCTTCACGCCGCTGCAGTACTACGCCGAGCACGGCACGCCGGGTACGATTGAGCTGTACTATGACTTCCTACCGGGAGGCAGCATCGCCACGTACATATCGGCCTTGCAGCGCGCAGGGTGGCAGCAGAGCCCTACAGCTGCGATTGGAAGCGTGATCTTCTGCCGCACCGGCGGCCCGGCGGTCACCGTCAGCAACCCACCACATTTACAGTCCCAGCAAAATGCCCAGCTGCGTATCACCGTATTCCGCGCACATCCGGGCCGCACACCGTGTTGACCTAAGGAAAAGCTCGCCAAGATTTCCACATGACGAGCTTCCTCATGTAATTTGCCGAGACCGTGAATCGAACACGGGACACCACGCTTTTCAGGCGTGTGCTCTACCAACTGAGCTATCTCGGCGCACACAGACCATCGGGAACGCCCTGCCTTCAACGCCGGGGGTCGGCGTCCTTGCGTCGTATCACCGCGAAACCCGCGCGCACATGCCGCGGTTTTGGGCCTCAACTCGCGGGAGATGCGCTTGAACAATTTTTTCATAAACCGGCCGGTCTTTGCCATCGTGTGCTCGGCGATCATCTTGCTCATCGGACTGGTGTCTATTCCAACGCTGCCGATCGCAGAGTATCCGAAGATTGCGCCCCCCGTGGTAACGGTGAACGCCTACTATACGGGAGCCAGCGCGGAAACCGTGGAGACGGGCGTTACCACTCCGTTGGAGCAAGCCATCAACGGCGTACAGGGGTTGCGATATATCCAGTCCACCAGCGCCAACAACGGGCAAAGTCAAATTACGTGCACGTTCAATCTGGGCGTGGACCTAGACCAGGCCGCCAACGACGTGCAGAACGCAGTGAACGCTGCGCTGGGCCGGCTGCCGAATGAAGTGAAGCAGACCGGCGTCACGGTCAGCAAGAATTCGGGGTCCTTCACGATGGCGCTGGCGCTCACATCGACGAACCCGAAATACGACTCGCTCTTCTTAAGCAACTACGCGGATTTGCAGATCACCAACGCGCTCAAGCGCGTCCCGGGGGTCGGTAACATCCTCATCTTCGGCGAGCGCAAGTACGCGATGCGCTTGTGGCTGGACCCCGTCAAGCTCTCGCAGTACCGCCTCTCCGCCGGCGATGTCATCTCCGCATTGCAAGAACAGAACGTGCAAGTTGCGGCCGGTTCGCTGGGCGCAGCGCCCGCTCCGGCCAATCAGCAGTACACCTTGAGCGTGCGCGCCGTGGGCCGGCTGAGCACGCCGCAGCAGTTTGCCGACATGATTCTTCGCGCCGATCCCGACGGCGGTTTCGTGCGGCTCTCGCAAGTTGGCCGCGTCGAGCTAGGGGCCGAAGACTATGCCTCGCAGCTCTTTTACAGCGGACGCACGGCGATCGGTTTGGGCGTTCTACAGCTTTCCACCGCCAACGCACTGCAGCTTTCCCAAGGCGTGCGTTCCGCGATGACGGAGCTCGCAAAGAAGTTTCCGCCCGGCGTGACGTGGTCGGTCGGATTCGACACGGCCGACTTCGTGAATGAATCGATTCGCGAAGTGCTTATCACGCTGCTCATCGCTATTCTGCTGGTGGTTATCGTCATCTTCTTGTTCTTGCAGAACTGGCGCACGACGCTCGTCCCATTTATCACCATCCCCATCTCGCTCATCGGGACGTTCGGCCTGATGAAGTTCTTCGGTTTCTCTATCAACACGCTCACGCTCTTTGGATTGACGCTCGCCACCGGTTTGGTGGTTGACGATGCCATCGTAGTTATTGAAAATATTTCGCGTTTCGTGGAAGATAAGAGTGAGGAGTCGCACCGTGCGGCTGCCGATGCGATGCGCGAAATAACCGGCGCCGTCGTCGCTACGTCTTTGGTCTTGCTGGCGGTCTTCGTTCCGGTGGCATTTTTTCCGGGAACCACCGGCCAACTCTATAAGCAGTTCGCGCTAACCATCGCATGTTCGATTACAATCTCCGCTTTTAACGCGCTCACCCTCACGCCCGCACTCGCGGCACTCTTCCTAAGCAAGGGAGTGCAGCGCCCGGGCGGCTCGTTCTTCAATGCGGTTAATGGCATGATCGCCGCTACGCGTGCGGCGTACCATCGCGGCCTGCCGACGGTTCTCACGCGTAAACCCTTCTGGGTTGGATTGTTTGCCGTGGGTATGCTTGCAACGTTCTTGCTCTTCCGCAGCACGCCGACCGCGTTTATTCCGGACGAAGATCAGGGCTTCTTCATCGTGACCGTGCAAACGCCCGAAGGCAGCGCCATCGGAAAGACGGTCACTGTCCTCAAGCGCGTGCAGACACTGCTAGATCAGCAGCCGGAAGTGAGTGCTTCGTTTGCGGTGGCCGGCTTTAGTTTCGGTGGTTCCGGTCCGAGCCGCGGCATCATGTTCATTCGTCTCAAGCCGTGGGGCGAACGGGGCGGAAACGATCATACGTTAAACTCCGTGCTCGGGCGCCTGCGTGGACCGCTCTTCATGATTCCGAATGCGCAGGTCTTCGCGTTCAATCCGCCGCCGGTGCAGGGCGTCGGCACGATCGGCGGCTTTCAATACGAGCTGGAGGATCAAGGGAACGTCGGGATGCCTGCGCTGATGGGTACGGCCTTCGGGTACATGCGCGTGGCAAATCAGGATCCGGCGCTCACGAGCGTCTTCACGACGTTTCGTTTGAACAGCCCGCAGGTGGTTGTCAATGTGGACCGCGGCAAGGCCCTTGCGCTGCACGTCCCGCTCGCAAACATCTTCAGCACCCTGCAGGTGGACTTGGGCTCCGCCTACGTCAACGACTTCGATTATCTAAACCGTTCGTACCGCGTCTATGTTCAGGCCGAAGCGCCGTACCGCGCCAACGTCGGCAATTTGAACCAGCTGTACGTGCGCAACGCGAACGGTGACGTCATGCCCCTCACGCAGCTGGTTTCGGTAAGCGAAGAAAAAACCGCGCCGATCATCGACCACTATAATCTCTACCGGTCGATCGAGCTGAACGGCACGGCCGCGGGCGGCCATGGCTCGGGCCAAGCGATTAGCGCGATGCAACAATTGGCCGAACGGCTTAATCCGCCCGGCGTCGGATACGAATGGTCGGGCCTATCGCTCGACGAGATTCAGTCTGGCAACCAAACGCTGATCATCTTCTTCTTGGGCATCGTCTTCGTGTTCTTGGTGCTCTCAGCCAAATATGAAAGCTTCACTGATCCGCTGGTCATTCTGCTGGCCGTCCCCCTGGCGATTCTAGGTGCATTGCTGGGACTGCGCGTGCGCGGGCTCCAGAGCGACGTCTTCGCGCAAGTCGGCTACGTCATGCTCGTGGGTCTGGCGAGCAAGAACGGCATCTTGATCGTTGAATTCGCCAATCAGTTACGCGCGCGCGGCGCCGATATTGTAAGCGCCGTAATAACCGCCGCCGAAACGCGGTTACGCCCGATTTTAATGACTTCGCTGGCTTTCACGCTGGGGGTTTTCCCATTGGTTCTGGCGACGGGGGCAGGCAGCGCCGCGCGCCGGTCGCTGGGAACTGCGGTCTTCGGCGGCATGATCGTTTCAACGCTGCTGAGTCTCTTCATCATCCCGGTACTCTACGTCATCATCGAGGTGGCGAAGGAGCGAGCGCGCCGTCCGCGGGGGGAAACGGCGCCCGGCAACTCAAAGCTTACCAGGTAGGCGGTCGCTATATTCGGCTCGCCTTATCCAAAGGAGCCAAACAACGTGCACCTTCTCATACGCTTCATCGTAAATGCAATCGTTCTATACTTAATCGCGAAATTTGTGCCGGGTTTCAATCACGACGTCGGGGCGGGAACCGCGCTGATCGCGGCTTTGGTCTTCGGATTGGTCAATGCGATCATCGGCCCCATTCTGCGCCTCATCTCGTTGCCGATCACCTGGATCACCCATGGATTATTTTCCATCGTCGTCAACTTCGTTCTGTTCTGGCTCACCGTGTTGATCGCCCCGAACTTCCGCACAACTGGAGAAATCAGTCCGTGGCTCGCGCTGCTCATTGGCGCCGTCATCATGATGCTGGTTTCCACCGTCCTGCAGCAGATCTGGGCGCCGCGCGAGGAAAAACTGGCCGCCTAACCCGCTCTCGAAAGTTTCGAAAGGAAAGGCCCCGAAAAACTCGGGGCCTTTCCTTATATGCGAAGCGTGGGCGGCTTCAGCTCCCACATCTGGTTTGCCGTAGGGCCCATCGAAGAGCAGCACTCTTAGATCGCGCGACGCTACGGCAAGACTTGCATCGATTTGCCTGGCACCGCGACAATACAAACGATCCGAGTCGCTTACGCCAACAAACCAGATTTCACGCCAGATTTGGCACGTAAGACGCGAGCGCTGATCCAGCGTAGCGCGCAGCATCACGGACTTGGACCTGTGGTAAGAGCCTCACATTTGATGCTAAAAACCTGAATG
>QHBJ01000014.1 GCA_003243975.1 Candidatus Meridianibacter frigidus | reverse complement strand
CAAAAAACCGGCGCCACCTCTGTCGAATGTCCACAAGGCCACCTCTCCGAAAGTGAAGAGAACAAGCTGGCGCTCTTTCGCCGTCGGCGCGTTGTCCCTACCGGCGCATGAGGGTGGGAAAAATTCATCGGGAGGCACTATGGAAGAGATCGATGCGAAGAATTGCCCGGGCTGTGGGCATCCGATGGAGACGCACCATGGGCGGCACTGCGCCGAATGCGACCGGAACGGTACGGAATGCAGCGCGCTGGATCCGGCCATCGAAAGTCCCGGCGGGTAGCGCGTGAAGCACGACGTCAATCCCGAAGTAGATAAGCCGGACGAGCAATGGCGCAAGGAACTCTTGCCGGAACAGTATGCCATTCTGCGCCAAGCTGGTACCGAACTACCGGGTAGTGGCGCGCTGTTGCACAACAAAGAGCAAGGCGCATACCTTTGTGGCGCGTGTGGCGCACCGCTGTTCAGATCCGATGCGAAATATGATTCTCATTGCGGATGGCCGAGCTTTACGCATCCCGACACGCGCGAAAATGTGCGTTTGATTGAGGACCGGGGCCACGGCATGGTACGCATCGAGGTGCGGTGCAAGCGGTGCGACTCACACCTGGGCCACGTGTTCGATGACGGGCCGGGGCCTGACGGCAGCCGCTACTGCATCAATTCGCTCTCGCTGCAATTCCAAAAGGAAGCCGATGCACCGATTCAAGCCACGCTCTTCGCCGACGGCGGCTCGCGCGGTAATCCCGGCCATGCGGCTTCAGGAGCCGTTCTTGTCACGGCCAACGGCACCGTAATTCGTGACGTCGGGCGCTACCTTGGAATAGCGACGAACAACATTGCGGAATGGACTGCGGTGGTAGATGGTTTGAAAGCGGCCCGCGAACTCGGACTGGATCGCATCGCCGTGCGGCTCGACAGCGAGTTAGTCGTTCGTCAGCTCAGCGGCGAGTATCGTGTCAAGAACGCCGGGCTGCAGCCGTTGTACCAGCAGGCCAAGCAGTTGATTCGCAGTTTTGCGCACGTTGACATCAAACACGTGCCGCGCATCCAGAACAAGCTTGCCGACGCGCTGGTAAACCAGATACTCGACGAGCGCGTGGCCGCGGATAACTAGGATATTTTCTTTGTCCCGTTTTCCCGTGGTTCCGTTCATCGTGCTCCTGAGTGCACTCGGGCTCATTGGTGCCTGGCTGATCTTTGCCAAGAGCGAAGGGCAGCGCTATCGGGAAACGGTGCGCGTGGCTGCGCTAAAGAGCGATACGCGAATGAGAATGACAATCATGTATAACGTTGGACGAGTCTCGAGCGAAGAGTATCGAATGGAAGATAACAACGGCCGTTCGATCTCGAGTTATCGCATCGCGGGCTCCAACGGAAAAGTATATACGGTTCAGTCACCGCCTGCCGCCACGCACACGGTCCCATTCTTCTTCGAGAAGCTCGTGCAAGACGGCATCTGGAAGGTTACGAATCGACCGCCGCTCGGAGATGGCGGCAAGCGCTACACGCTGGAGGTGGACCAAACGGTCCAGGGCGAGCACGGCTCCAGAACGGTCACGTTTACCGACCCGCACTATCTGGCAACGACCGCCGGCCGTCAGTTTCAAATCCATCTCGATCGTAACAAACCCACGCCGGATCTCTTGAAGATGTCCAGCTCGGCGCTCGCCGACAAGCGCTATCTGATGCTCGTCGAGGATTTCCGGCACTTCGGAACGCCGGCTTTTCTAGCGAAAGTGGCCGAAGTTCAAGCGAAGACACGAGCCGGGCAATGAGCCGGTTCCGGCGCTACGCGCTGCATCGCTATGCCGTGCGCTCCGTGGTTGCCCTGACGATCCTGATCGCGTCGACCTATGTGGTCTACAAGCTTTTTGAAGATCCCGCCAACCAGTTCTTCGGGCAGACCGTAGTGAGCGGACCCACGGACCAAAGGGTAGTGGCGCTCACGTACGACGACGGTCCGAATCCACCATACACGGATGCCATCTTGCGCGTGCTCAAGAAAGAACGGGTCCACGCGACATTCTTCGTGGTTGGGCGTGCCGTCGAGGCGTATCCCGCTACGGTTCGATCGATCGTTCGCAACGGCAATGCGCTCGGCAATCACACATGGGATCACATGCATCTCGTGGTGCTTACGCGCGCGGCATTGCGCAGCGAGGTGCGCAGAACCGACGATGCGCTCTGGAAGGTGGCGCGCATCCGGCCACGCTTCATGCGCCCTCCCTTCGGAGCGCGTGACTGGATCGTGCTCGATGAAATGAAGAAACTTGGCTACACGGTGGTGATGTGGTCGGTCCCGCTGCCCAAGGATTGGGAGTATCCGAGTTCCCAGGTGATCGCGAAGCGGGTGTTGAGCAAGGTCAAGGATGGCTCCATTATCGTCTTGCACGACGGCAACCGGGGCCAGCTTTGCGCGCTGCGCAAACTCAATACGCACCTTTGCGACCGCACCGCCGACATCGAAGCCACGCGCTTGATCGTAGAGGCCCTAAGAGCGAGAGGGTTTCGCTTCGTTACAATTCCGGAGCTTTTAGCACTCCACCGCGCGACGCATAAATCTGGCCGCGGAGGCGAATGAAGCCGCCAAGGTGGTGACCCGCTGGATCGTGGTGGGTCCAGTGCGATGGGTTCCTTTCCTTTATCCAGCACGAGCTCGCCGCGAACGTCCATTGAGTCGCCGGGCATTACGGGCACGGGGGTGCCAAGTCCACGTTGTCGATAATCTGCGGGCCCACTGGCCGCCTTGAGGTCGAATGCCTCGTGCGTGCAGTTGCGTGTGCGTTCCGAAGAAATAGTGCGGCATTCGAAGCCACCCTCCCGGAAAAATCGACCTCGGCAGGTCGTCCGCCGGCTAGCGCGCTTGCAAGAGTCATGTTCCCCTCCGATGAGCGCGTCTCGCCCGAGGGCGCCTGGCGCAAGAGCGATAATCTTTTCGGGGTGAGAGCGCTGCGCACGGCACGGCTTCGCCTGATTCCCGTGTCCGTGCAGAACGCCGGTGCGATGTGGAACCTGTTGCAAGCGCCCGACCTGCGAACCTACCAGGATTTGCCGAGTGTGGGGATGGCTGCTTTCAGCCAGATGGTTCTCCGCCGGCCCAAGCGTTTGCGCGCGGGAAGCGTCGGCCGCTTTGAATGGCTTATCTATGGTTTTCGTAAGCGCGGGCCGTTGGGCTGGGTGTCACTCCGAATCGCCGCCCGCGACACCCAGGTCGGAGAAATCGGGTACAGCGTGATGGGAGAGTTCCGCAGCAAGGGAGTCGCGACCGAGTCGGTCCGCGCACTGGTCACCGAGGCATTCGAGCGAACGGATATTGACCGGATCAGCGCGTACTGCCTACCGGAGAACGCTCCCTCGCGCAGAGTACTCAGTTCCTTGGGGTTTTCCGAAGCGGAACTGGTGGCGCACGGTGCGTCCGTCTCCGGACGGCCGGTCGACATACTTCATCACACCCTCTACCGTGAGGCGGGGGTTCAGTCCGCGAACTCGATGGATATTCCAGCATCGGCATAAGCGAAGTACCGCTGCGGTGAACCCTGTAAGTGTTTGACCAGCGGCTCGCGGACGATGGCGACCGTAATTCGCGTGCCAATCTCTTGGAAGGGGACCCACGCGGCGTCCACGACGTGCGCGTCGTTGGAAGGCACGAGCAATTCGCCGTTCCCGCCGACCTGGAATGTAAAGTTGCTGAAATGAGTATCGGCATCGTAAGATTCACTCACGTACAGTAGCGGCCCGACCCGGATGTGCAATCCGATCTCTTCCAAAAATTCGCGCACCAACGTTTGCTCCAGCAGCTCGCCATCGTTTTGGCGGCCGCCCGGAAGGTTCCATAACGGTTTCGGCTGATTCGGGTACCGCGACGCTACTAACAGCACGGATCCATTTCGCGCAAGGATTCCGGTGCACAGATGAATTCTGTTCAGGCGATGATGCTTTGAGGTCCCGCAATGTGGCGGCGGTGCAGCCACCACGGGAGCAAGCGCCGCTTGGTAACCGTGGGCGCGAGGCTCGGACGCGGCTCTGGGACTCGAAGCCCCTGCGGTAGGATGCCGTGCTCCAGTGCCGGCGCAGAGTGCTCGTGGGCCGGCGGTAGCGACGAGGCCGATGTCGCCGGGCGCGTGCTCGTCAGCGAGGCTGCCAGCAGCAACCCATAAATCATTTTGCAGCGGTTCGCGCGCGCCGCCGGGGGCTTCCTGTCGTGCTCTCAAAAGAGATCGCGGCGTGAGCCGAATCGTTGCCCATCTTATCGTGGGCGCAAAGCCCGAACCATTTCTGCGCGCGATGCTGGGGAGCATTGCGAACGTTGCGGACGCCCTCTTTGTAAACGAGAATTCCGCCCTCGGGTCAGCCGCATCAAATCTTCCGGCTCTCGAATCGAGTCGCTTTGCGAAAGAAGAGCGCATGTATCTCGATCGGTCGCCGTTCCGTGATTTCGCCAGCGCGCGCAATGCCTGCATTGCATTGGACTCTGCCGCCGACGACAACACGTGGATCATGTTCATCGACGGCGATGAGGTGCATTGGCCGCGCTTAGGCCGCATCGCCGCGCAACTCGAGGGCCTACCGCGCACGATCCAATTTGTCGATGGCTTTACCTGGCACTTTTTCCGCTCGTTCGATTGGTACGGATCGATCGAACGGCGCATGATGTTCTTCCGCTGGAGCCCGCAATTGCGATGGGAAGGTGTCGTGCACGAACGGCTGCGGGGTCCGCACGGTCGGCGAGTTGCGTTACCATACGTGTACGCGCACTATGGTTACGTCATGCCGTTCGCGGAGGACGCGCGTAAGGGAGCGCAGTACGCGGCCTTCGGCGCACATGGTACACCGCTCACCTCGGAGCAGGCACGGGCCGCGGACGAGCACCGCGATTACAAGGCGGTGGATGCGTTTTATGCCGACCGGTGGGCGAACCTATTGCGTTTTCACGGCTCCCATCCGCCGGCAGCCGCGCCGTACATCGAGCAACAGAAAGCTGCGCAAGAGGAACATTTTGCCGCAATCGATGCCCTGGTGCGTCGCCACCAGCGCCCGGCACAGCGATTGAAGAACGCGCTCCGCGCAGTAAATTATGAGCAGCGTTGGCGGTTGCGCATTCTTGATGCCGCGCGCTATGGGATGTTGTAGGCGGCTTGGCTCAGGATTTCTAGCGTTTGCTGCGCGCAGCGCTCCCACCGAAATTCAGCGGCACGTTGGAGGCCTCGGGAAGCAAACTCTGCGCGAAGGCTGGGCTGTGTTGCCGCGCGTTCCATCGCGAAAGACCATGCGGCTACATCGTCGGGTGCAAGCAATACGGCGGCGTCCGAGCATGCCTCCGGCAAAGCGCTAACGTTAGAAGCCAGAACCGGCGTGCCGCAGGCCATCGACTCGATCGCCGGCAAGCCAAAGCCTTCGTAACGTGCCGGCACGCACGTGGCTAGCGCGTTCGCATAGAGGGCAGCAAGGCGCGCGTCATCGACTGCGCGATGCTCGACGCCCGGCAACTCCGGATCTGTTGGGCCGGCGACCAGCAAAGCCGGGCCTTTGTTCGCTCCCCACGTGCGACGAAATGCTTCGTAGAGCACGTGGAAGTTCTTTCGCTCTTCATGTACGTTTCCGACGAAAAGAAAGTAAGGCCGCTCCGCGGGCAGGCTTCCGTTCTCCACGCGCGGATGAAAAACAGGATCAACGCCGGGGTAGGTCACGGCAATCCTTTCCGGTGGCGCGCCCAAGTAGGCTTGGATGTCCGCTGCCGATGCGTGTGAGAGCGTAATGATGCGCGCGGCGTGCCGCGCCGCTCGATGAAACGGCGCTTGCTGATGCTCGCGACGGTGCGGATCCGGATGCGGAAACCGAAAGGGTGCGACATCCGCAATCGTTACCACGTGCGGCAGACTTGCGCGCAGCGTGAGGCGGTTCCAGGGGTGCCACGCAACGTTCGCGCTACGTGGAATGCGACGCGCGAGCGAAAAACGGTCTGATTTCAGAAGCGCCTCGAACGTTTTGCGCACCAGTGTGGAGAGCAGCGCATCAACGACGAGCACAAGCGATATGTCGTCGCGCTGCGCCAGCTCGCGAACGAGGGCGCGTGCATAGCGACCCAAGCCGCGCGGGTCGCGCGCTAAGTCGCCGGCGTCAACGGCTACCGTCAGCTGGCTCAAGCGGGGGCCGTCAAGAGCCGCCGTAGCAAAATTGCGAAGGCGTCAACGTCATCGGGCGTCGTGTCGAAGCTGGTCATCCAGCGCGCTTCGCAGCGCGCCTCATCGAAGAGGTAGAAGAAGAACTCCCGCTGCAGCGGCGCGATGATCTCTCGTGGCAGGACGGCAAAGACGGCGTTGGCCTCCACGGGCCGGCTAATCTTGATGCCGCGAATGTCACGAACCAGCATTTCGAGCCGGCTCGCCATGGCGTTGGCGTGGCGCGCATTGAGCAACCACAAATCGTTGGTCAGCAAGGCTTCAAACTGCGCGGAAATAAAGCGCATTTTGGAAGCCAGCTGCATGGCTTGCTTGCGCACGAACTTCGCGCCGCCCCGCTGCAGCGAACCCTCCAAGAAGACCACCGCTTCACCGAAGATCAATCCGTTTTTTGTCCCGCCGAAGGACAGCACGTCGATGCCGGTGGTCGCATCGTGCAGCGAGAGATCCAACGCCGCCGCGGCGTTCGATAAACGAGCGCCGTCCATGTGAACCAGTAGGTCGTGCGCGCGCGCGAAGTTACAGATTGCCGCCAACTCCGCTGTCGAGTAGACGCCGCCGAATTCCGTTGTCTGCGACAGGGAAATGAGCCGCGGTTGCACGTGATGCTCTTCGCGGGGCGCCTGCGCGAACGGCCCGATAAGTTCGGGCGTTAGCTTTCCATTTGGCGTGGGAACCGCCAGAATTTTGATGCCGGCGAAGCGCTCAAGCGCGCCGCACTCGTCGGTGTTCAGATGGGCAGACGCGGGGCAGATGACGGCCTCGAAGGGCGAGAGGAGCGAAGCAATCGCTGTGACGTTTGCACCCGTGCCGTTAAAGGTGAACAGGACTTCGGTTTGCGAGCCGAAGATCTCCCGAAAACGGCGCGTTGCATCGCGGGTGTGCGAGTCCTCACCGTAGGAAACCGCCTGTCCCGAGTTGGCACGCGCGATCGCCTCCAGAACCGCTGGGTGAGCCGGCGCGGCGTTGTCGCTAGCGAAAGTGCGAAGCACTAGTCAGCCATAGCCGCGCCAGCTGCAATGCTGCTTCGCGACGGCCGCATAAAGAAAACCAATGGCGTGCAGAGGAAAAACACGATCGCACAAACGCGGAATAGATAGTCGTAGGAGATAACTGTGGCGTTCTGCATTACCATTTTGGTGAGAACCGAAATCGGAACCCCGTGTGCTTTCGTAACGCTGCCGGCTAGCGCCTGATACGCCACGGCGAGCTCCCGCGAAAGCAATGTCGTGAGAATGGCAATGCCCAAGCTTCCGCCGAGTTGCCGCAAGAGCGTCATTAGGCCGCTGGCATTAGCGAGTTCGGCGCGAGGCACCGATCCAAGCGTGACGGTGCTCAAAGGAACGAAGAGAAAGCCGAGCGAGAATCCTTGCAAGGCCCGGGGCCAAAAAATGTCCCAATAGCCGGCATACTGATTCAACTCCCCGAGCCACCACGCGCTTGCGCCGAAGACCAGCATCCCGAAGCCCACCGAGAGGCGCGCATCCACGATGTTATTAAGGCGTCCGATGATGAGCATGCTCACCGCGGAGGCGACCGCACCTGGCAGCAGCGCCAAACCAGTATCGAATGCTGAAAAACCCATGACGTTCTGAAAAAAGAGCGGCAGGATCAAGTTCGTGCCGAAGAGGCCGAAGCCGGTGAGTATCCCCAGGACGTTACCGATCCAAAACGTGCGTATTCGAAAGACATGCAAATCGACCAGCGGGTACCGCTCGCGCAGTTGGCGCCAAATGAAGTACGAGAGTGTTAGGGCGAAGGCAGCGCTCAACGTCCAGATGGTTGAAGAGTTGAACCAATCGTCGTGTTGGCCGCGTTCGAGCACGTACTGCAGCGAAGACAGTCCAGCCGTGAGCAGCGCCAAGCCCGTCCAATCGATGGAGCGCGTCGTGCGTTCGATGTAGTGCGGGTTCGGAATGAACATGAGCGTCATGACGAAGGCCAAGATGCCGATCGGAATGTTGATAAAGAAGATTATCGGCCACGAGGCGTGGTCGATGATGTAACCGCCGAGGGTCGGACCGATGGCCGGTCCGACCATCGCTCCCAACCCGAAAATAGCCATCGCCGCGCCGCGTTTCTTCGCTGGGTAGGTTTCAAAAAGAATCGCTTGGGCGGTCGGTTGCAACGCGCCGCCTCCGAAGCCCTGAAGAACGCGATAGAAAACGAGCATCCAGATGCTGCGTGCTGTCCCGCACAAGAGCGATGCAACCGTAAAGATGGCCAGTGACGTCGCGTAGAAGCGCTTGCGCCCCAGGTACGCTGTTAGCCAGCCATTGAGCGGCATGACGACCACGTTCGCCAGGATGTAACCGGTGGCGACCCACGAGACTTCGTCGATCGATGCTCCAAGGTTTCCACCGATGGTGTTGAGTGCGACGTTGACAATGGTGGCATCGACGATCGCCATAATTAATCCGAGCATGACGGTGATCGTGATGAGCCCCACGGGCGCGTCCTGGCGGTGACTGAAGGCCATCTACAGGGTCAAGGAACTTTCGAATACCGCAACGGCGCCTCCGCCGACAAGCAGAGGCGGCCCAAGGTGCACATGCAACGTGCTGCGGCGCCCCATCTTGGCCCCTTGCTCGACCGTTAACTCGCGGGCTTCCGCCTCCAGCAAAGCGCTTTCGCGAAGCGTGGCAACCAATGGGGCAACCGAGCTTCCCGTTGCCGGATCTTCGGTAATCCCGCTCGCGGGGTGGGCGAGCATGCGAGAGTAAGCGTGTCCGGCGTGGTAGTGAAAAACGACCACGTCGAACTGATTTGCATCCAGAGCCGTGGCCTCCGCAAGCATCGGGCGATTGGGCGCAGCGGCGTCGACCGACGCGCGCGAATCGAGTGGAACGCAGAAGAAGTGGAGGCCATTTTCGAAGAGCGCGATCTTTCCGCAAAGCGCCTCCACCGGCAAGCCGAGGGCTTGCGCAATCGTCGCGGTTGCGGCGAACGTTCGCGCCGGCTTCGCGGCCGGAGGAGTCATCCAGTAGCGCTGCGCATCGCACTCACGCCGCACGGGAATCGGGGCCGCCTTCATTTCAAAGGTGAAGTCGTCCGCGGGTAGCCGGCCGAGCTGGTCGAGAACAAACGAGGTTCCGATCGTCGGGTGGCCGGCAAACGGCAGCTCGGTGCCGGGTGTGAAGATCCGTACCGCAAAGTCGCAGTCCGGGCGTTTGGCGGCCTCCACGAAGGTGGTTTCGGAGAGATTCATTTCC
Source organism: Candidatus Meridianibacter frigidus (assembly GCA_003243975.1). GTDB lineage: Bacteria > Vulcanimicrobiota > Vulcanimicrobiia > Vulcanimicrobiales > Vulcanimicrobiaceae > Meridianibacter > Meridianibacter frigidus. Next base: position 18,230 of record QHBJ01000014.1, on the reverse strand, counting down.
CGCGCGATGGCCTGCATCGTCGCGGTGTCAAGGCCGCCGCCTTCGGGGAAGACGGCGAGCGGATTTCCTTTGAATTGCTGGGTTGTGAATACGTCGACCTGATGGAAAGGCAGCCTCATATTGTTTGTCGGTTTGCTCGAACCGCGGTGGAGTCCCGGGGCGCTCCCATCCGACAAAAGAAGGAATAAGGCGGACCGGGGTTGACGCTGCTCTGGGGCAGTGATACCCTAGGAACCGATGCCCCGCGGTTTTTAGTTTTCCATCGGAAAGAGGACGGGCGGCCCGCAAGACCCATCAGCGGTGACTTCCTGTCTTTTTTGCGTGCGCGCGCGTGTGAATTGTTTCCTTTATATAAGCACTTGTGGATTGAGAGATAGAGAGAATGGCGAAGACGACGGCTCCTAAATCGACCGGCACGGCAACCAGGTCGCGGAAAACGAGCCGGAGTGCCGAGATGCCGGAGAGCAAATCCAAGCGCCCCACCGGTAGCCGCGCGAAGCGTACCGGAACAGATGGCGCGACAAACGGAACGTCGACCGTTATGGCCACCACGTTTCCGATGCCTACGGGCGCGTTCACCATTGAAAGCCCACCCGACCCGGGTCCCAAGCGTGAGAGGCACGGGTTCGGCAAGATCCCGCACGTGCTGGAAGTGCCGAACCTCATCGAATTGCAGAAAGCCAGCTTTGAGTGGTTCAAAACCGAGGGCCTCGGGGATGCGTTTGCCTCGATTTCGCCGATCAAAGACTTCACCGGAAATCTGGTGCTCGAGTTCGGAGAGCACAGCTTAGGCGAGCCGAAGTATTCCGTTGAGGAGTGCCGCGAGCGGGACATGACCTACAGCGCGCCCCTGCGCGTACGCGTACGTTTGATTACGGCGGAATCCGGCGAGATCAAAGGCATTCCCGACCAAGAAATCTTCATGGGCGACTTTCCGCTGATGACTGCGAAGGGAACCTTCATGATAAATGGCGCCGAGCGCGTCATCGTTTCGCAGCTCGTCCGCTCGCCCGGCGTCTACTTCTTAACCGACGTTGACACGAACAACCGCCCGACGTTCAACGCCACAATCATCCCGAACCGCGGCGCGTGGATCGAATTCGAAACCGACAACGGCACCAAGAACGACGAAACCGAGGGTACGATCGGCGTTCGCATCGACAAGAACCGCAAGATTTACGCGACCACTTTCATCCGCGCGCTCTCGCGGCCCGATTTGGGGCTGGATTGGGAGAGCGACGAAGCGATTCTGAACCTCTTCGGCAATTCTCCGCTCATCAAGAATTGTCTCGAGAAAGACAAAGAGATCAAGACGCGTGAAGATGCGCTCAAGGAAATCTACAAAAAGCTGCGTCCCGGCGAGCCCGAGAATGCGGAGAACGCCGAGAAACTCCTCGAGTCGCTCTTCTTTGATGACAAGCGTTACGATTTGGCCGGCGTCGGCCGGTACAAGCTCAACAATAAGCTCGAAAAAGAGTTTCGCGCCATAGCCGAGCTCATCGGTCCGAAACTTTCGGAGCAGCCGGCGATTGAGAAGAAATCGCTCACACGCCAAGATATGCTGGCCGTTTTACGGCGCCTGATAAAAGTTGCGACCGGCGCGAAAGACGAACACGGCCGCACGACGCACGTCGACGACATCGACCATCTGGGCAACCGCCGCATCCGTTCGGTCGGCGAACTCTTGCAGAATCAATTTCGCGTGGGGCTTCTGCGTCTGGAGCGCGTTGTGCGCGAGCGCATGACCGTGCAAGATATTGAAACGGTCACGCCGCAAGCGCTGATCAACATTCGACCCGTTGTGGCGGCGATCAAAGAATTCTTCGGTTCATCGCAGCTTTCGCAGTTCATGGACCAGACGAACTCGCTGGCCGAACTCACGCATAAGCGGCGCCTCTCGGCGCTTGGCCCCGGCGGCCTGTCCCGCGAGCGCGCGGGCTTTGAAGTGCGCGACGTTCACCACAGCCACTACGGCCGCATTTGCCCGATCGAAACGCCGGAAGGTCCGAATATCGGTCTCATTGGCTCGCTGGCAACATACGCGCGCGTGAACAAATATGGTTTCCTCGAAACGCCGTACCGCGTCGTGCGTGGCGGTGTCGTCAGCGACGAGATCGTCTACTTGACGGCCGACCGCGAAGACGAGTACATCGTAGCGCAAGCCAACACGCCGGTGGATCCCATCAGCGGCCGCATTACGACCGACTCCGTTGTGTGCCGCTACGCCGAACAGTATATAGAAGAGCCCGCGCCCACCGTGCAGTTGATGGACGTTTCTCCCAAGCAGATCGTCTCGGTTGCGACCGCGCTGATTCCGTTCCTCGAACACGACGATGCTAACCGCGCGCTCATGGGTGCGAACATGCAGCGCCAGGCCGTGCCGTTGCTGCGTCCGCAGGCGCCGATCGTCGGAACCGGCATGGAATACCGTGCCGCCAAAGACTCGGGCGGCTGCGTCGTCGCAGAAGAAGGCGGTGAAGTTCTTTCGGTCGATGCCCGGCAGATTGTGGTCAAGAACCGCGAAGGCCAAGAACAACCCTACGAGATGCTCAAGTTCACGCGTTCGAACGCCGGGACGTGCATCAACCAGCGTCCGATCGTGGAGATCGGCGACACGGTTGTCAAAGGCCAGATCCTCGCCGACGGGCCGTCGTCCGATGAAGGCGAGTTGGCGCTCGGGCAAAACGTGCTGGTCGCATTCATGCCGTGGGAGGGCTACAACTACGAAGACGCGATCCTGATCAGCGAACGCATGGTCAAGGACGACCGCTTCACGTCCATTCATATCGAAGAGTACGAGTGCGAAGCGCGCGACACCAAGTTAGGCCCCGAAGAGATCACTCGCGACATTCCCAATATCGGCGAGGATTCCCTGAAGGATCTCGACGAGCGCGGCATCGTGCGGATCGGCGCGGAAGTCCGTCCCGAAGACATCCTGGTCGGCAAGGTTACGCCCAAGGGCGAGACCGAGCTAACGGCCGAGGAGCGGCTGCTACGCGCGATCTTCGGTGAGAAGTCGCGCGAAGTGCGCGATACTTCGCTGAAAGTCCCGCACGGTGAAAAGGGCAAGATCATCGATGTGAAGGTGTTCTCGCGCGAGGCCGGTGACGAGCTTTCGCCGGGCGTGAACCACTTGGTGCGCGTCTATGTTGCGCAGAAGCGCAAGATTCTCCAGGGTGACAAGATGGCCGGGCGTCACGGCAACAAGGGCGTTATCGCCAAAGTGCTACCCGAAGAAGACATGCCGTATATGGAAGACGGCTCGCCGGTTGACATCGTGCTCAATCCGCTGGGCGTCCCGTCCCGAATGAACTTAGGCCAGATCATGGAGACCCATTTGGGCTGGGCGGCGCGCATGCTGGGCATGTACATTGCAACTCCGGTCTTCGATGGCGCGCATGCGGAAGATATCGCGGAATGGCTGCAGGATGCCGGCTTGCCCGAAGACGGGAAGACGTGGCTGCGCGACGGCCGTACCGGCGACCGCTTCTCGCGCCCGATCACCGTGGGCATGATCTACATGCTCAAACTAGCGCACTTGGTTGACGACAAGATTCACGCCCGCTCGACGGGCCCGTACTCGATGATCACGCAGCAGCCGCTGGGTGGTAAGGCACAGTTTGGCGGTCAGCGCTTCGGCGAAATGGAAGTTTGGGCGCTCGAGGCCTACGGCGCAGCGTATACATTGCAAGAACTGCTGACCGTGAAATCCGACGACGTCGTCGGTCGCGTAAAGACCTATGAAGCCATCGTCAAAGGCGAGAACGTGATGGAGCCCGGCGTTCCGGAATCGTTCAAGGTGCTCATAAAAGAGCTGCAATCGTTGGCGCTGGACGTCAAAGTCCTCACGGAGAATCGCGAAGAGATCGAGATCAAGATCTCCGATGATGATGTGGGCGAGCGTGCGCAAGAGATCGGGTTGCTGATGGGTGACGAAGATCCGCGTATGACGCAGACCGTCGCAGCGCAACGCGAGGCCGAAGCGCAGCGAGCGGCGTCCGCCGTTGCCGGCAACGGCGCAGCCATTCCTGCGCCCGCCGATGAGGAAGAGGAAGAGGAAGATCTCGACGATTCCAAACCGATCGCCGCGGGTCCGTTAGGCGGCGACACGGCAACCGCCGAGGCCGCAACTCACGTCGCATCCACGCGGGTCACCGACTTCGAAGCGTCAGACGAACTTGCGGTTGAGGAAGAGAAGCCGCCCGAGGAGGAAGAGGAAGACCAGGGGTACGTTCTCGAGGAAGAAGACGAGGAAGATACCGAAGAGCCAGCCGGGTTCGAAGAAGAAGAGCCGGCGCCGCTTACGGACCCCGTCGAAGAGTTCTAGGTCCTGTCACCCCGAGCGTGTCGAGGGGGCCTCAAAAATGTTGAAACGCGCTGAATGGCGCGTTTCTTCTTTACTTTGCGGTGATCAGAGATGCGACCGTCGATTCTAGTAGCGCGTCTTGGCCCTCGCCTACGATGGTCTTGCGGAGGACGCCGCGCCGGTCGAAGATCATTTGCGTGGGCCAATACTCGATGCCGTAGGCGCGCCAGAGAGCAAAGGAGTTGTCCAGAGCTACCGGCCAGCTAATGCCCTGCTCGCGCAAGTTAGCTAGGACGTTATTGCGGATCTTTTCGTACGGCGTTTCCGGTGAGTGGATGCCCACGATAGCAAGGTCGCGGCGGCTAAACTTCGTGTAGAGAGCGCGCAGCTCCGGAACCACGTGTTTGCAGTTAATGCAATCGAAGGTGAAGACATCCACGATTACCACGCGCCCTGCCAGGGAGGCCGGCGTTGGTTTACCGTTGAGCCAGTCTTTCGCGGGCGGCAACGGCATCGGACTGCTCGAACCTTGCGTGGGCAGCAGCGCGCTTAAGAGGACGACCAGCATGCCAAACAGTTTCATGTCTTGCAAACGTTTGAAACCGCATCGCCGGATGCATGCCCCGTAGGGATTACGGCCCGAAGTCAAAACCCGCCGCTTGCGGGCAGAGTGAAGGGGGTTGCGGTGGCTAGTTTCGATGCAATTGTCATAGGCGCGGGCCCGGGCGGCGAAGTTGCAGCCGGAAAACTTGCGGAGGCTGGACAGCGCGTCGCCATCGTGGAGCGGGAGCGAGTCGGCGGCGAGTGCGCCTATTGGGCGTGTATTCCCTCAAAAGTCCTTTTGCGTTCCGCGCAACCCTCCTTCGATGCGCGGCGCGTGCCCGGATCGCGTGCGGCGATGACTGGTGCATCCGCATTCGCGGAGGCGGCGGCTTGGCGAACGGACGTGGTCGACAACTACAGTGACAGCGAGCACCTTGGGTGGCTGCTCGATCGTGGCGTTCAGATTATCCGAGGTGCCGCGCAACTGCAAGATGCGCGGCATGTGTTCGTTGACGGCGTTGCTCACACGTGCGAGCATCTCGTAATCGCCACTGGTTCGGTTCCGTCGCAACCCCCCATTGAAGGGCTTGCCGACACGCCGTTTTGGACCAATCGGCAAGCGACCTCGCTCACCTCGCTGCCGGACAGTATCGCGATCCTGGGTGGCGGCGCGGTTGGTGTGGAGCTGGCGCAGGTCTACGCGCGCTATGGCTCGCGCGTCGATATTTTTGAACGCGCGCCGCATCTACTCGCTGAGGAAGATCCCGAAATTGCGCACTGCGTTGAGGAGTCACTGCAAAGTGATGGCGTGAACGTTCATTGCGGGGTTTCGGTGACCGCAGTTTCGCACGATGGCCACGCCTTCGCGCTCGTTGCTGGGGATCAGCAACGAAGCGCCGAGCAACTCATCGTGGCTGCGGGCCGCACCGCGAATTCGGCCGGCTTGAACTTGCAGAGTGCGGGCGTCACCCTGGATAAGCGGGGCGCCATCATTATCGATGCCGCTTGTAAGGCGGCAGAATCGGTGTATGCGGTTGGCGATGTTACTGGAGTAGCCATGTTTACGCACGTCGCAAAGTATCAGGGTTCCATTGCCGCGCAGTCGATTCTCGGGAAACCCGCACGGGCGCGGTACGATGCCGTGCCCCACTGCACGTTCACGGACCCCGAGATCGCTTCGGCCGGCATGACGGAGCATCAAGCACGCGAGGCAGGGATCCAGGCTCGTGCCGTGGTGGTAGAACTTTCCGAAGTCGCGCGCCCAATAACGTACTACGACGCAGGCGGTGCGAAGGGACGCGCTACCTTGGTCATGGATGCGGCAACCGGGCAGCTAGTCGGCGGTGCGCTGGCCGCTCCCAATGCCAGCGAGTATATTGGATTAATCGCAACGGTTATCCATCTCGGCGCGCGCGTGGGCGATCTCAGCGAGTTGATCCTGCCCTTTCCGACGTTTTCTGAGATCTTTCACGTTGCTGCGGAGCGGCTGTGTTCTGCGTAATGATGCAGTAGTCAATCGGTTTGTTGGCGCCTGCATTGCTGTGTTCCGAAGCACAAGCGCTCAGCCCGACGATCAACTCCATTTCGGCACGCAAGGTCGTGGCGTCGCCCGCTTTGGAACGTGGCGGATGCAGGATGATTCGGCCCTTCGCATCCGCATCGACGTTCATGAAGATGTTAAACGTGCACAGAATGTCATCCTCGCAAATGCCGAAAGGTTCGAGTGCGCGCGCCAAGTTTTCAAGGCAGCCGGGATGGTTCGGGGTTGCATGCAAGAGCTCAAACATCGCTCGGCTGCACGGCGAAAGCAGGTAGTCGTGCCTGCCCACAGCGTCGTTGACGATCGTGAACATGACGTTGCTGCGGTTGGAGTAGAGCCGCGCGCCCGTTGTCAGATAGATGTGTTCGTTGTAATCCAATGTGCGGCCTGAGGAGAACCGTTCGCGCGCGCCGTGCGAGCCAAAGGCGGTGAGGTCGGCTACTTGGCCCCCCTGCGAATCCACGACCTCCAGCAGATCGCCGGGGCGCAAGGTGAAACCCGCGGCCGACTGGGCGGGAATCCGGATCAGGGGCTGTACGGGCATTTCCAATTGTCTTCGACTGGCCGGCCGGAGTACTGAGCGGCCTCCGAGCGTTCACCGAATTCGCAAAGATTTGGATTTAACGAACCTTGAAGCGCATGGTCACGTGCGCGGATAAGCCGCTGGAATCGTCCGTACTTTCCGGTGGCGCGCAGCGTTCGAAACTGCACGTGGGCGTTAAACGCCAGTACCGGCCAAGGAGAGCGCCGCGCCAGCCGCGAGGATTCGCTATGCATGCCCACCACAAAGAAGGCTTCTCGCGCGAAGCTGAAGGCAAAGTGTGGGCTAGTGGGATCGTTGCTTACGGTGGGATCGTACGCGTTGATTCGGGCATCCAATGTTCGCAGCTTACCGAGCTGTCGCCATAGCGATTCTTCAAATTGCGCTTCTGAAATCTGGCGTGGTTCCTCGAAGACAGCAAGAAATGTTGCATTGTTCGTGTCGATGGCGGGGCGTTCGGCCGCGAAGGCGGCCAGATCGCGCGCCAGGCCGGCCGTACTCTCTTCGGCCGCAAGCTGCGCATAAAATCCAAAGCGGTACTCATTGCGCGTGATTGCCGCTCGTGCGCCGACGCACGGATAGTTTGGACTCAGAAGAAACGTTCGCACTGCCGAATGCGCAAGACGGGCCTTTGGAGTGACGGGCTTCCAATCCAACAGCCGCGCCAGATCTTCGGCGATCGGCGCGGTGTAATTGCTGCTGCAAAGTGCGGAAGCGCCGCTAAATGGATTTTCCGACCCGTAAAGGGCAATGGCTTGGGGTGTTTTCATGGCTGGGTGCGTAGCTCGCGCATCGGCGTGGCAGCATGCGCAATAACCGATCCGGCGTATGGTACACCTCCTCGCGTGAGCCGCAGTCCCAGCGCCGCCCAAGCGCTGAGGCCGCGTTCCAACAGCCAAAACGGCGCTGCAAGCGATGCGGCCGCGGGAAAGTACGCCGCCGCACCCTGCCGCCGCCGACCGGTTTCCGCCAGCACTGAGGTCAATGCTGCACCCGCTGCGATGATTGCGTAGTTCCGGCGTAGCAATGCGCCGCACAGAGCCGGCAAAATCGCGAGCGCGAGCGCCAATCGTGCCGGGCGCGCAAACTCGTCGTATGCTTGCCGGACGCGCTGCCGCCAAAAGTGCCGCACGCTCGGCGGTCTGCGCGCGACAAAAACATCGCCCAGGACCATCTCGCGCCCGCCTCGCGCCGCGACGGTTCGCACCAACTCGAGATTCTCGAAGAGAACGTCAGCGTTGTAACCCTTGGGAAGCGCCGTTTTCCGCAGGCCTAAAGTGCCCGGCCAATCCCCTCCCCACATGCGGTTCAGCAAGGTTCGGCTCGAGTCCAGGATAGTATGCCAAGTATGCGGTTGAAAGTAATTCTGCGGGCGCACGACTTCGGCGTGATCGAGTGCATCGAGCACGCGCCCAAGAGAGCGTGCATCGTACCGCACGTCGTCATCCGCGACAATCACTTTGCTATGCTCCGCACGCCGCAGTCCCGTGAGTACGCCACGCACTTTGCCGTTCTTTCCCTGGATGTCGTGGTCCGGCGGAACATGGACTGCAAAAGCTGACCAACTCCGGTTGTGCGCCGCGAATATCTCCGCGGGGGATCCGTCCACGATAATGAGTTGCACACCAGGTAGCGACCGCAAGTACGGGGTGAGCTCCCCGCGCGATGCGGAATTCATCGTGCGAATTGGCAAGATGTAGCTGGCGCATACGGGCTGCAAGATGCTTCCTCTTACCCGGCAACTTGTGCGGCATAACGGGCATGAATCTCTCATGCAAGAACCGTCGGAGGCGCAGCGCGCCAGTGCGGAGTTTGTCGGAACGTTCTTGCGGAAGTTCGTCGCTGCCGTAGCAGACATCGTTGAGTTTACGAGCGACGGAGCTATCGGCCACCTCTCCCGGTACGTAGCCCCTGCACCGCTCGTAACCGCGATGAATCTGGAGGCTGAGCGGAATTTCGGGTGCCCACATCAATCCCGCGGTTACTTTGGCCTTTGTGGCGCGACGGTGCTTCCCGCTGGCGCGGATTCCCGGCCACCTGCTAGGGCAACTTATCGGCGCGTTGGCCGCGACGCTCTTGCTGCGAGCACTCTTCGGCAGCGTCATCGAGCACGGGGTTACAGAACCCTCGCTCGGGTTTACCGGCCTGCAAGCTCTGGTTAGCGAAGTCGCGCTTACGTTTATCCTGGTTTTACCATCCTCGCCACGGCTGAAGAGGAAGCGGTCGTCGGAAAGAACTCGGCCATTGCGGTGGGCGGCTCTGTGCTTTGGCTTTTGGCCCCTTGAGCGGGGCGTCGATGAACCGCCCGCGGCCTTTAGGGCCGATGATTGCCTCGGGACAGCATTCCGCGTGGATTTACATTGTAGGCTCGGCCCTGGGCGCGCTTATCGCCGTCGGGATAACTCAGTTGCTCTAAGGGCCTCACCGAACACTCGCGCGCGGCTGCGCACGGCAAACACCAAGGCAGTTAGACAGCGGGTTCCGGTTGGACGTCGGTGCGTGCGATCCACGGGGTGTCGTCGGCGAATCCGAAGTCTCCGGGGCACTCTACCGTGCGATGTTGATGCACCGCAAGTTCGAAGGTGCGGTCGTCATCAATGTCTCGATCGACTTTCAGCATCTTGCCGCAGTCGCTGCAAACGTATTTCAACCGGACTCCTCACATGGAACAGTTCGTGACCTTCACTATCGCACGGCAGCAAAAGCTTCATCCGTTCGCTAGCTTACGCAAGCACGAAAGCAGGGCTGCCGAGCGAGCGGACGTAAGTCGAATTTATGGCCGCCACGAAGACCCCGAGCAGAAATAAGCTGCTCTCAATGATGCCGCCTGCGACTCGGGCCCGCTTGGAGCCGCATCTCGAACTGGTAACGCTCGACCATAAACAGGTCATTCACGAGCGTAACTCCGAGATCAAGAATGTTTACTTTCCGATAAGCGGCGTGATCTCATGGATCATTATCATGCGCGATGGCAATTGCGCTGAAGCCATGACGATCGGTCGCGAGGGAGTTGCGGGCCTTCAGGTGGTTCTAGGTGGAAACGCAGGCTCGAGCGTGGCCGTCGTTCAGGCCGCCGGTGAGGCACTGCGCATCGGTAAAGAGGATTTCTGCCGCATTTTGAGCCGGGACGAGACGCTTTCGAAGACTATGAATCTTTATTGCAGCACGTTTATTAACGCCATGGCGCAGTGCGCGGCCTGCAATCGGCTGCATGAAACGACCGAGCGTTGTGCGCGCTGGCTGCTAATGATGCATGACCGTTCCGACGGTGACGAGTTTACGCTGGTGCAAGAGTTTCTGGCCGACATGCTGGGCGTTCGGCGTCCAAGTGTAAGCGTGTGCGCATCCATTCTGCAGCGCGCCGGCTACATTTCTTACAAGCGGGGCAAGGTTCGGATCGAAGATCGCAAGGGATTAGAGAGCGCGTCTTGTGAGTGCTACGAAATCTTGCGAGATGAATATGACGCGCTCGAAGGCGCACTGAAGACGACCGTAGGCGCACGTACGAACGGGCGCTCGCCGAGCGCACGCAACTAGAGGTCTCGCCGGGCGAACGCGCTTATAGCCAAACCCGAAACGATCGAAAACCAGAGCCCGCACCATAACAAATAGGGGACAGTGGGCGGATACAACTCGATGAATGGATTTCCGCCGCTGCCTGTTGACGACGCGGTTGCGATCATCGCGGCCGGTTCAAGCTGATAGACCGCGGCGCGCCATAGGCCATCGAACGGAACGATTAAACTTGCAACCACGGCGGCCTGCGTAACGGTGGTATTGTGCAGCGCCTGTCCGATAATTCCCGCGGCACCGACCACGCGCGCCAAGCCGAACAGAACGGTTGTGGTGAAGCCGGCAGCAATCGCGGATAGACGGATGCTCAACCACATCGTGAAAGTCAAGACGAACAAGGCTTGGGCGATCAAGAAGAGGATGGCGGCCAAGGGATGCGGCGGCGCGTAGCCGGTCATTTTGTAAACCACGGCCACCTCGAGGGCGCCGCTTACGGCGGCATACGCGGCAAGAATGGCGGCGTTGCCCAGCCACTTTCCGGCTAGCAATTCCCACCGGCGCAGCGGTCGGGGCGCAATCGCCAGCAGCGTGCCGTTTTCAATCTCCGTTCCGGTTGAAAGAGCGCCTAAGAACGCCGCGCCCAAGCACAGGATGATGGTGAACATGAAGGCCATCAAAATCACCAGCGTGCTTGCCACCACCACCAGGGCGAAATGCGAAATAGCACGACCATGGTCATGGACGCTCGCCAGCGCGTGAAATCCCCAAGCGGTCAAGACCACTAGCAGCAAGGTTAGAGCGCCGATGATCAGCAGCAGCCGGCGCCGCATCGCCTCATGTAAAACGAGGGATGCGATCAGTAGTATCTTCATCGGGTTTCTGTAACAGTTCGAGGAACCGTTGTTCGAGCGTGCGCCGAATGGGTTCGACGCTCGTAATGCGTGCGCCGGCGGCCACGAGTTGGGCTATCAGGTCTGGAACGCGGGCTTCGTCCAGCCCGTAAAAGAGGACGGCGTCCTCTTCGATTGCAGCGTCGTACCGTTCGGCAAAGCCGCGAATAGCATGGGTGATTTCTTCCATGCGCACGCGCAGCGCAAAGCGGCCAAGCAATGTTTCCAAGGTTCCGCTGGCGACGACTGAGCCTTTATCGATCACGGCGACGCGATCGCAAACCGACTCAACTTCGGAAAGCATGTGCGAGTTTAGAAAAACGGTCGTCCCCTTGGCTCGCAGTTCGAGGAGCAACGCGCGCACGTCCGCGCGTCCTACGGGATCGAGTGCGCTGGTGGGCTCATCCAAGAAGATGACCTCGGGCTGCCCAATGAGCGCGATGCCCAGCCCTAGGCGCTGCTGCATGCCTTTGGAGAATGTCCCGACGCGGTCGCGATGCCGATCGGACAGACCGATGCGTTCGAGGATTGCATCGATCTGTGGCCGCCGTTCCAATTGCGGGACTTCCATAAGCGAAGCGTGCGCATTCAATAATTCGCGCGCCGTTAGCCATTCCTGGTAGCGAAAAAGCTCGGGCAGATAGCCGATCTGGCGCCGCGTTGGAATGTCACCGAGCGGCTTTCCCAAGATCGCGGCTGCCCCTTGGGTGGGCAGCACGAGTCCGAGTAGGACTTTCACCGCCGTCGTCTTCCCCGCGCCGTTGGGTCCGAGAAAACCAAAAATTTCACCACGCATGACCTGCATGGTGAGATCTGCTAAGGCGACCGTTGTGCCGTAGGCTTTTCCAATCTGCCGCGTCTCAATAACCGCTGTCACGCCGGCGCCTCCCCTGTCATGCCGGGCCGACTGTGTCGTGCTGAGCTTGTCGAGGCGCACCGATCATCATGGTGCTAAAGAGTTTGCGACCTGCATCACTTCGCTGGCGGCATACGGGCCGCCCACGGCATACACCTCGCCACGCTGCTGCCACAGCACGAAAGCGCCCAAGCCGGTGTTGTCGCCGACTAGCAGGCCGTTTGCGCCGTGAACCTGCACCTGCTGCGCGTTCATTTTGTCGACCGGTATCGGAACCGGAACGGTGGTGGCCGGATCGCCGATGGCGCGAATTTGGGCCGCCAAATCGGGGGGTACGTTGGGCATTGATAGCAGATAGGACTCGATTTGCGTGAGCGTTGCTCCATCAGAGTAGAAGCGTGGAGCGGGCGCTTGCGTGACCATGATAACATCGGCATCTAGAGGTGAGGCGTCCATCTCTTTGTTCGAAGTTGCCCGGCGATGCCGCGGCCTATAAGGCAATTTCCCGTAAATGGACGATACGATCGCCCCAATATTACCGGTGACCGTAGAACCAGCAAGATTTGGCGGCATTGGCGGAAGGGTCGCATGGTGACGCGCGGCGTATCCTCTCGCGCGCTTTGCGTCAAACGTAAACGTCGCCGACGTCGGCGAGGCAACAAAGTAGGAAATCTGAGGGCCGATGCCTCTCGGCAAGTAGTGCGGGCGCAAGATGACCTGGTGCGCGGTCCGCGACACGCTTTGCATGTTGGCGTACTTCACGACGTGTTCGCGGCGCAATACTCGCGTCTCTCCGAAACTTTGTAAGTTTGGAAACGGCATCCCACGTAACCGGGCGAAGTCTGCACGGTGCAGCGCAATTGGCGTGAACGCCTCCGGTTGAAAGATGGAAAGCAACGATTGCGCAGCGCCGCGCACCGGCGCATAACTGAGCGCGATGGCAAGCACCAGTGCCGCGGCGACCCCCGTCGCCCACCTCAGATTAAGAGAACTAACGTCACGCTGACTTCTCGACTTCGCTTCGCTGCGCTCGAAGCGACACACTGTTTCAGCCCGAGGCACTCCAGTGTCACCCTGAGCCACTCCAGTGTCACCCTGAGCTTGTCGAAGGGCGCTCCGATGCATAATGCTCTGGCGCGCCGACGGAAGATTCACAGCGCTCGCATCGTTCCCGAGCGCCGCCCCAACCGCCCGTGCATTTTCGCGGATACTTCCGTATCGGCTACGGCAACTGGCGCACGCCAACAAGTGCTCTCTTTCGTAACTCAAGAGCGACGAGGGCTCGTCGAGACTGAGGCGCAAGACGTTATCGGAGAGATGTTGCAGGGTCGTACTCCTTCTTAAAAGCGGCTTCTGCTCGCAGGAGCAATGTGCCGACTTGGTTGATGTTGACGTTCATGACGTTGGAGATTTCTTTGTAACTCATACCGCCGTAGCGCAGGGCAATGACACATGCGTAGCGCGCATTAATGCGGACCAGAGTGCGTTGCACAAGTTCTCGCGTTTGCTCGCGCTCGACAACCGCCGAAGGGTCCTCTACCGGAAGTGCGTGCATCGCCTTCCCATCTCGATGCAAGCGCCGTTGCGCGCTGCGGCAGTGGCTGATAGCGCGGTTCAGTACGGTGCGGTAGAGCCAGTTACGCGCGTGATCGAAATTTCGTGGCCCGCTGCGATAGAGGGCAGCAAAAGCGTCTTGTGCGAGGTCTTCGGCTACTTCTCGCCCGGCAATTCGACCCGCGGCGTGCACGACTCCGCGGTATTCTTTTTGGAAGAGGGCTTCAAAGAAGTTATCGTGCTTCGAGTATCTCGGCATTGCCTGCATGCAAAGTTGCATTCTAACGTGGATACGCCCGTTCCATTCATTTTATGACAGCTGTTTGTTATCCCGGAACCGGCCGCCGCAGGGGCTGTATTTCGAAACGTCGTCCCGAGCGATATTCCAAGCGGCGTTCGCGTGATGGAAGATTTCGGGGTCGTACGTCTGCTCGGTCAAGCGCACCATTTTCATGAGCGGCAATGCGCTGAACGAAAACGCTTCCGACATCCCGTGCGGCTGTAATTGTAAGATGACCGGCGGGTTTGCGGCTGGGGTCTGGTCTGCGTCGCCGGCATTCGTGACGTAGAGGCGCACGAATCCGCGATGTGCGTCGATGCGCTGGACCGTGAGCTGCACGACAATCGCGGCGCCGTGGCAGTCGGCATGCGTATGCGCCCCGCTGCGATGCCCCGGGCCAAAGATGATCGGGTGCCCCTTGATGACGGACGGACTTCCCCCGATGCCGCACAGCACCAGTACCAAGGCCAAGGCAAGCATGCCCGACCGGACTTGAATCACGCTACCGTAACGAGTTCGAGAGGGCGTTTATCGCAACTATGGCGCCGCTGCAACCTTGTTCGCAGGCTAACTTTGTGATACAAAGTTTACAACGAGGAGGTAAGGAATCATGAACCGGCAGACGGTGAACCAAGCTAGCGGAGTATTGCCAATCGTCCTGTCGGTAGCGGCGTGCGCGCTCGTGCTTGTCGCCTTGCTTACGGGCGAGGCGGCTTCCGAGAAGGCCAGCGGGGACGAGGGCACCCTGGCGCACGTTTTTCAAGTGCTCGTCCTTGCCGAACTGCCGTTCATTCTGATTTTCATTGCCACCGCCGACTGGCGGCGTATCAGCCGGATCGCAGGTTTACTTGCCCTTCAAGGTGTGGCGCTGATGCTCGCCTTCGCCCCCGTAGCTTTCTTCAGATTGTAGCTCCTCTGTTACAGCACCCCCGGTGTCATGCTGAGCTTAGGCTGCCCCGAGCACCGAGCCTGTCCCGAGCGACGTCGAGGGATAGAGGGGTCGGAGCATTGTGGAAGGGCACCCGACACCCCGTGTCATGCCGACCTTGCCGAGCATTCCGAAGCATTGGGTAGTGTGCCCGTCCCGTAGCTTGCGCAGAGTGCCTTCTGCGACTCCCGTAATGGTCGCGATCTCGGTATGCGACAATAAAAACCGTCGCGGCTAAAGCACCGTCCAAAAGGACCCACTACCCAAGCATTGGGTAGTGGTCCCTTTTGAAAACGGTGACCCCTTGACTTAGAACCGGAAACGGTGCAGGCTTAAACCATGCCAAAGCGGTCACGCAAACCTCCATCCGATCCAATCCTGGCGGCCAAGTCTATTCTTGAACAAGTCACGGGCGCGACGGATCGGGTCGTACCCGACGAAAAAGACCCCGCCGCCGTCGCGCTAGGGCGACGTGGCGGCCTAAAGGGCGGTAAGGCGCGAGCAGAATCGCTGACCCCCAAGCAGCGCAAAGAGAGCGCGCAAAAGGCCGCAGAAGCGCGATGGGGGAAAAAGACGGAGAATGGCTGAGCGGATGAACAAGGCCCGAATCGCCTGAGCGATACGAGCCTTTGTTCCTGGAGAGAGCGGGATTTGAACCCGCGGGGGCGTGCTACTAACCCACCCCGCCGAATCCTAAGATCGGTGCTTTAAACCGCTCAGCCATCCCTCCATTTTTTATACAGGGTTGTTTTCCCAATCGAGCAACGGAAGTCGAAGGTTCTCGCCGTAGCGCGGCAACGCGCGATCAAGTCGCTCCATCATTCCGTCCCAGGTCGTTTCGCCGCGCATGATGCCGATGATCATGTATAAGTGCCGCTGCAACTCCGGATGTCCGATATCATCGGTCAAGAACTGATGGTGCTTAGCGCGACGGTTCTTGCCAACTTTTGGATTGCGTATTTCGAGTTCAGTTAAAATCCCGGGGGCGAGTCGTGCGTACACGATATCCTTGGTATAGTGCGCGACGACGCCCGGTGGGTTCAGCGCGCGCCCGCGCCACGGCCAATTTCGCAGGCGGAAGATATGATAGTAGAATTCGTCCGGGAATCGCTTTGCCCACGAAGCCAGCTCCCTGCGCAAGTACCGATCAAGGATCGCCTGCAGCTTCTCCTCGCGGTGCTCGTCGTAGCCAGTCGCCTCATCGACAAGCGCGATGATTCCAACCTTGGCGACCGCACGGATGATGACTTGCGCGCGAACACTCGCCAGCTCGTAGTATCTCGGAAAACCAGGTTGCCGCGATGCGTCGATGATCGCGTTGCACAAATCCACCAAGAGCGTGACCGGGTAACCGTTAGCCAGTCGGCCACCGGTTGTGCCTCTAAATCGTAGCGGATTTACAAGTTCGTTAAGAGCCTCGTCGGAAAGAAACGCACGCAAGCCGCCTTGCTCGATTAAACGCTGAATTTCACCGCCGCGGCTCGTGATGCCAAGGCCGCTGAACATGCCGCGCTGCGAGAAAACGCGCATGCCGCCCGTCAGGACGTAGCAATCAAGCTCGATATCACCGAGTCGCAAGGGGCGGTCTGTATCGCCGTACTCAACCTCTGGAATGGCGGGGTTCCAGCGTGCGGCTGCGCCCTGTTTTGCGATCTCAGACCGACGCTTGCGCGACAATGCCTCTTTACGGGCATCTCCCCCTTTACTATGAGGATTCTGCGCATGAGAATCAGCAAGCATATCGTCATTCATGCTTGCATTGTACCCTATAATCCCCTTGACTTCAAGCATAAGCATTTCGATGCTTGCCTTTGCACCCCGAATTCCTGCGCACGGTGGATTCAGCCTTGATCAAGGCCGAAAACTTGACTTTTCGTGAGCGGTCACGCATAATAGGAGTATGAACCGCCTCCCGCTCTTACTCCGCGTTCAAGTCCTCTCGGCTCTCGTTGAGGGCAACTCGATCCGTGGAACGTGTCGTATGGTCGGCGTGGACAAGAAAACTGTCCTTCGCCTCTTAGCGGATGTTGGCGACGCCTGCGACGCTTATCAAGACGATAACGTGCGGAAGGTTAAATCCGAGCGGCTGCAGTTAGACGAGATTTGGAGCTTTTGCCACGCGAAAGAGCGTAATCTCCCGCGTGAAATGCGGGGAGCCGATGGCGTTGTCGATATGTGGACCTGGACGGCGATTGACGCCGATTCCAAGCTGATCGTCACGTGGCACCTCGGCAAACGCCAGCGCGGCGACGCCGACCTATTTGTTCGAGACTTGGCGTCCCGCGTAACGTCGGAACGCGTTCAAATCACAACGGACGGCCTGGGATCGTACAGCGAACCGATTCAGCGTTATTTTAAGTACCGCGCGGATCATGGCTCCGAGGTCAAAGACTATGGCCTCCTCGATGATGAGTCGCCCGAGAAGAAATATAGCCCGATGATCGTAAAACGCGTTATTCGCACACCGATTTGGGGCGTTCCCGATCCCGACCATATTTCGACGGCCTACGTCGAGCGTCAGAACCTCACCATGCGTATGTCGATGCGCCGGTTCACGCGGCTAACCAATGGCTTCTCAAAGAAGGCAGAGAATCTACAGCGTTCGCTCGCGCTCTATTTTATGCATTACAATTTCTGCCGCAAACATTCGACAATCAAGACGACGCCCGCAATCAAAGCGGGGCTGACGGATCGCATCTGGACGTTGCACGATCTCGCCAACTTGCCGGACCTCATGCGCGGCGGACTAGCCGCCTAATGCCGAAAAATCGCTCCTCGGTAATTGATACCGACATAATCTATTGCGGCGATTGCCTTGACCAACTGCGGAAACTTCCCAATACATGCGTCGATCTTATCTACATCGATCCACCATTTAACTCAAACCGAAATTACGAAGTATTTTGGGGCGAAACAAAAGAGAAGCGGGCCTTTGAGGACCGCCACGCCTCGACCCAGGCATACATAGAGTTTATGCGCCCGCGCTGCGTCGAACTATCCCGCATGCTCAAGGATACGGGCAGCTTCTATTATCACTGCGATTGGCACGCAAGCCACTATGTCAAAGTAATGCTCGATCAAATCCTTGGCGAAAACAGTTTCCGTAACGAAATTGTCTGGAAACGCACACCTTTTTCGGGGAGTAGTAAAGCGCGCGCTCGGCAATATCCTCGCTCCCATGATGTGATTCTCTTTTACACAAAGAGCGACAAGTGGACATGGAACGGTCCGACTTCGCCATACTCCGAGAAGTACCTTAAGCGTTTCAAGTGGGATGAT
>QHBJ01000003.1 GCA_003243975.1 Candidatus Meridianibacter frigidus | reverse complement strand
GTGTGCAGCGATTGCGTGCCACCCAGCGCAGCGGCCATGGCTTCGTAGGCCACGCGTACGATGTTGTTCTCGGGTTGCTGTGCGGTGGCGCTGCAGCCGGCGGTCTGCGTGTGAAAGCGCAATTGCCACGATTTGGGATCCTTGGCACCATACTTCTCCCGCATGTGCCGCGCGTAGATGCGCCGAGCCGCCCGAAACTTGCAAATCTCCTCAAAGAAGTCGATGTGCGAGTTGAAAAAGTACGACAGCCGCGGAGCAAAGGAGTCCACCTCCATGCCCGCTTTGATGCCCGCCTCCACGTACGCGAAGCCGTCGGCCAGCGTAAAGGCCAACTCTTGCACCGCGGTGCTGCCCGCTTC
This sequence comes from Candidatus Meridianibacter frigidus, assembly GCA_003243975.1. Taxonomy (GTDB): domain Bacteria; phylum Vulcanimicrobiota; class Vulcanimicrobiia; order Vulcanimicrobiales; family Vulcanimicrobiaceae; genus Meridianibacter; species Meridianibacter frigidus. The sequence goes on along the minus strand of QHBJ01000003.1, from coordinate 6,807 downwards.
CCGAATGTGGTAGCCCGAGACCGAAATGGTGTTCCACTTGGGCATCTCATCACGGCAGAAGCGCATCATGTCCACAATCACCCGCATGTGCGGACGCGGCGGAAAGATCCACTCCTTCTGCGCGATGTACTCTTTGAGAATGTCGGCTTGCAGCGTGCCGCCCAAGGACTTGCGCGGGATGCCTTTCTTCTCGGCCGCTGCCACGTACTGCGCGAGGGCAATGCAGGCCGGGCCGTTGATGGTCATCGAGGTGGTGATGTCGGCCATGTCGATGCCGTCGAAGAGTTGCTCCATGTCGGCCAGCGAGTCGATCGCTACTCCGCATTTGCCCACTTCGCCGCGCGCCTGCTTGGCATCGGAATCATAGCCCATCAGCGTGGGCATATCGAAAGCCACCGACAAACCGTGCTGTCCCTGCGAAAGTAGAAAATGATAGCGCTCGTTGGTCTGTTTGGCATTGCCGAAGCCGGCAAATTGGCGCATCGTCCACAACCGGTCGCGATACATGTTGGGATGGATGCCGCGCGTGTACGGATACTGGCCGGGATAGGCAAGGTCGCGCGCCAGGTCGAGATGGCCGACATCCTCCGGCCCATACAGTGGCTTGAGCGGCAGATCGGAGATCGTGCGGTCGGTTGCACCGGAGCCCGGGCCTTTGCGCGGCTTGCCGGCGGCGGAAGCCGCCTCCCACTGCTCCTGTTGGTGTCTGAACTCATTCGTCGGCTCCGGCCCCAGGCCGGAAGGCCGCTCGATCATCTTGGCCACTCGTGCGCTTCCTTAGATAAGAGTTTAATTGCGGTGCGGTTTCGACGCACCTACCATGTGCGCATGCCGGGCGCCAAGAAACCCGGATGCTGCAGCATGTCGTGAACGGGCCCGGCATAGGCCAGAACGGCCAGCGCCAGCGCCAACGCGCCCCAGCGAAAGAGCGGCTGCAGAAAAGGCGGTGTTGGTTCGCCCCCCGGCGCGGGAACTGCAAACTCTGCATACATCTCTTCGGTTTGCTCGTTGGAAATAAGCGTACCGATTGCGACGCAAACGAAGATGATAATGCTAATGAACAGGAACACGCCACCGACCGCTGCCAGCAACATCCAGGGCTGCCAGATATTCGCCGCTTGAGCACCCAAGTAGCTGACTTCGGCCGTGCGCCGCGGCGCCCCGAGCAGTTCCGCATAGTGCATGGATATCGACATGATCAGCATTCCGAAAAACCACACGCGCGTTTGCCATAGCGCCCCACTGCGGGTTCCACAAGCGGCGCCCCGTTAGTTTCGGAATCATCCAATATGCGCAACCGACGAAAGTGAGCGCCACGGGACCGCCCACCGTAACGTGAAAGTGGCCGACGATCCAAATGGTATTGTGCACCATCGCGTCCATTGCATACGAGGCATTGATCAGACCGCCAAAGCCGCCCAGAATGAAGAGCAACATGCCGCACGCGACGCCGGAGAAGACCGGATCATTCCACGGCAACGACTTTACGGTGGCCCAAAATCCCTTGATGCCGCGGCGTTGCGCCGCCAGTTCGAACGTGGCAAAGATCGCAAAGGCCGTCAGAAACGACGGAATGGCTACGCCGTAGGTGGTCAACGTGTGCAGCATCTTCCACGTGCTGGCGATAGCCGGTTCCATGAACTCATGGTGGATGCCGACTGGTGTGGAGAGCAAGAGCAGCATCACAAAAGCCAAGCGAGTCAGCCCATCGCTAAAGACGTTTCCGCCGTACCGCGTTGGGACGATGTGGTACCAAATAATGTACGCGCCCATGATCCAGAAGTACACCAGCGGGTGGCCGAAATACCAGAAGAACATGCGTGTGACCATGACGTTGATTCCGCTGGTCCAACCAAAGGCCCAGGGAATCAATAAGTACATCTCGGCGACAACCTCCAGCGTTGCAACCACCCACATCAAGAACTTGCAAGCGGCGCTAAACACCGGCAACAGAACCGGCTTTCCCACGTTGTTTCGCCGGAACCAGAGGACATTTTCGAAAATCTCGTATGCGACCACCCAAGTCCCCAGTACCAGCAGGGTCGCACCGACATAGAACCACGGACTAGCTTTGAGCGGCGCGTAAAACGTGTAGAGCACGGTCGCATCGCCGCGCAGAATCGTAAGTGCCGCCATTGCCGTACCAATCAGCATTAGGGTCCAGCCGAACCAGGCGATGCCCATCGAGCGCGCGCGCGCAATGTTTCGATACGTTACGAAGAGCGAGAGCCCGGTGATAAAGAACGTCGTAAAGACCAGCGCCATTAGAACGCCGTGCATGGTGAGCATCCGGTAGTAATCGAACCAGACGGGCAGCGTGAACACGTCGGCGCGCGAGAGCCCTTGCAGAACGCCCGCGATCGCTCCTAGCGCTATCGCCGCAGTCGCCGTGTAAATATGCGCGATCAATAAGCGATTCTCGCGCAGCATTTGCGGATCGCGAAGCAGGAGTGCCATCATTGCACCTCGATCTTCGCCGACATGTTCTGATGGCCGGCGCCGCAGTACTCATGGCAGAGCAATAAGTAGTATTCACCCCGCTTACGGAACGTATGCGTCTGCGAGTCGCGTTTTCATCAACATGAACATGAGTAGCCAGCCGACCAGAAACGCAACCCCGATGACCATCACGAAGCGTAGTGTGCTCGGCAGAGGAGGGTCTTCGGGCTTCACGGGCTTCCTGTCCAACGTTACAGTCCTTTTACCGTCGCGCGCGGCGTGGCGCGTCGTGCGGCATCGTCGCCTAGGATGACGTGCTGGACCCCGAAGGCCCCAAGCATCTTTTCAGCCGCCTCGTAGGGATCGATCCCGTTGACGGCCACATTGCCTAGTTCGTGTTCGAGGCGACGCTGGAGCCGGCCTAACACCAATTGGCGCACCTGATGTTCGTACGCTTCGCGCCGCCGGTCGTGAATCTCGCCACTGTGCCGAAGGTACTCGGCATGGTTCTGAATCGCATTCCAAAGTTCTTCGAGGCCTTTCCCGCTGACGGCTTGCGTCATAATCAGTTCGGGCACCCAGCCAGTGAAATCCAGCATCTCCATCATCGAACGAATCTCGCGTTTAAGCTGATTGGCCATCGGATGGTCGGCCTTGTTGACTACAAAAATATCCGCCACTTCCAGAATGCCGGCCTTGAGCACCTGAATCGAATCTCCGCTACCCGGCTGCAGCGCAACGATGGTGGTCTGCGCCAGTTCGGCAATCTCTATTTCGGACTGCCCGACGCCGACGGTTTCAATAAGAATGACATCCAATCCGAAAGCGTCCATCAAAAGCACCGCATCGGCAGTCGCACCGGAGAGGCCGCCCAAATGCCCGCGGCTGGCCATCGACCGGATGAATACGTCGCGGTCGGTAAAGTGTTCGGTCAGTCGAATGCGATCGCCTAAGAGTGCTCCCTGCGAGTACGGGGAACTGGGATCGACGGATATCACGCCCACCGTTTTTCCCAGGGCGCGGGCTTTGCGCACGATAGCCGAACCCAACGTGGATTTTCCAACACCTGGTGGGCCCGTCAGTCCGATCGTCATCGCGCGTCCCGTTTTGGCGAAGACATCGCGAATCAAATCGGCGCCGCGTCCTCCCTCGGCGTGCGAAATGGCGCGCGCTAAAGCGCGCGGGGAACGCGCCGTAAAATCATGAAGCAGTTTGCGATGCGAATCGTAGGCCAAGGCGTTAAGAGGATTGCGGCATGCCGATGGCCCCACCTTCCCGCCGCATTTCTCGCCGCGGCGCTTCTGGCTGCGCCCGCGCGCGCGTCCACGGGCACGTCTATTACCGCAGTCCAGCAAGCCAATATCGACAGCACTGTGGCTCAGGAGATGCACCGCGACCACGTCGGCGCTCTCTGTTTGGGAATTGCCGGGCCGCACAAAAATCTGTACGCGCGCGCGTACGGAACCACTGCCGCGAATGCGCAGTTTCCCATTGCTTCGATAACAAAATCGTTTACCGCCGTCGCAATTCTGCTGCTGGCCTCGGCACGCGTGCTGTCACTCGATGATCCCGTCGGCAAATTCGTTCCGGAGTTTGCGCCAGCACGAAACATTCCGCTACGAGAACTGGTAAATCAAACCAGCGGCCTGCCGGACTACGCCCAACAGTCGTCGTTCGCGCAGTGGCGCCAAACCGCGCGGTCGCCGTTCGAGGTATTGGCGCACATCGCATCGCGCGTACCCGATTTCCCAGCCGGAACGAATTGGGCATATAGCAACACCAACTATCTCCTGCTGGGGCTTACCGTTGCGCGCGCGAGTGGCATGCCTTACGAGCGCTACGTGCAGTCACACCTTCTGCTGCCATTGGGCTTGCGCGCTACACATTTTGCCGGCGATGCGGCCCAGTTTGGCACCGCTTCAATCGTCTCAAACATTTTCGACGTGATGCGGTGGGACCAGGCGGTCTTCGCAAACGAAATACTGCCGCCGCCCCTGTCCCAAACGCTCTTTTCCGCTGCGACGCTACCCGACGGCCGTCAAACCGGCTACGGGTTCGGATATTTCTTGCGCGGTATGGACGGGGTCGTGGTATTCGGTCAATCCGGTAATGTGAACGGGTATTCCAGTGACAACGAAACGATCGTCGCGAGCCAAACGCACATCGTGCTACTCGCCAAAGCGAATACCCTCGACCTTCTGCCGCTCACGAAAAGTATCGTACAGATTATCGCTCTCGCACCGCCGCATCGCCCGTGAGAGCGCGCCGCCGGCTTTGGCCGCCTGCGGTGCTTGCGCTAGCATGTCTTCTGTCCGCCCCTGCAAACGCAACGCATAAGGTCGCCATGCAGCCGCGATTCGGGGGGGAGCGCTTCTTACGCGTACCGTTGAGCGGGCGGCGCTTCGGCGCAATTACTACAACGTCGCTCTTTCACACGCTGTTCAACGACTTTGTTAGCGAAGGCGACGGTACGACGTACGTGCAGACGGGCGACATCCCCGCGATGTGGCTGCGCGACTCTTCGGCGCAAACCATTCCCTACGTCCGCTTTCAAAAAGAGTACCCCAAGCTGCGCGAGCGCTTCGCCGGAGTGATCGAGCGCAATACCAAGAACATTCTAGTCGACCCGTACGCCAACGCGTTCTACCCCGATTACCGCGTCTGGGAGCGAAAGTGGGAGGCCGATTCGCTGGCGTTTACCGTTATGCTCGACTGGGTCTACTGGGAACAAACCGGCGACCGCATGGTCTTCACAAAGAATCTGCATGCCGCGCTGGGCGCGATCGTGCAAACGTACGCGTGCGAACAAGAGCACCGCGGCTGCTCGCGGTACAACCTCGCCGTCCCAACGCAAACCTCGTACAACTATGCGGGCGGTACCGGGATGGTCTGGTGTGCGTTTCGCCCCTCTGACGACGCAGTGCGCTTCCACTTCAATATTCCGCAGCAAATAAAGATTGTCGTAGCCATGCGAGAGCTGGCAAGCATGGCAGTGCAAGGGTTCGGCGATACCCGTCTCGCGCAGGCGGCAGTCCTCTTGGCTTCCGAAATCGAGGGCGGCATTCAAAGGTACGGCCGTGTCTATCACCCGCGCCTAGGATGGATCTACGTCTATGAAACCGACGGCGAAGGACACCACCTGCTCATGGACGATGCCAATCTTCCGGATCTGCTCAGCATCGCGTACCTAGGGTACCGCTCCAGCGGGGATCCCGCCTATCTCGCCACGCGCGCGTTCGTACTCTCGCGCGAAAACGCATACTACTTCACTGGAACGTACGCGGCGGGGCTGGGAAGCACGCACACGCCGAAGGGCTGGGTTTGGCCGATGGGAATTATTACGCGCGCTCTCACCGCGACCTCGCAGAGTGAAGTCATCGAAAGCATTACAACGCTGGCTGAAACCGACAGTGAGGAAGGGTTGATGCACGAGAGCTTCGATCCAAACGCGTACTGGCATTTTACGCGCGCGGAGTTCGGCTGGGCCAACGCGCTCTACGCCGATTTGATTTTTCGCAGCGCGGCAGGCCTGCCGAATATTGATTTCAACCCGCAGGAGCCGACACCGCTCTTTGCGGCATCGCGCACGCCGGTCCTGGGCGACGTCGAAACGCGTCTTGAAAACGCGCTGCGCTTGAGCTCCGCGCTCGGCGATCTCTTGAGAATGCTGCACTAGCGGGCTTACGTACCGAAGCGGCGCCGCCGAAGCGTAAACCCATCGAGGATTGCGTCGAGCTCTGCAGCGCCAAAGTCGGGCCATAACACCGGCGTCGTAAAGAACTCGGTGTAGGCCAGCTGGTAGAGCAGAAAGTTTGAAACGCGGAAGTCGCCGCCGGTGCGCACCAACAAATCGGGATCGGGCATCCCCGGTAAAAAGAATCGTGCGCGCAATGCGCGTTCATCGATCGCATCCGGCATCAGCTGGCTCGCCGCGACGTCGCGGGCCAGTGCCCGTGCAGCATGCACGATCTCGGCACGGCCGCTGTAGTTTAGCGCCAGCTGTAGGGTGAGGCCCCTGTTGCGTGCGGTATTCCAGACCAGCGCTTCGAGCGCGTGCTGCGTAAATTGCGGTAACGAAGCGGTGTCGCCCAAAAGGCGGACTTTGATCCCCTCGCGCACCAGCGGCCACAACTCCATTCGCGCGGCCTGCGCGCAAAGACGCATGAGATCGTGAACTTCGGCTCGCTCGCGTTTCCAGTTCTCGGTGGAGAAGCCGAAGACCGTGAGCGTGCGGACGCTGCGCGCAGCGGCGGCACTGACAACTCGACGGAGCGCGGAAACTCCGGCTTGGTAGCCTTCCAGAGTGCTCAGGTTGCGCTTGCGCGCCCACCGGCGGTTCCCGTCCATAATCAAGGCCAGATGCATTAG
>QHBJ01000001.1 GCA_003243975.1 Candidatus Meridianibacter frigidus | reverse complement strand
ATAGGAAGACTTTGTGAAAATTCGCCCCAGCTTCTCTTTCCTGGCGCTCACTAGCGCGCTGCTTCTGACCGCCTGCGGCGGCGGCGGTGGAGGCGGAGGGTCGGCCATTGGGCCGCCACCACCTGGTCCCACGCCCTGCCCGAGCGGCTTCACCGGCACACCGCCCAACTGCGTTCCAATCGTTCCCAATACCACCAATGCAAGCGGCCACGTGCTGGACGATCCCAGCGGCGCACCCTTGGGCGGCATTTCGGTGAAAGTTGCTCCCTGGAGCGCTGGGGCTCCCGTGCTGCCCTCTCCGCAAACCACCACGGCACCGGACGGAAGCTTCACGCTAAGTGCGGTACCAAACGGACACTATCTGCTCATCATCGGCAGCAACTCACCCAGCGACACCGTGCGCCCGACCATTCACGATAACGTGACGTTGAGCGGGGGCAATCAAACACTGAATGCGCCAAACATTCCGGCCGTGAGCATTTCGCCGAATCCCCCGGCAGTGGAGCTAAGTCACAACTATCGCTTGGCAACGCAGAATCCAACGCTCGAATTGCCGTGCATGCAGCGCTTTGAGGCCGATCGCGCCGCGCGCGGCCTGCCGCCGGTGGTGCTCGATGAGTGGCTGCTCGAGAATATTCGCGCAACGCAACAATGGGTGCATACTACTCCGCGCCCGGCAACCAATCCGGCGAATCCATACGGCTCTATAACAACCGGGAATGATTCAGTGGTTGGCGGATCTGATTGCAACGGCATGATTGATCACTCATTCGCACCTGGTATTAATATGTATGCAACCAACCCGCGCACGCTCTGGTTTGCCGGCAGCTACATCCCAGACCAAGTAAACGGTTTCGGATTCGCGGAGTTTCCCATCGACCCGCGCGCGTTCACCGATCCCAACGTGCCAACCTGGCTCTAGTAACGACCATGCTTTCGCGCTAAAAGAAAAGCCCGCCGAAAGGCGGGCCTCTTTTTTACGCATTACGGGCTGGTAATACGTAAATCCGGCCACACGGTAATCCCGATATTCGTCGTGGAATGCCCGTGCGTGCTCGTACCGCCACCGCGACCACCCTTCCCGCACCCCGTGGTACTCCAAGTGGCAGTCTTGGTATAGTACGTACTTCCTGCGGCAACCGCGGTGACGGTAAACGTACTTCCATCATCCGTCGAGGTTGCGTATGGGTTGGAGGGCATGCTGTAATTTACCGAACTAGTGCTTCCTCCAGAAATCACACCGCCATCCGGGTCGCACACCGGATCGGTCACATCGTTGGTCACCGGCTGCGATATGGTTAGCGCGCTGCACCCGGCATTGTCTTCCAGAATTAGCCCGGAACTACACGGTACGACCGCCATCATGGTAGTCGGCGCGTGCGTACCATCGCTAATCTGCTTAGAGCATAATGCAACGGGATTCTGAGCGGCCAACAGGAGTGCTGCCGTGGGGCCATATTTGTTTGGTAGCCACCCGGTCACGGTAATCGCTGATCCGCAAGTATCGTTATAAAGTTGATACGTACCGGCAAAACCGGCTTCACTAACCACCATGCGCGGCTGTTCGAGATAACATCCGGCCGCATCGGTCATCGGGTTGTTCTGCGGATCGCGCATTACGCCGGATCGCGTGCTGGTGCCAAACGTCCCAGCCCAATTCGTGAACGCACGCGCGGTGCTGCACGAACCGGCCGCCTGGGCCACCCCTCCACCGAGAAAACTATTGAGCGCCATTGCTACATCGAAGCTGCTCGGAGGCGTATTGGAAGCAAGCTGCGTTCCCACGCCTGGAAACAAAATGGCAGCCGGTACCATCAAGAGCCCGCCGGCACCGATCTGAACGTGCTCAACGGCAGTGTTGCCAAACTGATCGGCTACCTGAATAGTGCAATCACTGGTCACTACCCGCGGAGTCACCGCGTAGGCGAGCTTGCCGCCTGAACTGGCTGGAGTGGCTGCCGATGGAGCAAAGGTCGCTTTTCCCCCGCCGTAACAGGTGCTGTTCGCCGTGTTGACGGTGAAATTGGCAACATAAAACGGATTGTCCTGAGCGATAAAGCTTTGGGCAGCCGAAGCGGTGCTGGTAAACACCAATGGGTTGGGCGAGAGATTCAGCCCAGTCGGCGGCAGAACTCCGCGCCCTGCAAGCTCTTGTGCGACGTCATGCAGGACTTCAGGAAATGCTGCAGATCGAATCCAATCGCCTCGGGACACCGCGAGTCGACGTTGCTGTAAAGCGCTCCATTCGCAAGCACGTTGCTTATCTCGGTCGAGAAATCAAGCTGGTTGAAGGCCGGATTCTTGAGCTAATCGAGCATCACGCGTTGCTGCGCAAGCAGCGGGATCTGCTGACAACGATCCCAGGCATCGCCGCGCTCACGGCATCGCGGGTCTTGGGCGAGATGCCAAATATCGCTGAGTACGACAGNGCTAAGGCCGTCGCTGCATTCGCCGGCCTATCGCCCCGCCAGCATCAGTCTGGTAGTTTGCGTGGCCGAACACGAATATCTAAGAGGGAAACGCCCGTCTTCGCACAAACCTATTTTTCCCGGCACTTGCCGCGATCCGATTCAATCCAATTCTTTCGGCGATGTACAAACGCATGATCGCCGCCGGAAAGCCGAAGATGGTAGTTGTTGCGGCGGTTATGCGCAAACTTCTCGTGCTAGCATACGGCGTGCTCAAGAGTCAAACGCCGTTCAATCCAGCCTACAGAACAGCTTGACGCGCAACACGGTATCTAGTCTTGGTCATCGTGGATCCTTTCGTGACGGTAGTTCTTTTTCAAAAACAACCTTCGCCGAAAGCCACGGTGGCCGCTTTCTATCCTAGAGAAGCAGCCAGTTCATACACCACGGCCGGGGACACAATCTTTTAAAGCGCGCGATTTTGCTTAAGTCGACTCTGCAATATGCCAGCGGCATGAGCTTTAAGAAGACTCGCAGGGGCACGGCAATATAGCACAACTGCCAAACAGAGTACGTTACTCTTGGCCGGAGGTGAGATTTTTGGACCAGCGGTCCCACAATTTCGAGGCTCGGACGCCAAGCGCCCCAACCCGGGCAAAGCACCTTAACTGCGCCTACTCGCGCAGCCTAATCTTTCGCTCTCCCACCTCGAAACGATCGTCCTTCCGGAGGTCGCGCATACACGTCGTGCGTGGCGTTTTGCGGTTCGCGCTAGCAGCGCAAAGATCGGGGTCGGATTGAACGAGCCCGTTCCAAAGCTCGTCGCTTGAAACGGTCTTACCGCGAGCCTGCTTCTTCATCCATCTTTCGGCGGCTTCAGCGAATTTTGAACGTCGCGGCATTCTATAGGGCCTTTCTAATGCAGAGGTGCATGAACTCGTCCAGCTCTATGATCTTCACTTCTTTTGCGCGGGGAATGAACGTCGCAATGTCGTTCTTGTAGAAAGCCTTGAGGCGATTCGTGGCCCACCCCGGACCAACTAGGACAATGTAGCAGCGCTTAATCGCCGGATTTGCGTCTTTGAGAACCAACATTTTTAGTATTTCCGCCGGGACCTTCTCATCTACGCTTCCGCTCCCGCCCTGCCACTTCACCGATACGTTTACTAGCGCATTGTCCGTCGCCGTAACTAGTGTATCTACGCGCTGCCTTCCGCCACCCAAACCTGGTGACAGGTACTTCTGCTTAACGTAAGCGTATCCGTTCTTCTCCAATGGCGGAATGACGGTAGCCTCAAGCGTTCCACCACTTCGCGAAGTGCCGCCTCCGCCCGGAGGTGGCGTCATAGGTTCAGGGTCGCCAGCATTTCGCGGGCATCGTCGCGGTTGCCGTCGCACGATATCCGGCGCGGTGCATCGAGCGTCGTCACCGTAAAGCTGTGCGAACGGTAAAGCTGCAACACGCGCTTCGTTGCCTGGTTCGAGGCCACAACGGGACCGGGATGCTTCGAGAGCCACTTGGCGAGCCGAACCTGGTCGTTCCAATCGAATCCGCCCGCGGAATATGACGTAAACTCCACGTCGTAAGGCGGATCGGCGTAAACGAAATCGCTTTTCCTTAGGACCAGCGCCTCGAAATCGCCGCAGCGGAAATCGTAGCCCTTTAGCGCCTCCCGGTAATCCGCAAACCTCCCGGCATCGCGATACGGAATCGTCTTGTATGAGCCGAACGGTACGTTAAAGAACCCGTCCGCATTGAATCGGCAGAGGCCGTTGAAACCCGTTCGGTTCAGGTAGTAGAACAGCGCGCCGGCTTCGGCAGTATCGGCCTTTCCGGTTTCAATTAGCTCGTTAAAGCGCAGCCGGTTTTTGTAATACACTGTGCTGTCGTTCGCGAACGTCACACCCGTAGCACCCGGATCGAGCCCATATTGCAGCCACTTGTAAAGCGAAATCAAGTGGGGGTTGCTATCATTTAGGAGTGCATTTCGGGGTTGAAGGCCCAGCGCAACGGCGAGCCCACCGACGAAGGGCTCGGCCAGGCGGCGATCGGTGTTTCCCCTCCATAGCTCCGCGAGGCGTGGCAAAAGCCAACGCTTGCCCCCCGCCCACTTTAGGGGCGGGGGTAGGGAAGGGCAAGGAGTGTTGAGCGGAGCCAGGAGTTTGGAGTACATTTCGCCTCCTAAATGATCCGTTTTCGTTTTAGTCCCCGTCAAGGAGACTCCCTTCACGCTGCGATACCGCGGCGCATGTAGGCGTCGCAATGCCACGCCGCGGACATTACACTGCTTCCTCGCATCAATATTGGTGATATCGGTCGACTTGGTACGATGAGTATAGCGGCCGTCTGTTACGCAAGGCCTTTATTGGTCCACGCAAAGTGAACAGGCGCTGCTTCCTGTGAGAGAGGGCGCGTTAACCGGTCACCCGTTGGTTCATTTTGCTGAAGATGGTCGTGCGATCGCTCATTGAAGCGGGTGAGGACCCACTGGCAATTGCGGGTAGGCCTAGGGCATGCGGACACACGTATGATGTTCGAAGCGCTACGGGCATCTTTTCAGCCACACCTCGAAGCGCGTAGCTCAGACCACGAACCGCATCTTCGACGAGCTCAACGCGAAGTGTCGTACAAGTATCGTAAATGCGGCTGAACGCTTTGCGGCATCGCGCAAAGAAAAACCCGCAATCGCAGTAACGACGCGGGTTTTGAATTGGTGGAGATGAGGAGACTC
>QHBJ01000008.1 GCA_003243975.1 Candidatus Meridianibacter frigidus | reverse complement strand
TGCCAGCGCCTTGACTTCGTCCAACGTCACGTCTGGATGAAAGCGAATTCCGCCCTTGGCCGGGCCGCGTGACATGTTGTGCTGCACGCGGTACCCCGTAAAGATCTTGACGTGGCGGTCATCCATGCGAACGGGCACCGAGACTTCGAGGATGCGTTTCGGGTAACGGATGTATTGGTGGACGTCCGCATCGAGCCCGATTAGCCGGGCGACATCGTCCAGTTGGCTCTGCGCCATCTCCCAGACGTTCTCTGCGCCCTGAACTGCCGAGCGGTCGAGCGTTCTTACCATGGATACCTCCGAATCAAAAACCGGCCGGGGGGCCGGTCTTCTGCACATGCTGGGGCGGCTGGACTCGAACCAACGCATGCCAGAGTCAAAGTCTGGTGCCTTACCAACTTGGCTACGCCCCAATGCGACCGGCCGGCGCCGCCCGGATACTATAGCGTACCGTTGGAGTCAAAACAATGGCGGCAGGATGCCGCGGGAGCGCTTACCGGGAAGCGACTAGCCGCTTTGCGCCCAAGTAGCGCGGGCCCCAGTAAGAATCGCCCAAGCTGCTGACCATCACTCCATGGCTCGAGCTGGCGTGGGCGAAGCGGCCATTTCCAAGATAGATGCCCACATGCGACGGACCCGGTTCGTAGGTTTGGAAGAAGACCAGATCGCCGGGCTTCATGCCGCCTCTGATACGGCTTCCGGCATAGAACTGAGCGTCCGCGGTACGCGGAATATGGAATCCCAAAAGGGCGAAGACGTGCTGAACGTAGCCCGAGCAATCAAAGCCGTTTGCACTCGTCCCGCCAAAAACATAGGGCGTCCCGAGAAAATGCAGGGCACTGCGCGTTAGACCGGCTGCAATGCTGCTGGTCCGTGCCAGGATGCGACCCGCGAATGCGCTGTGGAGGTGCGCGATGTGGCGCACTTTGATGGGCACGTTGTCTGTCGCGCCGATTGCGGCGGCAGTCCAGGTGGCAACGTCGGGGCTCTGAACTTCGGCGGCGGCGCTCTGTGGCTTCGAAGATGCCTGGGCCACAGCGCTCGATCCCACAAGCAAAGCCGCAAATAGTCCGATCGTCATAGAAATACGCAAAACAAGTCCTCTTTCAAACACTTGCGGGGTTAGTTGACGGGTTCGGACGTGAAAGATCGCCCTAGGGCCGACCGGCCCATTCACCCCTACCGGAATATCCCCCGCTCCAGCTACTGTGAGCTGGACTCAGCGATGTTAATGGTAGGCAAGAATGTTATGTCGCGAACCTTACGGTACCGACGCCGACCAGTTTACCTCGAAACGGTCATTCCCTCTCGGACTTTTATCGGGCCGAACCGTGCTTCACGGCCTTACGCTCGATCGCATCGGCCAAATGCCTGGCAAGCCCCTCGATGACGCTCTGGTCCGCTCCTTCGATCATCACCCGGATCAGCGGTTCTGTACCCGACGCGCGAACCAGTACCCGCCCCGACTCTCCAAGCTGCCTTTCGGTTTTTGAAATCAGCGCCGCGATGGCGGGATCCGCAACAACCGTTTTGTCTGCAGTACGCACGTTTAGTAGGATCTGTGGATAATTGCGCATTTCGCGCGCCAGCTCGCGCAGGGTCGCACCGCTCGTGACCACGGTGCTACATACGGTCACAGCCGTCATCGGCCCATCTCCGGTCGTATTTCTGCCCAGGTCGATAATGTGTCCCGACTGTTCGCCGCCCAAAACATAGCCGTCGGCGCGCATTCGCTCCAACACATAGCGATCGCCGACGCGCGTGCGCACCAGCGTGATGCCGTATGGCTCGAGTGCGCGTTGCAGCCCGACGTTGCTCATAACCGTCGCGACAATCGTGTTGTGTGCGAGTTCCCGCTTCTTCTGCATAGCGCGGCCGAGCACGAACAGAGTGTGGTCGCCCGTCAGTGCATCACCGGTTTCGTCCACGAAGAGCGCGCGGTCGCCATCCCCATCGAACGCGATCCCCAACACTCGCTTCGCGCCACGCGCAGCCAAGTCGCGCACGCGGCTGGCCAAAGGCCCTAAGTCGGTTGCCCCGCATCCGACATTGATGCGCGCCCCGTCCGGTTCGCAATGTAATTCATGCACCTTGGCACCGAGTTTTCGGAGCGCGTACGGAGCGAAGGTATACGCTGCACCGTATGCGGCATCAACAACAATCGTCAGCCCTGCTAGGTCGGCCGCATCGGCATAGAGTGCCTCATAGTACAGTGCTCCAAGGTTCTGCGCCACGCGAGCGACGCCGACTCCGGTACCCGTTGGGCGAGGTAGCTCCGTGCTATCCACCAAGCTTTCGATGTCGTACTCGAGGTCATCGGAAAGCTTAAAGCCATCGGCTCCAAAAAACTTGATTCCGTTGTCGCCGATCGGATTGTGCGATGCGCTGATCATGCAGCCCGCCGCAGCGCCCGTGCGCTCGGTGATCAAGGCCACCGCGGGCGTGGGAACAATTCCGATGCATATCACGTCGCGACCCGCGCTCGTAATGCCGGCTACAACGGCGGCCTCAAGCATGGTTCCCGAAATTCGGGTATCGCGGCCTACGATGACGGGCTGGTGGCGATCGCTCGTCCTGGCGAAGACCACCGCACCCGCGCGTCCCACAGCGAACGCCAATTCGGGGGAGAGTTCGGAGTTGGCAACTCCCCGCATGCCGTCGGTCCCGAAGATGGCCCTCAGCGAACCACTCCGGCAACGAAGCGCGCCCGCATGCGAATCAAATTGGGCGAAACTTGCACGTTGGAAACCTCGGCTCCGGAGGCGTCGACCGCAATCGGATGTACCATCGCGTCGAACTTCGACGGGGTGGCCGGCAGCAGCACGTTCAGCAGAACCGCGGCGACGTGAGAGAGATCGCCCGACGAGCCGCGCACTTGCACCGTTGTCGGGGAAAAGTTTGATTCGCTCGTGACGATAGCGCGATTTCCCGTTTCGTTGTAATGCACCGCAAGGGGGAATGTGCGTTGTTCGACTTTTTCAACCGTCAGGGTTACGGATGCAGGACTGAGCGACTGCACGACTGCGTTCGGTGCCACCAGTTCGACGGGAACGTTGTACACGCCAACGGTACGATTGCCCAAGTCCAGCACGGCTTTGACGTCGTCGGGCTTGAGCGGCGGCGCGCCGCGCTTTGGCGCCGCAATGGAAACGAGTGCCTCCTTGTCAAGATACTTGGCCACGTATCCTACGGGTAAATGAATGACCGTGATTGGAACGCTCAACTGCTGATCAAAGCGCGCGGTGATGAGCGGATTGTTCGCAAAGCGAAAGTAGCTCCAGCCACCAAGGGCAAGTACCACGGACAGGATTTTAAGCGCGAAGTTCTTTCTAAGAATCTGCATGCGGCTCTTCCATTTGCTGCCGGTGTGGCAACAGCCGCGCACGTAGCTGAGCAATGAGATCGTTGGCCGAAGCAAGTCGCGGCGCATGCGTGCACGCCAGCAAGAAGCGCGTGAGCTGACTTTCGTCCTCGATGGTGCGCGAAAGCTTGCCATTTCGTGCTATTGCGATGCTTCCGGTTTCCTCCGAGATGACGATGACGACCGCGTCGGTCTGCTCGCTCAGGCCCAACGCTGCACGGTGCCGGGTGCCTAACCGGCGCTCCGCCAGAGACTGCTCCGCCAGCGGCAGCAGGCATCCCGCGGCTTCAATCGTTGATTCGTGCACGATGGTCGCCCCGTCGTGAAGCGGGGAGCGGGGCATGAAGATTGCCAGTAGCAGGTCCACCGACAGGTCCGCATTTAGGGGCCTCCCCGTTTCCGAGAATTCCTTTAGGCCGCTGTTCTGCTCGATTACAATAAGCGCGCCCAGCTTGTTTTGCGAAAGTTGAAATGCGGCCCGCGCTATCATTGCGATGGCGCGGTCTTCCGCTCGCGCGGCGCGCGCTTCGTTGAGCTCGGCAAAGCGAAACAATCCGCCGCGTCCCAACTGTTCGAGCGCGCGGCGCAATTCGGGTTGAAACACGATCGGAAGCGTGACTGCGGCCCCGAGCACAATCAATTGCAGGATCGTTCCGAGGAGCAAGAGATGCAGCAGATTGGCAACGCCGAGCAGCACCAGAAGGACCAGTATGCCGGAGAGAATTTGTACGGCGCGCGTTCCGCGGATCAGCAGCAGGACATAGTAGATCAGCACGCTGGTCGCGATAACGTCGAGAATGTCGGTTGGGCCCAGATATTGGAAAAATTCAGAGATGGGCATCGGCAACCAGGATGTCGAGGATCCGAGTGCGATCGAGCTCAGGCGTCTGCAGGCCTTGCGCTGCGACATACGCTTGCGCTCGAATACTCAATGGATTCAGCACCGCAACGCGTTGCAGGCCGCCGGGCCGTCGCCTCAGCTCTGCGGCCACCAGCGCCTGAATCAAACTCCAGGCAGTCCTTTCCACATCGATTTCGACGACGACGGCGCCCTCGACGCGTTGCGCGGAAATCACGCCTGCGGGTCTGCCCGCGCCGGCCAAGGCATCCAGCAGTTCCGTCAAGGCATCTGTAGAAGTTGGTTCAATTGCAAGCACGACGATGGAATCGCCTAACGGTTTTAACTCCGGGTAGCCGGCGAGAAAAGCATCTGCCGTCTTCCCGTCCGGGGTTTCGAGTAGCATGTACGTTCTGCCGAAGCGGCGGCTTGCAGCGGCTTCGGCTTCCAGACCTCCAGCTTGCGCCCCACTCAGTAAGAGATGGACATCCTGGGTTTCCAACGCTCGATCCAGGCGCAGCACTTGCGAAGTTTTCACGGCTATTTCCACCGTTAGGCGTTGGTCTGTGGCTTCCATGCGGATAACGCCGCTCGAACGCGCTCGAGTCGTTTCAACCGGAAAGAACGTGGCACGCGTTATGTTGGACCGGGAAAGCTTCTTGCGAATCGGTGAAATCAAACGCACGAGCGGAAAGCGCCAAATGGTGGTGCCGGGCGACGTCGTGTGGGTGCACGCGATGCAAACCGACCGGGCGATCATCGATCATGCCGAGCCGCGAACTCAAACGCTCACTCGACGCAACGCATACCGCAGCAAAACGATCGCAGCCAACGTGGACACCATGGCGACCGTAAGCGCGCTGGCGAATCCGCCGCCGCGCTTGGTACTGCTGGACCAATTGCTGGCATTCGCCGAGCTGGAATCCTTGGAACCACTGGTGCTCTTTACGAAGCCCGATTTGGCCGAACCGGGCAGGAAGCGCGCGCTCGTTCAGTTGTACGAAGGCCTGGGCTACAGAGTTCTTGTTCTAAACCCGAAGACCGGCACGAACGTTGAGGTGCTTCGCGCAGCCCTGGCCCGTCGCCATGCACTGCTATGCGGTGCGTCGGGAGTCGGCAAGAGCTCCCTCTTTCGCTCGCTCGGCGGTGAGGCACTGGTTGGAGAGGTCTCGCGCCGCGGCCTGGGACGGCAGACGACGAGCGCTGCGCACCTCTATCGCGTCGAAGACGGGTTTCTTATCGATAGTCCCGGCGTGGCGGAATTCGGGCTTGGCGAGATCTCGCCGGCGGAGTTGCTTGCAGGTTTCCCGGAGATGGAAGAGCCCGCCGGCCGCTGCCGCTTCAAGGACTGCACGCATCTTCACGAGCCGGATTGCGCAGTGCGCGCCGCGGTTCGTTCCGGCGCGATTGCAGGCAGCCGCTACGACAGTTTTCGGCACATCCTCCGACCGCCTAAAGGCGGAGGAGCTCGCGCGGGCGCGTGATATACTGCGCCTCGTGCCAAACATCAAAGCCGCCGTAAAGTGGACCCGCCAATCCGAAAAACGGACCAAGCGCAACCTCGACGTCAAGACCCGTCTCAAGACCATCTACAAGAAGGCCGCCAAGGGCGGCGAGGAACCGCCCGCGCGCGCTGCGGCAGGCCAGTTCGACAAGGCCGCTTCCAAAGGAATCATCCACCGCAATAAAGCTGCCCGCAAGAAATCGCGCCTTGCTAAAGCGGTGCAAGCCGCTGCCGCAGCTCCTACCGCGAAGCCGGCCAAGAGCGCCCGCTCGTCCAAATCGAGCAAAGCGTCTACTGCCAAGAAAACCGCGGCCCGCAAAACGGCGGCCAAGAAAGCACCAGCGAAGTAACACCGGAGCAGCAACCTTGCGGCGACTTTATTTCGCTAGAACGTAAGTTCCGGGGGCGGATTCCTGCGGCGGAAACTCGGATGACCCCCGTGGACGCGCCGGAACTAGCCGTCCGCTGCGCTCCCCCAGCCACGCGTGCCAATCGTTCCACCATGATCCATCGTGCTTGTCGGCGGAGGCCAGCCACGCGTCGGGATCGGGAGGCGTCGAGCGCGCGGACCACCAGGATCCCTTGTTCTTGGCTGGAGGATTGATGATACCGGCGATGTGCCCCGAGTGTCCCAACCGGAATCGCACGTCGCCGCCGAAGGTCTGCGTCATGCCGTACACCGAGCGCCAAGGAGCGATGTGATCTTCTAAGGTTGCCACGCAGTACACGTCATTATGGATGTTGCCTAGATCAAGCGGCACGCCCTCAATCTGCAGCGTCCCGGGCTTCACGAGGTTATTCTCCAGGTACATATTGCGCAGATAGTAGGTATGCATTGCCGCGGGCATGCGCGTCGAATCGCTGTTCCAATACAACAAATCGAACGCCGGCGCATCCTTGCCTAACAGATAGCGATTGACGGCTACGGACCAGATGAGGTCGTTGCTGCGCAGCATGTTGAAGCTGTTGCTCATCTCGGAGGCATCGAGGTAGCCGCGTTCGCCCATCTTCTTCTCGAGGAAAGCCAGCGCGTCTTCCCCCAAGAATGCATCTATCTCGCCCGCGTCCGCGAAGTCGGTGAGCGAAGCGAGAAACGTTGCGCTCTGCACGAACTTTTCGTTTCGTCCCGCCAGATACGCAAGGGCCATAGCGGTAAGCGTGCCGCCGATGCAGTAGGCAACGAGGTTGACGTCCGGCGTTCCGCAGATCTCCGAAGCAACTCGACTACAATCCAGTAGGCCCCGCTTCAAATAGTCGGCCATCGTCGTGTCGCGCAAGGATGCATCGGGATTGCGCCACGAGATAACAAACGTCGTAAACCCGCGGTCAACCATGCCCTTGACGAAGCTGTTCTCGGGCCGCAGGTCCAACACGTAGTACTTGTTGATCCAAGGCGGCACGATCACGGCGGGCCGGCGGTAAACTTGGGCCGTCGCAGCTTCAAATTGAATGAGTTCGGCGAGGTCGTTTCGGTAGACGACGCTTCCGCGGCTGGTCGCCACGTTTTTCCCCACTTCGAAAGCCTTCTTGTCGACCAAGGCCGGTTTGCCGTCATTCTCTTGCAGGTCCTCAATCAGATTCCGCATGCCCTTGGCAAGGTTTTGGCCGCCGGTGCGCAGCGTTTCTTCGATGACCAGCGGATTGAAAAACGCAAAATTCGTCGGCGACATCGCATCCGCAAACTGCTTGGCAAAGAAGCGCGCGCGCCGGACCATCTTGGAGTCTACTCCGGGCGTTGTCTCGATGGTTGAAAGTACGGCGCTGGTCGCAATGAGATATGCCTGCTTGAGCGCACTAAAGCCGGGATTATCGTCCCAAGCCGGGTGCGCGAACCGCTTGTCGCCTTTTGCCGGTTTCGCGGCATCTTGAGCGGTCTTACCAAGAGCGCGCGCGGAGGTGTTCTTCACGAAGTCGAGCCAAGCGCCGGCCAGTTGCTGCTGCGAGCGCGCTAGGTGCTCGGGATCGGCAAGCATGGCTCGCCAAACGGCTGACGACGCCTTGGCAATCCCGAATGGGTCGAGCATTTGTGTAAGATCGTTCAATTCGGACATGGCATCGGCATCTACGGCGTGACTACACCGACCCCTCTCGACGTAAACCACACTACGGATCGATATTCACCACGATGCGAGTGTCGTGCCGCAGGCGGGCGCTTCTCAGCACGCGTTCGCGCAATGCTTGCCGCATGATCGAAGGCTGCTGACTCTTGAGTGCCAAACGATATCGCCATTCATTGTTCACCCGCGCAATCGGATACGGGGCCGGTCCCAAAACCTCCAGCCCATCGACACCTGCAAGGAGTTCGCGATACTCTCCGACAGCGCGCTCGACGCTGCTTCGATCGCGCCCGATCACTCCGACATAGGCGAACCGGCTAAAAGGCGGGTAGCGGAGCGCACGGCGCTCGTCCAACTCGCGTCTCGCAAAACCGTCGTAGTCGTGGTCGGCGGCAAAGCGAACCGCGGGATGCTCCGGGCAATACGTTTGCACGATCGCCACGCCAGCCGTCCTTCGTCCGCTGCGCCCACACACTTGGGTAATCAATCCGAAGGTCCGTTCCGCCGCGCGAAACTCGGCTGCGTGCAGTCCAATGTCCGCTGCAACGACACCTGCCAGCGTCACCTCCGGAAAATCTAGCCCTTTGGCGACCATTTGCGTCCCGACCAGCACGTCGCCGCGGGCTTCAAACTCCGCCAGCAAGCGCGCGTGGTCGCCGATGCGTGTGGTCGTATCGCTGTCCATGCGAACGACGCAAGCATCGGGGAAGAACCGCTTCACTTCCTGGGCAACGCGTTCGGTTCCGGCTCCCAGCTCAGCGATGGGACCGCCGCACGAGGGACACTCGCGCGGGAGCGGTTCTTGCAAGTCGCAGTAGTGACAGCGCAGAATGCGCTCACCCCCATGGACGGCAAGCGACACCGTACAGCGGCGGCACTGCGGAACGAATCCACACTTGCGGCACAGCAGAAAGCCCGCGCTTCCGCGCCGGTTTACGAAAAGCACCGCCTTCTCAGCGCGTGTCAGCCGCTCCGCGAGTGCTTGCGATAAACGCCCACTAAAAATTGCGCGATTCCCGCTCGCGAACTCCTCGGTCATGTCGACGATGCTTACTTCGGGCATCGGCTGCCGCGTCGCCCTCGAACGCAATTGCAAATGCCCGATACGCCCGGCGGTTGCCGAAGCAAATGACTCCAAGGAAGGGGTGGCGCTACCCAAAATCAAGACGCCACCCTCGAGCTGCATACGCTTGCGCGCGACCGTAACCGCATTGTAGCGCGGCGAGCTGTCCTGCTTGTACGAGCTTTCGTGGGCTTCGTCCACGACTAAGAGCCGCACGTTCTGCAAGGGGGCGAAGACCGCGCTGCGAGCACCCACTACGATCTCAACGTCACCGCGTGCGCAAGCCTGCCAAGCTTCATAACGCTCGCGTTCCGAGAGGGCCGAGTGAACGACTGCGACCCTTTCGCCGAAGGCATCTTCAAAACGGCGCGCAGTCTGCGGCGTCAACGAGATTTCGGGAACCAGCACGATCGCGCGGCCACCGCGTTGCAGCACGCGCTCGATGCACGCGATGTAGACGAAGGTCTTGCCACTGCCGGTGACGCCCTGCAGGAGCGTTTCGCTGAACTCCACCTTGTCGATGGCCGCGAATAATCCACTAAGTGCGATACGTTGCTCGGCTGTCGCCGAATGCGGCGCCTGGTGGGGGCGATGCCGGCGCTCGTGTGTCGGCGCGACTTCTTCTTCTTGCAGCGCGCCAGTTTTAACCGCACGCGCAATCAACGCGGCGCTGAATCCAGCTAGCAGGGCATCGGCCTTCGGTACAGGCTGCGTTCCGACGAAGTTCAGGAGTGCCACGATCCGGGGCCCCGAGGCACGTCCGCCTGCCGGCAGCAGGACCTTCACCCGGTATTCGTTGACGCGCGGTTCTACAAAGGAACGCGAACGCGATAGCAGTCCGTTACGCACCAGCGTCGAGACGTGGCGCAGCAGGGCACTGCGATCGCCCGTTCGACGAGCGTCGGGATGGCGTAGCAGGGTTTGCAGAGAGAATCCCGCGGCGAACTCCTGCGCGATCAGTGAGAGCAGGCGCGGCGGCACTGTAGGTGCATCCTCCGCCCGCAAGGAGCTGCGCAGCATCAGGCGGTCAATCGTCCTCGGCACCCCCGAAGCCAGAACCACTGCCGAGAGCGCTTCTCCTAACGTGCACACATAGTATTCGGCAATGAATTTCGCCAGCGCTAGGCCGAGAACCGAAAATGCGGCAGGGGCTGCGCTGCGCGCTACGACGGCGCGCAATCTGCGGGCGCCGGTATTTATCGCCGGATCGGATAACACGTACGCCAGAACCTCGCGCGATCCAAGTGGCACGCGAACGATGTTTCCCACATGAAGGTCGTGCGCTCCGGCATCGTACGACAGAGGCAGATCGAAGCGCGACGACCGGATGACTGGCAAAACCTCCACCACGCGGCTTGCGGCCGTCGCGCCTTCTAGGGCTGCCGTTTGGGCCGCTGGCAGGTTCTCACGAACGACTTGACCGCGGCGGTCGTCTTGTTCTCGGTTTGAGCGAGCTGGCCGCGAAGGTTCTGCACGTCCCGATATACGTTAGTTGTAAGCGCACCGACGTTGGTGTATGCCAAGCTGGGGTGCTCTTTCTGATAATTGAGGACACCCTGCGCGGTTTGATTCTCAACGGGCGCCGTCGCGCCTTCGGCTTTCTGCTCGGCCTCGGATCCCGTGTACAACAGGCTCATGTCGGCCGTGTCCGCAAAGCCGTTGAACTGATCGGCAATGGCCGTTTGTTGCGCGACGACGGAATCGAGCGAATCGGCAATCGCGCTGAAGTGTTGACTCTCGGTAGCGTCGGTGCTGGCCGCGGCCAGAACGTGCAGCTTCGCGACCTCATCCTTGGCAATGTCGATGTTGAGAAAAATTTGGTGGCTCATCGCACGCGTGCGCGTAATGGTCAGGCGCATCTGCGGGTCGTTGGTGGAATCCAAGCGCCCCATGCCTTTAACCGCTGCGCCGATCGTGTTGTCATTTCGCATGAGTACCGGCAGCACTGCGACCAGCGAGCGCCGCCCGGTGTTGCAATTGCTGCGCGCGATGACACTGCCGATCTCCGGCGGCAACGTCGGCGCGGGCGTTGGTACCGGCACGACGGCGGCGAAAACTAATGGAAAGAACAACCCGAACATACTCACCTGTTATATCATAGCCCCGCAATTAGACAAACTCACGGTCCCCCACCGGCGTGACGCAGCGCTGGAGCGCACGGCGCACCATCGAACTTGAAACGTGAACGCCGGTCTCGACGTCACCAATCGCGCGCGGAAGCACGAAGCGCACTCTTCCGTGGCGGCTCTTCTTGTCGTAGGTCATGGCTTCCAAAACGCGGCCAGGCGGATAGCGCAGGCGGGCGGGCAGCCCAAGCAAGGCCAGCAGGGTCATGACCTGCAGGTGCTCGGATTTACTGAAGCGGCCGGTCAGCATCGCAAGCACGCCCGCGACACGCAGGCCTACGGAGACCCCTGCACCGTGCGAAACGCGGTAATCGCTCGCGCGCTCGATCGCGTGGCCGAAGGTATGTCCCAAATTAAGAACCTCGCGCGAGCCGGATTCGAGCCGGTCGTCCCCGACAATCATCGCCTTGACTCGCATCGAGTCCACCACCACGCTCTCCCAAGGCCACTTGGGAAAAGGATGTGGGGAGAGAGTTTCGAGTGCTTCGAAGAGCTCGCCGCCCTCGATGACCGCGTGCTTGACCGTCTCGGCGAGCCCTTCGCGCAGGTGTCGGTAGGGCAGCGT
Source organism: Candidatus Meridianibacter frigidus (assembly GCA_003243975.1). Taxonomy (GTDB): domain Bacteria; phylum Vulcanimicrobiota; class Vulcanimicrobiia; order Vulcanimicrobiales; family Vulcanimicrobiaceae; genus Meridianibacter; species Meridianibacter frigidus. The sequence goes on along the minus strand of QHBJ01000008.1, from coordinate 2,419 downwards.
CCGCAAGGCGTCTACCTGGCAGAACACAGCGACCGGGTCGGCAAAACTGCCGGCTAAGTTCTTTCCAGCTTCCAAGTTCACGCCGGTCTTGCCGCCAATAGCCGCATCCACCATGGCCACAAGCGAAGTCGCCACATGCGCGTAGGGAACACCACGCATATAAATGGAAGCAGCGAAACCGAAGACATCGGCGGCAACGCCGCCCCCCACGCCGACGATGGCAGTCCGGCGGTCTGCACCGGCTCCAAGCAGCGCGCCAAGAATCACTTCTACGATCGCCAGCCGTTTGCGCCGCTCGCCCAGATCAACTGTCAACAGGTCCACCCGCGCCGGGAGGCGCGTTAGTCGCAGCGCGAGATCGGCAACGTTGCGGTCGGCCAGCACGACAAACCGGTCGAAGCGAGCGCTCATTTCAGATCTGAACGCAGCGCGCGTATCGCCGGCGACGATGATCGGATATCCGAGATCATCTAGTCGGTTCACAGAGCGATTTTTTTGCGGTGCATCCAATCGACGATGTGGTCGACGATCTGAGGCGTGCTCAAGTCGCCCGCTTCAATGGTGAGATCGGCATGCGCGTACAGCGGCATGCGCTTGATATACAGATCCTTGATTTTGTGAAGCGCCGGTTGAGGACCCAACAATGGGCGAACCACGGCGCTGCGCCGCAATCGTCCCAAAATTTGTTCCGGCGGCACTTTGATAAAGATGCGGTACGTGCGTTTCTTCAGCAGTTTAAGACTCGGCTCGAACGTGACCGCTCCACCGCCGAGCGAAATGACGGATGGTTCGCCATCCAGCGCATGCGCGATCGCATCATGTTCGAATTTTCGAAACGTCTTCTCGCCATGGTTGTAAAAGACGTCGCTGATCGGCCCGTGGTCGGCTTCGATCACTGCGTCGATGTCGACGAAGGGCACGTGCAGCTTGCGCGCTAGCCGCTTTCCGATTGTGGATTTGCCCGAAGCCATGAACCCCACTAACGCCAGATGATTGCGCATTTAGAACAATTTCGCAACTGCCGCGGTAGAGCGCTGGAAGTTATCGAGGGTTTCTTCCATCGAATCGCCGCCGTACTTCTCCAGCACCGGACCTGTCATCGCCAGACGCGCCATGGCTTCGCCCACAATCGATGCCGCGGGCACGACGCACACGTCGCTGCGCACAATTGACGCGGGCGCATCGGCCTGCTCGTGTAGATTAATCGAAGGCAAAGCCTTCATGAGTGTCGGGATTGGCTTCACGGATACGCGCAGCACGATGGGCTGCCCGTTCGACATGCCGCCCTCGATGCCGCCGGCCCGATTGGAACCGCGTACGACTGCGCCTTCATTCATTGCAAACGTATCGTGCGCTTGCGACCCGGGTTTCGCTGCCACTGTGGCCCCGGCTCCCACTTCAACCGCTTTGACGGTTTGCATCCCCATCAAAGCCCCGGCCAGAATGCCGTCCAAACGCGTAGCCGCCTGGCGGTTCGAACCGATTCCAACGGGAACGCCGTCAATGCGCACCGTGAAGGTTCCACCTAGGGTGTCTCCAGCTGCTTTCGCTGCATCAATCGCGGCGATCATGTGCTGCGAGGTTTGCTCGTCAGGGCAGCGCACGTCACTGGCAGAAACAGCGGCACCATCGACCTCCTCAAAATCGGGCGCCTCTACTTCTCCGATACGCAGAACGTACCCCAAGGTGCGAATTCCGAATGGTTCGAGAAACTGCGCGCAGATTGCGCCTAACGCAACGCGCATGGCAGTTTCGCGCGCAGAGGCGCGCTCCAACACGTTGCGCAGATCCCGGTGCCGATATTTCAACGCGCCCGCGTAATCCGCATGACCGGGACGCGGATTGGTGAGCGGCTTGCCGCGGCCGGTGAGTGGATCCATCAACGCGCGCTTGTTCTCAAAGTCGCGATTGCGGATTACCACCGCGAGCGGCGATCCAAGCGTCACCGAACCGCGCAGCCCCGCCAAGAACTCCACGTGGTCGCCCTCGATCTTCATGCGCGCGCCACGTCCGTAACCGTCTTGCCGCGCGCGCAAGGCCGCGTCGATTATGTCGACGTCAAGGTTCAGGCCGGCCGGCAAGCCGTCAAGAATTCCAACGAGTGCGGGGCCGTGCGATTCGCCGGCGGAAAGATATCGAAACACGTCAACTTGGGTTAGTGCCCGAGCTTCTACACGCCTGTGACGCGACCGCCAGAGTGGTGAACAATGCAGGCGAGTTGCATTTATGCCGCTTGAGGGCGTCCGCCTTTGCGGCCGTTTTCACGCGCGGGGCCGGCTGACGAAATCGGGTGTGGGCAATTGCTCAACACGCGAAAGTGGAGTCCTTGTTCGGGTCCAGCGGGCAACTCGTTCTATTAGCGGCACATTAACTTCTAATGTCCCGCTTTGCTATCTCAGAGGTGGCGCCGGTTTTTTGT
>QHBJ01000010.1 GCA_003243975.1 Candidatus Meridianibacter frigidus | reverse complement strand
CGAAATAACCGCCTGAACCGTCCAGAAACCGCGGGGTCATTTCAGCTTTTCTATAACCTAGATGCAGCGTAGGAGTTCGCTCGCAGTCGTCGATATCTACTAAGAAGAACCGAAGATTCGCATCCCGAAAGCGAGAAAACAGATGCGCTACAAGAAATTTCACACTGCTCTATTTCTTGTTCTTGCACTGTGCTTTCTGACAAACTGCAGCGGACCGGGCGGCAGCGGTTCCTCAGAGACGCCACCCACGCCTACGCCGAGTCCGGCTCCGACGCCCACCCCGACGCCCGCACCTCCGGGCCGGCCGGCGTCCGTTTTTGTCGGCAATTTCGGCGCGAGTAACCTCCCTGCGTTCCCAGCGATCGGTACGGGCAATCTGACTCCGAGCGCCACGATTACGGGAGCGCTCAATCCGTACCTAATCTTCATGGACGGTACAGGCCGGTTGTGGTCGGCTAACCGGCTGCTCGCAACCATTACGGCGTACGCTTCCGGAGCTAGCGGGAACGCGACGCCCGTCGTCGACATCGCGGGATCGAATACCGGGCTGGCGATTCCCATCGACGTCTACGTCAACAGCACGGGCACGATTTTTGAAACAGACGGCGGCGATGGAATAAGCGGTTCCTTGAGAATTTTCGCAGCCGGCGCGAACGGCAATGTAGCGCCGGCTGCGGTCATCAGCGGGTCGAATACCACCTTTAATAATGGCCAGCCTGGAGGCATCTGGTTGGACAATACGGGCAACATCTACGTCACCAATTTTAATCGGGCGACTGTAGACATTTTCGCGCCCGGCTCGAGTGGTAATGTGTCGCCTTCCAGGACGATCAGCGGATCGAACACACTGTTTAGTTCGCCCTTCGGGATCACGCTGGATTCTGCAGGCAATATCTACGTTACCAACCCGGGAAACCAAAGTATTCTCGTGTTTGCAGCAGGAAGCAGCGGCAACGTCACACCGTCCCGAGTGATCTCGGGAGCGAATACGCTGCTCTCGTTTCCTGCCGGGATTGCCGTGGACGCACAGGGGTACATCTATGTGGCGGATTCGAATGACAATGCGGTTTTGGTTTTTGGGCCGGGAGCGAATGGCAATGTTGCACCGGTACAAAATATTTCCGGGAGCAACACCGGATTAAGTACTCCGCGGGGCATCGCTATTCGCTAACCTGAAGGTTTGTCGTGCATTTTAACCGGGCCGCCCGAAGATCCCGCTTCACGGAAGCCCAAGTCGTCGGAATCCTCAAACAGAGCGAAGGGATCTGTAGTAATACTGTGCGGCGAAAACTCTGGCAAGGAATTTTCGATAAGGCCGGATGCATTCGCCGCTTTGAGTGTGAGGTTCCGGAAAGTTCGCTAAATTTGACAGGCTAAGTGAACTAGCGGGCGGCATAAAACGGCCACCCATTGACAATCGAACATATGTTCGATTACCATGATCTCCCATGCTTGCTGCGGCCCGCACGTCCGACCACCGGGAAGCCTTTCGGCGCCTGAAGGCGGGACTTGATGCGAAGCACCGGGAGACGCTGGCGGCGCGCTTGGCCGGCCTGGATTCCACCCTCTTTCAAACCGGTATTCCGCCCTTAGACCGGGCGCTGGGAGGCGGGTTGGCACGCGGTATGATTGCCACCCTCGAAGGCCCCGTTAGCTCGGGCCGAACTGCCCTGGCCGCTCGCTTGCTGACCATGGCAACTACCCAGGGCCTGGGGGCCGCAATCGATGAGGGGAGGTTGTATCCACCGGCGTTGGCAGAGGCGGGCGTGCGCTTGGAACGCCTGTTGGTGGTCCCGGCTGCGCAGCCGCTGGGAATCGCACGGGCGGCCGACATCCTCTTGCGCTCGCGCGCATTTGGCGTCGTGCTTATGCCCGGCGTCGCGCTTTCGGCGGCCATTTGGACGCGCTTAGCCGGGCTAACGCACCATGCCGGCGCCGTCTTGATCGCGCTGGCAATCGAGGCATCGGACGAACTCCGATACTTTGCGGGCGTGCGTATGCAGTGCGCAATCGAGCGCGTCTTTTGGACGCACTCCTCGGGTATATTCTGCGAACTGGGCGGCTATGAGGTGCGCTGTGACATCGTAAAAAATAAGCGCGCCGCTCCGGGCGCGGGCGCGGTCATTCGTATCGAACGCGGTGCGCATGCTGCTATGTATTAGCGTTCCGCTCTACCGTTTACAAGTAGCATCGCAGCTCTGTGCCGGCGTCGCGCATCCGGCCATGTTGCTGGCGGACAAGCGGGAGCGCGGACGCGTGCTGGAAGCCAACGACCAAGCACTCAAAGCGGGGGCGCGAGCCGGCATGACGCTCGTGCAAGCGCAAGCAGCGGCCGGCGATGTGACCATTTTAGTGCACGATGCCCAGCGCAGCGCGCAGCAGTGGGAAGATGTCATCGATGCTCTAGATGCGGTCTCTCCCTTGATTGACGATGCGGGCAAGGGGACGGCCTACTTGCATATGCGGGGGTTGCCCGACGGCCCCCAGGATTGGATCGCGCGGGCAAAAGAGGCACTCTTCGGCATCGAACTGCCGTTTCGTACGGCCGTTGCTTCCAACAAGTTCGTTTCGCGCGCGGCCGCGATTTCGGCCGACGGCACCGTGTGCGAACCGGGTTGCGAGCGCGGATTGGTGGCGCCGCTTTCGCTGGAGCTCTTGGAGATCGAACCCAAACTCGTGGAGCGCTTGCGCCTGCTGGGCATCGCGCGCCTGGGCGAGCTGGCAGCCCTTCCCCACGGGCCTTTCGTGCGCCGTTTCGGCAGCGCCGCGGCGCGCTGGCATTCGTGCGCGCAAGGGCTGGATGAAACGCCGTTTCTGCCGCGTGCCCACCACGTGCACATCGAGGCCGCGCTCTATGGCGAAGGTTCGGCTCAGACCGAGGAGCAGGTTTATTTTGCACTGCGCATGCTGGTGATCCGGGTGACTGAAGATTTGAGCCGTTTGGGAAAACGCGCGGGGATTTTATTCTTGGAAGTCGAGTGTGAGGACGCGCAAACGTACCGCTTGGAAGCTCGTATCGCGCAGCCGACCGCCCAACCATCCATGCTCTTCGATCTGATGCGGGCAAAAGTTGAAGGGTTGGTCTTCGATTCGCCTATCGCTGGTTTACGGCTTGGTGCATCGCAATTGGAAGATGGTGGAGTTCCGGCCACGCTGCTTTCAGGTAGCGATCCGGATGCGGCGGTGGTCGAACTGGCTATTGCGCGTTTGGAATCAGCTTTGCAGCGTCCTCCGCAGCGCGCGCGCTTGCGGCGCGCTAACCGTATGGAAGCTCAGTTTTCCTACGATGGCTTCGAGTGCAAGCCGGCTCATTTACCTGCCGGAGTCTCCGCATTGCAGACGCCGCTGCGCCCGCAGATGCGCTTGGTGGACGTGACGGAAATCGACGTTCGTATGCTCCAGAACGCACCGGCCTTCGTCGGCTCTCCTCCCCAAGCGGTCGTGAAGTATGCCGGACCGTGGCGCGTGAGTGAAACCTGGTTCGAGGAAGCGGTAATCCGTGATGAGTATGACGTGCTGCTCGAAGACGGCGCGCTGTACCGCATTTACCGCCAGGGCAGCAGCTGGTATTTGCAAGGCGCCTATGATTGAAGCCGCCGCCTGTTCGCGCTTCCAAGAGGTTGCATGGAGCTGGTTGCAGAGTGGCGAGATGACGCGCACGAACAACCTGCTCTCGCCGCTCGAAGAGCTTTGCGGTTTCAACTATGGCTTCGTCTATTTAATGCACGTAGACGAACAACGCGTGAAGATCGGGTTTTCACAGCACCCGGTGCGCCGGTTGCGCGAGCTGCAGCCCGAATACGGTTCGCAACTGCGCCTGGTGTCTTGTTTTGTCGGCGAAGCGCCCACCGAACGCTTCGTGCACCGCCGCTTTGCTAACCTGCGGGTCATCAATGAACTCTTCTACGCTCACCCGCTCATCCATCAGTACTTCGTGCAGACCCGCCAACAGACACTCAAACGCATGCGCGCCGTTCACATCTGCGCCTCTTCTTGCGCGCAAACGAACAAACGGCTGGACTTGAGTCTGCTGGCTACGTGGCTCGCGCGTCAGTAAGAGTCTCTGCGCTATGGCCGCTTGCGACTATGCCGAACTGCATTGCTGGTCGAACTTCACGTTCTTGGAGGGCGGCTCGCACCCCGAAGAGCTGGTTGCCCGGGGCCGGCAGGCGGGCTTGCGCGCGCTGGCCCTCACCGACCGCGATGGGCTCTACGGCGCGGTGCGCTTCTCCAAAGCGGCCAAAGCACTCGAACTCCCGGCCATCTGCGGAGCGGAACTCACTTTTGAAGGGGATGAAGAAGCGCACTGCCGGCCGCGCGTCGTTCTGCTGGCGCAAGATGAAACGGGATATGCCAATCTCGTCGAACTTATCTCGGTTGCGCAGATGCGAGGCAGCAAAACCGATGTTCGCTTGCGCATGGAGGATTTTGACGGCCGCACAGCCGGCGTAATCGCGCTCTCCGCCGGGCCCTACGGGCTTATCGAGCGATCGCTGCAGCGCGGCGAGCAAGAAGCGGCTCGCGCGCTCGCCCGGCGATTCCACGAACTCTTCGGCCGGCGGTATTTCATCGAATTGCAACACCATCTGCGCCCCGCGGATGCGGCACGCATTCGCCTACAGCTGGATTTTTGCAAGGAAACGCAGCTGTCGTATGTCGCAACCAACGGCGTCGTGTATGCGGTGCAAGAGGATGCACAGTTGGCCGATGTGCTGCTGTGCGTCAAACACGCAACCACGCTGGGAGCCGCGCACGAAGCTCAGTTACTGCGGCCAAACTCCGAATACTATCTCAAAACGCCGGCGATGATGGCGCGACTGTTTGCAGATTTTCCACAGGCCATTGCCAACACAGCTCTTATCGCCGAGCGCTGCACCTTTCGGTTGGAGCGGCTGGCCGGGCAATTTCCACTCTTTCCGGTTCCGCAGCGCGAACAGAGCCGGCAGAGCTATCTTCGCATGCTGGTCTATCGTGGGGCCACAGAGCGCTATGGCCTACCGTTAAGTGCGAAGGTCGAGCGGCAGTTGGAATACGAGCTGGGCATGATCGCCAAGATGGACTTGGCCGGCTATTTTCTGATCGTTTGGGATATCGTGCGTGCGGCCGCCGAGCTGGGCGTGCTGGCGCAGGGGCGCGGGTCGGCCGCCAATTCGGCGGTCTGTTATGCATTGGGCATCACGGCCGTCGACCCCATCGGCATGGAACTGCTCTTCGAACGGTTCATGTCCGAAGGACGCGAGGAAATTCCCGACATCGACATCGACTTCGCCCATCAAGACCGCGAGAAGATCATTCAGTACGTTTACCGGCGCTACGGGCGCGCGCACGCTGCGATGGCTGCCGAGGTGGTCACCTATCGCACGCGCTCGGCTATTCGTGATATCGGCAAGGCACTGGGCCTTTCACTCGATCAAGTGGATAAAGTGGTCGATGAATTCGATGCACGCGAGTCGCTGGCTGGCGCCACCGGCATGGCGGAGGTGGAGAAGAAGCTGCCCGATTCCGTGGCGCAGCGACGCGATTTGGATGCGAGTACGAACCAGCGAGCTTCTCGTTTGGAGCGGCCGCCATTGGGACACGCGCACGAATTTCATGGCTTTGACGGCAAAGATTTCGGCGACGATCCCGATCCGCAGATTCCGCATCCGGTCGAAGGGCGCATCGCAGAATGGCTCTTCGCATTCTGCCGACGAATCGATGGCTTTCCGCGCCACATGGGCATTCATTCCGGCGGCATGGTGATCACGCGCGATCCGCTGGTACGCGTTGCGCCCGTGGAGTGGGCGACCATGCGCGACCGCACGATCGTGCAATGGGACAAAGACGATCTGCAAGACCTCGGTCTCATCAAGATCGATTTGCTGGGCTTGGGCATGCTTTCGCTGCTTCGCGAAGCGTTCTCGCTTCACGCCCGCTACCAAAAGTGTCACCCCGAGCAAAGTCGAGGGGAACTGGCCCTGCATACCATCCCACCCGACGACAAGCCGACCTACGAGATGATCCAGAAAGCCGATACCATCGGCGTCTTTCAAATCGAATCGCGCGCGCAGCAATCAATGCTCCCGCGAATGCGGCCGCACTGCTTTTACGACATTGTCATGCAAGTGGCCATCATCCGGCCGGGCCCCATTCAAGGTGACATGATTCATCCGTTCCTTCGTCGCCGTAATGGGCAGGAGCCCGTAACGTATCCGCACCCCAAGCTCAAACCAATCCTGGAGCGCACCTTGGGTGTACCGCTCTTTCAAGAGCAAGGCATGCGTATGGCCATTGAGGCAGCGGGCTTCACCCCTGGGCAAGCCGATCAACTGCGCCGCGCGATGGGACACAAGCGTTCCCACGAGCGCATGCGCGAGATCTATCCGCGGCTGGTTGCCGGCATGGTGGAAAATGGCATCGACCGGCAAGCCGCCGAGCAACTCTTTCATATGCTCGAAGGGTTTGCCGACTACGGTTTTCCGGAATCGCACGCCGCGAGCTTTGCTCTATTAGCGTACGCTTCGGCCTATGTGAAGTGCCACTTCCCGGCGATATTTGCCGCCGCCATCCTCAACGTTCAACCGATGGGTTTTTACTCCACTGAAGTGCTGGTCAACGACGCCAAGCGGCATGCCGTATTCGTAAAGCCCGTGGAAGTCAATGCCAGCGAGTATTATTCGCACGTGGATGAAGAGGACGCGCTCCGCTTAGGCTTTCATCTCATTCGCGGGCTGGGCGAGGCGCAGCAATTGCAACTGGAAAGCGCAGTGCGCGCTGGGACATTTTGCGATATCTTGGAGTTTGCGCAACGCACTCAACTGGCGCGCGAAGCGCTGGAAAACCTTGCGATCGCCGGCGCATTTGCGCCCTGGTTTCAAACGCGGCGACAGGCGATGTGGGCATTGCGTGCTTTGGACGAACGTGAAACACGCGGCGAGCTCGGGAAAATCATGGAAGTTGACGAGCCGGTTGCGACCTTTAAGAAACTCTCGCAGCAACAAGAAACCAGTTTTGACTTGTGGTCTACAGGCGTCTCTCCCAAGGATCAGCCGATGACGCATTTTCGCACGTTTCTGGAAAGCAGAGGCGTCGTGACGGCCGCCGGCCTGCTCGAGAAGCCGAACCATTTGGTATGCCGGGTGGGCGGATTAGTCATCACGCGCCAGCGTCCGGGGACGGCCAAGGGTTTTGTATTCTTAACCCTCGAGGATGAAACCGGATTGGTCAACGTGATCGTACGCCCGGATGTGTACGAACGTTACCGGCGCGTCATCCGCCAATCCATGACGCTTATTATCGAAGGAACCTTGCAGAGAGAACAAGGCTGCATCGACGTGCTCGCTAAACGTTTTTGGGCTTTTGAAGCCGGCGAACTGGTGGCCGGAATGCGTTCCCGAAACTTCCACTAGGGAAGCTGCAGCCTCTCTTATCCATTTGGATAAACCTGCGGAAAGTAGATACGCAGTTCGCTGGGTAGCGGAAGCGCGCTCTGCGGCAGCGCGTATGCGGGCATGGGAGAGGGCAGCGGAAACGGGCGCGGATCGTGTCGCGCCAGCGGGTCGTCGGACGGACGGTAATGGATCGGCCACGGGACATTTGTCTCATCCCGCGAGCCATCGGAGAAGATGACCAGAATGTGTACGTAGTAGTAATTGTAGCCGTCGAGCTTCCAGCTCTTGATGGGCGTCATGTAACCATAGAACGACGAGGTCGAGCCACTGCTGCCTTGGAAGTCGATCTTGAAGGGTTTCTGTTCGACGGCTGGCGGCGTTGCTACGTTCAACGGGTTTTGAGCCGCCTTGGCCTCCGCGATGGTCTTTGCATAATCGACACTCTGATATGTGCGCTCTGAAGCGTGTGCGGCTTCATGCGCCGACTTGCCGGCGGGCCGCGGCGCCGGGGACGGAATGCTTTCGGCAACGGCCGCTTGTTTGAAGAGTTCGAGCGGCGGCCGGCTTCGGCGCAGCCGCGGAACCGCAATCTTCGCGGATTCCGTGCGCGGCGACTTCTCGCGCCTTCGAGGCCGGCTCAGCGGATGCACCAGCGGCGCAACCCGATGCTCCAGCCGGATGGCCGAGGACTGCGTGACGATTTCGGGTGGCGGCAGCGTAAGCCGGCTCAATTGCCAAAATCGTACGGCGAACGCGCCGGCTAACATGTGTATGACCAGCGAGAGCCCAAGCGCAACCTTCATGGCGCGATTTGGGCGCGATTGAGGCATGTGAGGTTAGAGGATGAGTTGCATTCCGGAGCGCTGGAGCAAAGCTCGGCCCGGACCCTGCAGCAGGTACCGCACCAAGCTGCGCGCACCTGGTGGATTCGGCGCCGCTTTCAAGATGGCGAGAGCATAGAGGATCGGCGCACCGCTATAGTTCGTGTTGCCGACACGAATGCGAACGCGCTGGTACTCGCGTGCCAGCGCCGGATCACCCAAGTTGATTTGCGGCGGCAGCTCGAGGCTTCCAAACGACTCGGCGGATTCGGTCGAATAGAGAAATGCCACGTCCAGATCGCCGCTCTCCAAGCGCACGAGCAGCGTTTCTTCCGGAAAGATTTGCTCGGCGTTTTCAAGGTCGCCAAGTGTGCGCGGCAGGGCCGGGGCGCGGTAGTATCGGGCGGCCAGCAGCACGGTAAGGATTGCGCGATAACCCTTGGGATCAAGCTTCGGATCGGTGCGTCCGATTCGTAGCCCCGGCGTCATCAACAGCCGTGCGATGCTTAGTTTGCCTGCCTTGGCCGAAGCGAATTCACGTGCAAAGCGCGAACGCCGGGAGTATCCGAGAATCATGCGCGCGCTCGCGAAACGCGTGTACCCGTCAATATAGGGCCGGCGTTGCCTTGGATGTAGCAGCCGATCGAGCACGCGCGTATCCGCACTGATGAACACGTCGGGAGAGCGTAGCCCGGCCTCGATGAGATTCGCCAGTGCGACGCTGCCCTTGCCCTCGCCGCGGTATTCGCAACCACAGCTGGCCGAGAATGCTGGTCCAATCCGCTGCTCCATGATGCGGGCCAAAGAACCCGCGTATACGACGGTAACGGGCGCACCGGCCGCATCTGCTGCGGGCCGGCACCCCACGGCAAGAAGCAACACCAATGCAATCGCACGCATACGGGTGGCATTGGACAAACGGCCGTTAGCTCATGTTTGAGCCGGATGATTTCCTGGGAACGTCGAACAGTGAGAAAACAGTGAAGGAGAACGCGGGTTGAGCGGCACGCAAGGCAATGGGGTCTTCTCGAATGAGGCGGCTCACAAAGATCAGGCGAGCGAGGATCATACGTCGATTACCAAAACGCTGGTATGGGTCGGTATTGCCGGTCTTTCTGCCGCTCTTGCGGTGATGGCCGCGCGCGCATTCCTCAACCGTCAGCCGGTGGATCCGACCTCGCAGCGCATTCAACAGCTCATCGACGAGGCCAATCAGCTCTTGCGAACGCTTGACGAACAGCGCTCCTCCGGCTAGTACACTCTTCCGAGCGGGCGCAGAGTTCGAACTCGGTTTTCACGATCTGCTTGCAAACGGCCAAGCCGTGGGACGTTCCTCCGGTATGGTCATTTTCTGCTTTGGTCCCCTGCCCGGCGAAACCGCGCGCGTGCGCATTACCGCGGTCAAGCCCAAATACGCGGTTGTCGAAATGCTGCAACTAGTCGTGCGCGCCGTGGATCGCGCGGAACCGTTCTGTCCCGTTTTTGGCCAGTGCGGAGGATGTCAGCTGCAACATTTGACGTATGCGGCGCAGCTGCACTGGAAACGTACGCTGGTGCGCAATGCGCTGCAGCGGATCGGCGACTTGGGGGATGTACTAGTTCGCGAACCGATCGGCATGAGCGCTCCGCGCCACTACCGGAATAAGATGTCGCTCGTAGTCAAGCATGAAGGCGCGCAAACACGCTTCGGTTTCTATCGCCAGCGCTCGCACGACGTCGTTCCGATCCAGGGGTGCCCGGTCGTGCTCCCGGCTTTAGACCGCATCATTGCGAGCTTGGACCGTGCGCGCCAAGACGAGCGGTTTCGCCCGATCCTTTCGAGAGCGCGACATGTGGTGGCGCGCAGCTCGCATGCGGGTGATCAGGCCGTTGTAACCGTCACGACGTCCGTTGCCGAGAAGGCGGTCGCAGATTCCGGGCAAGCGCTCATGGGCGCACTCCCGGGCGTGACCGGCATCACCAATAGCTACGATATCTCCGGAGCAAACGTGATCTTGGGACGCCGGCACCTCGCGGTGGGCGGCCGGGCATACATCGAGGAGGAGATTCAGGGCGTTCGCTACCGTGTTTCGCCGGCATCCTTTTTTCAGGTGAATACCGCGATCGTGTCGCGCATCATGCGCTTCATGCAGCCGGGGTTGCGACGCCCGCATCAGATCGTCGATCTGTATTGCGGAACCGGTACCTTCGCGCTATTTTTCGCAAAGATGGGCTCGCAGGTGTACGGCATCGAAGAGAGCGCGGCAGCGATCCGCGAGGCTGGCGAAAACGCGCAGCTCAATGGCCTGGGGGATCGCGTACGCTTCCACAGGGGCAGCGTTGAGCACGCGGTGAGCACGCCGGTCGGGCGAAGCGCTTTGCAAGATGCGCACATCGCATTTCTCGATCCGCCTCGCAAGGGCAGCGATCCGCGCACGCTGGATGCCCTTGCAAACGCCGGCGTCCCGCACGTCTGGTACCTCTCGTGTGACCCTGCGACCTTAGCCCGGGATTTGAAGTTCCTCGCGGCCAAAGGGTATCGCTTAGGCGTCGTGCAGCCCTTCGACATGTTTCCGCATACGGGGCACGTGGAGACACTCGTTACGTTGTATCGCGAGCGACCGGGTGACGAAACGCTCGAAATCGGCCCGTCCTCAAACTAGGAGTAGCACAAAAGTTGCCATCGCAAGAAATTGATATTCGATACGTTGCCAAGCTGGCGCGCATCGCACTGACCGATGAAGAAGTCGAAGTCTTTGGTCGGCAATTGGGCGATTTGCTCGGCCATGTCGAAGCGCTTTCCGAACTGGACACCGCAAGCATTGCGGCCACTGCGCAGGTCGTCGAATCCCGCAACGTCGAGCGCGAAGACGTGGTGAGCGGCTGTCTGGAGCGCGAACGGGTGCTCGAGATGGCGCCGCAAGCGCAGGGCGTGTACTTCCGCGTTCCGCGCATTATCGCCGAGGAAACCTAATGCGACCGGTGATCGAGCAGAGCGCGGCCGAGCTCGCTCGTGCCGTCGGCGCAAAGGAGATTTCGGCCCGCGATGTTATCGAGGCAACGCTCGCGCAGATCGACGCAGTTGACGGGAGCGTGGGTGCCTACATTACTTCACTGCATGAAATGGCGCGCGCAAGCGCGCTTGCCGTGGACCGGCGCATAGCAGCGGGGGAAAAGATGCGCTTGGCCGGCGTTCCGGTGGCGGTGAAGGATAACATGTGTCTGGCGGGCACGCGCACGACGTGCGGTTCGAAGATTTTAGGTGATTGGATTGCGCCATACACGGCGACGGCGGTTCAACGCATCATCGAGGCGGGCGGCATTCCGGTTGGCAAGTCCAATTTAGATGAGTTCGCGATGGGTAGCTCGTGCGAGAACAGCGCGCGCGGCATTACCCGCAATCCGCTCGCGCTCGACCGCGTTCCCGGGGGATCCAGCGGCGGGAGTGCCGCTGCCGTTGCGTCTCGCCAAGCAGTGGTCGGTTTGGGAAGCGATACGGGCGGCTCTATTCGCGAGCCGGCTGCGTTCTGCGGCGTGACTGGTTTCAAGCCGACCTATGGACGCGTATCGCGGTACGGCTTGATCGCGTTCGCCTCAAGCTTGGATCAAATTGGCCCGCTCGCCCGGACGGTTGAGGACGCCGCGCTGATTTATGAGGTGATGGCCGGGCATGATGGCATGGATTCTACCAGCATCGATCGCGATGTTGAGCCGGCTGTCACCGCCATGCGGAGCGATTTGCGCGGCCTGCGTATCGGTATCGTCAAAGAATTCGATACCGGCAAACTGGGCCACGAGATTGATGCGCTCTATAAACGGGCGTTTGCGGACCTGCGGAAGCTCGGCGCCGACCTTGTGGACGTGTCGCTGCCCACCGCAGAGTTTGGATTGGCGACCTACTACCTGATTGCGCCCGCCGAGTGCTCCTCCAACCTTGCCCGTTTTGACGGCGTGCGGTACGGTCTGCGCGTCGATGGTGCGGACGTTGGTGAGATGTACGAGCGAACACGGGCCGCTGGATTCGGACCGGAAGTCAAGCGGCGCATTTTGATTGGAACCTACGCCCTCTCCAGCGGCTACTACGATGCGTACTACGTAAAAGCGCAGAAAGTTCGCACGCTGATCGCGCGGGACTTCCAGCGCGCCTTCGAAGAGTGCGATCTGATTGCATGTCCGGCTGCGAGTTCGCCGGCTTTTGGATTTAACGCCAAGAGCGACCCGTACAGCATGTACTTGATGGACTACTATACCATTCCCATGTCGCTTGCCGGTCTGCCGGCGCTCTCGGTTCCGTGCGGCAGCGTAACCGGTGAGGGTGCGCATGAACCGCTGCCAATGGGTCTGCAGCTCTGCGGGCCGCTCTTCTCCGAGTGCGCGCTGCTGGGCGCGGCGCATGCTTACGAGCAAGCGTCGCAACATGCCAAAGAGTATAAACTCGCCATATGACGCAGTGGGAATCTGTCATCGGCATCGAGTGCCACGTCGAACTCAAGACAAACAGCAAAATGTTTTGCGCGTGCCCGAACGAGTTCGGAGGCGAGCCCAACACGAAGGTATGCCCGGTATGCTTGGCGCTCCCGGGCGCGTTACCGGTGGCCAATAAAATCGCAATCGAGCACATGATTCGCGCGGGGCTTGCATTTGGAGCCGAGATTCCGGAATTCTCGAAGTTCGACCGAAAGAATTACTTCTATCCCGACATGCCCAAGGATTATCAAATCTCGCAGTACGCCATGCCGCTGACCCAGGGGGGTGCCGTGCGGTATTGGCTGGCGGACGGTTCCATGAAGGAGTGCCGGCTGACGCGCATTCACTTGGAGGAAGATACTGGAAAGTCGCTGCACGCGGGGACGACGGGCCGAATCGCCGGCAGTTCACATTCGCTGATCGACTTCAACCGGGCCGGCGTTCCGCTTATGGAGTGCGTTTCCGAGCCGGAACTGCACAGCGCTGACGAGGCGATTGGTTACCTCGAAGCGCTGAAGCGAACTTTCGTGCAACTCGGCATTAGCGACGTCAAAATGGAAGAAGGCAGCTTGCGCTGCGATGCCAACGTTTCGATCCGGCCAGCCGCCTCGACCGAACTTGGCACCAAGGCAGAGATCAAAAACATGAATTCATTCCGCTCGGTGCATCGCGCGATCGAAAGCGAAATTGCGCGGCAGATCGAAATCGTACAATCCGGCGGCCGCGTGGTGCAAGAAACGCGCGGGTGGGACGAAGGCGCGGGCCGGACGCATACCATGCGCAGCAAGGAGCAGACGCACGATTACCGCTACTTTCCCGACCCGGATCTCGTGCCGGTTGAGGTGGATCGAGAGTTGGTCGAAAGCATTCGCACGGCGTTGCCGGAGTTGCCGCACGAGCGTTTTGCTCGCTACCGCGGCCACTTGAAGCTCACGCCGGCCCAAGCCACGCAATTGATCGAAGATGCTGCCCTCGGCGACTACTTCGATGCTTGCGTGTCGGCCAGCGGCCATGCCCAGCAAAGCGCGAATTTCGTGCTTGGCGACCTTGCACGGCTAGCCAATGAAAACCGGATGGCGCTCTACGATTCTCCCGTTCGGCCGGAACACGTTGGCGAATTGGTGCGAATGGTCGAATCAAAAACCATCAACTCCAAGATCGCCAAAGACCTGATCGCGCGGATGTGGGCCGGCGACGGATCGCCCGCTGCCATCGTAGAGCGCGAGGGGCTCGCACAAAGCAGCGACGTGGGCACCATCGACCCGTTCATCGATGAGGTTCTGCGTGCCAACGAAAAGAGCGTAATGGATTTCCGGGCCGGCAAAACCAACGTGCTCGGGTTCCTCGTCGGCCAAGTAATGAAGGCCAGCGCCGGCAAAGCGAATCCCAGGATCGTGCAGGAACGCATGCGGGAGAAACTTGGGTGAATCCGTCTTAGCGGATTCCCACACGCTAGAAACGCTCGACTTCGCAAGCGTCCGCGAGCGCATGCGCTCGCTCACGCAGACGCAGCGCGGGGCGATGCTGGCCACCGATCTCCAGCCCTTCGTGGATTTTGAACGCGTGCGGCGCGAGCAAGCGCTCACGGCCGCGACGCGTGATCTGATTGCTTCGGCTGATTTCTTCGTGCAGCGGTGCGTGGACACGGCGCCGTTCTCGGGCGCCGCATCGCGCGGGAAATCGCTGAGCGGGACGGAGTTGCGCGAGCTCGTGGCGGCCATCGCGGCCGCGGCCGCGGCCTTCAACAAGGTGCGGGCTTCCGAGTCGCAATTGCTGGCGACGCTTACAACGGAGTATCGTCCCCTGAACGAAGTCGCTCGCGCAATCTCGGAGGCAATCGACGAGCGAGGCCTGGTTCTCGATCGGGCCTCGCCGCAGCTGGGGCGAATTCGGCGTAACCTGAAGAGCGCACACACCGAAGCGCGCGATCGGGTCGCTTCCATTTTGCGTGGACCCAAGTACGCCGCTGCCATTCAAGACGCGGTGGTGACGATTCGCGAGGGCCGTTTCGTCGTTCCAATCAAGGCAGAGTTTGGCGGCGAGTTCCCGGGGATCGTGCACGACACGAGCTCCAGCGGGCAAACGCTATTCGTCGAACCGCTCGCCGCGCTTGAGACAAATAATCGATTACGCACGCTTCGCTTGCAGGAGGAGCGAGAGGTCCAACGCGTCCTAGGCGAGCTTTCGTCGCTCGCCGGCAGCCAAGCGCAGCAGATCGAAAGCAACGTCAGCATGTTAGCCGGGCTCGACGTGCTGGTCGCCAAAGCGCAGTTAGCCATCGCCATGCGGGCCACGGATCCCCAATTGGTGGATTCAGCTGCCATCGATATTATCGAGGGGCACCATCCACTGCTGGGCGAACGCGCGGTGCCCCAGAGTCTCTCCCTCGGGGATTCCGCGCGCGTGATGGTCATCAGCGGTCCGAACATGGGTGGTAAAACCGTGGCTCTCAAGATGGTCGGACTCTTCGTTAGCATGACCTACTGCGGGCTGCAGATTCCAGCCGCGCCGGGCTCGTGCATCGGCCGCTTCGAGCGTATCTTTTCGGACATTGGCGACGAGCAGTCGATTGCCGAGAACGCTTCGACCTTTTCAGCCCACCTCCAGCGGATGCGCGAGATTTTGGCGGGTGCCAACGAACGTTCTCTGGTGCTCGTGGATGAAATCGGCGGCGGCACCGAACCCTCTTCGGGTGCGGCGCTGGCGATTGCCATGCTCGAGCGGTTGATCGTCGTGCGTGCATGCGCAATCGTTACGACCCACGCGACCGAACTCAAGCTATTCGCACACGCGACCGCTGGCATAACCAATGCCAGTGTTCGCTTCGATCCCAACACGTTCGCTCCGACCTATCAACTCGATGTCGGTACGCCCGGGCAGTCGTTGGCTTTTCCGCTCGCGCGCGCGATGGGGATTCGCGCAGACGTGTTGGCGCGGGCCGAAACTCTGTTGGGCCAACGCGAGCGCGACTACGAGCGTGCGCTCGCCGACCTTTCAGCGGTCCATGCGCAACTCGCGGCGGAAAAAGAGAAGGCGGTGCTGGAGAACGTGCATTTGCAGACGCTTCAGGACAAGGCCCGCAAGCGAAGCGAGGCGCTCGAAAAAGAGCGCCGCGAGTTTGCCGCCCGTGCTGAAGACCGCATGCGCGGCGCGTTGACCGATTTTTCTGCCGAATTGCAGCGGCGTGCCGATGCAAACGTTCGCGCCAAAGTGACCCCCGCTCAGAGTGCGCTCCTCTCGAATGTGCTCGATGAGCTGCATCGCGATTTGGGCATCCTACCGCAAATCGACGGTCAAGACGTAAGCGACCGGCGTTTTGAGCAGGGAGCATCCGTGCATCTTGATTCGCTCGGGCAAGACGCAACGGTCATCGCAGACAACGGCGACCGTTTGTTGGTCGCCATCGGTCCGATGCGAACCACGGTCGCGAAGCGGGACGCGCGAGCCATCGGCTCGTCGAAAAGGGCGCCGCAAGGTGGCAGCGCTGATGCCAATCTCGCCGCAGCAACTTCTGCGGTGGCGGAAGTGGACGTCCGCGGGATGCGTTTTGTGGAAGCGGAGCCCGTGGTGGAGCGGTGGATCGATGAAGCGCTTCTAGCCGGACATTCACCGCTGCGCTTAATTCACGGAAAAGGCAGCGGCCTGCTCGGGCGGGGGCTACAGGAGTATTTGCGCGCTCATCACGCGGTAACCAACGTGCGGTACGGCAACGAAGATGAGGGAGGCAGTGGCGTAACGGTATTCGAACTGCGTTAGCACCGATGGCCGTGCAAGAATTGCTCGACGGGTTCGACCATGTAGAGACGCGCGCGGAGTTCGACGCGCTTCTTGGTCGCGGAAAATCGCTGATCGTGAAGCTCGGGCTCGACCCAACCACACCCGACCTGCATCTGGGGCACGCCGTCGTATTGCGAAAGCTCCAGGAGTTCGTGGAGGGTGGGCATCAGGTGGTGCTCATCATCGGCGACGGGACGGCGCGTATCGGCGATCCCTCCGGCCGAAAGGCGATGCGGCCCCCGCTAACCCAAGACGAGATTCGCGCCAACATGGTCACGTACGCGCAGCAAGCCGGAAAGGTTTTGGACATGGAGCGCGTCCAGGTGCGCTACAACTCCGAATGGCTCGACAAACTGAGCTTTGGCGACATCCTCAAATTGCTTGCACAAGTCACGGTGGCGCAAATGCTCGCACGCAATGACTTCGCGCAGCGTCACGGACAGAATGAGCCGATTGCGCTACACGAGTTTCTTTATCCGGTGGCTCAGGCATACGACAGCGTGGCAATCGCGGCCGACCTCGAGTTGGGAGGCAACGATCAGCTCTTCAACTTGCTCATGGGCCGCGAGTATCAAGCGAATGCGGGCCAGCGCCGCCAAGTTATTGGAACTACTCCTTTGCTCGAGGGACTCGACGGCGTCAAGAAGATGTCGAAATCTGCCGGAAATTATGTCGGCATAACGGAGCCCGCGCGCTTGCAGTTCGGCAAATTAATGAGCCTTCCTGACGATCTGATCCCGCGCTACGCCCAGCTGGTGGCTTTGCGGCCCAAAGACCAATGCGCGCGGCTCGCTGCGGATTTAGCGGCCGGCGTGGCGAAGCCGATGGAGGAGAAGAAAAAACTCGCGCAAGAGATCGTCGCGCTGTATCACGGAGGTCCCGAGGCGGACGCGGCGCGCGACTACTTCGAGCGAACGGTGCAGCGTAAAGAGCTCCCTTCCGGCGACTTGCCCGAAATCCGCCTACGAGATGCGCGCAGAGTGCCCGACGTGATGGTCGCCGCGGGGTTGGCGGAGTCCAAGCGTGCTGCCGAGCGACTTATCTCCGGGAAGGGCGTCAAAGTGGATGGTATACTCGTCCACGATCCGCGCGCGCCGTGGACGTGGCCGCAACCGGCCGTGCTCTCGGTCGGGTCGCGCAAATTCGTGCGCATCGTACCGGATCAAAGCTGAGGAGCATGAGCGAAGAGGCCGTTACTTATAGCGCCGAGCCCCCGATTCAAGGGCGCAGGTTCACCTGCAAGCGCTGCAAGCGCGTCTACGCCTATCCGCAGGATGGCCGCGCTCCCGTTCGCTGTGAATGCGGATGGTGGTACTGGAACATCAACGGCCGGATTCGCGAGGAATTCCGGCAGCGTATCGACTCCCCGACCAGCCACTAGAGCCGCGCCGCGAGGGCGTTCACCTCGTTCGAACTTAACACGTACGTTTTCTTGCAGAACTCGCAGGTGGCTTCGGTGCGCACCTGCTCGTCCGCCAACTTCAGCAACTCGTCGCGGCCTAACCCCAGTAGCGCGATCTCCACTTTGCTTTTGGTGCAGCGGCATGCAAATTGCACGCCGATAACGCGCTGATGCTTGATCTTGGCATCGCCTGCCAGCGAGGCGAGAAGGTCGGCGGCGCCGGCGCCGTTTGCGATCTGCTGCGTGACGGGCGACATCGATGCGACGGCATGTTCCAAATGCGCGACCGCGCGTTCGCCTGCGCCCGGCAAGACCTGACCGATCACGCCGCCCGCCGCAATCACTCCGGAGGGATTGGCGAGTACGCCCAAAGCAACCACGCTGGGAATCTGCTGCGAGTTGGCAAGATACGACGCAAGATCGTCCCCGATCTCGCCGGAAACCAGCGGCACCACACCAACGTACGGCTGGCCCACTTCATAGGAGCGAGTTACCTGCATGTGACCTTTGCCGACGGCGGCACCGACGTCGAACTTTCCGCGCGGATTGAGCGGAACTTCGGCTCCCGGATTCTTGGCATAGCCGCGTACGCCAACGCTCCCGTCGGTCATGAGCATCACGTCTGCGACAACTCCGCGCAGGCAGCCAGCCCCAGCAACCTGGAGCGAAAGGCGCTCTTTGCCCTTCAAACTGACTCCCAGGAGGGCACCCCCGGTCATTAGCCGGCCGACGGCGGCACTCGCGGTGGGCGATAGCGCGTGGCGCGCCTGGGCCTGGATCACGAGGTTGGTCGTAATTCCCGCGACGATTGCGAAGCCGTCTTCCGGCGAACTTGCGCTAATGATTTGATCGGTCATCTTCAAACGAGGTAACGCGGCTCGTTCGAGGTCGGTTGCAAAAGGTTCCCGAAAGCGCGCCCAGCATGCGCGCCCTCGTCATCCACGGTCCGAATCTGAATTTGCTCGGCACCCGTCAGCCGGAGATCTATGGAGCGCAGACGCTAGGCGAAATCGATCGCGCGATCGCGGCCCGTGCATCCGAGCTGGCTATAGAGGCGCGCACGGTGCAATTCAACGGCGAGGGTGAAATCATCGCGCAGATACACGTGGCACCTCCCATTGCCGACGTGCTGATCATCAATCCGGGCGCTTACACCCACTATTCACATGCGATTGCCGATGCCATCTCCGCCGTGGGGTTGCCGGCAATCGAGGTGCATCTCTCCAATATTTTTTCGCGCGAGCCGTTTCGACGGACCAGCGTGATAGCGCCGGTCTGCGTGGGCTCAATTGCGGGTTTCGGCGCCGATTCGTATTTGTTGGCGCTGCGCGCAGCGCTCTTTGTTGCCACCGGAAAATGATGGAAAGCGCCGTCCCACAAGCTTTTCGGTGGCTGCAGGACCGCGCGGGCAGTATGCAAATACCCCTTTTCGGGCGGTTCTATCTTCGAACTTCTCTGAGCCGCTAAGGAGATTCCATTTGACGAAAGCCGATTTAATCGAGACTCTTGCGGACGAGCATGAAATGTCGCGGCGGCAGGTCGGAGAGATGATCGATACGCTGCTCGATGAAATCAAGTCCGCGCTGCAAAAGGGTGATAAAGTCGCACTCACGCCGTTCGGCAGTTTCGTTGTTCGCGCCCGCAAGAAGCGCGAAGGCCGAAACCCGAAGACTGGTGAGAGTATCACGATTCCTGCGCGTAAAGTTCCGGCGTTCCAAGCCGGCAAGGCGCTCAAAGATGCCGTCGGCGGCGCACGCGGTAATTCCAAGAGTGGCGCTGCCAAGAAGGGTGGGCGCAAGCGCTAAAGATCGCTCCGCTCGCGCGGAGTGACGTTCCGTTGGCTGTTTCCATCTTTACGGCTGCATTTGCGGACGAGCATCGATCGCGTTTTCGCGAGAATGCTCGTCCGTCTGCTTTACTGGACGTCTGGACGTTCTTGCAAAGGCACTTCGGCAGTGGCTTCTTGGGCGCATACGACCAGGAGCGGCTGGTCGGCTACGCTCTGTTCGTTTGCAGTTTAGGCTCCGTGCAGCGAAAAGCAACGGTGACCGGGGAGATCTTCAAATGGGCGCTCCGCGCGCTGGTGGGGCGCTACGATTTTCAGGTGAGCGCGCTTGCCCGGGTCGTGCGTAACAAAGTGTACTTTTTTTGCGGAGCGCAGCGCTTTCGCACCCATGGCGATGCGCAGCTGCTGAACGTCGCCGTCGATCCCGCGGCGCAAGGACGCGGAATCGCAAAGGTGCTGGTTCGTGCGGGTTTGGAAGCCATGAGCCGGCAGGGCGTGCCTGAAGTGCGACTGGAAGTGCGGCCGTGGAATACCGCAGCGGTCAAAGTGTACGAACGAACGGGCTGGCGCGAAGTCGGGCGAACGCGCGATCTCGATGGGGAATGGGTGGTTATGACGGTCACCCCGAGCTTGCTGTCACCCTAAGCTTGCCGAAGGGCACCAACACCCCCGTGTTACGCTGAGTTTGTCGAAGCATTGCCGAGGGGCAGCGATAATTCCGGCCGAACGAAGGAGTGATAGCAAAAACGTCGGGCTGTGGCGCAGCTTGGTAGCGCACTTGACTGGGGGTCAAGGGGTCGCAGGTTCAAATCCTGTCAGCCCGACCATGAAATACCCTTTAAAATCAAGGCCTTTGGCGGATTTTGCCTTTCTTGACTCGGGTACCGTCAGGGGTATGCGTCAGGGATGTAACCCCAAGCGCGTGCTCCAAGGCGGCCGCGGCGCCGGCTTGCATGGTTGGAATTGTGTGGGCGTAAACATCGAGGGTAACTGCAATGGAGCTATGCCCGAGTCGTTCCTGGACGATTTTGGGGTGCACCCCCGCAGCGAACAGCAGCGATGCGTGCGTGTGGCGCAAACTGTGAAAAGTAATTCGCCGTAACCCCGAAGACGCGACGAAGCGGATCGTGTCCCGCGGCGTGGTGTATGAGACGTAGCTCTCGGCGAGGTTAGAGGTGGCCTCGGTTAGTCGG
>QHBJ01000019.1 GCA_003243975.1 Candidatus Meridianibacter frigidus | reverse complement strand
AGAAAGCCGGCGGACGCAAGAAAACATCGCGTAAAGCTACGCGCCGCAAAGCCACCCGTAAGACCGGAGCTCGCAAGACTACGAGAAAAGCGGGCGGCCGTCGTAAATCAAGTCGCCGGAAGAAGGCCGCTGCCTAACCGGCGTTTTTTACGCTTAGCGAGCCGCGCCGCGGCTCGCTTTTTTTTATGCCGTGCGCAAGCGTGGGTTGTTCAATACGATCCAGATCAGCACGACAAACGTGAGCGCACCGGCAACGATGAAAGCAACGTGCAGACCGGCGACCGCGCCCAGGCCGCCCAACAGGAACGCCCCTAGGGGTACGACCCCAAGTGCAACCATCGAATAGACGGCGATAGCGCGGCCTCGAACTTCATCGCCGGAAAGCGTTTGGATCAGCGTGTTGGTCATGCCCATGAACGTCATGACCGCGAGCCCGATGATTACCAGTAGCGGCATCGCGATAAGCAGATTTTTAATGAGGCCCAACATCATGACGCCCAGCGCCGTCAAGGCGGCCGAAGCAATCCAAAAGACGCCGCGGTTTTCGTGGGAACCGAACATCGCCGTAACCAGCGCACCGCCGAACGCGCCTAAGCCGACGGCCCCCAAAGCGAGGCCTAGCCCTTTCGCGTCGGTGTGCAGATAATTGAGCGCATAAGCGGGCAGAAGCAACGTGTACGGCCGCGCCAAAAGCGCGCTCAAGATGAAGAACACCATGACCGCCCGCAATACGCCGTGCGTAAGAAGAAAGCGGATTCCGCCCAAAATCGCTACGAGCATCGGTTCGCGTGCGCGGCTGCTCGGCGCGACCGGTTTCATAAAGATAAGGGCGAGCACGACGGCCAGCGTCGCGGCAGCATTGACGTAAAAGGACACCGGAATGCTGATGAGGATCAAGAACCCGGCAATGACGGGTCCGATAACTGAAGGCGCATTAAAGGCAACCGAATTCAAACCAATGGCATTTCCGATGTACTCCCGGTCTACCAACAACGGAACCCAGCTTTGACGGGCAGGCGTATCGAAGGCCTGCGCTGCCGCATTGCACATCGAGATCGCGATCAGTCCCCATATCGTGATCCAGCCCGCGGTCGTCAGCACCGCCAGCAGAAGCGCAAGCAACGAGACCGCAATGTTGGTCGCGAACAGCAGCCGCCGTCGCGGCCACGTATCCGCGAGGACGCCCGCCAGCGGCGAAAAGAGCAGCACTGGAATGGCGCGAGCTCCGCCAAGAATGCCGACGTACAGCGAACCGGCGGCCGGTGATCCCGCCAGCTTTACGATCAGATAGCTGCTGGCGGTAAACTGCATCCAGGTCCCGAGATTCGAAACGAGCAGGCCGAACCATAGCAGGCGAAAGTCGCGAAATCGCAGAGCGCCCAGCAGAGAGGGCGCGCGCCGGGGGATGGGCCGTTCGAGCATCAACCGCCCGCGGCGGTTACGATCAACTGCGCACAACGCTCCGCGCCCAAGCGCGCAACATCCAACGAGAGATCGTAATTCTCGGGCACTCCCCAGTCCGCGCCATACCGTTCGCGCACGTATCCTTTGCGTGCGCGGTCGATACGCTCAATTTCGGCAGCGGCATCATTTAGCGCAACCCCGATGCTCGCGCTCACGTGGCCGATGCGCCACTCCTTGGGAGCGTGCATGAATACGCGCAGAACGTCTTCGCGGCGCCCGAGTATCAAGTTTGCCCCGCGACCGAAGATGACCGCGTTCCCGCGGGCCGCATACTCGCGTACGGCCTGCTGCACCTCGCGAAAACAATCTTCATCGAAGTTCTCCGCCGGCGCGCTCATCACGACCTCCGGGGTCGCCCGCTCCAAACCGGTCATCATTCGCTCGCCTAGGTTGCGCACGGAATCTTCCGCCGCATCGACCGCCTCGGGCGAGGTCCGCAGTCGTTTTGCAACCACCACCGGCAACTGTTCGTCCACCAACGCGTAGCGGAGTTTCTCGGCTACGCTGCGCGCGATTGCCAGAGCCCCGCACCCGTACTGATTGGAAATCGTGACGATCATTCCAAGAACCGCCATGCCGCGCGTGGAAGTGCGCCTCCTGCATGCCGATAATCCAAACTCGCGACCTTTGCAAGAGTTTCCGCTCGGTGCGCCGCCAAAGCGGCGCGGGCGGCGCGCTGCGCACGCTCTTCTCACGCCAATACGATGAAAAGATGGCTGTGCGAAATGTCAATATGTCGCTTGAACCCGGCGAACTGGTGGGCTACATCGGTCCGAACGGCGCGGGAAAATCAACCACGATCAAGATGCTGACGGGCATCTTGGTGCCGACCTCCGGGTCGATCGAGGTTGCGGGCATCGTCCCGTATCAACGCCGCAAGGAGAACGCACGCAACATCGGCGTTGTGTTCGGGCAACGCTCGCAATTGTACTGGGATTTGCCGCTGATCGAGTCGTTCGAACTCTTGCGAGCGATTTACGCCGTTCCGGCGACGCGCTACCGCCGTAACCTGGACGACTTTATCGCGCGGCTGGAGATGGCGGAGTTCCTGCGCACGCCCGTTCGCCAGCTCTCGCTCGGACAGCGCATGCGTGGAGATTTCGCCGCCGCCATGCTGCACGATCCGCAGATCGTGTACCTCGACGAACCAACCATCGGCCTCGACGTCGTCGCGAAGGAAGCGATTCGCGACTTCGTCAGCACCATCAACGCCGAGCGGGGGACGACTATCATCCTGACCACGCACGATCTGGCGGACGTCGAACGCCTTTCCAAGCGCATCGTCCTCATCGATCGCGGAACGATCATCTACGATGGTCCGATCGAGCGCATCAAGGAGCAGTACGGCACCCACCGCACGCTCGTGGTCACCTTCAGTGAACCGCAGCGCGAGCTCTCCCTGCCCGAGGCAGAGCTCATCGAAAACGAAGCGAACATTGCGCGATTTCGCTTCGACCGCACGCTGGTGCGCGCGGACGCGCTCATACGCGAAGCGGCCGAACGCTACCCGCTGCTCGACGTTTCAATCGAGGAACCGGACCTCGAGACGATTATCCGCCGCATCTATGTCGAGGGCTACCAAGAGCCATCGTCCAAAGCACCGCGTGAGGTTCCGACATGATCGTATCGAGCAATGCAAAGAAACCCACCGTGCACGGTTCTGCCTACGTGGCGCCGACCGCCACCATAAGTGGCGACGTCACCATCGAAGAAGGGTGCGCGATCCTTTTCGGATCGGTCGTTACGGCGGAGGGCGCGCCCATCACCATCGGTGCCAACACGGTCGTCATGGAGAATGCCGTGCTCAAATCGAGCGGCGGGAGCGCCCTGCTATTCCCGCTCGAGATCGGCGAGAGCTGCATCGTCGGGCCGGGCGCATACGTTGTCGGCGCCACCATCGAGCCCGGTGCCTTCATTGCGGCCGGCGCGAAAGTGTTCAATGGAGCGACGGTCGAGCAAGGCGTTTCGGTTGCCATCGGCGGCATCGTGCATATCAACACCCGGGTGCGCGCCGGCCAGCACGTGCCCATGCAGCATATTGCCTATGGGGATCCCGCGGTAATCCATCCCCCGCGGGAGGCGCCCGCCGTGCACGAGGCGATGAACTTCTTTGAAACGGTCTTCAATCTCGAGCCGAGCGATGACGTGCGCGCGAAGGCCGCCGAATCGTACTCGAAGTTCTTGCGCAAGCGCCACGCACAAGATGCCGTCATCGCGGAAAAAGACAAGAAACCCGCGCCGCCCAAATCACGCTCCAAACTCGAAGAGCCGCCGCCGACGCAAGCGGCGGACGTGGGCAAGGTGGTCGACGTTATGTTCGCTGAGCTCGAGGAGGCGCGGCTCCGCCGCGAAGCCGCGATCGAGCGAGAGAAGCGCGGCAAGAAGTAGCGATGCTCCGGCTCGCGCCGTACGCCGAGTTCGCACGCAAGGCCTTCGCGCGAGAGGCCACCTACCGCATCGAAGTCTTCACGGAAATCGCCTCGCTGATCCTACGCGTGTACCTGCTCCGCTCGCTTTGGACCGCGCTCTACGCGCAAAACGTGACCCCCTTCAACCTCCCGCTGCACGCGATGATTACCTATGCGACGGTCGCGCTCTTGATGTCGCTCGTGCTGGAAGTCGACGGCACCCGCGTCATCCGGCAGAAAATTCGCGAGGGTAGCATAGCGACCGACCTAATGAAACCCATCAGTCTGCCGGCCTACTTCTTTAGTGATGGAGTGGGCCAAACGGGGCTGCACGCGCTGCTGGTTATTCCCTCCGTGCTTTTCGCCTTGCTGCTCGTCCACATCGACGTCCCATCACCCGACGTTCTTGCGGCATTCGCCTTCTCTTTTCTGCTCGGTTATCTGGTCAACTTCTTTCTAAACTTTCTGATGAATACGATCGCATTCTGGACCCTGGAAACATTCGCGATCCAGCTCATCGTGCGCTGGGTTTCCGATCTGCTCAGCGGGCAGATCATCCCCCTCACCTTCTTTCCGGGAATCCTAGGCCGCGTGGTCTTCGCGCTGCCCTTTGCGGCCATCTATTCGACTCCGCTGCTCATCTACGTCGGCATCATCCGTCCGGCGGAGTACGGCCACTACTTCACCGTCCAAGCGGCGTGGCTGTCCTTCTTCGGGCTGCTGTCGGCATTCATGTGGCGCGCCGCCTCTACGCGAGTGGTCGTTCAAGGCGGCTAGGGGTGGACGGGTTCACGAAGGCCTCGGTTCCCAAGGGTGCGAGAACGCTCGCGCAATCCTACTACGTATCCGCAGAAATTTTCAAACGGGAACGGGAACGGCTCTTCGCGCACCATTGGATCTGCGTGGGACGGAGCGCGCAGCTGGCGCGCGCCGGCCAATTCTTCACGTGCAGCGTCGCGGACGAGAGTTTGATCGTCGTGCGGGGCGACGACGCCCAAATCCGTGCGTTCTATAATGTCTGCCGGCATCGCGGGACGCGCCTTTGCACGGATTCCTCGGGGGAGTTCAAAGCCACCATCCAGTGTCCGTACCACGCGTGGACCTACGCCTTAGACGGGACGCTGCGTTTCGCCCGGAATATGGCGGAAGTCGACGATTTTCGCACGTCGGAATGCCGGCTGCGCGAGGCCCGGATCTGCGAACTGCACGGCTTCTTGTTCGCAAATCTCGAGCCGCACGCAGCGCCGCTCGACGCGAGTTTAACAATCATCGGTGAGAAGTGCGCGCCCTGGAAGCCAGCGCAACTGCCGACCGTTGCCCGTATCACGTACCACGTGGCCTGCAACTGGAAGCTCGTGTTTCAAAACTACTCCGAGTGTTACCACTGCCCGGTCATCCACCCCCAGCTCGAGAAGATCTCGGCCTGGGACAGCGGGCGCAACGATCTGCTAGAAGGTCCCGTGCTGGGCGGCTATTCAGTGCTGCGCGACGCCCCGTTGAATGAAAACCGCGTTTATTACTACACCGTTTTTCCGTCGCTTCTGCTGAGCTTTCATCCCGACTACATTATGGTTCACTACGTGCAACCGCTTGCAGCCGACCGCACCGAAGTAGTGTGCGAATGGCTCTCCTCCAAAGAGGTTGCAAGCCATGTGGACTTCTGGGATTTGACCAACCGCCAAGATTGGGCCGTGAACGAGCGCACGCAACTCGGCGTCGCATCGCGTGCCTACGAGCCCGGACCCTACGCCCAGTCGGAAGGCTTGCTCTATGCATTCGACCGGCATTATCTGGCAACGCTGAATCAAGTTTGAACAAGCTCGCCCGCAAGCTGAACACCGTCGATGCGACGCTCATCGTCATGGGCGGCATTATCGGAGCCGGGATCTTCGCAAACCCTTCCGTGGTTGCGCAAGTCGCACATACGCCCGCGCTCATCGTGTCGGTCTGGCTCTTGGGCGGACTCATTGCGCTTACCGGCGGCTTCATCTTCGCCGAATTGGCGTGGCGCCGGCCCGATTCAGGCGGCCTCTACGGTTATCTGCGCGATGCATTTCATCCACTGGTCGCATTCGAGTACGGCTGGACGGCGCTGCTCATCTCGCAAAGCGGCGGTTTGGCGGCTGCGGGCATCGTATTTGCAAATTATTTCGGACCGCTGGTTCATCTAAACGCATCGCCGCCGATGGTAGCCGTGAGCACCATCATTATCCTCAGCGCAATCAATTGTCTGGGTGTGCGCGAAGGCAGTACCACGCAGAACGTCATCATGCTCCTGAAGATCGCCGCGATCGGAGCACTGATCGCCGCGGGCATCTTCGGCGCGCCGGCTTCGGCAGCTGGTGCGACCGCGCCAAGCGTACCGCCAACTGCTCTCTGGGCAATGATTGGCGCCGCACTCATTCCCGTGCTCTTCGCGTACGATGGATGGCAAACCGCACCGTTCGTCGATCACGAGCTGCGCGATACGGGTCGGGCTCTGCCGATCGGCATGATTGGCGGAGTGAGCGCGGTCGTGGTGCTCTACCTCGCCGTAACGATCGTCGGCCTGCGCGTGCTTGGCGCCCAAGGGCTTGCCGCTACGTCGACACCAGCGTCGGACATCATGCGCGCGGTCTTCGGAACGCTCGGCCAGCGCGTGATCGCCGTCGGCATCGCGCTATCCACCCTCGGCTTCTTGAGCAATAATATCTTGACATCGCCTCGCATTTACTACGCGATGGCGCGCGACAGGCTGTTCTTCCGCTCGGTGGGATCCGTGCATCCGCGCACGCAAGCGCCGGTCGTGGCGATCGTGCTGCAGGCGGCCTTCGCCTGCGCGATCACGCTTTGGAAGGGCTACTACGAGATTATCGGCTACGTAACCGCAATGGATTTCGTCTTCCTCTCGCTGGCGGCTCTAGCCATTTTCGTCTTTCGCTCGCGCGGCGTGCATGGGGTGGGCGGAATGCGCGTGCCGGGGCACCCGATCACTACGGTGTTCTTCATCGTGGCCGGTGTTGCCGTAATCGTTTCAGCCGGCCCCACGAACGCGCTCTTCACGCTTATCGTTCTGTCGGCCGGAGCGGCCGCGTACGGGATGCGCGAGCGTTTCGCGCGTAGTACGCCGCTCACGTGACGTTCTTGCGCCCCTTTTGGTTGGCGGCCGCCGCGCTGCTGCTGTCTTTGCTCTGCCCCGCCCGCGCGTTTGCGGCTACCGACGTTTGCGCTGCCGAGCCCGCCTTGCTGGTGCCGCTTCACCGAACCGCAAGCGACGACGCCTACGGTTACGTGCTGCATGCCAGCGCTCCGCGTACGGTTAGCGGGCACTTGGAAATCTACGCCGGATCGACGACTGGGTACGAGGTCGCCTTTCAAAACGTCGAGCTGCACCGCGCGGTTCATCAGCTCTATCGCTCCGATAGTGCGCCGTTCTTACGATATGTGGACTACGAATCGGCGCCATTGTATTTTTCCTTGCCGCTGAAGGCGGCCATCAGCGATGTCTGGGTTGGTCATGCCAAATTCGAGAAGAGTCCCGACGTTGAATGTCCGGCTTCGCCGTACGACCTCGCCGAAGCGCGGCAATCGTTGGTCGAAACGCTGCGAAACGAAGGCGGTGCGAACCCATCCGCCATTCGAGGCGGTGCACCACCGGCGCTGCCCGCTGCGTCGGCGGTTCCGATGCCGGAGCGGGGGTGCGGCGCCGCTTACACACCGCCCGCGCTCGCGCAAGCGCAGCCGGCTTCCTATCCGCAGAACCTGAATTACTCATCCAACGGCCCGATTGACGTCATCAGTAAGGTTCTCGTGGGCCCAGACAGACAAGTGCGCGATGCATGGCTTTTCGGCGGTAGCGGTTACGTCGCTTTCGACGCGGAGGGACTGCGAGCCGCTGCTCACTCCAAGTATCGATCGGCAACCTTTCTGTGCCAGCATGTCCCATCTGTCTTCATCTACGTCCAACGCTTTTGACGCGCAGACGCTAAGCGCGAGGCGTGTCCCAAAGCACGACCTCACCCTTTCCTGAGATTTTAAGCGACTCACGACCGTGCGTCCGGAAGGCGTCGCCCTGTTCCAAACCATGCTCATTGACCTCGATGCTGCCGGCGCCGACGAAGAGAAAGCCGAATCGCTCGGGCGCAAACTCGTGCCGCAATGCGCCACTCTCCAAGCGCGCTACGCGCAGCGTCGCTCCCTGCGTGAGCGCAATCGGCGCCACTACAGCGGGCTGGCCGCTCGCAACCGGCAGCCAGCGATTGGTGCGATCTGCTTTGCTAAAGTCGATCTGACCGTAGGTGGGGCGAACGCCGAGTTTTCCCGGCAGCACCCACATTTGGACCAGATGCAGCGGTTGTTCCGCCGACCCATTGAATTCCGAATGCCGGACACCAGTGCCCGCGCTCATAAACTGTACGCCGCCATCCGAAACCACACCGTGATTGCCTAAACTGTCGCGGTGCTCCAGTTCTCCCGAAAAGATGTACGTGATGATCTCCATGTCGCGGTGCGGATGCGTTGGGAATCCTTGAGCGGGTGCGATCGTATCGTCGTTGAAGACGCGCAGCGCACCCCAGCTCACGTTGTTGGGATCGAAGTAGTCGGCAAAGCTGAACGAGTGGTACGTGTCAAGCCAGCCGTGCTGCGCGTGGTAGCGCTCCGCGCTTCGAACAATGGTAAACATACTATTCATAACCCACGCGCGGTTGCAATGGGTTTTCGACGCGCGCCAGCTTGCCCAGCAGCAGATGAAAGTAGAGCATGCCCCGCTGCGGCCCAAGGCGCGCGGGCAGGCCTTCGGGGTCTTCTTCTGTTCCATCCGAGAGCAGCGCAATAGCAGCCGCTACTCCCGAATCCTTGCGCGGAAAAACATCGAGGCGCCCCAGACCCCGCAACAGGACGACCGCCGCGCTCCAAGGCCCGATCCCGCGCAAGGCCGTAAGCATACCTATCGCCGATTCCGAATCGAGCCGTTCCAATGCGGCTTCATCGATCACGCCCGCAAGGATTGCCGCCGCGGCCGCGCGCAGCGACGCGACTTTATTGGCACTCAGGCCTGCGGTAACCAGTACCGATTGCGGCGCATCCCATATCTGCTGCGGCGTTGGAAATGGATAGAGTCCTCGGACGGGCTGCGCGAGCGCCTCGATGGTGCGCCGCATGATTGCCGAAGCCGCGTGAATGCTGATCTGCTGAAAGATGATCGCATGCGCCAGCGCCTCCCAGAGCGTCGGATAGCGCGGCGGCTTCAGCCCGCGCAGCGCGCGCGCTAGCCGCGCAACCCAAGGGACGCCCGCTGCGTGGCGTTCCCACGAACGCAGGTCGCGCTGCAGCCCCAGCATACGTTGCGCCACGCCGGAAAATTTTTCCGCGTTTGCACCCTGAATGCGGATCTCCACAAGATCAGCGCTGAGCTGGCGCACGGATAGCAACGCACAATTGTGGCCCCTTTCCAAGACGCGCCGGTACGTGCCATCCTCGCCAACCACATCCACAATGTTGGTGCTGAGGCGCCGTAGGGCGTTAACGGTAAGGTCAAGACGGAACGGCCGCGCGACGGGGACTTGCTCCAGCCAAGGTGAAGTTTTTCGCACATGCTTGCGGCCTATCGTCAATACTGGCGCCTCGAGTTCCTCACCATGATCGAATACCGCAGCAACTTTTTCATGTGGGCCGGCTTTTCCATTGTCTACCACGGCACCGCCATTGCCGCCCTATGGGTGACGCTGCGCCAATTTCCATCGATGAATGGCTGGGATTTCCGGCAGATGGCATTTCTCTATGGATTGTGGATGCTCGCCAACGGAATCAACTATGCGTTCTTCTTTTCGGTCATGAACGTACCGGAGTTCGTGCGCGAAGGGCGGTTCGACCGCTTTCTCGTGCGGCCGCTCGATACGCTCTTTCAAACGCTTACCGTACCGAATCAAACTTCCATCGACGGCATGGTACTGGCCATCGCGTACTTCATCGTGGCCACCCGCTTCAGCGGCGTGCATGTGGATGCGGTCTTCATTCTTATGGTACCCCTCATCGCGGTCGGCGGTGCACTGATCGACTTCGGTATTTCCCTAGCGGTAGCGACCGCGTCGTTCTGGTTTATCCGCGTTGACACGCTCACGTGGATGGTGCAATCCCTCGAGCAGGATTTCACCCGCTATCCGATCAGCATCTACACACGCGGGGTGCGTTTGTTGCTCACGTTCATCGTGCCGTTTGCCTTCATGAACTACTTTCCGGCGGCATACTTCTTGCATAAAGCCGATACCGGGCTTGCACTCTCGGCCTCGGTTGGGCTGCTTACGCCGCTCGTCGGACTAGTGTGGTTTTGTGCGGCCTACGCCTTCTGGCGTGTCGGAATAAACCACTACCAGGGAACGGGAAGCTGATGAAGCGGTCCGGGTTCTTGCTGGGCACGGCAGCGCTCGCAGTGCTGCCACGGTACGCGCGCGCCTCGAGCTTGCAGGAAGCGCTTGCAGACCGGATTCGCCGCGTTCCGGGCACGGCCGGCGTCTATGTGCGTACGATGCAGAGTGGACCAGCTCTTTTCACCTATAATACAGAAGAGTCGTTTCCCGCCGCATCGACCATTAAGATGCTTATCATGCTTACGGCCTTTCACCGGGAAGAAACCGCCCCCGGATCACTGCAGGCGCCTGTCCGTCTGCGCTCGTCGGATTTCGTCGGTGGCTCTCCCTACTTAGCGCGCGCGTCCGCTGGAGAAACCTATACCGTCGCGCAACTCGTTACGCCGATGATTACGCTCAGCGATAACAGCGCGGCCAACGCTCTCATCACGCATTTTGGCTTCGACGCGATTAATGCCAGCGCCCGGCGCGCCGGACTGTCGAATACGTACCTGCGGCGCCACTTTCTAGACTACAGCGCGATCGTTCATCATCACGAGAATGTCACGACGGCAGGCGACATGGGACGCTTGCTTTTCTCCCTCGAGCGCGGCGCGCGCGAGGAGATAACCACGGTTGCGCACCCAATGTTCTGCCGCCGAATGGTCGCCATCATGCTGCACCAGACCGATCGCGACAAGATTCCAGCCGGCCTACCCGCTGGAACTCCCGTAGCAAATAAGACCGGAGAGGTCGACGGAGTGCGCAACGACATTGCGATCGTGGACCCCTTCGGCGACTCCCCGTTCGTGCTTACCGTGTTTACGAAGAATCTCTCAAGCTACGAGCTCGCGCGCCGCGCCATCGCCGCAATCGCGTCCGATGTGTTTAACTCAGTTGCAGGATCGAACTTATAGGTCCCCTTGCGCTGCAAGGGGCTCGATACGAACGGATTCGATCGCGTCCCCGCGCCGGATTTGATCCAAGACATCCAGACCCTCTCGCGTCTGCCCGAATACCGTGTACTGCTTATCCAAAAAACGGGCATCAGCAAGACACATATAAAACTGCGATCCGGCAGAGTTGGGATTGGCCGAGCGTGCCATTGCGACGGTGCCACGCACGTGCGGCTGATTGCTGAACTCTGCGTCCAACTGGTAACCGGGGCCTCCCGTGCCGTCGCCTTGCGGGTCACCCCCTTGAATGACGAATCCCGGCTCGACGCGGTGAAAGGTCAGGCCATCATAAAAGCCCGCGTTCGCAAGTTTGATAAAGGCGGCGCAATGTTGCGGCGCATCGCCGGGATAGAAAGCGAAAACGATGTCGCCCTTTACGGTTCGAATGCGCGCTTGGCTTTGGCGCGCCTCATCGACCAGCGTGGCGAGTTCATTTCCGGTGGGTGGGGTGTGCGACATTGCACGCCTTTCTGCAGTTGGGGGCTCGAAAAAAAGCGGGGCCTTGCGCATTCCGGCACCGATGCCCCGGCGCCCGCTCAAGACCTCCAACTTTCCCGCGCGAGATAGCGCTTTGAAGACCGTCTCAAGCCGACGCGCCGCTGTCGCATCCGCCGCTGGCCACCAAGCTGCCAGTGCAAACGGCAGCCGGCTGCGCACGTACTTGGCGCCGGCCCCGCGGGCATGCGCCTCCAAACGCTTCCGGAGTTCCAAGGTCCAGCCGGCATAAAACGAACCATCGCGGCATGCTAAGACGTAGACGACCGGGCACCGCTGAGCGGACATCGGCCTTAAGTTCGTCGGCGACGGCACACCGGCTTGCCCGCTAGCGTCTTTGCCGGAGGTTTGGCGCACGCCGCAACCGGTTACATTCCAACTGTAACGCAGATGACAAAGAAGCAAGCCCCTGCCCGAACTCGCGGGCCCCGCGAGGTGGGCTTCAGCATGCGCATACCTTCCCGGGCGCAGTTTGGAAAACGCGCGCGCGACGAAGTCGTTTCTTTTGCACTCGCCAATCGCATCGCCCATGCCGAACTGGATGAGTTCACTTTCGCCGTGGGCGAAGCGCTGGCCAATGCGATCGAACATTCGGGCACCGGCGACGTCATCGAGGTCCACTGCCGCATCGAGTCCGACAAGATCGTGGCGACGATCACCGATTCGGGATGCGGTTTCAATCCTCAAACCGGCCGTCCGTTTCCCGAGGTCCTTTCCGAACGGGGCCGCGGACTGCCCATCATGGAGCGTTGCACCGATATCTTCGCCGTTCGCAGTGCTCCCGGCAAAGGAACGGCCGTAGTGCTCGGACGCTATCTGCAGCGCAAGAATTCCTAGCGCATGACCCGCTGCTTTCGCTCCTGTCTTCTTTCTTTCGCCCTTCTTACGACATCGCAAGCGCGCGCAACGACCGCCGAGCGCATTGTCTTAGATCCTCAAATCTCCTCGATGCTGGCCGCGGTATCGGCCTCCGATTTGCGTTCCATCGATTCCGGCTTGCTGCAGTTTGGTACGCGCAACGCATTCTCCGAACAGATTGATAACCCGAAGCGCGGCGTCTTTGCAGCGCGCGATTGGATCCGCACGCAATTCGAATCCATAGCCACGCGCAGCGGTGGGCGCATGACCGTGTCGTTCGATGAATACACCCAGCCCAAAACCGAGAACACGCCACGCGCCGTCCGCATCTCCAGCGTCATCGCGACCCTTCGCGGAGACGACCCCAGCGGCCGGACATACGTCATTTCCAGCCACTACGATTCGCGCAACAGTGACGGCAACGACACAATCAAAGACGCGCCGGGAGCGGACGACAACGGTTCGGGAGTGGCATGCGTCATCGAAGCTGCCAAGGTTATGGCCGCCACGGCCTTTCACGGAACCATTATCTTCGCTACGT
Organism: Candidatus Meridianibacter frigidus; assembly: GCA_003243975.1. Taxonomy (GTDB): domain Bacteria; phylum Vulcanimicrobiota; class Vulcanimicrobiia; order Vulcanimicrobiales; family Vulcanimicrobiaceae; genus Meridianibacter; species Meridianibacter frigidus. Next base: position 22,875 of record QHBJ01000019.1, on the reverse strand, counting down.
ACGACGGGGAGGAGCAGGGGCTCTTCGGATCCGCTCACCACGCGAAGACGTTGCGCGATGCAGGCGTCCCGGTGGAAGGTGATCTGAACAACGACATCATCGGTGCCTCACGTGGGCACGAGGGACCGGCCGAGCCGTACAGCGTTCGGCTATTTAGCGAGGCCCTTTCCCGCGACGCCGCGATCGCGCGGGTCAACCTAACTGGAAGCGAAAACGATTCGCCATCCCGCGAGCTGGCCCGTTTCGTGAAGAGCGTGGCTGAAGCGTACGTCCCGATGCATGCAAACCTCATCTACCGCGCAGACCGCTTTCTGCGGGGCGGGGACCAGATGTCGTTCACCGATCAAGGATTTCCCGCTGTGCGGTTTGTCGAACCGCACGAAAACTACGATCATCAGCACCAAGATATCCGCGTCGAAAACGGCATTCAGTACGGTGATTTGCAGAAGTTTATGGACTTCGATTTTCTCGCAGGGGTGACGCGCATGAACGTCGCTGCGCTGGCTGAGCTAGCGCTCGGCCCAGCCCGTCCCGGACGCGTTGAAATGGTGAACAGCGCACTCGGATACAGCGCGACGCTGCGGTGGAATATCGTTTCGCAGGCCAGCAGCTACGAAATCGTCTGGCGTGCCACCACTGCACCCGTTTGGCAGCACGTGCGTAACGTGGGGAACGTCACTCAGTTCACGGTGCCGGTAAATAAGGACGAATCAATTTTCGCCGTCCGCGCGGTCGATGCGCGCGGACACCGGTCACCAGCGGTCTTTCCTGTCCCCGTCCGGCAATAGACTGCGCTACACCGCGCCCAGCGACTGCTCGATCGCGCAGAGCGTTTGAGCGATGTCGGCGGCGCTGTGCGCGGTCGAGAGAAACATCACTTCATTCTGCGACGGAGCGAGCAGAATGCCGCGCCCGCGCATCTCGTGGTAGTATCGCGCGTAGCGCCGGGCGTCGGCAGCGCAAGCATCTTCATAGTTGCGCGTGGCTCCGGCGCGAAATTTGAAGTCGACGATGCTCTCCAAATGAACTACCGAAAACGGCAGCGACAGCCGCGCGAAGATCGCGCCGATCCCCTCGGCCAGCGCTCGTGCGTTGCGCTGCATTTCACCGTAGAACCACGGGTTTGACTCCAGAAGATCGAGCGTGCGATGCGCCATCGCAACGCAAAAGGGGTTTCCCGCGTGCGTCCCGCCGGTAAAGGTTGCGCCGGCGGGTGCCAGCACGCGCATGATCTCCGCGCGTCCGCCAAAAGCCGCAATCGGATAACCACCTCCCATTATTTTCCCAATGGCCGTCATGTCCGGAACGATGCCCTGGCGCTCTTGCGCCCCGCCTAAACCCAACCTCAGCCACGTGATTACTTCATCGAAGATCAGAACGGCGCCGTGCGCGTCTGCCCGGCTGCGCAGGCCCTCCAAGAACCCCGGCATTGGCTGCACGAGCCCCATGTTGCCAACGACCGGTTCGACGATGATCGCTGCAACCTCGCCCCAGCGCCTGTGCAGCATGCCGTCCAGTACGTCCAGATCGTTGTAGCGCGCGACCAGCACGTCTTGCATCACACCGAATGGAATGCCGCCGCGGCCCGCATCTGATGTGTGCGCGGAAGCTCCGGCCCCCAGCAGAGCCAGATCAAAGTGTCCATGATAATTTCCGCCAAACTTCACAATGAGATCGCGGCCGGTGAATGCGCGGGCGACGCGCACGGCGCTCATGACGGCTTCGGTTCCCGTGGTTACAAAACGCAGGCGCTCCATTGTGGGCAGATGGCGGCGAATGCGCTCCGCGAGGCGCACTTCTTCGTCGTGCGTGCAGCCGAACAACGTGCCGCGAGCCGCCGCTTCGTCGAGGTTGGTGCACAACGCCGGATGCGCGTGCCCGAAGAGCAACGGACCGTAGGCCATGACGTAGTCAATGTAGCGGGCGCCTCGGTCGTCGTAAGCATACGCGCCCTGACCACGCGATTGGATAAATGGCTCGCCACCCACCGCGTGGCCGGCTCGAACCGGCGAATCGCAGCCACCGGCAAGTATGCCTTGCGCTCGCTCTACGTTCGAAATCGTTTGCACGGGGAGTCACCTTCCGTGCGCGAACCCTGGGGCCATGCCCGCCCAGCTTGGACCTGACACCAATATTCGCGAGTTGGTCGCCGATCTGCCGATCGCCGAAGACGTTCTTTCGCAGTTCGGCCTGCACTGTGCGGGCTGCGGCGTCAACAAATACGAGACCATCGAACAGGGCGCCAAAGCACACGGGCTGCGCGCCGAGCCAATTATCGCGGCGCTCGCACAAGCGCGCCTGTCGGGACGCGTTCCAACCATCAACAATGAAGACAAGCAGCCGCTGCGGCGCGCACCGGGCGAGTTCGCGCGACGGGCGGTTTTCAAAGCCGTTGTGGCGATTATGTCCGGCAAGGGAGGCGTGGGAAAGTCCCTCGTAACCGCGCTACTTGCCATCGGTCTGCGCCGGCGCAATTTGAAGGTCGGCATTCTGGATGGCGACATTACCGGACCATCAATTCCAAAAATCTTCGGGCTGCGCAAACCGCTGGCAATCGAACAGGATCCCGGCGCGCCCGCAGGCCAAACCAGGCCGCTGATGGTTCCGGCCCAATCGCGAAGCGCCATCGAAATCGTAAGCTCGAATCTGCTGACCGACAAAGAAGACACGGCGATGATTTGGCGCGGACCGATTCTCTCGGGAGTCATCCGCCAATTCTACGAGCAGGTGCTCTGGAGCAACCTCGATTATCTGCTGATCGATCTGCCGCCCGGAACTTCCGACGCGCCGCTCACGGTGCTGCAATCGCTGGCAATCGACGGCGTCGTACTCGTCACCATGCCGCAGGCGCTCGCGACGATGATCGTGCGCAAAGCGGCCAACCTCGTGCATCAGCTCAAGAAACCAATCCTGGGAGTGATCGAGAACATGTCGTACTTCATTGCGCCGGACACGGGAGCGAAGTATGAAGTCTTCGGTCCTTCCTACGCGCAGCGTGTCGCCGAACTTGCGCAGGCGCCGCTCTTTGCGAAGTTGCCGATCGATCCCCAAAAGGCTCTGCTGGCCGATGAAGGCCGGATCGAAGAGATCGACGATCCGATCTGCGAAGAGCTGGCCGACGCGCTTCTAGCTGCGGTGGAAGCGCGCCCTAAACCCAAAGAAACCATCTCGCTGATCTGAATCGCATGCGCAAGTTCTTTGCCGCTATGGCATGCGGCCTGACGGCCGGGTACGCGCTCGTGCGGGCCGCGCAGACGTTGGATGCGATGCGCAAACCGCGCACGCGCCTGCGCAAGGATCCCGCCTCATACGGCAGACTGCGTCGCAAGCTTGAAGTAGCCGCCTTAGCCCGTTCGGTTGCATTCGCGCTTGCCTTGAGCGACGGCAAGGTCGCAGCATCCATCGTGCGGGTCGCCGAACGGCTTCCCGGCTGGCTACAACCCCCAACGCTGGTCCTCGCTGCGTCGGCCGCGGGGATGGTCCTCGATTTCCCCGCCGACTACATCGAGGGATACGAGCTGGAACGCCGCTATGATTTGAGCGACCAGCCCTTCGGCGCATGGATGCGCGATCACGTGAAAGCATCGCTGATCGGTGCTCTGGTGCTGACGGCTTTGAGCGCCGCTTTCTCCACCGTGATCGCGCGCAAGCCAAAAACTTGGCCGCTGTTGGCTACCGCTGGAACGCTTCCGCTAATGATTTTAACGGCACTCGTTGTGCCGGTGTATCTCGCGCCGCTCTTTAACGAATTTACGCCCTTGGAGGGCCCGGTGGAGAAACGCCTGCGTCGTCTCGCGAAACGTTTCGGCGTGGATGACGTCGACATTCTGCGCGTGGATATGAGCCGTCAAACGAAGAAGGCCAACGCGTACGTTACCGGCATGTTCCGCACCCACCGTATCGTGCTCGGCGATACGCTCATCGAATCCTTTGCATCCGATGAAATCGAGTTTGTGGTCGCCCACGAACTTGGGCACTACATTGCCAAAGACGTGTGGCGAATGACGTTCTTGGCTATGCTGGCGGGCGGACTAACGTTTCGGCTTGCAAATCTCGGAGCGACGGAGCGGCTTTCGCCAACGGCACGCTTCGTGCAGATCTCCGCGCGCGTCACGCTCTTATCCGCATTAATGCGCCCGCTGGTGGCCACATTCTCCCGGTCCCGCGAATGGGCGGCCGACGGTTTTGCGCTGGCGGCGACGTGCGACCCGGCGAGCGCGGTGAGTGCCCTGGAACGCTTGCGGGATCAAAACCTGGCCGAGGATCAGATTCCGGCATGGTACGAAATACTCTTTGCATCGCATCCATCGCTGGGCAACCGAGTGGCGGCCGCCAGAACCGCAGAGTGGCGCGTTCCAAGCCAAGCCGCAAGACCGGTGCGCTCGCTTTGATACGTTGCGGTGGCGAGTTCCGCGCGCAGCTCCCCAAAGGTGCCAAATGCTTCCGCAAAGGCATCGTGCTTGTGAATCGACTCGTAATTCACTTGGCTCGCAGACACAAACGTGCCGTCCGGCAAATCGCCGTACGAGTCCAACGTGCGGGCCAAGATTCCGCGCACGACGTCCTCCACGAATTTCGGATTGCGGTGGGCCTTGTTCACCACGAAGAACTCGTCGGAGCGCTTGAGTAAATCGTAGGTTTCACTGGACATTGAGTTTTCCACGATCTCCACCAGATCTTCGAGGCGGACGGCACCCTCGTGCTCCTTTTCGACACCGAGCAGTATGCTGCCGCGCCCACGCTGGTTGTGCGTGGCTCCCGGTAAGACATCGAGCGCGCGCTGCGCTTGCGCTGGCGAGAATCCAGCATCTTTTAATTCGTGCATACTGTGTTCGCGCACCATCGATTGGGCGCACGGACACGCCGTCATGCCCTCGGCCTCTATGCCGATGACGCGGCGCGCGCCGTGCCTTCCCGCGTGCGCGATGCCGACCAGCGTATAGGTCTCCTCGCCGCGCTTACCGCTGACGGGCGTCCACCGTTCGAGCGCGAACTGCGCGCGTAATCGAACATCGGCGCGCACCGCCGCGTGATTTCTCACGATTTGAAGCGCAATGGATTCCACTAGAGTTTCGATGCGCGAGGGTGAGTGAGGGCGTGCCAGAACTTCGAGCGTCGCTTCTTCTAGAATCTCGCTGAAGCGCGACATGTGCACACCCGCTTTATCCGGCGCCAAATCCGCGACCATGGCAAACTCGGCATTGTAGACACGCTGCCGGCCGTCGATTTCCAAATGGATCACTCTTCGCAGCGACGAGACGCCCGCGCGGTTGACGGAAAGCCGGATCTCCGGCTCGTCTTCTTGACGATTCGAACTGAACTGCAGCGCGCGCACTTTTTTTCGGATACCGTCGCCCTGCAACGCTCCGGCCAAGTCGGCAAGGCGTGAACCGCTGGCCAGCGTGAGATCGCCGGCGATCTCGGCTAGCGGAACCAGGTTGAACGGTCGGAGGGGCAAGTCGTCGCGCACGAACTCCCCGGCAACACCGAGGAGGTCGATATCGATGAGGCGCGCGCTCAGTTTGCGGACCAATGTTCGTCCGACCGAGCGCTCAACTTCGCGCGCGAACTCTTCAAATGCGGCGGCCCCCAATTCGGTTTCGAAGATTGCCGCCGCGTTCAAGAACTCGGGTCCCTCGGCGCCTTGCTCCGGGACCGTCGCGTATAGACCTGAGGTCGACACGATCTTGCCTTTCGCGCGTAGGCGCTGAAGCGCAGCCAGAACGTTGGCCTGCCGGTCGCCGAGGTTGGAACCCAGCCCAATGTAGAGTACTCGCACGCCGTAGCTTTTGTACCGGTCGCAGCGTGCGCCTGCATCCGAGAATGGATCACTCGACGTCGCCGTGAAGCGTCGGGGTCTTGCCCGACGCACTATTATATCCGTACGTCCTTGCTCCCAAGACCGTGCCGGCGATTTGGGGCGGCGATGCTTTGGTGCGTCGTTTCCACAAACCCGGCGATCCGCACGCAAAGCTGGGCGAATCGTGGGAATGCTGGGACGAAAACTGCGTGGCAAACGGCCCGCTGCGAGGAGAAAGCGTGGCGCAGCTACGCGCGCGCCTAGGTGCAGAGCTTTTGGGAAATCTGGATCCCGCGCAAATTTTTCCGGTTCTCACCAAGATCATCGATGCACGCGATGCGCTTTCGGTTCAAGTTCACCCGGGCGACGCGTACGCGCAGCGCGTCGAGCACCAGCCCAACGGCAAGACAGAATGCTGGTTCGTGCTGGATGCGCAGGCGCACGCTGAGTTGGTGCTCGGATGGTCGCAAGACACTTCGCGCGAGGAGTACGAGCGGCGAGTAGCCGACGGCACGCTCGGCGACATCTTACGACGCGTCCCAGTCAGCGTCGGGCAGACATTCTACCTGCCGGCCGGCACGCTGCACGCGATCGGCGCCGGAATAATCATTTTCGAAACGCAGCAGGCCAGCGACTTGACCTATCGCATCTACGACTGGAGCCGCGTGGACGCGCACGGCAAGCCGCGCGAACTGCACGTGCAGAAAGCCGGAGACGTCTTAGATTTTCACGCATCGAGCGCCGGCGCGATCGTGGGATTGCGATACACGCTCGAAGGAGTGGAGCGACAAGCGCTCATCGCAGATCCGCGTTTTATCGTCGAACGCATCCAAGTACCCACATCCCTACGGCGCCTCACTACCGAGGGCCGGCCGCTGATCTTCATGACGCTCGATGGCGGTATCGACATACGTTCCGCCGACGGAGCCGCGCATTTGGAACCGTATCAGACCGCGCTCGTGCCCGCATTGGCCCAAGACCTTGAGATTCAGGCGTCCGGTGCGGAAGCGCCGGTCATGTTTGTCACCCCGCCCGCTCGCGCCGACGCCATGGAAGAACGGTTACAAACCGCCGGCATCGAGCCAGCACGCATCGATGCGTTCCTGCGGCAATTTACCGGGTGACCCGTAAAGCCCCGGCGTTCAGGCCGGGGATAAAAGGCGCTAGGCGAGAGCCCCTACAATGGCGTGCGCTGGTTTTCGATGTACCGTTTAATGATCGAGAGCGGCGCTCCGCCGCAGGGTGCAGCGAAGTAGCTCAGGCCGGGGAGTATTTCAATTGGCGTATGGGGGTGTGATTCCGTTGGGGAGCACCAGCGGAGTGCGCGGGGGCTGGGAGAAATCGAAATCGTTGCGCAAGTCGCCCAGTTGCGGCATACTCTCGCGAACGTCGGGGCGTGGGTCGAAGCGCCCGTCGGTTCTCGGATCGATGCGCGCGCCGCTGAGGAAGTCATCCTCGATAAATTTGACGTATGCGTCGTGACTGAGCACTTGATGGTCCACGTAACCACGGCGCGCGTACGGACTGATCACCAGTCCCGGAACGCGTAAGCCGTACCCGTTTTCATCGACTTTGGGCGGCGCGACGTGATCGTAGAATCCGCCCCAGTCATCCCACGACACAAAAATCGCGGTCGATTTCCAGTCCGGACTCTGCATGAGCGCGTTAACAACTCCCGTTACGTACGCCTGCCCCGCACTCACAAGGCCCGGCGGATGTTCGCTGTAGCGTCCGGCGGGAGCTAGCCAAACCACCGAGGGCAGCGTACCATTCCGAGCGGCGGCAAAAAACTGAGTGATGTCGCGAACATTCTGCCGTTGGTTGTCCTCTTTGACCGTGTCGAAGGCCGGCAGCGGATTCCAGATCCCCGGCGTTCGCACGGTCTGGCGGCGGGGCGCGCAGGCCATCGCATCGTCCGCGCAGTCGGGTTCGTTTCCGCCCATAACGTAGTAGGCCCACGAGACGCCCGCTTTGTGAAGCAGGTAGGTCAAATCGGTCCACGCGTAGTCGGGCCGCCCGGGCTGGCCGGGCGCGCGGCGCCGGCCAAAGTCACGCGGCCGGTCGGGATTTTGTAACTCATTCACGCAGCTAGCGGGATCACCGATGCGCGAACATTTCGCCGACCATTCGGACACCAGGAACAGATGCTGAGGCAAACTCCAAGAAGCGTTGGGCTGAAACAGACGGTCCTGCAAAACGAAGTTGCGGGCGTAGGCCCAGTAGTTGGGAAGCTCGCGCCCATCATGGTAGCCGACCGAATCGATGCGAGTGCCGCCGTTCGTGCAGGCCGGATTGTCCAATTCAGCGCACCCGCGGCGGCCGCGCTGCGCATTCAGAATGAATCCGTCCATGCGGCCACCGTCGATATCGGAAACTGCATTGCGCGCAGAGTGCGGGCCGCCGGCATTCAGGTCGTAGCCGTCATGGTACGGGCGCACGCACGGACCTTGCGGTTGCGGAAGGCATGGCGCTGGAACGCCATTCCTCACCGGAATTCCGTCTGCGCCCGGAAACGTCCCGAAGTAACTATCGAAGGAGCGGTTCTCTTGCATGATGATCACGATGTGCTTGATCTTGTGAATTCCGCTGTCAGGTTGGGCCGCACTTCTGAAGAACGCGAGCGCAATTATGAACACCAGGATTGCTGCATTTCTCACCATCACTACTCCTTATAACGCATTGCGCACGTTGAAATGCTAAAAGGAGGATGAAAATTTCGGGCCAAAGCGCCCGGCATGCTGGCGCGAATGTGGACTGGGGCGGCCGTCTACTTTCTGCTCTTTAGTATCTTGGGGACCGACCGCTACGTCGTCCACCGTTCCGCTGAAGACCTCGGCATCTTCTTTCAAACCATTGCGAGCGCTTTTTCAGGCTTCTCCAACACCATCGAGGGCGGGAGCCACTTCGCCGTTCACTTCTCGCCGATTCTGTATTTGCTAGCGCCCCTGGTCTGGCTCGCTCACTCGGCGCTCCCGCTGACCATCGTGCAGGCAGCCGTCAACGCATCCATCGGGCCGGCTCTCTACTTAATAGCCCGCCGGCGTGTGGGCGAACGGCCGGCTGCGGCCATCGGCTCCCTGGGGTTCATCTATCCGCCGTTGTGCGGTCTCACCTTCACGGACTTTCACGAAAACGGGCTGGCCGCCGGGGAAGTTGTCTGGCTACTCTACGCGTTGGATGCGCGCAAATTCGCATTGGCTTCACTCTGTGCGATCGCGGCCTTGGCCACGAAAGAAGACGAGGCGATTTTCATCTGTATTACCGCCGCTGCTGCGCTTTTTTTCTTTCGCGAACGCAACGAAATGCGCGGCGTTGCATGGTCACTCGCGATTATTGTTTGCTGCCTCGCCGTGCTAGCCGGATATTTTCTGGTCGTAGGGCCTCTGGCGGGAGGCTCCGGCGCATGGCATCCCCTCGTCTTCTATACGCACACGGCGGTAGCGGCACATGTCTCGCCGCTTCGGGCGGTAACGGATCGCGCCGGGTACCTTGTGTTGGCATTTGCACCGCTCGCCTTTCTTCCATTTCGATCGCGCCTGTTGCTCTTAGCCCTTTTTCCTTTTGCCGAGGTCTTGCTTTCACGCGCGCCCGTGACGTACACGATGGGACAACACTATGCCGCGGTTTGGATTCCATACGTCATGGTTGCGTTCGTGCTTGGCGCGTGTTCGCTCACGCGTGACAGACCGAACACGGCGCGTACAGCGCTCGTCGTTGCATATGGGCTGGCCGCACTGACCTTCATTGTCGCCAATCCTCTGCATCCGCGTTACTTTTTGCGCTTGCCGCAGCCGCGCGATGCCCAGCTGGATGCGTTCATCGCTAGGCTGCCCGCGACCGCGGAGATCGGGACGCAGGAAGAGGCGTACACGCATATGGGTTTCTTCCCGCACGCGACACTTGGAATGGAAACGTATCCGCGTTTTGCACTCTTCGACTGGAGTTATCCAGACTCCAACTGGCTTATACGAGACGGGCCCAAAATCAAAGCCGCGGCCAAGCGCGGAAAGTACCGGCTGGTGCGGTCGGAGGCGAATATTACGCTCTACGAGCGCAATGGAGCAAAACCGGCGAATACTCCCACCGTGAGTCCGGCATGGTAATGAAGTGAACTTAGCATTCTGGATCGCGCTGCTGCTCTCGCGCACCGAAGCGCCGCCCCCGCTGCCGGCGCTGCCCGTGTCCTCTGGCAGCGGCCCGATCTACGTTGGAAATCCAGCCACGCGCTTCGTGCTGGAATCGCGGCCGCTGGGCTTCGACCCGGATGGGAATGCACGCTGGCTGGTGGTGGTACGTTTTCTGGACGCACAGAACGCGCCGACTCGTATCATGCTCGGGAGCAACGTAGACTATCGCGCAACCGGCGGCACGACACAGTGGCAACCCCGCATGCGCTTCGGCCAGCCGGCGGCCATCGTTTCGAGTAATCGCGAAGGTCGAATTTCGCTAACTGCGGTGTGCACGATGCCGCGGCTCGGCGAGGCCCGCGCGCGAACCGACCCGCGGGTTTGGAAACTCGCCCGTACCGTAGCGGCGCCCCTCGGCCCGCACGCCATTCAAATCGGGTGGTTCCCGCGCGCGAGCGCAGAGGTGCGCATAACCCGTTTCGACGCACGAGGAAACGAACACGTGGCGGTGGTGTCACCGCCAAGCTCGAACTATTTGGATGCCACCGTTCGTCCCGCACGAATGTATCGCTACGTGGTACGCGTGGCAACGCACGCTTCAAACACGGCGTGGATACGCACGCCGCCGGAAATGCCGACGACGTCGCGCACCGCAATTTCCGGAAAAGGAATGTGGCTATCGTTCGGCACCAATCCATACGACGATCATTATGCGGGCGAGCTCGATCCGTCAGCCGTCGTGGATCAGGCCGCCCGCGCCGGATTGCACTACGTCGAATTACGCTTGGCCTACGGCGCCTACTGGCAACTCTCCCCGGATATTAAAGTGCGCCTCGACGCCCTTGTGGATGGCCTGGCGGCGCGCGGAATTAAGACGGTCGCGTGGACCGTTCCGCGAGCCGCAACCTTCGAAGATCTGGCGCAGGCCGTGCACGCCGCCATGTATCGAACCGCGCACGGAACGGCGATGAGCGCGCTGGCGGTCGATCTCGAGCGCGGCGATGAGTTCATGCACGACTGCCCGCAGGGCTGCTCGGCCATGGAAACCTACATTCGCAATCTTCGGGCTGCGGTCGGGCCGAATTATACGGTCATTGCGACCGTCGAAGATCCGTTTTTGGAACATCTCGACAATGACAAGTACCCCTATCGCGTTATCGCGCAGTACTCAGATGTGTTGCAGCCGATGACCTACTGGCGCATGCTCTCCAAGGGTCCCACGAACGCTGCCCAGGTGCAGCGCTTGCTCGCGGACTCGTACCGCACGCTCGCCGCGCTTTCGACGGTCCGCCGTCCGATCAACATCGGCGGCCAAACCACGCCAGAAGGTGCGCGCGGTGCAACCGCGCCGGACGAAATCTCTGCCAGTCTGCAAGAAGCACGGGCACTGGGAGCGATCGGCGAGAGTTTCTTCGACTGGAGCGGAACGAGCGCTCCGCAGTGGGACGCGATCGCCGGCTACCCGTGGAATTAGGGGGAGATCTTTGTGCGCAACGCCACACTGATTCGCGCGCTGGTGGGCCGGTGCACCTTTGGAATATGATGTTCCCAATGCTCTTGGACGTCGCCCCGCATAACGAGAATGCTGCCCGGTTCCAAATCGCATCGCAACTGTCGCCGCGGCAAAACCTTGGTCCGCAGGAGCATCTCACGAATAGCGCCCAGGCTCAGAAGCGCGACAACCGGCCGAGCCGTCAGCTCTTCGTCGTGGTCGCTATGCCACGCAACCGAATCGTTCCCGTCGCGATAGTAGTTCAGCGAAACGGCATTAAACTTTACGCTCAGAAGCGCACCCACGCGTTCCCGCACCATCTGCAGCTCTGCTGGAAGCGGTTCCGGGTCGCGATACCAAGCCACCAAACGCGGCACCTCGACCATCTTGTCGTACATGCGCATCGTCTCTTTGGACCACGGCGCAATAGCGAGCAAGCGTTCGAACAATCGAGTAGCCTCGATCGCGCTAAACACTCCCGGAAGATAACGGATATCTCCGGCTCGCGTCCGCGCTAAGGTAAGCTCGGCCTGGGCGAAGAATCCCAATTGCTGCGCCACTTCCTTGTAAACCCGCGGCAGCGCTCGCGGGGTGCGGTAAGTGCTGCGGCCGAGATGGCCATGTATAGCCAAACAGGTGTTCGTAGCTTATACTACAAGGAATGAAACTCGTCGATTGGGCCCGGCGGCAAGGCATTTCCTACAAAACGGCATGGCGCTGGGTGAAGGAAGACGCCATGCCCGTTCCGTGGCGGCAGATGCCCGGCGGAACCATTCTGGTCGAAGCACCCATTGAAGAAAAGCCGACATCCGTTGCGCTGTATTCGCGCGTGAGCAGCCACGATCAGCGCGGCGATCTCGCCCGACAATTAGCGCGCCTCTCTCAATACGCTGCGGAGCAAAAGCTTCATGTGGTGGAGTCGGTTGCCGAAGTCGGCTCAGGCCTAAATGGCAAGCGTCGCAAGCTCCTGCAGCTGCTGTCGGATGCCAAGATCGGTGCAATCGTTGTCGAGCACCGCGACCGATTCGCACGCTTTGGGTCGGAGTATCTAGAAGCATCCCCTGGCGGCATCCGGGCGTCGGCTCATTGTTATGGATGCAAGTGAAATAAACGATGATCTCGTGCAAGATATGATCGCCGTGCTCACGAGTTTCTGCGCCCGGCTTTACGGTCGCCGCTCAGCGCGCAATCGCGCGATCAGTATCGAACGCGCCTTAGCGCGCGAGTCGGTCCAAGCATGATTCTTGCGCATCGGATTCGCTTGGTTCCCACATGCGAGCAAGAAACGTATTTCTTGCGAGCGTGCGGTGTTGCGCGCTTTGCGTATAATTGGGCGCTAGCAGAATGGAAACAGCAGTACAAGGCCGGAGGAAAGCCTTCGGAGGTTGCCTTACGCAAAGCGCTCAACGCAGTCAAGGCAGAGCAATTTCCGTGGATGTCAGAAGTGACGAAGAACGCGCCTCAGCAGGCGATCAAGAACCTAGGCCGCGCATATACCAACTTGTTCGAGGACCTCAAAAAGTATCGACGTAAGGAGATCCGTTGGAAGCGCGTGCGGGTGCCGACGTTTAAGAAAAAGGGCCAGCACTATAGCTTCCGCGCCGATAACGGTCCCGACAAGAAACACCCAGACGCCGTGCAAACCGACGGTGCGCGGATAAGGCTACCGGTCATTGGCTGGGCGAAAATGCGCGAAGAAGTCCGCTTTGCCGGCCGTCTCCTCTCGGTAACGATCTCACGTCATGCCGACGCGTGGTTTGCGAGCTTTTCCATCGAGGTACCGTACGAGGTTCCGATTCGTACCGACGCAACCATTGTCGGCGTCGACCTTGGAATTACCGCGCTTGCAACCTTTAGCGATGATACACCGAAGACTTTTGCTCCCAAACCCTTACGGAGGTACCTGCGCAAACTCAAACGGGCCTCTCGTGCCCTTTCCCGCAAGGTTCGCGGCTCGCGCAATCGTGTCAAAGCGAAAACCAAGCTTGCACGACTGCATTGGCGGATTGCCGATATTCGGGCCGACGCCTTGCACAAACTCACCTCCTCCCTCACGCGATACCGCACCATCGTGATCGAAGATCTCAACGTCACAAGGATGCTCGCGAACCGCTGTCTTTCGCGAGCGATTGCCGATGTTGGCTTCTGCGAGTTCGGCGGCAGTTGGACTACAAAGCAGCAATGGCTGGATCGACCGTGATCGTGGCCAACCGCTGGTTTGCATCCTCGAAATTGTGTTCGGTATGCGCGGTTAAGAATGCGAAGCTAACTCTTGGTGAGCGTATTTGGACGTGCGTGCGGTACGTCCCACGACCGCGATATCAACGCGGCGCGTAATCTTGCGCGATACCCGGAGAGTTGGGCCGGGGTAGCCTGTGGAGCGGACGGCGCTGGCGACGGTCTTCAGACCGTCGTGAAACCTGCCGCGTAGAAACAGGAAAAAATGCTTGGAATACGTCCATTCATTTTACAACGGTGCATCCATATCATGGCTCCGGGCGTTCCTTAGAGGATGACAATGAATGAAGAACTGGCCACCTTCGGCGCGGGCTGTTTCTGGGGCGTCGAAGCGGCCTTCCGGCAACTGCCCGGGGTAATCGATGCGACCGCGGGATACATGGGCGGCTCCACGCTGCAGCCTACCTACCGCGATGTCTGCACCGATCGCACCGGCCATGCCGAAGTGGTTCAAGTCCGCTACGATCCTGCGCGCGTTTCATACGATGCCCTGCTGGATCTCTTTTGGCGCATGCACGACCCGACGACGCTTAACCGCCAGGGGCCAGACACCGGTACGCAATACCGTTCGGTGATCTTCTATCACACTCCCGAGCAACAAGCCCAGGCCTCAGCCTCGAAGGCGCGCCTGGAAACCACCGGCGCGCACGGCGGGCGCCCCGTTGTGACGCAGATCGAAGCTGCGCCGCAGTTTCATCCGGCCGAAGACTATCACCAGCGTTACTTTGAGAAAAACGGCGTATCGTGCCACATCACCGTGTAAGCCGGCGCGCCGCGCTCGCGGCTTTCGGAGGGTTCGCCGCCCTCGGACTGGCGGGATGCGGCGCTTCGCGCGCGAGCACAGGCCGTTTTGGAGTGCAATATACCGACGCGCAATGGCTGGCTCGTCTGGGTGCGAAACGCTACGCCGTTCTTCGCCGGCAAGATACCGAAGCGCCCTGGAGCTCGCCGTTGGAATACGAGCACCGCGCGGGCATCTACGTTTGCGCGGGCTGCGACCTGGCACTCTTTTCTTCTAAAACCAAGTTCGAGAGCGGAACGGGTTGGCCGTCGTTCTATGCGCCGCTGCGCAATGCAGTGCAGACGCAGACGGATGCATCGCTGGGCGACGTGCGCACTGAAGTGCACTGCCGCCGCTGCGGCGGACACTTGGGCCACCTCTTCAATGATGGCCCGCCGCCGACCGGCTTACGCTATTGCATGAATGGCCTGGCGCTTCAGTTCCATGCCGGTAAGATTAGCGCAAGAACGTAAATCCGCGCGGCGTTACCGGCCGCGTCCTCAGCACGGTGAACTCCAAAGCATCGTGAATTCCTGATCCGTCCAGCGCCAAATGCCAGTGACCGGTGCGCAGAGGCCATTGGATTTTCGAAACGGCGCCCACAGCGAGAACCGCTCCGTTGAGCGTCCAGCGCACCGGCACATTTGGGGCGAGTTGCGCGGTGAAGAGCAGTGCTTGCGGCGCAGCTACCGCGAGGTCGGCCGCAGGTGCGACGTTGAGCGCAAACACATCGTGATCGTGCGGAAACAAGATTCGCGCCTGCGCTGGCGAGCGCGCCGCTCCGCCTTGCGCCGCAAGCCACTCGTCATACTCTCTGGACAGCGTCACGCGATGCGGGCGTTCGTACTCCCCAAGCTGGCCCGCATAGAGATACTCCTCGACGCGTGCGAGGCAGTCGTGCGCCGGCTTCCATCCGGTCGTCGCGCAAATCGAACGGCGGACCATTCCTTCGGGCGCGCGGAAACGCTCCGGATCGCGCGCTTCATGCAAATGCAGCATGATGCGGTTCCAAAGCGGACCCGCCCCGCTGACGCCGGAGACGTGCCGCATCGGCTGCCCGTTGAAGTTTCCGACCCAAACCCCAACCGTATACCGTGACGAAAAACCGACGGTCCACGTATCACGAAAGTCGGAAGAGGTTCCCGTCTTGACGGCAGCATCGAATGGTAAGTCCAAGATCGATCCGACGCCGAAGGAAGCCGCCCGTGCGCTCGAATCGGACAGCATGTCGGTCACCAGCGTCCATAAATTTCCCGAACCGACCTCGGCGGAGCTTTCCACGCCGCGATCCTTTCGCACGCGCAGGGGCAGCATTCGTCCCGCGCGCGCCATGGCGAGGTAGCCCTGCACGAGCTCCCACAGACTGACCTCGCCGCCACCCAGCGTTAGACCCAGCCCGTAATAGCCGGCCTGGTGTCGCAAATGCAGGAAGCCCAATTCGCGCAAGCGGTGCAGGAAATGTTCAACTCCCACTCGCGAGAGCACGCGCACGGCCGGAACGTTTAGCGAGTTCGCCAGCGCCGCGCGAACGCGCACCGGTCCCGCATAGGAGTTGGAGTAATCCGCCGGCTGGTAAAGTTGGCCCGCGCCGACCGCATACGTCGTCGGCACATCGGCTAAGATGGTGTTGGGAGCGATCGCTCCGCGCTCTAACGCCAACTCATACATGAATGGTTTGAGTGCCGACCCCGGTTGGCGCAACGCCTGGACGCCATCGTTTTGCCCGGATCGGGATTCCGCAAAATCCGGCGAACCCGCGTACGCAAGGACGCCTCCGGTCGCATTGTCGACAACCAGCGCAGCGGCATCGTGCACGTTGCGCGAGGCCAGTTGAGCCAGGACCACCCGAATTTCGGTTTGCACGAAATCTTGCAGCGGCCGGTCAATGGTGGTTTGCACGACCGCAGTTCGTCCATCGAGCTGCGGGGCGAGCCATTCCAAAAAATGCGGCGCCCACATTACACTTTGTGCCGGCGGCAGTATGGTGAGCGGTTCTCGCCGCGCAGTGTTCTCATCGCCCGAGGAAATGGCGCCCGCAAGCGCCATCCGGTGCAAGACGTAGGCTTGCCGCATACGAAGCGCGGGAAGGTTGCGCCGCGGGTTCAAACGTGTCGGATCGTTCGGAATCGCCGCTAGGAGGGTGGCCTGCGCGAGGTCCAAATCCGCAGCCGGCGTGCCAAAGTACCGCAGCGAGGCGGCCTGCACTCCCCGGATGTTGCCGCCCATCGGCATGTCATTGATATAGGCGGCAAGGATACGCTGTTTCGAATTGCCGGCTTCGAGACGGAGAGCCAGCCAGGCTTCGCGCAGTTTGCCGTGCCAAGTGCTGGGGATGTGATAGCGAAGACGTGCAACCTGCATGGTAATCGTCGAAGCGCCGCTGCGTAGGCTCCCTGTCAGCGCGGCATCGCGAATGGCACGCGCGGCGGCCAGCCCGTCGACGCCGCGATGATCGAAAAAACGGTGATCTTCAGCGGCGACGATGGCGGCGATGAAATGGGGCGAAACCTCCGCCCAAGGTACGGGCGCCCGGTCTTCGCGGTTTGTAGGCAACAATGTTCCTAACGGCAAGCCGTTGCGGTCGGTGAAGACGACCGCCGATGGCGATGATCCCGGCTCATCCAACCGCAACGCGAACACATGCTGCCACAGCGTACCGACCGCAGCCGCAGCGAGCACAGCGATAATGGTCGAGCGCAGTGGATTTTTGCGCACGTGCATGGAATTCGCAGTCCATGAAGCGAGCCATGCTGCTCTTTGGATGCGCGCTGGCGGCATGTAGCCCGCAATCGCCACATTTAGAAGCGGTAAGCGGCCTTCCCGCGCCGGGCCTGCCGGCCCAGATTACGGATTACTCGCCAAAATCGGCCGCCACGACGCTCGCGCAGATCCGCATTATCTTCAAGAACCCGCTGATCGCGCTGGAGCGTCTGGAGAGCGCGGACGAGGCGGCGAAGCTCGCGTCTTTTCACATTGCGCCGGCGGTGCCCGGACACTTTCGCTTTCTCACGCCACGCATGGTTGGCTTTCAGGCCGATCGGGCGCTTCCCAAAGCCACCCGCATTCGGATTAGCGTGGATGCCGGGCTCGCGGACGTAGCGAACTCGCGCTTGGATCGCGAGTTCGCGTGGACGTTTCGCACCGAAGCGCTGCACTTCGCGAATCTGCCCGGCAACGACGACGCCTACAACGATAGCGGCCCCGTGGACGTCAACCCCGCGCTAAAGTTCACCGCAAACGTGGCAGCCGATCCCGACTCTCTTGGGTCACACGTTACGTTCGTTCCGAAGGATAGCTCGCATTCGAGCGTTGGAGCAACCGCACAATTGGACAAAGATGCCACTCCAGCGCCGGGTTCGGGAGCCGCGGAAAGCTTCGATCCCTCGTTGCGGAGTTTCGTCTATACAATCAAACCCACGCAGGCGCTCGACCACGGGGTAACCTACCGGGTTGCCGTCGCATCGGGCGTTCAGCCGAGTGAGGGAAACCTGCCGAGCGAACGCGCGTACTCCGGAACGATCCAGACCTACGGGCCCCTGCAGTTCACGGGATTACAGACCACCGGCGCGCCCGATAGTACGGGAAATTCGGGCCGCTTCGTCAACGGCGCTCCGCAGCTCACTTTCAATAACGGGCTGGATGCCGCGAGTGCACAGGGCGCCATCACGGTAGCGCCGCAAGTTTCCGACCCTTCGCGGCTTTTCAGCCTAAGCGACGGCGACCAAACCGTCACGCTCAACCCGTTTCAGCTCAGCCCAAACCATTCGTATACAGTTACGGTCGCGACGACCCTTAAGGACAAGTTCGGACAGTCGCTCGGGAGCGCCAAGAGCGCGACCTTTACAACCGGTGATCTAGCCCCCGACTTCTGGTCGCCGTCGGGCACAAATATCTTCGCGTCCAGCAACAACATCGCGCTCGAATACTCCGCAGTGAATTTGCCCAATTCGCGCTATCAAGCCGCCTATCGGCGCCTCAATCCGCAGGAGCTGGCCGCTATCGATACCGATTACGCCGATACCAGCGCGCTCGTGCCCGCAGCTTCATCGTGGCCCGGCATTCCCGTCAGACTAGCACATAACCAAGTGGGTTCGATTGCCGTTCCGGTTCGCGCGCAACTCGGCGCAAGCGCCGGCGTTCTTGCCTACGGCGTCCAGGCCCGCACGAATGCGTACACCGATGAGAATGGCAAAGCGCGCGTGCGTACCGCACAGTACTTTGGAACCGTTCAGCTCACGAATCTCGGAGTCAATGCGCAGTGGTTTCCGCAGAACGCTGCAGTGGCCGTGCAACGGCTTTCGGACGGTGCCCCCGTTTCCGGCGCTACGGTTGACGTCTTTCGCGCGAAGAGCGCGACGCCGTGCGCGAGCAGGCGGACTTCAGCCGATGGGTTCGCAGAACTTTCGGGCTTGGACATCCAGCGCTGCTCGGCCGGCAGCGCGCAAGGGCCGGACATTGCGCCGACGTTGCTCGTAGTGGCACGCACGGCAGGCGATTGGGCCTATACCCGGCTGAGCGATGACTCGGGATATGGGTACGGGTTGTATCTGGGGTGGAGCAATGGAAAGCCCGAGTCGCGCGGGACGATCTTCTCCGACCGGCAGCTCTATCAGCCCGGGGAATCCGTAGCCCTTACCGCGGTTGCTTACTATTTGCAGAACGGCGCGCTGAAAGCCGACCGAAACGCTAGTTACCACGTAACGCTCAAGGACGCCAACGGAATGGCTACCGATCTGGGCATGCAGAAGGCCGACGCATTCGGTTTCTTTCCGATTCGGCTAACGCTCAAGAAGAATCAGCCGCTCGGTGATTACACGGTGGCGGCTACGGGTTCCGGGGGCAATACGATAAGCGGATACTTTCGAGTCGCTGAGTTTAAGCCCCCGAACTTCAAAGTTGTGTTGAGTTTAGATCATCACACTGCTACGAGCGGCCAGGACATTCGCGCGCAAGCGAAGAGTTCGTACCTTTTCGGCTCCACGCTCGCCGGCGCGAACGTTCGTTTTACGGTCACGCGCTCGCAGGTTGCGCTCACGCCTCAGGGTTGGGACGCATTTCAGTTCGGGCGCCAGTGGTTTTGGCCCGAAGAAGCGCCGGCGGTGCCGGCCGACGTCTTGCAGCACACAGCGACGCTCGATCAAAACGGCAACGCCACACAAGACATCCCGGTGGCCGCCGATCTTCCGTTTCCGATGAGCTACCAAGTTAGCGCCGAGGTCACCGATCAGTCGAACCTGTCCGTGGCGGACACGCAGACGTTTACCGCCACGCCCGGCGACGCCGTAATCGGTCTGAAGAATGATTTCGTCGGAGGTGCCGGGGAGCCGGTTCCCGTCGGAGTCATCGTCACCGATCCAACCGGAAAAGTGCAAAGCGGGCGTCCCGTTCATTTGGAATTGCAATCGATGGATTTCGGAAGCGCTACGCAGATCATTGAAGGGGGCGAGAACGCACGCAATAGCGTCAAGTACACGACGGTCGACAGCCGAAACCTAACGTCGGCCGCAACTGCGCAAACGGCAGCGCTCAAAGCGTCGAAAGCGGGCGTATACCGAATCCGCGCAACTTTCGCGGATATCAAGAACGACGCGGATGAGACCGACACCCAAATTTGGATTGCCGGGCCGCAACCGGTGGGGTGGGGCAGCCAAAATAAAGATCAGCTCAACGTGGAGCTGGACAAAACGCGCTACCGGACCGGGGACCGGGCAACCGTGCTGGTGCAATCGCCGTATCCGCAAGCTGATCTCTACCTGAGCGTCGTTCGAGAGCGCACGCTCTATAAGACCTTGCTGCATGTTATCGGCGGGGCTCCACGAGCAAGTTTCCGGATCACCAAAGAGATGCTACCCAATGCCGCGGTACATGCCATCCTCGTGCGACGCGGGAAGCCTTTGGGGAAGGTTGCGCCGGGAGCGCTGGACAGCCTGGTTCGCATCGGCTTGGTCGGTTTCAACGTGAACCTCGACGACAAGTATCTGAAAGTTGGCATTACGCCGCTGCACGCTCGGTTGCAACCGGGTGACGAGCAGACGGTCAGACTGTCGGTGCGCGATTCGAAGGATCATCCGGTTTCCGGACGCTTAGTAGTCATGGTGGTGAACGATGCCATCTTGCAGCTCACCGGATACCGGCTACCCGACCTTGTTAAAACCGTATACGCCGACCAACCGATCTCTGTGCGCATTTCCGACAACCGGCCGAAGGTCGTGCTCTCGCGGCTGGCTTCGCCGATCGCCAAGGGCTTCGGTTTCGGCGGCGGATTCATGCAAGGGGCGGGGAGCACGCGCGTGCGCACGCAGTTTCTGCCGCTCGCGTACTACAATGGAACACTGAGTGCCGATTCGGTGGGCAACGCGTCGGTGCAGTTTAAACTGCCGGATGACGTCACGACTTGGCGCGTTATGGCGGTGGCAGCAGGTAGCTCGGGCGACGACTTCCACTTCGGAACCGCTGACGACACGTTCGTTTCGACCAAGCCGCTGTTGGCCAATCCGTTGCTCCCACAGTTTGCGCGCAGCGGCGACCGTTTCCAAGGCGGCGTTGCGCTTACGAATACCACCGGGAGGGCCGGAGCCGGATCCATCGACGGTGCGCTCGGGGGCGCGCTGCAGTTCGACCAAAACGGCGAACGCAACACTCTGCAGAGTTCGCAGACAATCGGTTCGGGCAGCTCCGCATACCGTTATCCAATGATCGCGTTATCCAACGGCAATGCAGCCACGGTGCGCTTTGGAACGCGCCTAGATGCCTTTAGCGATGCATTTTCATTGCCGTTTGAGCTGCGCAACACCGGCATAAGTGAAACCGTCGCACTCAGCGGAGCCACCGATGGCTCAGCGAGTCTGCCGGTCCAAGGAATCTCTTCGGGGGATGCGTTAGAACTGTGGCTGGGCAGCTCCGTCATGCCCCAGATAGTTGCACCGGCGCGGCGCGCATTCCAAGAAGAAACTGGCGATTTTCTAGAACCGGCGGCCAGCCGCATGATGATTGCTGCTGCCCTCAAGTCCTTGAGCGCGCTCTACGGGCAAATGGTAAAGGCCGATCTGGGCGCCGAGATTCGTTCGGATCATGCCGTCATTCGTAAGTTGCAACAGCCAGATGGCGGAATCGCCGGCTGGCCAAACGGAAAATCGGATCCCATCTTGAGCGCCTACGCAGGTCTGGCGCTCGCACGAGCGTCCGCCGCCGGTTTTCCGGATGACGCTGCAGTTCGCTCGCACTTGAAAACGTATCTTCAGGCGACACTGCAGAATCCGGCGCGCAACCTATGGTGCAGTTCCCAAGATTGCAAGGCGACGCTGCGCTTGAACGCGCTCATGGCCCTCGCGGAGCTGGGAGAGGTTCGCAGCGAACACGTCGCCGATATCTACGCGGCGCGCGACCACTTCGGTATTTCTTGGCAGGCACGCCTGGCGCGCTACCTCCTCGCGCTTCCCGCCTGGCAATCGCAGGGCGCAGCCCTGGCAAAATCTCTGCAGCAGGATCTGTATCTGACCGCGCGCAACGCGGCGGTAAACGAACCGTACGAAATTGCCTGGTTCGATTCCAAGAGTGCCGCCCAAGCGCAGATGCTGCGGCTCTTGGTGGCCGCTCACGCACCCGCTGACTTAACCGACAATGTAGTCCGCACGCTGGGCGTTGATCACTGCGCCTGTTCATTTGCGGACACGTACGATGCGGCACAGCGCGTAACGGCCCTTGCGGACTATGCGCGGTCTCAGCCACGAAACCCGAACTTCACAGCAAGCGCGACCGCGGGCTCGACCATCCTCGCTCAAGGGAAGTTTACGGGCTATAGGGATCCGTCCAAGCGGTTTATGCTTACCGGTTCGGCCTTGCAGAAGAACCCTACGCTCAAATTGCAGAAAACCGGGACCGGCACGCTGCGTTACAGTCTTGTGTACAGCTATAAGCTGCCGGTGGATGCCCCCGGAATGCTAAACGGGCTGCGCGTCACGCGAATGGTGCGCGCCGCAAATGAAGCCCCGGTCTTAGTGACGGCCGGCCTATCGCACGCCGCGGGCGCGACGCTCTCGGCCGGAGCGGTTTACGACGTTGAGATCGAACTCATCGCCGACCACCCGGTGGACCACGTGCTAATCACCGACCCTCTTCCATCCGGCTTGGAAGCAGTGGACAGTGCGTTTGCAACATCGGTTCCCACCGTTCAAACACCCGGCGACAGTTGGGAAATCGATTACCAAACCATTTACAAAGACCGGATCGTCGCATTTGCCGACCATTTGGGTGCGGGCCTTTACCAGTTCCACTACTTGGTGCGTTCCGTAACGCCGGGCCGCTTCCGGTGGCCGGGCGCCGAAGCCCACTTGCAGTATGCACCCGAAGAGTTTGCGCGCACGGCAGCATCGTTATTGACGATTACACAGTAAGTCGGCAGGGCAGCGGCCGACCTAGAGGTGGCGCCGGTTTTTTG
>QHBJ01000022.1 GCA_003243975.1 Candidatus Meridianibacter frigidus | reverse complement strand
AGTCGTCGGCGGGCACGTACACGGCCTGCACCGAGGTGATCGAGCCCTTGCGCGTGGAGGTGATGCGCTCTTCAAGCTTTCCGAGATCGGTTGCGAGCGTCGGCTGATAACCGACCGCCGATGGCATGCGCCCCATCAGTGCGGAGACTTCGGAGCCGGCCTGCAGATAGCGGAAAATGTTGTCCATGAAGAGCAACACGTCGGCGCCCAGCTCGTCCCGGAAGTATTCGGCCATCGTTACGCCGGTTTGCGCGATACGAAAACGCACGCCTGGCGGTTCGTCCATCTGTCCAAAAACCAACGTAGTCTGCGCGAGCACGCCCGACTCTTTCATCTCGACCCAGAGATCGTTGCCCTCGCGCGTGCGCTCGCCCACGCCGGTGAAAACCGAGAATCCTTTGTGCACCTGCGCGATGTTGCGAATAAGCTCTTGGATCAGAACCGTCTTGCCGACGCCGGCGCCTCCAAACAAGCCGACCTTGCCGCCGCGCGTGTACGGTGCCATCAAATCGACGACCTTGATGCCAGTTTCGAACATCTTCGGAGTGGGGTCTTGCGCTTCGAAGGTAGGCGCGTCGCGGTGAATGGGCCAGTGCGCCGCCGCTTTGATTGGTTCGTCCGAATCGATGGTGCGGCCCAACACGTTGAAGATGCGCCCGAGCGTGCCTTCGCCGACGGGAACAGTAATGGGACCGCCTGTATGCGTTACTTCCGCGCCGCGCATGATGCCGTCGGTCGATCCCATCGCCAGGCAGCGCACCTGATTGTTGCCGAGCTCGTCTTGTACTTCCAGTACCACCTCACGCGCCTGCATGGCCGTTCCACCCAGATCGGCGACCGCAGCGCGCGACGCCCCATTGGATGCCGCGTGTGAATCTTCATTCGCGCGCACCGTCAGCGCGTCTGTAATCTTCGGCAGCGTTTCTGCGGTGAATTCAGCGTCGACAACGTTTCCGAGCACTTGAACAACCTTACCGGTAACAGCCATTTCTCTTCGTTCTTCCTTACTTGTGTTGTTTAATGATTTTGACTTGATCCTGGCGCCCTACACGCGTAGGACGCCCGCATTAGCAAGGGGCATCATGAGAGCGCTTCAGCTCCCGCTACAATTTCCAGGAGTTCTTTGGTGATGGCGGCTTGACGCGCGTTGTTCATGACGATCGTCAGCTCGTCGATCAATTTGCCGGCGTTGTCGGTCGCATTGTTCATGGCTAGCAATTGCGCGGCGAAGAAGGCGGCGTCCGTTTCGAGCATCGCCGAAAAAAGCGTAAACTCCAGATACTTGGGAAGTAGGCACGAAAGGACGAACTCGGCGGAGGGCGCAAATTCGACCGCCGCTTTGAGGCCTGGCTCTTTTTGATCTTCGCCGGAAAGCTCGGCCGGCTCGACCGGAACCAATTTACGCGTTTCCGCGCGTTGCGCCATCATGGATACGAGCTTGGCGCTTACCAGCGTGATGCTGCCAATGGAGCCTGCCACAAAATCATCGGTAACTTGCTGCGCAACTTCGCGGGCCGTATCCGTTTTGGCTTGCGCGGAGAGCGCCCAGTTGGGTCGATCGCTCTGGCCCATTCGGCGCACCGCGTTGCGCGCTTTCGTTCCGACAGCGTAGAAAAGTGTATCGGCGTGCTCGCGCCGATACAGCTCGGCCGCGCGAATCAAATTGGAATTGAAGGCACCGGCCAAACCTTTATCGGCGGTCATCAAGACAAGCCCCGCCGGAGCGCCCTCTTTGCCCGGTTTCATGAACGGATGATCAACGCTTGAGCTGCCCGCGATCAAATCTCGCAGCATCTCCGAGAGCGTGTCCGCGTACGGACGCGCCTGCTTGCGTGCCGTCTCCGCGCGGCGAATCTTCGCAGCAGCGACCTGTTTCATCGCCTTGGTGATCTGCTGCGTGTTCTTGAGCGACTTGAGCCGCTCGCGAAGATCCTTAACGGAAGGCATTAGAAGCTCTTGTTATATTCCTGGACGGCCGATTCTAGTTTCTTGGAAAGGTCGTCAGAGAGTTGGCCGCTCTTTGCAATCTCTTGCGAGACATCGGCGTGCTTGGCGTGCAGGAAGTCGATGAAACCCTTGGCCCACTCTTGCAAACGGTCGGTCGGGATATCGGAAACGAATCCTTTGGTCGCCGCCCAAATGATTACCACCTGATCCTCGACCGGCTGCGGCTCGTATTGCGGCTGTTTGAGTAGCTCGGTCATCTTCTCGCCGCGCATGAGCTGGTTCTGGGTTGCTTTGTCCAGATCGCTCGAGAGTTTCGCGAACGCTGCAAGATCGCGGTATTGCGCCAGCTCAAGTTTAAGCTGGCCCGCGACGCTCTTCATCGCTTTGGTTTGAGCTGCGCCTCCCACGCGTGAAACCGAGAGACCAACGTCGACGGCCGGCCGGATGCCTTGGAAAAACAACTCCGGAGTCAAATAAATTTGACCGTCGGTGATCGAGATGACGTTGGTCGGAATGTAGGCCGAAAAATCACCCGCCTGCGTTTCGATAATCGGCAGCGCAGTCATCGAACCGCCACCCTTCTCATCGGACAGTTTCGCGGCGCGTTCGAGCAAGCGCGAATGCAAGAAGAATACATCGCCCGGATAGGCCTCGCGGCCCGGCGGCCGGCGCAGGAGCAATGACATCTCGCGATAGGCCTGCGCGTGGCGGGTAAGATCATCGTACACGATCAACACGTCTTTGCCCGCATACATCAGCTCTTCGCCCATGGCGCATCCGGCGAAGGGCGCCATCCACTTGAGCGCGGCCGCCTCCGCCGGGCTCACCGCCACGATGGTCGTGTACTCCATCGCGCCTTTCTGTTCGAGGACTTGGCTCAGCGCGGCCACCGTTGAATTCTTCTGCCCGATGGCCACGTAGATACAGAAAACGTTCTTGCCTTTTTGATTGATAATGGTATCGACGGCGATGGCAGTTTTGCCGGTGCTACGATCGCCGATAATGAGCTCGCGCTGTCCCTTTCCGATCGGGATGAGCGCATCGATTGCGCGGATACCGGTCGCTAGCGACTGCTTCACGCCCTGTCGCTCGACCACGCCCGGAGCGACATTTTCAATCGTGCGATACTTGGAGGTTGCAATTGGCCCTTTGCCATCAATCGGCTGGCCCAGGGGATTCACGACCCGCCCTAATAGCGCTTCGCCCACGGGGACCGAAGCAATGCGGCCAGTGCGCCGCACACGATCGCCTTCTTTGATCTCGGTATCAGGCCCCATGATAACGACGCCGACGTTGTCCTCCTCCAAATTGAGAACCACGCCTTGCAGGCCATTGGGAAACTCCACCAGTTCCGATGCGCGCGCCGATTCCAAACCGTACACCCGAGCGAGATTAGAGCCGACCTCGATTACCGTGCCGACCTCATCCTCTTGTACGTCGCTCTTAAATGAAGCGATTTGCTGCTTGAGGATGCCGGCGATTTCGTCTGCGTTGATGGTGGACATGATTTAAAAGGCTCTCCGTCTTCGGTTTTCAGTTTTGTGCGAACAGTGTTCGCGAGAGTTCATCGAGGCGGCCCGAGACGCTACCATCGACCAAACGATCGCCCATCATGATGCGCGCACCACCAATAAGGCCAATTTGCACCTCTTGGGTAACGTCGAATTTCTTTCCGTAGAATTTTTCGAGCCGCGCGACCATCGAATGTACTTGTTCGGACGAGAGTTCGCGCGCCGACGTAATGGTGAGCGGTTCGGCGCCGCGCGCCTCCATACCGAGCGCGTCGTACTGACGCACGATCTCCTCCAGCAGTCCTTCGCGCCGCTTGCGAACCAGTAGCAGCAGCGTGTGCAGCGCTACATCGTGCGCCTTCCCGCCGAACGTCTCGTTCAAGACGCGTTCCTTCTCTTTGCGCTCGATGATGGGAGCCAAGAAGAAGCGCCGCGTTTCATCGTTTTGGAGGATCGCATCGGCCATGCGTTGCAAATCCTCGCCGACCTCTCGCGTGGCATTCGCATCCTTAGCCAAGCCGAAAATTGCCGTAGCGTAGCGGCGGGCCACCGTTTGATCGGCCATCAGTTTAAGGCCCCATGTTCGATCGCGCTTACGAACCGATCGAGCAGCTGCGCGTTTACGCCTGCGGTCACGCGAGAGACAGCTTTCTCGCGCGCGCTTGCGATGGCCCGATCCAGGAGTTCGGTTCTAAGTTGCTCGCGCGCAGCGGCACGGGCGCGCTCTAGCTCGCCCTCTGCGTTCTGCAGCGCGCGGTCGCCTGCGGACCGTGCCTCGGCAAGCGCCGCATCGTGCTCGCGCTGGGCTTGCTCGGAGGCGCGCGCCTTGATGGCCTCCGCGTCCGTTTCGGCAATGCCGACATGCGTGCGCAATTCATTAAGCCGCACCTTGGCAGCGTCGCGATGCTGCTCGGCGCGCGCAATTTCTTCGTTCTTGTTCTTCTGCGCCGTCATAACGAGCGGGATGATGAATTTGCGGAACATCCACACCAGGACGACCATGAAGAGAATGGACGAGATGACTTGACTCCAGATCGCGATGGCCTCGTAGTTCATCGCTTCATCTCCGGGACCGCGCGCTCGAGCATTAGCATCGCGAGATCTTCTACCATGTGCGGCTCCCCCGCGCGGGCGCTCTGCAATTCACGCGAAGCAGTTTGGTGCGCTTCTTCGACGGTTTGCATGACTCTATCGGATTGCTCCGAGGAGAGCTGCGCGGTTTCGTTGGAGGCTTGGGCGCGCGCCCGGCTCAGGATAAGCTCGGCTTCGCGCCGTGCCGCTGCCCGTGTTGACTCCGCCTGCGCCTGCAAAGCAACTATTTGCTCACGATAAGCGTCGTAATCACGCGTTACGCTATTAATGTAGCCGCGCCGTTTGCGAATAGCCGCGCTGACCGGACGCAGAAAGACCACGTTCAACAACGCGAAAAATATCACGAAGTTGAGCAGTTGGACCCAAAACGTCCCGTCGAGCGCTAAGAACACTTCGTCCTACTTGGCCACGGTACCGAGATGGGCGAGAAGGGCCGGAACCTTTGCGACGACCAGGAGCAGATAGAACGCGAGCCCCAAGGCGATAATTGGGAACGCCTCCAGCACGCCGACGCCGAGGAAGAGGAACGTGAAAATATTGGGGCGGGCTTCGGGCTGACGGGCAATCGCTTCAACCGCCTTCGAAGCGACGATACCGTCGCCGACGGCTGAACCGAAAGCCACACCGGCAACGATTAGGCCGAACGCAATCAGCGTCGCGGCGATAACTAAGCTTTCAGAAGTCACGAACGTACCTTTCTAACTGTCGAGTAACTCTAATGGTCCTCAGCAACCGCCAACGATAGATAGACGATCGCCAAAAGGGTGAACAAGAACGCTTGAATGGTGCCGACGAAAAAGTTGAAGAACTGCACGAAAAATGGGACAACCGTCACGGCTAAGGAGAGATTCACAGGCCCAATCATGACTTTGGCCGTCACGATGGACGCAATGATGATGAAGAGCAGTTCGCCCACGAAGATGTTGAAAAACAGACGCGCGGCAAGCGTTGCGGGACGGGCGAGCTCCTCCAATAAATTTATCGGTGCCAGCGCAGCAAATGGCTTGAAGAAGTGCAGCGGAAACTTGGCGCCCTGCTTGCGAAAGCCCGCAAACTGTATGATGAAAAAAATCAGGAGCGCGTAGGGGACGGTGGTGTTGAGGTCGGCGGTTGGCGAACCGCCGAACGGCAAGCCCAACGCCTTGAAGGGCAGCATGCCGAACTGATTGAGTGCAAAAATGAAGATGAACAGCGCGATGAAAAACGGCACGTAACCCTCGCCGGCGGATCCCAAGACGCTCGTTACCATATCCGCGACGTAATTGATCAGGCTCTCGAGAACGGTTTGACGTTTGGTTACGCGGGGTGAGCGGTAGCTCGCGCCCACCCACGCAAACAAAGCGAGCACCAACAACATGACCATCCAGGTGGTCATCACGGTGTCCGAGTGAACCGTTCCGATCACCGGAAGATTCCAAACGAGATGCTCGCCGATCTGCTCGTGCAACCTACGTTTTCCTTAACTTCTTCGAAATGCGCGCTGGACCGATAGCATGTACAGCAGCAGTGGTGTAAAAAAACCGGCGAAGTACGTCGCCATTGTCCACCACGGACCCCGGAGCGCCAGCCCCACCGGTACTATAGCGAACACCCCGAGACGCAGAAAACTACTAAAGACGAACGCCCCGACGCGGCGATGCTCGGCCAATCGCTCATTGGCGTGCATGACGAGCCACATGTAGGCCACGCCGCAGAACCCCCCGGTGGCCAGACCGAGCGCGCCCACCGGGGAGCGGCTTGCCAATAGAACGGCCGCGAAAAGGACGATACCCAGGGACCACGCGCTGATCGTCTTCCGCAGGGGCCGGTAGGTGCCGAAGTCGGCTTGGCTGTCGCGCGGCCTCAACGGCGCTCGGAAAGGACCATGGCAATGGCAGCCAACCCGCCTGCGACAACCCCTGCAAAAAGTCCCGCGATCACCCACAGCTGCTGTCCGGTGCGACCCCCAATGAGTACGCCGGCGATGAGTCCTAGCACGGTGAGGGTTGCGAACGTGCCGCCGGCCGCGATGACTCGCACGGTCTAGGGCGCCGGCATGCTACTCGGCGAGGACACGGGACCCCTAAACGCTTCAGGATACCGGCCACCGAGCAGGCGCCCCGCGAGCCAGCCGACGATCCGCTCGGCGGCGCGGCCGTCGCCGTATGGGTTAGACGCGCGGGCCATGCGCTCGTAGGCCAGCCCGTCGGTCAGCAGCTCGCCGGCGGCCGCCACGATTTTAGCGCGATCGTGGCCGACCAGCTCCAAGGTCCCCGCCG
This sequence comes from Candidatus Meridianibacter frigidus, assembly GCA_003243975.1. Lineage (GTDB taxonomy): Bacteria > Vulcanimicrobiota > Vulcanimicrobiia > Vulcanimicrobiales > Vulcanimicrobiaceae > Meridianibacter > Meridianibacter frigidus. The sequence goes on along the minus strand of QHBJ01000022.1, from coordinate 32,296 downwards.
CCACACCCTCCGGCCTCTCCGTTTCTTCCCGCATGACGAGCACGGGCTTGCCCAGCGTGGGCGCCTCCTCTTGCAACCCGCCGCTGTCCGTCAGGACGAACGTGCAGCTGCGCACAGCCGCCACCATTTCGGCATAATCGATCGGTTCGATCAACACGACGCCCTCAACGTCCCCCAGTATCCGATGGGCAATCGGCCGCACGTGTGGACTCGGGTGCACCGGCCAAATGAGTTGTGGTCGCGACGGCAACGCCGCGATGTCCGCAAAGGCTTTGCACATTTCAGCCATGTAGGCATGATTTTCGCGCCGGTGCGCCGTCACTACAATGATATCGCGGGAGGGATCGAGCCGCTCCCAGCCCTTCGGGTGCGGCAAATCGTCGCGCTTCGATGTACTCATGAAGGCGTCGATGACGGTATTGCCGGTCACGAAGATGTCGTTCGCATTGACGTTTTCGCGCAGCAGATGTTCCCGAGCCAATTCCGTGGGCGCAAATTGATAGGTCGTCAGTGCCGTCGTTAACCGCCGGTTCATCTCTTCGGGGAAGGGGCTGTAGCGGTCGCTCGTGCGTAGTCCCGCCTCAACGTGGCCGACCGGAATCTTGCGGTAGAAAGCGGCGAGTGCCGCGGCCGTGCTGGTGGTTGTGTCGCCGTGTACGAGAATGACATCCGGCTTGGCGGCGGCCAGCACCGCTCCCATCCCTTCGAGCACCCGCGTCGAGATATGCGTGAGACTCTGGTCGGGCGTCATAATATCCAGGTCGTAATCCGGGACGATCGCAAAGAACTGCAGCAGGTCGTCTAGCATTGCCCGGTGCTGTGCGCTTACGCAGACTGTGGTATGAATGTCCGGGGCCGCAAATCGCAGCGCATGCACCACGGGCGCCATCTTAATGGTATCGGGCCGGGTTCCAAAAACCGCGGCGATGCGCAGCGCGTCGGTCAACTATACTCCGGCAATTTTTGAGAGGCGGTGCAAACCACCGGATACCACCAGCGCCAGCGCTCCAAACACGAAGCAGACTGCATACATCAGCAGCACCGCCTGGCGCACGTTCAACCCGTAGCGAAATATCAGCTGATGGTGAAAATGACCGCGATCCGCATCGGTGATACGTTTGCCGGAGCGGGCGCGCCGCACGATCGCAAATGCGGTATCGAGCACCGGCAACGCAAGCATGATGAGTGGCACCAGGATACTGATTGCAACGGCCTGCTTTGCACCTTCGCCCATGACCGCAACTGTAGCGAAAATAAAACCGATGAACAGCGAGCCGGAGTCGCCCAAAAAAATCTTCGCCGGGTTAAAGTTGTATGGCAAGAACCCCAGGGCCGCGCCGGCTAACGAAACCATGACGAGGCCGACGACCGAACTGTGGTGCGTGAGTGCGATGGCAACCATGAAGATGCTGGCGATGGCGGTGACACCACCGAGCAGTCCGTCCAACCCGTCGATGAAGTTAATGGCATTCATCATTCCCACGTACCAGATAACGGTCAAAAGATAGCCCAACAACGAGGGGATTTTTATGTACACGTCGGGCGCGGCAAATGGCACGTGGAAGTTCTTGATCACAAACCCGTAGAGCACCGCAATGAGTGCGACCACGATCTGTGCCAGCAGTTTGTTGCGCGCGCGCATGCCCATGATGTCGTCCCAGATTCCGATGCCCAGGATTAGGGTGCTGCCGAATAAGAGGCCCAAGAACTGATGAATGTCGTCGATGTCGTGAAAGAAATTCGTGGCTTGGGACAAGGCGATTCCGAGCACGGCAAAAAGCGCAAAAACAAAACCGATGTATACGGCAACACCGCCGATGCGTGGCGTCGGCGCCACGTGCACGCGCCGTTCATCCTCGATTGCATCGAACATTCCAACATGGGTGGCGAGGCGGCAAATCAACGGCGTGGTGAAGGCTGCGGTCCCGCCGGCGACCGCGAGCGCCGAGCCGTACAACAGCAACCCGTTGGTCACGGGCGCGCGCCTTCTAGCGTGGCGAAGTGAATCGAGGCCACGCCTGCTTCGGCCAAGAGATTCATCGCAATCGGATCCGGGTACGGCGTCTCATAAACAATCTTCACGACACCGGCACTTATGAGAAGCTTGCTGCAGCTCAAACAGGGTTGATGCGTGCAGTAGGCGGTGGACCCAGCCAGCGTGACGCCGTGGAGCGCTCCCTGCACGATGGCGTTGGCCTCGGCGTGAGTCGTGCGCACGCAGTGATCGTTGAGCACCAAACAACCGACCTCGGTGCAGTGCGCGACGTGACGGGGTGATCCGTTATATCCGGTTGTGAGAATGCGGTGATCGCGCGTCGTCACGCAACCAACCGCGGCACGCGGGCACGTCGCACGCGTTCCAACCGTGCGGGCGATATCCATGAAGTACTCGTCCCATCCGGGTCGCATCTTTGGCAGTGTTTGCGGGCGCAGCACGCGAACCCCCCGCGATGCGTTTTTTCGCGGGCGTCTTTATCGTCGCAGTTTTTTTCGGCGCCGAGGCGGCTGTCGCGGCTGAAACCCCTTCGGCCTATGCCGCTTTTACCGCGGGCGCCACGGAGCAAAGCGGCCTCTTCCCGATATGGCATAAAGGCAACCATGTCTACATCGAACTGCGCACCGATCAGCTGGACCAGGACTTCGTCGAAACGATCGTGCCCGGCAACGGCTTGGGAGGCAACTTCCTGGTGTGGGGCAACACCGACCATCTGCCGGCGATGCTCGTCCATTTCGAACGGCGGGGCGACAAGATCGCGATCGTGTGGCCCAATACGAATTTTTTTGGAGCCGACCCGGCCAGTGCGCTGGCCGTACAGTACAACTTTCCACAGTCGGTCGTTGGATTGGCCGATTTCGCGGCCTCCGATTCACAACACGTCGTGTTGGATGCGGCGCCCCTGCTCGCGGACGTACTGGACATGAACAACTTGCTCAACGGCTCGCTCGGGCTGGATGGGCGCACGAACTACCGTTTAGATCCCAGCCGCACATACTTTGGAACCACCAAAGCCTTCCCATACAACGACGTGATCGAAGCCGATCAAACCTGGGTGACCGATGCAGCGCACGTCGCCGATACGGCCCCCGACGCGCGAAGCCTCCAACTACGCGTCGTTTACAATTTCGCGCAGCCAAGGGGCGACGACGACTACCGTCCACGCTACGCCGACGACCGCGTCGGCATCTACGACGCAATTTATTTGAAATACGGAGAAAACATCACGCCGTCGCGGGCGCTGCGCTACATCGTGCGCTGGAACATTCAGCCATTGGACCCCGGAAAAACGCGCTCCCCCGCACGCCACCCTATGGTTTTTATTCTCGACAAAAGCATTCCGCCGCGCTACCGCAAGCCGATCAGCGACGGGGTGCTCGCGTGGAACGCGGCGTTTGAACGAATCGGCATCCGCGACGCGCTCGTGGTTCGGGAAGCCGAGAGTGATCCGAACTACGATCCGGACGACATCCGCTATAACCCGATTCGCTGGGTTACGGAAGCGATGCCCTCGTTTGGCGCGGATTCTCAAACGCTCTACGATCCGCGCACCGGACAAGAGTTTCGCACGGGCATTCTCGTGTCGGCCAGCAGTCCCACCGGCGCAGCCAACTACTGGCGCTACGCGGTCGATCCGATTCGCTTTGGACGCGCGAGCGATCCCGTCCCCGACTCGTTCATCGACGAATCGCTGAAGGCCGAGATCATGCACGAAACAGGCCATAATCTTGGCCTGCAGCACAACTTCATCGGATCCATGGCGTACTCGGCGCGCGACCTGCAAGACAAGAACTTTACGTCGCACAACGGCACAACCTCAACGGTCATGGAGTATGCGGCGCTAAATCTGTGGCCGCGCGGGACCTCGCAAGGCGATTACTTTCCGCGCGGCCTGGGTCCCTACGATTACTACGCGATTGAGTACGCATACGGACTCATTCCCGAGGTGCCTACAATTGCAGCCGAACTTCCCTGGCTGCAGCGTTTGGCTTCCAAGTGGTCTGATCCGCGGTATCGCTACGCCTCCGACGAGGACGTTTCGTGGAATGACGGGCATGCCGCGGACCCCCGCATCGAGCAGGGCGACCTCACGGACGATCCGCTGGCGTGGTGCGGCGTTCAAGCAGCGATGTTCCATCGCGAACTCGGATCCCTCAACCGTTTCTTTCCACAGTCCGGCAGCGCATACGAAGACGAACGCAACGCCTTCACCTGGATCTATCGCAGAATGACCGGGTGCGCGGGCGAAGCGGCGCACTTTATCGGCGGCCAGTATCTATCGCGCGCCCATCGGGGTGATCCGCGGGCGGCCGCGCCGATTATTCCCGTCCCGCTCGCGACGCAGCGGCGTGCGTTCGACTGGTTGAACCGGTTCGTGTTCAGCGATAGCGCGTTCGCGGTTCCGCCCGGGGTGCTAAACAAGCTGGGCTACTCCGAATGGGCCGGTTACGGCTACGTCAGTTGGAATAACTACGGCAACCTTCCGGCGTGGGCATACGATCCGCCGGCCCAACACGACGTGCCGATCGTGGATATCGTCGGACGCACGCAAACGGGCGTCATCAACTACCTCTTTCTTCCCGCCGTGCTGCGGCGCATCGACCAGAATCCGCTGGAAGCCATGAAGACCACGCTTTCGATGCCCGACCTCTTCAACTGGATGAATGCTAGTATCTTCGGCGAGCTGGTGAGCAGCTCCAAGAACATTTCTCTCTTCCGGCGCAATCTGCAGCTCGCTTACACGACAAAGCTGGTGGCACTCGCCACCCACGCGCCCGCGGGCACTCCCGGGGACGCGCAGGCGCTCGCGCGGACGTCGCTACGCAAGATTCATGGTCAGTTACAAGGGGCGCTCGCCCGCGGCAATTTCAATGAAATCACGCGAGCGCATCTTGCTCACCTTTTGGAGAAGACACGCTAGCAATGAAATCGGCGCCGGCAATAATCGCCATCTTTAGCACAAGCATTCTGCTCGGCGGCTTCGCTCTGCAAGGGCGGGCGCAGAGCCCGCAACCCGCGACAAGCGCGGTGCCCGCACTGAGGCAAAGCGCAGCCCTGGACCGCCTCTTCCGGGCCGGCAAGGCGCAGTCCGCGTGGTTTTCCGATGATTTCCTTGCACAGGTATCCATCGAACAGATCGATACGATTCTCTCGCAGCTGAGCGCACGTCTAGGATCCTACGAGAATGTCACCGCCACCAAAGGCGCTTATCGCATCGTTTTTTCGAAGGGATATCTTCCGATCAACGTGGTGCGTGTTAATTCCAGTGGCCAACTCAACGCACTGCTGCTGGGCAGTCCGGTGGTTGTTGGACAATCGCTGGCCGATGCGACTCACGCACTCACGGCGCTGCCGGGCAAGACCAGCTACATTGTGTTGGAAAACGGCCACGAGATCGCTTCGGCAAATCAAAATATTTCGCTGGGAGTCGGGTCGACGTTCAAACTCGCAATCTTGCTCGCACTCCGCAAGCAAATTGAGGCGCACAAGCGGCGTTGGAGCGATGTCGTTCACCCACAGAGAAGCTGGAAGAGCTTCCCTTCCGGCGACCTTCAGAGCTGGCCGGAGGGAACGACGCTCACGCTCGAGACGCTCGCATCGCTGATGATCTCGATTAGCGACAACACGGCGACCGATTCGCTCCTGAATATCTTGGGCCGGCGCGCGGTGGAACCGTACACCTTCGGCAACGTGCCCTACATGACGACGCGCAATATGTTCACGCTGAAGTCGGCGGAAGGTGCAGGCCTGCGCGAAACGTGGAGAACGGGTTCGGTAAGCACGCGACGGGCAATCGTTGCCAAGCTCGACGCCATGCCATTACCTGCACTCGCCGATCTGGATCTCGCGCCCGCACTCTCCGACATCGAATGGCACTATACCAATCGGCAACTATGCTCACTGATGGCGAAAGTTCAAGATCTTCCGCTGATGACGATCAATCCTGGGATTGCATCTGCCGCCGATTGGAAACGCGTCGCCTACAAGGGCGGCTCCGACGGCGGCGTCATGAGCATGACCGCTTTCCTAACGGCAAAAAATGGAACGAACTTCTGCGCGAGTGCCACCGAAAATGACGATAAACGCGCGATCAACGAAAGCGCTTTCATCGGCGCCTTTCAAACCGTGGCCAGCCAACTTGGTTCGAGACCTTAGGGCACGTCGAACCCGGACGTTAATTCGTGCACGCGCGCGCGCAATGAAGTAACTTTAGCGCGGGTTTCGATGTCGGCGAGTGCTTCGCATATGATTTTACCAACTTCCCGCGCTTCGGCTATGCCGAACCCGCGCGACGTTATCGCGGGCGAGCCGATACGGATTCCGCTGGCTACCATTGGTTTTTGCTGATCGTACGGAATCGTGTTTTTGTTGACCGTAATGGCGATCTCGTCGAGATATCCTTCGGCCGCTTTACCGGTTAGATTCTTCACCGATAGATCCACCAGAAGCAGATGCGTGTCCGTGCCGCCCCCGACCAAACGATAGCCGCCGCGCGTTAGTTCATCGCCCATCGCCTTGGCGTTCGCGATGACTTGTCGTTGATAGGTCTTGAATTCGGGCTGGAGTGCTTCTTTGAAGGCCACAGCCTTGGCGGCGATCATGTGCATGAACGGGCCACCCTGAATGCCGGGAAAGATGCTCTTGTCGATCGGCTGCGCCCACTTCTCTTTGCAGACGATTAAGCCACCGCGCGGGCCGCGCAGCGTTTTGTGCGTGGTTGAGGTGACGAAGTCGGCCAGGGGAACCGGCGAAGGATGTAGTCCTGTCGCAACCAGCCCCGCAATGTGCGCCATATCCACCAAGAACGTGGCGCCGATTTCATCGGCAATCTCCCGGAAGGGGGCGTACTCCATCGTGCGCGGATAGGCGCTGGCCCCTGCAATAATCATTTTAGGTTTGTGTTCGCGCGCTAAGTTGCGAACTTGATCGAAATCGATCAACTCGCTCTCTTTTTTTACGCCGTAGGCCACGGCATGATAGAGCTTCCCGCTGAAGCTGACTTTCGTGCCGTGCGTGAGGTGGCCACCATGTGCCAACGACATGCCAAGCACCGTATCGCCCGGCTGCAGGTGTGCCATGAAGACCGCCATGTTGGCCTGCGCCCCTGCGTGCGCTTGCACGTTGGCATGCTCGGCGCAAAAGAGTTGCTTAAGACGGTCGATGGCCAGCCGTTCGGCCACATCCACAAACTCGCACCCGCCGTAGTAACGCCTGCCCGGATAACCCTCGGCGTACTTGTTTGTCATCACGCAGCCCATCGCTTCGCGCACCGCGCGGCTGGCATAGTTCTCCGAAGCGATCAGCTCGAGGTTGTCGCGCTGGCGGCGGTCTTCCCCTTGGATGGCTTCGTAGACTTCCGGGTCGGCGTTTTCGATATAACTATTTGTCAGCGTTTGCATTACGTGTCCTTGGCCAGGGCGGGCGAGGGTTGATACCCGCTCAAGAGTTCTTTCGGCGTCTCAGCGCCGGTAACTTTACCACTCTCAACGGCTTGGAGCGTCTTAGTTTTCCACGCTTGCGTGTATTCGAAAAGCTTGTCGACGCGCTCGCGATGCCGGCCTTCGTCAAAGGCCGTTTCCATAAAAACGTTGACGAGTTGCTCCACCATCTCCCACCCCGTCAGACGCTCGGCAATCGCCAGCACGTTGGCGTCGTTATGGTGGCGCGAGAGCGCGCAGGAGTACGGCTCGTACACGGCTGCGCAGCGTACGCCCGGGACCTTGTTGGCAGCGATCGATATTCCGATGCTCGATCCGCAGACCAAAATGCCACGTTCCGCTTGCCCGCTGGCGACGGCCTCGCCTACAGCGTATCCGTATTCTGGATAATCGACCGGCGTATCGTCACACGTTCCGAAATCGGTAACGTCGTGTCCTTGCGCGCGCAACAGCGCTGCAATGCGGTCTTTGTATTGATATCCGGCGTGATCTCCGGCAACGGCAATTTTCAAGCGAGGGCCTCTCCAATGAGCAGTCGAAACGTGGCCGTCCAATGAAACTGGCGTGCGCGAGCATGGCATTTGCCGGGCGTTTATCGACCGGCGAGCTGACGCAGCTCGAATGGCTCGATATGTGCGCGCGCCGGCTGGAAGTGGACGGCGTCGTTTGCGACGTGCGGCATTTTCCGCGACGCGACAGCGACTACCTCGCCCAAATCAAAAAGATGGCAACGGACCTGGGCCTGACCATCTCCGCGCTCTGGTCTGGCGATTTCTTCACCAACGGGGAGGATGGAATGCGTGGCGATTTGGAGCTGGCTCTTGAAATCGGGGCGCCCATCGTGAGCGCATCGTTGAGCACGCAGACGCAACGCTCTTGGTCCGACGAACTCGCGTGCCTCGACTTTGCTACGGCGCTTGCGAAGAACCGAAATGTTACGCTGGCGGTGCGCAATGCGCCGGGTGGCTACGCCGCAACCTCGCATGATCTCAAACGCCTGACGAAGGAAGCCGACAGTGCGTGGCTGCGCTACGCGTTGGAAATCGAAGCGCTGGACGCGGCGAGCGTGCCGGAGTCCCTGATGAGCAAAACGGTTCTCCTCTGGCACGTACACGATTCGGCTGAGGTGCATAGCGACGAAGACGACCGCATCGAGCGCTTCTTGGAACTTACCAAAGACTACCGCGGCCATCTGGCGCTCGATTTTGCGGAAGGCGCCGCAGACGAGAAAAGCATGCACGCCGCCGTGCGTAGCTGGCGTACGATCCTGGCAACCGCGACTCTGGGTGATTCGATCGGCGCATGAACTTCAAAAAGGGAACCGACCGCACGTAGCGTCTACCGTACTGGTTTGAACCTGCTTTCTCGCAGGTGGGTGCGGCCCGGGCGCCAGCGGTTAAACTGTCGTGGCCGGAGCTGATGCTCCCGTAGTCTTCTCGTTGGTCCAACACCGAGGTACGTTGCGCGCTATGCGCAGTCGATTGTCACTAAGGTACCACTGCCGTCAAGCTGGCGCCAGGCGGAACCCGCACCGGCTAGCGCCGAAGCCGCTCCCATGAAGCAAAAGTTTCGTGCGAAGTTGGAGAGCGCTAACCAAGAGGGCACCATGACGTATCTTTGCGTACCCGCCGGGATCATGAAAGCATTCGGCGGGCGCACGCGCGTGCCGGTCAAAGCCACGCTCAATGGATTCACCTATCGTACCACGATCGCGCAGATGGGAATGGGGGCGATGATCGGCGTTCGCGCAGAGGTGCGGACGAAAGCCGGCATCGCAAAGAACGACATGGTCGAGGTCGAGCTGGAAGAAGACACCGAAAAGCGCTCGGTTACCATTCCGAAAGATCTCAAAGCTGTGTTGTCCCCGGCGCAGTTGGAACGCTTCAAGAAGTTTCCCTACAGCCATCAGCGCGAATACGTTGAAGCTATTGAGGACGCCAAGAAGCCGGAAACCCGTCAGCGCCGCATCGCAAAAACAATCGAAATGATCCAAGCCAAAATGTAGCTCGCTCCATTGCCGGCGGAGCACCGCCGCGTGATTAGACTTCGCCATAATGCGCGCTCACATTGGTTCGCTGGATCTTACAAAGCGCACGGTTCCGATGTTTCGCGAGGCTGCCTCCTACCTTTGCCCTGATTCAATGGAGCGCCGCATTTTCAGCAAACTTGAGCATGGAGCTCATCGCACGCATCTACGACTCGATGTCCACAACGACGACTCGTACGACCCGAACACCCACACCATCTATTGGGATCCCTACAGCGCCTTGCGGACCACGAACGGGGGATGCCAATCACCCGCCTTGATCCTGGGTTATGAGGCTGACCACGCCGTCGAACCGAGCCGGTTGCGCGAGTTGGGTTTTAATCACCGCGTGCGCGGTTATGACAACGCCGAGGAACGGCGCGGCATCCTCGGTAGCGAAGCCCAGCCGCACGGACGTTGGGCGAAGCTTTGCGACACAATCACCGCGGCTCATGTTATCGGGTGACTTCGCCGATAACGCACTAGGATGGTGGAAAACCCGGAAAAGCCGATTGCGCTCATTCCGGCGCCAAGTTTCGGCGTCGTGTTCTCGTTTGGGTGGAACGCGCTTCCCCTGCTTCTACGCGCACATTTGTGGATTTACGGACTGATATATCTTGCCCGCGTTCTCTTAACCGGATTTACAGCGAGTTCCACACATTTTCGGACCGCGAGCGATGAATGGATAGCGACGTTTTCCGCCCTCGCGGCGGCAACCCGGCTAATTCTTCCTGCTAACCGGATTACCGGTAAACAAGTGCTATCAATAGTGGGAATCTACCTCACGGCACTTGCAGCGGCCGCCATTGTTGTGGTTCCGCTCATGCTTGGAGCACCGCTAATTCCTTTCTTATACTTGTTTGTTTTATTGCCGTTCCGGCGCTCATTTGGGCACCCCTTAAAGTTTGCATGGCGATCCCATTCTATGTCTTGCTCGCTTCGCGCGGCGCTACTATCTCAGATTAGCTTGGCGATTCTTGGGAGCGCGTGAACAACGAGCGTTGGTGGATAGTCTTCGCGCTTAGCATAGCCGTCGGTGTCCTGACGACTCTCTTGCCCGGAGCTGAACCGTGTGCATCTTCCAGGCCAGTGCGGCGCACCCGTTTGCAGCCGCCGCGGGGGGCTGCCGCCCTTTGCTTCGCCTTCGCGATTCCGGGGACGGTGTGGAATACGGCGTCGGTGGTGCTCTGGTCAGCGCGTGGCTCTTTGAACTGCGCTCACCGCTCGCCCCGCCGCACGCCAGCATCCCAGGTGTCTAATCGCGACTCTCGCGGGTCCCTCGACAAGCTCGGACTGACACGCTTAACGTTCACCCGAGGACTGGAATCTAGCGCGGGGAAATCGCGGTTATGTCTCTCGACCTGCGGATCGAACCGCTCGAACTGCCGCTGGTTCATCCATTTCGAACTGCGCGCGGTGAAGAAACTACGACCGGAACCGCTCTCTTCCGGTTAGCCAACAACGGTGTTGAAGCTCTTGGCGAGTCGTCGCCGATTGCACGTTACGGCGAATCCATCGGGTCCATCATTGAATGGTATGCGCGGCATCCGCTCAGGGGCAACGATCCCTTTGCCTTTGAGGAACTCCTGAGCGGAGTTCCGCCGGCCGCACGCTGTGGGCTGGACTTAGCTTTGCACGATCTGGTCGGAAAGAAGCTAGGCGTACCGCTCTTTCGGTTACTCGGCTTGGATCCCACGCGCACCCCCGTCACCTCATTCACCGTCGGAATCGCCGACCCGCAAACCACGCTGCAAAAAGTGCGCGAGGCCGGCAACCACCCGGTACTCAAGATAAAGCTCGGCCTCGGGTCCGTAAACGACCAGATCGAAACGATTGAAGCGGTGCGCTTCATTTACGACGGAGCGATCCGCATCGACGCAAACGAGGGCTGGTCTGCGGAAAGTGCGGTTGCGATCCTTCGGGAACTGGATAGATTCGATATTGAGTTCTGCGAGCAGCCGATCCCCGCCGGATCCCCGCAACAATTGCAATACATCCGCGAGCGCGCTTCGATTCCGATTGTGGCGGACGAAGATGCCAAGGACGCGACCGATCTTCCAGCACTCATGAACTGCGTGGATGGAATCAATATCAAACTGGTTAAGTGCGGCGGCATACGAGGCGCGCTCGCGATGATTCACACAGCGCGCGCGATGGGATTGAAGATCATGCTCGGATGCATGGTCGAGAGTGCCATCCTCGCGACGGCGGCGGCGCATCTCTCCCCGCTGGTGGATTGGACCGATCTTGACGGACCGTTCCTCACGGCGCACGATCCATTTTCGGGTGTGACCTACGATGGGGGTCATCTCATACTGCCCGACGGTCCGGGCCTAGGCGTTCGCGAGGCAACCGTTGTCGCCTAAGGTGCGCGCACTTGCCAGCAGTTTGATTCTCAGTTGGGTGCTCGCTTGGCCGGTGCCATCGCCGGCCGACGGTGCAATGGCGACGGGCATTATCTTTGACGAGGTTCAAGTCGCAATTCCTCGTTGCGCAATGAGATGTGGTTTTCCCGATTCGCCGCCGGGCACATTCAACATCGAGTTCAACATCGTTCGCAACAACGTATTCTTAGATTGCGGCAAGCGACAGCAATGTATCGGACGCGGCCTTGCATTTCGCATCGGCTATCTCGGTCCGCAACGGTACTTCCAAGATTATGAATTTGGCATCGTCGCAATCGGTGACATTGAAACGGGTAAGGTTTTTCTCCTCGACCCCGCTAAGAAAGTTTATCTGCGTGTCACCGATAAGCAGGCGCCGTGGTTTTTTGGCGAGCATGAACGCCCCGCGCTGTCTGATGCTTCGGCGCTTAAACGGCGCATTGTTCCCCACATACTGCGAGACCTAAAGATTAACGGTATTGTTGCGCACGGGGAGAGCGATGACATCTTCCTCAAAGGGACTGAGCAGGATATCTTTTCCGCGATGCGGGGCAAAACGCTCCGAACGCCCTTCACGGCTCACGGCCGCACGATGTTTTATGCCAGACCCGATATTCGAGAATGGTGCGTCGATTTCGACAACCCATTCTTCGCGAACATGCGGCGTGATGATATATGCTCGGAAGCCGACGACTTCATCCTCTATTTCCGCGTAGAAACACTAGCCGATACTGCAAAATTTACTTTTCACAACCCTACGCTCGTGATACAGCGCGGAAACATTCAGCTACTCGGTGCCGAACAAGCGAGCCTCTTTCGCGTCCCGCCGGGCTACGAAAACGTTTGTGCCCACCGCACGCTCAACCAAGCTCTTTCCCAATGGTGCGCAAAATAGTGCGCCGGTACCTCATTCTAGCTCGCGGCAAGTTTTTGGACGATGCGAAAACCGCGCACGGCGTTATTGCGTACGGCCAGGATGAAATCTCCGCAATTGTTGACGCATCGTTAGCTGGCAAGACTGTCCGCGGGGTTCTGCCTCATTTGCAGTGCGACGCACCAATCTGCGAGAGCGTCCGTGAAGGATTGCAATATCATCCTACATCGCTCCTGATCGGGGTTGCGCCGCAGGGGGGCGCCTTACCGCAAGCGTGGCGAAGTGAAATTCTCCATGCGATGGATGCGAAACTCGAAATCGTCAGCGGCTTGCACGAACTCATCTCAGAGGATGAGGAGTTTGCAAAAGCAGCGCGCAGAAGCGGCACGGAGATTTGGGACGTGCGCGTTCCGCCGACGGTACCGCTGTTTTCAGGCGCCGTTTACGATGTCCGGGTACCGACGCTGCTCACGGTTGGAAGCGACTGTGCCGTCGGCAAGATGACCGTCGCGCTCGAGCTGGCTCGGAGCGCACAGAAACGCGGGGTAAACGCGACCTTCGTCCCGACGGGGCAAACGGGCGTGCTTATCGCCGGATGGGGCATCTGCATCGATCGCGTGGTTTCCGACTTCGCCGCGGGAGCCGCCGAGCAGATGGTTTTGGAGGCGGCGCCTGAAAGTGAGCTGTTAATCGTTGAAGGGCAGGGAAGCATTCACCATCCCGCCTACGGCGCCGTCACGCTTGCGCTCATGTACGGGTGCGCGCCCGATGCCTTGGTGCTGGTCGTCGATCCGACCGCGCGAACGATCGCAAACTTCGAGGTCCCCGCGCTTGGGTATCCAGAGCTCGTTACGGCTTACGAGATCGCGCTTGCACCGGTAAAACCCGCGCGAGTCGTGGGCATCGCCCTAAAGACGCTCGGGCTCGACGCCCGCCAGGCACGATATGAGATTGAACGCGCTCGCGAAGAATCGCAGTTGCCTTGCGACGACGTCGTGCGTTTCGGCGCCGACGCACTCTACGATTCGATAGCATCCGAGGTGAGGCGGACGCGTCCCCGGACGGCAGCGGTGCCAGCATGATTGCTCGACAATTGCTGCTGATTGCGATGTGTGCGCTGTTCGCCGCCTGCACGAGGGTGAATGCGCCCCACGAAACGGGCGCGCGCAACCCGTGGACGATTCCCGGCACGATTCGTATCGGCACGCCTGAAGAGCCGGACAACATCAATCCGATGTTTGCGCACTCCGCGCAGACCGACGAGGTCGACCAACTACTCTTTGCTCCGCTCTTTCGGTACGACGATCGTGGCGAATTTTTGCCGGAATTGGCTACCGCGGTGCCCACTTATGAAAACGGCGGTGTAAGCAAAGACGGCAAAACGATCACCGTACACATGCGCAAAGGGGTGCAGTGGGCCGACGGCGCTCCGCTAAACGCGCGCGACTGGCTCTTCACGTATCACGCCGTCATGAACAATGCAAACAATACCAAGGCGCGGTTCGGATGGGACCAGATCAAGTCGGTCACGCTTCCCGACAATTACACAATCCGCATCAGGCTCAGGGCGCCCAATGCGGACATCATCGGTTTGCTCGGAAGCGGCGGCAGCGCGTATCCGCCGCTCCCCGAGCATCTACTGGGCAAACTGCCCAATCTCAACCGCGCGGCCTTCAATGCAGCGCCGCTGTCCAGCGGGCCTTGGATTCTCCAGAAATGGAATCACGGGAGCTCGCTCGAGTTTGCCCCCAACCCGAAATACTGGCGCGGGCCTCCCAAACTCAAACATCTGAGCATCAAAGTGCTCCCCAACAGCGACACGCAACTCGCGCAACTGCAAACGCACGAAATCGACATGTATCCGGGCGTAAGTGAAAACCAAATCGATCAGATCAAGGCCATTCCGGGGGTGGTCGCGCAGCAAAAATTGATCGCGAACTGGCGGCACATGGCCTTCAATACAAAGAAACCTCCGCTGGATGACGTGCGCGTACGGCTAGCGATCGCTGAAGCGGTCGATTGGGATCGCATCCTGAGCACGATCTATCACAGGGTGAACGTGCGCGCTACCTCCGACATCTATCCGCTCTCGTGGGCAGCGCCAAAGATTCCCCTCTATCGGCACGACCCGAACGATGCCAAACGTTTGCTGGCCGCCGCCGGTTACCGCGGCGGTACACCGCTCCGGCTGACAATCAATGCGACCACCTCCGCAAAGGCAAACGAGCAAACGGAAGTCGCCATGCAGCAGGATCTTAAAGCGGTCGGCATCGATCTGGAGATCAAGAATTATCCCTCCAGCTTGATGTTTGCGCAGAGCGGGCCCCTCTACTCCGGCAACTACGAGATGGAGTGGTCGATCGACACGAACGGCGCCGATCCTGACAACGAAGGCAGCTGGAGCGGAAGATTCATTCCGCCCAAAGGCGCCAACACGACGTGGATCGACGATCCGCTTATCAACCAAACTTCCCGGGCGGCCGTGCTAACCTACGATCGCGCCACACGCAAGGCACTCTATCAAAAGGAGGAGGAACGCATCCATCAACTGGTCCCCGCCATCTTCGTCTATTGGGAGAACCAATATAGCGCCTGGAACAGCGACGTGAAGAATTACAAACCGGCGCCCTTCATTGCGAACAACTGGAATTCGTGGGAGTGGGAGAACTAGGATTCCGCTCGTCACACTGGAGCAACCCACTAGTCCCGCAACTCTGGCGTGCGAGCCCACGCGCGAGGCAGTACTCTCGTGGAATACGCGAGCGCCAGGCGGAGAACTCCACTTGCGCATCCTGCGCGCGCGCCGGCCGGACACCATGTGGCTGCCGCACGCTCGGTGGAGCGCAACGGGGCGGCACTCGTATAGCGCTAAAGATCGGGACGTCGTCATTGAAACCGACGTCATCACGGCCGCTCAGCCCTTCGACGGGATCGAAGTTTCCGCCGCGCAGGTGCAGTTCGATTACCTGGCGCTGGCGACCCCGAACTTCAACCCCGCGCCCTCACCGCCGTCGCGCGGCGCAATTGAACTCGACGTTCCGATGCGCTCGCAGTATTTTACGGAGCACGAGCGCGGCTGGTGCAGTCCAGCTACGCTTTGCATGCTGCACGCTTTTTGGGGCATCGAACGGTCGGTGGAAGAGACGGCGCGCGCGGTTTTCGATGGCGCGTACAACGGGACGGGCAACTGGGCGTTCAACATGGCATACTCGGGCGCGCTCGGATTGCGCGGCAGCGTCGCTTACCTTCGCAATCTTTCACACGCCGAAGCGTTCCTGGCAGCCGGAGTTCCGCTCGGCATCTCCTACAGCTGGCGTGGCGATGAATTGCCCGGGGCGCCGCTCAAACATTCAGATGGACACCTGGCCGTTTTGCGCGGTCTTACGGACGACGGTGATTGCATCATGAATGATCCCGCCGCCGCTGAAATTCGCGTGATCTATCCGCGCAGAGCGATCGAGTCCATTTGGTCGCGCAACAAGGGGGTCGCCTTCGTCGTAGCGCCTCCGGAACGCGACCTCCGCGCCTTGTTTGTGTGAGCGGCCAGCCCCGAGATCGCGTCACGGAGATGCTGTCGCTGGAAGTAGCGCCGCTGCATATCGTCTTGGTGGAACCGCAGATTCCACCCAACACGGGCAACGTAGCGCGCTTGTGCGCTGCAACCGGATGCGTCTTGCACTTGGTGCGACCGTTGGGATTCGATATCGACGATCGCGAACTGAAGCGGGCCGGCCTGGATTACTGGCACAACCTGAGCGTCGTCGTGCACGAGTCGTTGGATGCGTTCTGGCACTCGACCGCGCACAAGCGCCGTTGGCTGCTTTCGACCCGAGCCCATCGTCCGTATACGCAGGCCGTCTTTGAGCACGATGACATGCTGCTCTTCGGTAAGGAGACCGCCGGTTTGCCGCCCGCCTTACTCCGCGAACAAGAAGCATTCGCACTGCGCATACCTATGCGCGCGGATGCGGTGCGCAGTCTCAACCTCTCGACGGCCGTTGGGATCGTCGCGTACGCGGCGCTCGCGCAACTCGGTTTTCCCGATCTCCAGTGACACTCGACGAAATCAGCGCCCGCGTGGTGGCCTGCGCACGCTGCCCCGAGCTCCGGATTTACTGCCGGCAAGTTGCGACAGAGAAGAAGCGCGCGTTCTCGGATTGGAACTATTGGGGAAAACCCGTGCCTGCCTTCGGCGATCCGGCGGCGCGTTTGATGCTTGTGGGCCTGGCCCCCGGCGCGCATGGCTCAAACCGGACGGGCCGCATGTTTACCGGAGATGGGTCCGGCGACTTTCTCTACCCCGCACTCTACCGCGCCGGCTTTGCCTCCCAGCCGCAGGCATTTAGTGCAAGCGACCGGCTGCGTTTGCGCGAGTGCATCATTACCGCCGCGGCGCGCTGCGCACCGCCGCGGAACAGGCCGACGCCCCAAGAACTGCGCAACTGCTTTCCGTACTTGGTAGCCGAGTTCGACGCATTGCCGAGGCTGGAAGTCGTAGTTGGCCTCGGGGCGATCGGTTGGGAAGCAGCGCTAAAGATGTTGAGAGAACGGACGTTCGCGTTGGATCCATCGCCTCCAAAATTCGGCCACGGGATGGAAACGACCGCGCATCGTGGAGATCGCACAATCACGCTCATCGGGTCCTTTCACCCCAGCCGGCAGAACACCAATACAGGAAAGCTCACCGAGCCCATGTTCGATGCTATTTTTGCTCGCGCCGGTAGTATTCTGCGAATCTCTAATCGGGCCAGCTGAGCACCATGCAGCTCGATGTCGCGTGGGCATACAGCTTACCAGCGACATCTTCCAAACGGCTGATCGACGTGATCAACCGATTGCCGCGATGCAGGATCGTACCGGTGGCCAGCAGTTCTTCCCCCGCCTTCACCCCGCGAACGAAGGTCACGTGCAGATCGAGCGTCGCAAACGTTTGGCCGGCGGCCAAGACCGTAATCGTAGCGCAGCCCATGGCCGAATCCAGCAACGTCGCTGCAAATCCACCATGCACGATGCCGATGGGATTGGTGAAGAACTCGCGCGCGACGGCGCGGAAGACCAGCCGCCCCGGTTCGATGGCATCGAACTGTAGATCCATTAGTGCAGCAACGGGCGCTGCGGGGAGCGCACCGTCTCGCATGGCGCGCAGATACTCTATGCCGCTCATGGAACGAGCGGCGCCCGGGCCGATTGAGGGATCGTGCCACTTCAGCTCATGGGTGCGCTGCTCGCCGTGCATTACTTGCCCGTTTCATCCTTGATCTGGAGGGAGAGTTCGCGCAGCAACCGGTCCGGTACGTGGGATGGCGCGTCCATCATCATATCGCGAGCAGCCTGGTTTTTCGGAAATGCGACGACGTCGCGAATGTTCTCTTCACCAACGGCAATCATTGCAAGGCGATCGATCCCCAGCGCCATGCCGCCGTGCGGGGGCGCCCCGTAATCCAGCGCTCGCAGGAAGAAGCCGAAGCGGTCTTCGATTTGCTCCCCGCTTATGCCAAGCAGGGCAAAGATCTTGCGTTGAAACTCGGCGTTGTGTATGCGAATCGATCCGCTGCCTAACTCCCACCCGTTCAGCACGAGGTCGTAGTGCTGGGCGCGCATCGCAAGTGGATTTCGATCCAAGAGATCCCATTGATCGTCGCGCGGCGCGGTAAACGGATGGTGTGCCGGCGTGGGCGCGCCGGTCTCTTCGTCGCGCTCAAAGAGCGGAAAATCCGTAACCCAGGCAAAGGCGAACCTTTGAGGGTCGCGCAAGCCGCAACGTTCCGCGACCTCGTTGCGCATCTTTCCCGCCACGGCGAGCGCCGCGCTGCGTTCGTCCGCGAAGAGCAATAATGCGTCGCCGGTTTGCGCGTCCAGTGCAGACCGCAGTGCACTCACGTTCTCTTCGGTCATGAACTTGGCGGCCGAACTCTTGGTTTCGCCGGCGCCCAGAGCGATCCAAACCAGTCCCTTTCCGCCGAACTGTTTGGCAACTTCGGTAAGGGCGTCGAAATCTCGACGCGAAAGCGCCGCTCCTCCGGGGTAGCGCACGCCGATGACGGCACCTTTGGGATCGTCGCTCTGGGCGCGAAAGACCTTGAACTCCGAGCTTGCGAAGATCTCCGAGACCTCGCGCAACTCCAACCCAAAGCGCAGGTCGGGTTTATCGCTGCCGTAGCGCTGCATTGCGTCCGCATGCTGGAGACGAGGGAAGTCGTGCACGATCTCTTCGCCCAGCGCGCGCTTCCAGGCAAACTTCATGGCCGACTCCATCAGTTCGAGCACCTCTTCCTGGGTGCAGAAAGATATCTCGACGTCCAACTGCGTGAACTCCGGCTGGCGATCGGCGCGTAAATCCTCATCCCGCATGCAGCGCGCAATTTGCATGTAGCGCCCGAACCCAGCGATCATAAGAATCTGTTTAAGCAGCTGCGGCGATTGCGGCAGCGCGTAAAATGTGCCGCGGTGCAAGCGGCTGGGCACCAGGTAGTCGCGCGCCCCTTCGGGCGTTGACTTGATAAGCATTGGCGTCTCGATTTCGATAAAGCCACGATCGTCGAAGAAGTCGCGAATCGCTTTGACCATGTTGTGGCGCAGCCGCATATTGCGCTGCAAGCGCGGCCGGCGCAGGTCGAGGTAGCGGTACTCCATGCGCAGATTCTCATCCACGGCTTCGTCACCGGCAATTGGAAACGGCGGGACGGTCGAGCGGCTGTGGATGAAGAGCTCGGCGACCGCTACTTCCACCTCTCCGGTACGCAGCTTTGCATTCTGCGTTCCGGCCGGCCGCTTCCGAACGGCGCCGTGCACCCGAATAACGTCTTCGTGCCGAAGCGTTTCGGCTTGCGCGAAGGCCGGATGTTGGGGGTCGAAAACGATCTGCGTTACTCCCTCATGGTCGCGAATATCGACGAAAATCAAGCCGCCGTGGTCGCGGCGGCGGTTTACCCACCCATTCAACTCTATCGCGGCGCCCACGTCGGCCACGCGCGCCGCCCCGCAGGTTTTCTTCGTCAACTTTTCTCTCCAAGCGCGGCCTTGATGCCGGAAACATAGTAATACTGCTGCAGCAGATTTCGCGCAAACGCCGAATTTCCGGCGCGCCGGTCGAAGTAGCCCAAAAGCCATGGCGCACGCGTTAGCAGCCCGTGCAAACCCAGGGATACCGGAGTCATGCCGAGTCTTGCCATGACCGAAAAGTGCGGATGCTTGCGGTAGAAGCGAACGGTGGACTTTCCAGCCAATTTCATCTTCTCCACTTGGTCTTCGTGCGGCACGTCCTGCAGGTGATAGCTCACCGCACGCGGCTCGTAGCCAATCGTTACGCCCCACTTCTCCAAGCGATATCCGAGCTCTAAATCTTCATGCCCATAGCCCGTAAAACTCTCGTCGAAGCTACCGGCCGCCAACAAGTGCGCGCGCCGGACCGAAGCGTTCCCGGTTAAGAAATATAGCCAGGAAAGTTTCGAACGCGTTGGCTTGTGCAATGGGTTACGCAATTCGGAATGGTCGCGTTTGCGCCGGTAATCATGGAGATCGCGGACCTGCACTTCCAACCCGACGATGGCAATCCGTTCCGCGCGCCGATGGCACGCTGCGTGTACCTCGAGCAGGTTGGGCGACGCAATAATATCTGCATCGTTAAAGAGTACTACCTCGCCTCGCGCAGCATTGATGCCGGCATTGCGCGCGGCCGCGCGCCCCGTATATGCGCCGGGGAGATGGCGCACGCGCGGACCATCCCCTTTCTGGGATGTCAGGTACTCGGCGGTCCCGTCCGATGACAACGAGTCCGCAACCAAAATTTCATACTTCTGCGGCGCCAGCGTCTGGGCGAGCAACGATGGAATGACGTGCTGCAGGGTTTCGAGCCGGTTGTGCGTCGGAATGACGACGGATATGTCAGGCACGGATCAGCCTGCTAACGCCTTCGCACACTTCAGCACGTAACCGGCGCAGCGAATCCGCCGATTCGCCGGCCGGCTTCCGCACGGCGACGTAGGGAACGCGGTACGGCGCCCATTCTTGCGAGCTCAAAGCAAAATAGCGGTGCTCGAAGGCAACGACCAATGGCCGGCCCATTGCGCTGGCGACATGGGTTGCCCCGGTGTCCACCGTTACGACACACCGGGAACGCTCAAAGGCCGCGGCCCATTGATGAAACGTCAAATTTCCGGCCAGAGCATCGGCATTCACGCCAAAGTCATTCGCCGCTGCAGCGCATTCGGGTGCGTATGTAACCACCACGGGCGCACCAAAGGCCTTCAACTCGCCGACTAGCTCGACCGCGCTTCTTAACGTGCTGCCGCCGGAAAACCATCGTTTGCCGAGGTGAAAGGTGATCGGATCGATCGGCAGGTGCGCGACCGCGGCGCGGTCCGCATCGTCAACATCGATGCGCAGCGCGCGTACCCGCCGGTCTGCTCCCGCAATCGCAACCAGCGAGAGCAATTGATCAACTTCGTGCAGGACGCGGTGCGCCGGCTGGGATTCGGCCAGCAATGGGTCGGCATGCGAGAGGATCAGTCTGGTCAGGTAGCGCCGCGCACTTAAACGGGTCAGATACCGGCGCATATATGTGTAACCCAGCCGCACCGGCGCCTGGCTGGCCCCGACGATCGCCCAGTCGGCAATGCGGGGCGCGAGCGCGACAGCCACGTCGAATTGCCCACGCAACGAGGACGCGAAAGCGCTTGGCTTGACCTCGCGCGGCAGCGCGATGATGCGGTCGACGTCGGTATTGCGCTCCATAACCACGCGGTTGTAGACGCTGCATGCAATTGTCACGTGAGCGTGCGGAAAGGACTTGCGCACGGTGGCAATGGCCGGAGTCGAGAGAATAAGGTCACCGACGCGGTCCGTGCGCGAGAGCAGGATTCGCATTCAATTCGAGGCGATCGCGCGTTCGAGCTCGTGGTAGTATGCATCGGCCGCGGCACGGCGCGCAGCGGCGATTTCCCTACGCGAGAGCATTCGGTCACCCGAATTCTCAGCCAACATGAGTCCGTAGCCGCGCGCCTTTCCCACCCCGCGGATCCACCGATGAATCAACCGCTGAATCCCCGTGTTGCCGGTTGCCAAGTGGGCGCGCCAATTTGGGTGCAACTCCGCAAGCTGCACGGCCGTGCGCGCTTGAGCGCGCGCTTGGCGGATCATGCCCGCCACGTCCGAGATCCGCGGAGCCGGTTTGTAATGGAACGCGACCGCCCGGGGATTGAGGCGCGAGCGCAGGCCGCGCTCCCGCAACCGCAAGCCGACGTCGATGTCTTCCCATCCGTATTCCGAGAAATCTTCGTTGAAGCCGCCCACGTCGCGTAGCGTGCGCAAGGGCGCCGAAACATTGCTGGTCCAGAAAAAGTTTCCACTGTAATTGCGCAGCGAGTAAATGGCGGGCGGCAGGTCGTCGAAATCGCGCGTATTAATGACCGCGCCGCGAATTACGTCCGCTGGAAAGGTGGCATGCGAGCGCAGATGCTCGGCAACCAAAGGAGGCGTCGGTAGAACATCGTCGTCGATGAGAATAATCCGCTCTCCCCGAGCGGCCGCGATTCCGGCATTACGCCCTTTCGCCAACCCGGAGTTTGCTTGGTTAATGACCGTGAAAGGGCAGGTTGCCAAGCGGCGCGCGCGTTCGATTACTGCGAGCGTTTCATCGGTGGAACCGTCGTTGACCAGCACCACTTCGTAGCTGCCCGGCTCTGCATTCTGCTCAAAGCAACCCTGCAACACGCGCTCCAGCAGCCGCGCGCGGTTGAACGTGCAAAGCTGTAACGTGGCTTGCATCAGGCGACCTTTTCGCCGGCGCGCAAACGCAGTCCACCAACCGCCGCGACGATGCGCGTTACGGGCAACGCACGCACGCAGCGGTAGTCGGGACAGGTTTCCATGCGCTCGCCGGGAGGGCAGCGAAACGATGCACGGACGACGCGCACGCGTTCACCCAGCGGCGCCCACCGATCGGGAAAGTCGGCCTGCAAAGGGAAGATTCCGATGGTGGGGGTTCCGACGGCCGCCGCCACGTGCATCGGGCCGCTGTGCATGACGGCAATGAAGCGTGCTTCTTGTGCGAGAGCGGCAAACGCTCCGATACCGCACTCGCCTGCAATAGAAATCGCGCCCGTAGCCGCCGCAATCTTCGCGTTTGACACCGCATCAGCCGTGGCGCCGCTCAGGACCATCGGAAATTCGCAATACTCTTGCAACGCACGCACGAGCGCAATCCAGCCCTCGATCGGCCATTGGTCACGCTGCGACGAGATCGAACAGGTTGGATGCACGATGCCGAAGGGTTCTTCGATCTTACGCCTCGCAAGGAGGTCACCGGCTTCCTCTCGATCGTCGGGGCCAATAACAAAGCGGGGGTGCGGCAGATCGCTGTCGCACCCGAGCGCCCGCGCAAAATCCAGCAGAATTTGCGACCAGTGTGTGATGACGTCGCCATATTCACTAAGAACGGGAACGCGGTGCGTGAAGAGGGCGGAGTATAGTCGGTTCGCCTGACCGACGCGAACGGGGATGCGCGCGCGCGTGGGAAGGACGGCTGTGCGGCGTGTCGCCCACGTAACGACAGCCGAATCATACGTTCGCTCGGCGAGCATTTTGGATAGATCCGAAATCGACGCACCGTCGTCGACTAAAACCTCGTCAAAGTCGGGAACGTGCTGGAGTGTGTCGGCATGGGCCGGTAACGTGAGGGCGTCCACCGTTTCGTACTTACGGTGCAGCGCATTCGCGCACATCGAGGCCATCAGCGAATCTCCGATGCCGCCGCCGGCACAGATCAAGAGTGCGCGCACGCCGGCGTGTCCTGTACCGAAAGCAGGCTATCGGCAGCGCTTAAGATGTGCTCCGCAAATGCACCCTTCTCGTGAGGGCTCGATGGAAAACTCAGCAGCCGGGCGGGTGCGGCCCATGGAGTCCAGCGCGCTGCCTGGCGAGAGAAATTCGCAGACTCGAAAATATCAACCACCGGAGTGCCGACCATTCCCGCCAAATGCGCGGCGCCCGTGTCAGGGGTTATCAACAGCGGCGCCTGCGCAATGGCTTCTTTCCACGGCGCCACCTGGCTGAAGTAATCGACCTTTGTGGTGCATGCCTCGGCAATCGCTTCGACTGCCGCTCGTTCGTCAGCAGGCGCCACGAATCGCCACGGGCGTTGCCCACACACGGCGCTCATCCAAGCGCGAACATCGCTGGCCGACCGGTTCCCGCCAAGCCATTTGCGGGTGAGCTGCACGACCGGCAGGGCTGCGCGTGGTGGTTCGCGGTCAAGAATTACCGGGCGAAGCCGGGCCGTATCGCGGGTCGGTTCTGACTCATGCACAAGCTTGTCGCCCAATTCGAAGAGTACGAACGGCTCGCTCTGCGCATGCGCAGACAAGGACGCGAACCGAAAGATGGAGCGCGAAAGTTGACGGCGCACCCACCACGACTTGAACGGCTTCTGCCATCCGTTGTGAAATCCGACCCGCTGTAAAATTCCGGCCTGCTTCGCGAACGTGTACGCTTGCGGCTCCTCCGATGGAATGAGTGCCACATCGTAGTTCCGTGCGCGCACTTCCCGAAGCGCACACTCCCACGTCGGGGCGGTATAGCCGTGCTGCGGCCATGGGATGCGTTCCACGATGTGCTCGGTATCGAGCGCGCGCGCCGAAAAGATTCCCGCATTACGGGCTGTTAGCACCGCACCAACGCGGTGGCCGGACGAGCGTAGGGCTGCGAGTAACGGCGTGCATGCCAACGCATCGCCGAGGCCGTCCACGCGCACCAAGAGAACGCGCGCTATCGTTGTAGTCCGCGCTGAAGTTCACGCACGTATAGGCCATCCAGAAGTTGCGCGCGCGCAAAGGACCGAATTGCAGGCGGAACGTTGTCCGTTTGGGCCAACCCAGCATAGATCGGCATAAGCCATTGGGGAGCAGTGGCTTTCGCTCGCAGGAAGTTTAACGCGTACGCCCCGGTTGCCATGCGCGCGCGACGCGATGGGTTCTTCCGGATGAATCGCGCCGCCATCTTCGCTTTCTCCAACGTTCGCTGAAGAGTAACTTCCAGCGTTTGTTCCCGCGGGGGCTTAATGTGGTACAGGTAGGCGTCCCAAGCGAACTTGGCCGCGACACCCAGCTCGCGCAAGCGCACGCCAAGTTCCGTGTCCTCCCAGCCGTACAGGTGGAAGTGCTCGTCGAATCCGCCCACCGCCTGTAATGCCGCCCGCGACAGCGACACGTTGCACGTGCAGAGGAACGCACGCGAGAAGTTCGCCAGCCCCGGTTTTGGCCGTTCGTGATAACCGGGCACGTTGATGATCGGACCCGAGACGGCAAGGTTACTGCCCGCCGGATGCGATTGGTCGTGCGCCCGCAAAAAGCCGGGAGGCATCCACACGTCATCATCCACGAACGCAATCAACTCGCCTGCGGCCACGGTAATGCCGCGGTTGCGTGCCGCTCCACGGTTAGGCCGCTCTTCGTACACGTAGGTGACGTCGAAGGGCAGCAGGGAGCGAGCGCGCTCGACGATCTGGGCGGTGGCGTCCTGCGAACCGTTGTCGACCACGACCACTTCAAAGGCCGGCGCGTCTATCTGCTCCGCGAGCGAACGCAGTGCCGCATCGAGGTATGCGGCACGATCTTTAGTCGCAATTACAACCGAGATGCGCGTCACGCCGCACACTCCAAAATGCCGCGTGCCATGCGGCGCGCGGCGCCCGCGTGCTCGACATAGAGCGAGCGCAAGGCTTGCGCACTATCCTCCAACCATGCACGGTCGTCGAAACGCTCCAGAGCCACGGTCGCGACGCGTCCGGGAGTGAGCGTCCCCCGTAATTCAGCGATCAGCGCGCGGCCGGCATCCATATTCGGCTGCGTAAAGTACGTAAACCGCCGAGCGGCTGCGACCACGACCGCCCGCTTTAGACGCTCTCCGATAACCGGCAGGCGGTTCAAATAGGTAAGGGGGCCGTTGATGGCTAGCATTTCAGCAACGTTAAGCGGCGTGACCGCGAGCATCGCTTTCCCGAGGGCCGCTAATTCGATGGTTTTGGTGCCAGGCATCGTGATGACCATACGCGCCTGTTTGGCCGCCGGTAACGCGTTCCGCAGCACCGCGAAGCGCACCGTCTCTGCGCGGTCGGTTAGGTATGCTTGCCCACCTTCGACCATAAAGCGACCCGGCATCGCGTAGACGCGCGGGTGCCCACCGCCTGCGATCGCCTGCCTTACGTCTTCCATGGGCGTAAACGGTGAAATCCCGAACGCAATCTCAACGTCGCTGCGGACGCGTTTGATCGCCGCGGCAACCGTAAAGAAGAATGGAATGCCTTGCTCCACTTCGTACCGGCGCGAACCGGGCAGGATCAAGATACCGTCGCGCGGGGCAGTTGAAGGCGCCGGCAGTTCAGCTTCCATCAGCGCTCCGTCGATCGCCAAGTTTCCCGTTAATACGATGCGGTCGCGGTGTACCCGAGCCTTCGCCAGCTCTTCGACATTGCGCAAGTCGATCGCGAATGCGCGTACGAACAACTCACGGTACGCAGGTCGCGAAAACTTATAGGTCGCGGCGGCCGCGCCGGATCTGCGCGCCAAGCGCGCCGCGTGCATCAGGTCCCCGCCCAAGTACTGAACGAAATCCATCTTTGCCGGCACCCCGCCGCCTGCTCCCAGAAGGGCCCGCAGCGTAGCCTTGCCTTCATACACGTGCACCTGCGGAAACCAGCCGGCGACCGTCTGCGCCTCGCGGCCGGTCGCGTAATCGTCGGGCACCAAGAAAAGATGCACTTCTAAAGCGGGCTGAGCTTCGAACAAGCGTGTCAGGAGCGGCCGCACCCAGCCCGCAATCTCGCCGGGTCCGTTGGCGGTAATGGCGATACGCTCCATCATCCTTCACCCGCGTAACGCCGCAGGATGGTGGCAATGAGGTCCGTCGTGCTGTGTCCAACTTGATGGGGCGCGAGTGCAATGCGGCCGCCATGCTTCAAGACAACCTCGCGCTCAGGTAGTTCGTCTTCCTTATACTGAGCGCTCTTCACGTGCACGCCGGGCTTGAGACGGTCGATGATCGCTTCCGGTGTCCGTTCTTCAAATCCCACGACTGCGTCCACACAACGCAGCGCGCGTAGAATGCGCGCGCGGTCCGCAAAGGGAGCCAGCGGCCGGCGTTCCCCTTTCAGGCGCCGGACCGACGCATCCGAGTTTAATCCGACGACGAGCACGTCACCTTGCGTGCGGGCCCAAGCCAAATACTCCACGTGGCCGGCGTGCACCACATCGAAGCAGCCATTGGTAAAGACGACGGTCTTGCCGGCTGCGCGCATGCCCGCAGACCACGCTTCGGCTGCTTCAATACTAAAAAGTGGCGAAAAGTATCGCTCAGGCATGAAAGTCGTGGTTTACGAGTTCCAGAATCTCCTCCGCCGATGCCGTAGCGGTTCCCAGTTTTTCGACGACCGTTCCCGCGGCGAAGTTGGCGAGTTGCAGGGCTAATCCGATCGGTGCGCGGGCCGCCAGCGCGAGCGCAAGCACGGCCACGGCGGTATCGCCGGCGCCGCTCACGTCGAAAACGGAGCGCGCGACCGAAGGAACGTGCAAGCGTTCTCCATCGCCGCCGAAGAGTGACATTCCGGCTTCTCCGCGCGTGACCACCACGTATTTTGAGTGCAACAGTTCCAAGATGCGCGACCCAGCGGTTTCCAGCGATTCATCATCGGTGATCGTGATGCCGCAGGCCGCTGCGGCTTCCGCCGCATTGGGCGCCACGCACGTCACGCCCGCAAAGAGTGCCAAGTTCTGCGGTTTGGGATCGGCCACCACCACAGGCGCCGGAAGGGCGGCGTCCACAACGTCGCGGGAGAGCAACCCTTTGGCGTAATCGCTGAGCACGATGCCGTCAACCTCGCCGGCGTACCGGCGAACCAGTGCGCAGATCCTTTCGCGGTCGGACGCTTCCAAGGGCTGCGTTGACTCCCAATCGGCGCGCACGACCTGCTGGTTATGCGCCACGATGCGCGTCTTGCGCGTCGTCGGACGGTCGTCAACTTTGATCAAAGCCTCATCGGAAACTCCGATATCCTCGAGCAACCCGTGAATGCGGAGCGCCAAACGGTCGTTACCGATCGCACCGACGAAACGTACTTGCGCACCTAACGCGCATAAGTTGCTGACTACGTTGCCCGCACCGCCGAGAGTGAATGAGTGGTCGCTCACCGCAACGACGGGCACCGGCGCTTCAGGCGAGATGCGCGAAACCGCACCCCAGATCCATTCGTCCAGCATCACGTCGCCGATCACCATGATGCTGCGGCCGCGCATGCGCTCGAAAAACGTCCGCGCGTCGGGCGGCGAGAGGGCCGCAATCGTGCTCATGCGCCCGCGGAAATCAATTCCTGTTCGACCAAATCGCAGATGATGTGGCCCATGGTGATGTGCACTTCCTGAATGATAGCGGAGTACCCATTTGGCCCCACCAGCGCCAGATCGGCGATCTCGGCAACCTTCCCCCCACCATTGCCGGTGAACGCAACTGTGAGCGCGCCATGTTTTTTTGCTTCTTGCAACCCCAGCACGATGTTTTTCGAGTTTCCGCTGGTGGTAATGCCCACGACGACGTCCCCCGCCCGCGCGAAAGCCTCCACCTGACGCGCGAAGACGCGCTCGTAGCCGAAGTCGTTGCTGATGGCGGTAACTGCTGAAGTGTTAACCGAAAGCGCTTCGCTGGGATAGCCTCGGCGCTCGCGTAAGAACCGGCCGCTGAATTCGGCAGCCAGATGCTGCGCGTCGGCAGCGCTCCCGCCGTTTCCCATCCAGAGGACCTTGTTTCCGGAACGGAACGCCTGTACCATCGCGCGAGCGATCGCTTGCACCTGTTGCGGATAATGCGGTGCGTAGATTAGGTCGCGCCGGTCCTCAAGCAATTGTGCAAAGTTTCG
Source organism: Candidatus Meridianibacter frigidus (assembly GCA_003243975.1). Lineage (GTDB taxonomy): Bacteria > Vulcanimicrobiota > Vulcanimicrobiia > Vulcanimicrobiales > Vulcanimicrobiaceae > Meridianibacter > Meridianibacter frigidus. Next base: position 3,677 of record QHBJ01000022.1, on the reverse strand, counting down.
GTCTAGGGTTCGATCCAAAACATCTCCTCTCCCAACGACACGAGCTGGCCATTCTCGGGAATGATGCGCGTGACAACCCCAGCGTAGTCGCTCGTGATTTCATTCATCAGTTTCATCGCCTCGAGAATGCACAGCGCGTCGCCGGTTTGAACTCGATCGCCGACTTCCACAAACGGCTCGACTCCGGGCGCCGCCGAGCGGTAGAAAATGCCCACTAGCGGCGCGGTCACCCGCCGCACGGTCGGGCTTGCGGCCGCCTGTTCCTCGCCGTGCGCCTCCGCCCGCTCGGGTTGGGCCGCGGGCTGCCCCGGTATCGGAGCGACTCCGGGCTCGCGGCGGACCAGTTCGAAGATTTGTTCGCCCAGTTTGACTTTGAGCGCGTCGAGATCGTGCTCGCGCATGATCTCGAGCAGTTCCTTGATCTTCTCCGTTTCGTCAGCCATTAAGGCCCCATTCCACGAGAGAGGCCGCCGTGTCTTTTTCGCGTGCAAAGGGAATCGTGCGGTCCGCGCGCGTTACCAAGTCGCGCAAAACCAGCTCTCCGCTCTCGAGTTCATCGCTACCCGCGATAAGGGCGTAGCGCGCTCCGTTGCGATCGGCCATTCGCAACTGCGCGACAAGCTTGCGATCGTGGTAATCCATGAAGGTCGGACCGGCCCCTCGTTGGCGAAGATATCCGAGCAGATGCACCAAGCGCTCGCGCGCGCGGCTGCCCAGCGCAATGAGTTGAATTCCGCTGCGCTGCTGAACTTCTGATTCGTGCGAGGCCTGCAGAATCATCAAGAAGCGCTCGAGTCCGAGGGCGAAGCCGACCGCGGGAACCGCGGGGCCGCCCAACGACTCCACCAACCCGTCGTACCGTCCGCCTGCGCAGAGCGCACTCTGTGCGCCCAGCGCGTCGGAGGTCATCTCGAAAACGGTGCGCGTGTAGTAATCCAAGCCCCGCACGATCCTTGGATCGACGACAAATGGAATCTCGGCTTCGTCTAAATAGTGTTTGAGCATAGCAAAGTGCTCGCGGCACGGCTCGCACAGCAGTTCTTCCATGTGCGGCGCGCTTTCGAGAAAGGCGGCATCTTGCGGTGATTTGCTATCGAGCACGCGCAGAGGATTGTGCTCCAAACGGCGCTGCGAATCGGCGCTAAGCTCCGCGGCGTGCGGACGGAAGTGCTCCAGAAGGGCCTGGCGATAGCGCGGACGGCAAGCAGAGTCGCCGATGGAATTGATATTCAAAGCAACGCCCCCGAGCCCATAGCTGCGAGCCAACTCCCAAGCCAGCTGAATGACCTCGAAGTCGGCTTCCGGGCCCGCATACCCGAAACACTCGATGCCGAATTGGTGCGATTGGCGGTACCGGCCTTTTTGCGGACGTTCGTATCGAAAGATGGGGCCAAGGTAGTAGAGCCGCGCCGGACCTTGCGCAAAGAGGTTCTGCTGCAGCGCAGCGCGCACGACCGGCGCCGTCCACTCGGGCCGCAACGTGATGCTGCGCTCCGCCTTGTCGAGGAATGTGTACATCTCTTTTTCGACAATGTCCGTCGCCTCGCCGACCCCGCGCACGAAAAGATCGGTCGACTCGAAGAGGGGCGTGCGGATTTCGCCATAGCCGTAGTTACGCGCCAATTGATGGATGCGCGCTTCGAGCTCTTGCCAACGGCCGGTTTGCGGGGGAATGAGGTCCTGCGTCCCGCGCGGCGCGGTGAGTTTGGGCATGAACACTTTCTTCTTGATCTGCGCGCTTGCCGCGTGCGCTGCGTACTCGCCGGCGACGCTGCGACCGCGGCCAGCACCCTGTTCGAAAGCATCCCGTTTATTCTTGCCGGCCTTCTGATTTCGCAACTGGTGGCGCGCCGGGCCTCGATGCTCCTCACCTCGCTAATGGGATGCGGATGTGCCGGCGGGCCGTCGGCGCGTTCGCTACCGGCAGCGCTGCTGACAGCGCTACTCTTTGGGCTTGGAGGACCGGCGCGCGTTTTGCGGCCGCGCATTTTGTCGGCCGGCGCCTGGACGCATGCGCGTTCTTGCTCTCGCCGTGCGCCATCGGTGCGGTTGCGCTATCCGCCGGCCTGCGGACGATCGCGCCCGGCGCCGCCGTGGGGATTTCTCGCGATCGCGGGTATCTTCGACCTTCGAGCGTGGCGAACGCCGCGGTGCGAAGCACATCATGACGGCCTGGCGTATGCGTTGTGTAGCGTTGCCTGCGCGATAGGCGGGCTGCATCATGGCAGCGGTCTCGTGCACCCACTCTTTACATGGCCACCGTGGGGCAGCGCCATCGTTGCTGCGGGACTTGCCCTGCGATTTCGCGGTGCCAGCACTCCCAAGTTACGTTGGGCGCTTGCGCTGATGCTGAGTACTGCTCTGCTTTCCACTCCGCCTCCTATCTACCGTGCGACGGAAACATCGATGGAAGGCGCCTTCACGGGCAAGCACATGGATTTTACAGGCCGGCTTACCACCGATGGTACGCATCAAGCATTGGTGCGCTACGCGATTACATGTTGCCGCGCAGGCGCAGCGCCAGTTGTATTGCGCCTGTCACAGCAAGTTGCGCGCGCGGGGGGCACGCGGATTTCATGGACGCGGGGTCATCGAGCGCGATAATAACGAATACGTGCTGCGCATGCAGAATGCGGATATATCTCACCGCCGGCCGACCCCTTTGTCTACCGCTGAATGTGTTTGGATTCCAGGCACGGCAGATTCAATGGGTCAACGCAACGCTGCACTCAGTTTACTTGCTGGCGTTGTGTATTGCAACGTCTTCCGTGGGCGCCGGTTGAGTCTAAGTGCAATGCGATTCAGGTGCGCCTGAGAGAATTGGGATAGATCCGTACCATCTGGGAAATATTGCCGTAGCAGGCGGTTCGTATTTTCATTCGTTCCTCGTTGCCACGGGCTCCTGGGATCGCAGAAGTAAACCTTGACGTTAGTTGCGATGCTGACTGTCTTGTGAGCAGCAAATTCTGGCCCGCGATCGAGCGTCAATGAGCGACGAAGTGTTGCGGGCAATTTTTCGATTTGTCGACTGAGCGCTTTAGCGACCGTTTGCGCGTCCTTGCCGGGCAATTTAATCAGAAGTGTGAAGCGGGATTGCCGTTCAACGAGTGTGGCAATGTATGTGTTCGCCGAACCGCATAGGATATCGCCTTCCCAGTGACCGGGAACAGAACGGTCTTCAATATCTGGTGGACGCTCGCGAATTGAGACGGCGCCGACGATCTGATAGCGGGTCTGGCCCTTACGAGTGGCGGTACGAGCGTGCCGCATCACACGTCCGGAGCGAAGATGGCGTTGCAATTCTTTCTTAAGCGCGCCTCGCGCTTGCACAAAGAGCGTTTGGTAAATCGCCTCATGAGAGATTTGTAGTTTCGGATCTTCTGGGAACTGCGTTTTCAACCAACCTGCGATCTGCTGCGGAGACCACTGCATTTCCAACTTCCTCGCGACGATGAGCCGCAAGCTTCCGTTCGTCGCGAGGCGACACTTCTTCGGACGTTTCGCACGGCCCCACGCCTTTTCGTCGGCGTCGCCAGCACGATAGCGCAGTTCTCCGCCATTTCTGGAAATTTCACGGCTCACTGTCGATGGCGCTCTTTTGATATTAGTAGCAATCAACCGAATAGAATGGCCGGCAGCAATCCCGCGAGATATCTCTTCTCGCTCATCATGAGTGA
>QHBJ01000027.1 GCA_003243975.1 Candidatus Meridianibacter frigidus | reverse complement strand
TGGACGAAGTCAAGGCGCTGGCAATGTGGATGACCTGGAAATGTGCGCTGGTAAACATTCCGTTCGGGGGTTCAAAAGGCGGCGTCATCTGCGATCCCAAGGCGATGTCGATGCAGGAGCTGGAGAATCTGACGCGCCGCTTTACCAGTGAGATCTCGATTATCATTGGACCCGAAAAAGACATTCCGGCCCCCGACGTCTATACCACGCCGCAGATCATGGCCTGGATTATGGACACATTCTCGATGCAGCACGGCTTTTCGATTTCCGGCGTGGTAACCGGAAAGCCGATCTCCATCGGCGGTTCCCTTGGGCGCGACAAAGCGACAGCGCGCGGCTGCCTCTTCGTCGTAGACGAAGCGATGGTTGCTCTCGGACTCACCGTAGGTGGTGCCCGCGTCGCTATTCAAGGTTTTGGAAACGCCGGCTTATATGCGGCGCAACTCATGGCGGAGCGAGGATACACCATTGTCGCCGTTTCCGACTCTCGCGGCGGCATCGCCAACGATAAAGGACTGGACGTGCGCAAGCTCATTGACTACAAACGCGCAACCGGTGCCTTGGAGGGCTTCAAAGAGGGAGAACCCATGATCAATAAGGACCTTCTGGAGTGCGATTGCGAGGTGCTGGTTCCGGCTGCCCTTGAGAAAGTAATCACTGACCAGAACGCAGGCAACATAAAGGCCAAAATAGTGGCGGAGGCGGCCAACGGACCGACGCTGCCGGAAGCGGATGCCATCCTGCACGATCGCGGCATCATGGTCTTGCCCGATATTCTCGCCAATGCCGGAGGGGTAACGGTCTCTTACTTTGAGTGGGTTCAGGATCTGCAAGCCAACTTTTGGGAAGAAGCGGAGATTGACGAACGGCTACGACAGAAAATGACGCGCGCATTTCGCGAAACGCACGAAGCTGCGCAGAAACATAAGGTGGATATGCGCCGGGGCGCGTACGCTGTGGCGGTCGCACGCGTCGCAGAAGCCACGATGGTCCGCGGGCTCTATCCCTAGATCGCTACGATTTCTTGCGACCGCCGCGCTTGCGGCTCGGAGCTTTAGCGCCTTCCTCGCGTGCCTCCGAGAGCCCGATGGCGATGGCTTGTTTGCGGCTCTTAACGGGCTTTCCGGACCGGCCTGACTTCAGTTTTTCGCGCTTCATCTCGTGCATCGCGCGCTCGACCTTCTTGCCCGCTTTCTTGCCGTACTTGCGCCGCCCGGTTTTCTTGCGACCACCTTTGCGAGCGCCACTCGATTTCTTCGCACTCGTTGACTTCTTGCGCCCGGTCGACTTCTTCCGTCCTCCGGACGACGACTTTTTTGCACGGGCTGCCATAGGATCGCTTCTCTCCGTTCTTTGGAAAGGTGAAATGTTGGCATTATGTTACCATTTTCAACGCAAACAGGAACGCGGGCGGCGCGGTCGCAGCGAGGCGCGGGGCATGCGCTCCTAGAACGTCCCGCTATGGCTCACGACGAGCTCTCTATCGATATCAAGACGGAACACAATGGTGCAGCGCTTATCTTTCGCTTGCAGGGCGCGCTTGATCTAGCCACGGCCCCGAGCGTTCGCGCGGCGTTGCTCGCAGCGGTAGAAGAGGGTAAGCGCGAGATCATCGTAGAGTTGTCGCGCGTTGCCTTCCTGGATTCCACCGGACTAGGCGCGCTGGTCGGTGCGCACCGGAGCGCAATGGAGAATGGCGGTCGAGTTCGCTTAGTCGTCAATGCCGGACCTATTGCGAGGCTGCTCGATATTACCGGGCTGATCCGCGTGTTGAACGTCTATCCGACGCTCGACGAAGCCCTTGAGGACCGCAACCGCTTGGCGCAGACAATCTAGGCGTAGGCCTGGTTCAAAACCTCCACGACGTGCTCGACCCGCATGCTGCTGCCGGCGGCCTTAAGGCCCGCGCGGAGTTGCATCGCGCAGCCGGGGTTTGCGGTTATCACGAGGTCCGCCCCAGTGGTGAGCAGGTTGTCGATCTTTCTTTTCTGCAGGCGAGCCGCCATCGCGGGTTCGGTGAGATTGTAGATTCCGGCCGAGCCGCAACACACCGAGCTTTCCGGCAGATCGATGAGTTCGAGCCCGGAGATGCCGGCTAGCAACGCGCGCGGTTGCGCCGTGATGCGCTGGGCATGGGCCAAGTGACATGCGTCCTGATAGGTTGCGCGCGCGATAACTGCACGAGTTGGGGAAGGGATGCCTATTTCCCAGAGTAATTCGCAGATGTCACGCACCTCGGCTGAAAAATCGTGCCCTCGCCGCGCCCAAACGGGATCATCGTGGAATAGCTCGCCATACTCTTTCAGTGCGGATCCGCAACCGGCAGCATTGACCACGTAAAGGTCGGCGCTCGATTTTTCAAACGTCTCGATGTTGCGTTTGGCGAGTTCGCGAGCTAGATCAATTTCACCGGCATGCACCGCGATAGCTCCGCAACAACCTTGAGCGGCGGGTACGACCACGTTGCACCTACTTCGCTGCAGCATCTCGACCGTCGCCTCATGAACCTCGGAAAAGGCAACCTGCATGATGCATCCGGCATGCAGCATGACCGACATGCGCGAAGCGGATGCCGTATAATGCTGTCCGGCGGGGATGAAGAACCGCTCGGAGATGCGGGGTGCGGCGCTCTCGATTTTCGAGAGGCCCAGCGCTCCCAGCAGGCCGCTGCGGCGCGCTAAGGTTTGCAAACCGGAGCGTTGGTAAAATCGCAGCAGCCGCGCTGCAAAGCGTAGAAAGCCAAGGCGTGAAAAGAGCAGCCGCAAGCCGAAATAGCGCGCCATGAGCGCGCCGGGGCTACGCGCCGGAGCTGCTTGCTGAAGCTGGGCCCGAGCGGTTTCGACGAGCTGGCCGTAGTGAACGCCCGATGGACAAACCGCCTCGCACGCCCGGCAATCGAGGCACTCGGACATCTGATGCACGAATCCCGCGCTCCGCAGATCGAGCTCGCCCTCGCCGACGGCCTTGATCAGACTAATGCGACCGCGCGGACCCGAAGTTTCCGTAAGCGTTTCCAGATAGGTTGGGCAGCTCGGCAGGCACAAGCCGCAGCGTACGCATTGATTGTAGATCGAATCTGCGGGCGCATCGTGCTCGGTATAGCCGCGCACCCCGGCTGAGGTCATTTCAGGAAGCGCTTTCTCCTTCAATGACTTGAAGTTCTGCCGGGAGAAGGAAGTCACAGCAGGAGGATATGCTTTTGGCCGAACTGGCAACCAGCGAGTACGTTCTTAGCACGCAGCCGAAGCTTGAGACCTTCGTTGCAACGGTATTGAAAACAGTGGGCGTTGCGCCGGACGATTCACGTGTCGTCGCCGAAGTCTTGGTGGCATCGGATTTGCGGGGCATCGAATCGCATGGCGTTGCGCGCTTGGAATCGTACTACGTGAGCCGGATTCGGGCGGGCAAGCTAAACGCCAATCCCGCCTACCGGATCGTTCGCGAGACCGGCACGTCCGTCGTGTACGACGCCGATAATGGCCTGGGCCACCCGGTTGCCAAGATGGCGATGCAGAAGGTCATCGAAAAGGCGCGCGCGCAGGGCGCCGCATTCGGTGCCGTGCGCAATTCGAACCATTTTGGAATCGCCGGATACTACGCGATGCTCGCACTCGACCACGATATGATCGGCCTGGCTTCAACGAATTCTGTTCGCTACGGCGCGCCGACGTACGGCCGGGACATCATGCTCGGAACAAATCCGCTTGCATTCGCCGTCCCCACCGCTAAGGAGCCTGCGTTCGTTCTGGACTTTGCGACGACGACGGTGCCTCGTGGAAAGCTTGAAGTGTACCAGCGCAAGGAGAAGCCGCTCGAAGACGGCTGGGCCATCGATGCGCAAGGGCACCCGACGACCGAACCGGCGGAAGCACTAAAGGGCGCGCTCCTGCCGCTCGGCGGTTTTGGAGTGGAGCATGGTGGTCACAAGGGCTACGGCCTTGGAATGCTGGTGGATATCCTGTGCGGCGTTTTAAGCGGTGGCGCGTTTGGAAATATCCTGCCCCTCCCAAGCAGCGGACCGGAGGCTGGTGCCATCTCGCATTGGTTCGGCGCGTTCCGCGTGGATGGATTTCGCGACGTTGCGGAGTTCAAGGCAGATATGGATCGCGAGCTGCGCGCGTTTAAGCAAAGCTCGAAAGTACCCGGGCAGACGCGCATTTACGTCGCGGGCGAAATCGAGCACGAAAAAACGTTCTACCATCGAGAAAACGGCGTGCCGGTCCATCACAAAGTATGGGCCGGGCTGCAAAAACTGGCGGGCGAACTTGAAATTCCGTTCGCTTTGCAGAAGTAGAAGGGCCCATGAACGATAAGGTCCACGTGAGCGTGGAATCGCCCGCGGGCTCCTACACGGTGGGCAACACCTCGTTTTTTCGCTACATCGTACGCCTGGCCGAGATGGGGCTGACGCTGCGTGCCTCCGAGCGCGAGTCGGTCGAGATGCTGGCCAGCATCCCGCACGCATTTTTCGACGACGGCATTACCTCCGGCAACGGGTGGCGGATCGTCCCGCCGATATCGATGGAGGATTGGCCCGTCATGCAGGCCACCCCGCAGCGCCTGCGCTCGGCACTCCAAACCGCCCGCCGCATTCTTTGGGAGAATGCCGCGCCCGTAGGCGTCACCGCCGGCGAAATCGTCACGATCGAGGAAGAACTCGACCAAGTCTTCGGCGTCCTGCAGCAGGCCGAGGCCGCCGGCTTCCCGGTGAATGTTTCGTACGTAAGCTGAACAGGCGCGCACCCAGAGGAAACATTAGAGCTTCTCGCTAATTAGTACAAACCAATATTTGCGCTAATTACAGGAAGAGGGAGAATTTGCCGAAACGCGCCCGGCCCGAGGCGTCGCCTGACCGCGAAATCAACCGCTACACCGGCAAGCCGGATGCGCGCTGCCACGATTCGCGCCCGCAGGATCCGCTCGTCGTAGATTTCTTTCAGTACCTGGAGCTGGAATTGAAGCGTGCGCCCCGCACGGCAACGGAGTACGCGCGCGATGTCGAGGTATTCGGCGCTTATCTGCAAGGACGCCCTCACACGAGTGCCGATGGCGAACCCTATCGGGGCCCCTTCGGGACCGTGCTTGTCGAGGCAACCGCCTCATCCGTGCGGCAGTTCGTCATGCAGCTGGGGCGCATGCAGTACAGCGCGGCAGGCATTCGCCGCAAGCTGGCGGTTCTGCGGCGCTTTTTTGCCTTCCTCAAGCGCGAGGGCCGGCGTGCCGACAACCCGGCGCTTGATATTCCAAACATTAAACTTCCGATGCGACTACCTAAGGCGCTGGAGGTCGCGGACGTTCTGAAACTTATCGGTACGCGACCACCCGCCGGCGAACCTGAGTTGCGCTGGCGCCGCGACATTGCGATTCTGGAGCTGCTATACGCCAGCGGAATGCGGCGTGCGGAGCTCGTTGCGATCAACGCGACTGACGTGAACTTTGAAAGCCAAACCATTCGGGTTATCGGCAAGGGCAACAAGGAGCGGCTTACGTTCTTTAACCGTGCAACAGCCGACGCGCTGCAATCCTACCTAAAAGTTCGACCCCGCTGTAAAGATGGGGCGCTTTTCGTAAGCAAACAGGGCCGGCGGCTAAGCTACCAGCAGATCGGCCGCGTTTTTTCAGCTTACGTGCGCATCAGCGGTCTGGAAGGCAAGATCACGCCGCACACGATGCGCCACTCGGTTGCTACCCATCTTCATAAGAGCGGTGTCGATCTGATGACCATCAAAGAGTTTCTGGGGCACGAAAGCGTTCAGACCACGCAAATCTATGCAAAAATGACAATGGATCACGTACGCCGCAGCTACGACCAGCACCATCCCCGTGACCGGGCCGACGATGCGGTATCGCGCGCGCGGTCAGGCAAACGTCCGTAGTGTTCCGCCAAGCTTCCAAAGGACTTTCGGGCGCGCTCCTCCTTCTTCTCACGGCCGCCTGCGGCGATAAGCCGGCCAGCATTCAAACCGGGAAGCTCACCGGCGGGACCATGGTCGTGATGAACAGCAACGGGAACGTTGAAGCATATCCGCCGGCCTTCGGCCAAGCGCGGGACCAATACACGGTGACCGAAACGACGACGCAACCGGACGTCCAAACGCGCATTCGATGGAACGCCAAGAAAAAGGTTCTTACCGTCTGCCCAGAGCGCCGCGCAGCGCCGCAGACCGCAGCCTGCCCGCCTTCGGCCGACGTACGCGCAGACTACATCGTTCGCGTGCCGCACGGCGTGCGCGCAATCATCGAAACAAGCCACGGGACGCTTCATGTCTCAGATATCGACGGTTCGATTGAGGCCGTCAATCAGGAAGGGGACATCAAGATTCAAGTTCCCGGCTACGCGCAAGCCTCGACCGGCAGCGGGAATATTTCAGCCACTTTCGGCGATGCACAATGGCCGGGCACGCTCGCATTCTCGGCCGTGCGCGGAAATGTCGAGGTGTACGTGCCGGCGCAAGCGCGCGCACACGTGCGCTTACATACCGGCCGCGGAACCATCTTTACGGACTTCGAACTACGCGGCACATCCAATGGGAACTCGGAGACCATCGCTGCGCCGATCAACGGTGGTGGCGCCCGGTCCATCGTCGTTCACGTGCTCGACGGAGACATCCGGTTGCTCAAGCTCACCCCGCAGATGTAGCGAACGCAGCGTGGCGGAGCGTCTCCTTGGCCTTGATCAAACGCGCGACCGCCTCGTTGTATGGTGTCGGTATGCCGACCCGGCGTCCGGCCGCCAGGACCGCCCCGTTTATGTGGTCGATTTCGGAGCGGTGCCCGGACTCTAAATCAAGAGCCATCGAACTCTTGTCGGCGGCCCCGATCGCGATGATCTCGGTTATGTACGACCACGGATCCGAGAACGGCAGATTAATATGCAGGGCCGCGGCCACTTGCGCCGCCTCGCGTGCAATCGCTTGGGAGAGCCGTGCTGCGTCCGAGTTGGCGGGAATCGCGCCTACCTCGCAATCGAGAAGTGCGCTCACGGCATTGATCGCGGCGTTGGCGACAAGTTTCCCCCATAAGTGCGGCCGGATGTCGTAGACCACCGAGGTTTGTAATCCACTGGTGGAAAGCAGTTCGGCGACCCAGCGCGAGGTTTCGGGCGAGGCGCCTCCGGAGCCTAAAATGGTTGCCCCGCTCTTCGAGTTGCGTACGTGCCCGGCCGAGAGACTAAAGGCGGACTCGGTCGTTATGCCCAGCACAACGGGGACGGCACCGCCCAGCGCGGTCTTGATTGCATCTTCGTTGCCAACCCCGTTTTGCAACGACACCACGGGCGTTGAAGGATTGAGTTCTCCTGCAAATGGGCGCAGTGCCTGTAGCGTATCCACGGCCTTAACGAACAGAAACAATACCGACGAGTTATACAGCGCAGAGGAGGAGCGAGAAGTAGCGACCGCTTGCGACTCACCGTCGTTTATGGAAAGGCCGCTGTGCGCAATCGCGTCGAGTACCGCCGTATTGCGGTCCATCATCGTTACCGTGCAGCGACTAGCTAGGTGGTAACCAAAGAGCGTGCCCATGGCTCCGGCCCCGATTATGCCGACCCTTGGAGGAGAGCTGGAGCTCATGTGTTTGGTGCGTTTAGAACTGCAACTGCAATCCAAAAACCGTACGACGCACGGCGCGCGTCACGTCGCGTTCACCAAAGAATAAACGCGCCGACGGTGCCACATCGGCATTGAGATAGGCGTCCAGCGTCGGCCGGCGCAGATCGTAGAGCCGTCCTTCGAGCCCAAGATGGTTGTGCTCGAACGAGCCGAGCACTCCCAAACGCGAATAGAGAATGCCCCCGCCCACGCGAATGCCATTTCCCAAACTGCCGATTGCCGCTAGGTTGTACGTCGTTCGCGCCCCGATGTCGTTGACCCCAGCCATGAAACTGGTGTTACCTTTGGGCAGCAGGATGACGTTAAAATCCGTTTGCGGGCCACGATCCGCCGACAGCAGCGGGTTGAGGTTCCCGGTGCGCACGCTCTCGGGGTTCAGTTCCCCGACGCGAATTTGCACTGCGTAGAGATTCTTCACCAGACTACCGAGTTTGTTCTTGAAGTTTCCCGGCACGTTGCTCGCCGTCGTGCCCTTGGATGGCGGGATGGGAGCCGCGCTGGGATAGGGAGCGCCCGGCTTGCCCGGCGGATAGATGACCGGATACGGTGTCGCATTTGCGTCTATGCCGGGAACGCTGCTGGTGCCGCCGAGACTGGCGAGCAAGGAGTTTGCTTTCTGCGACGCGGCATCGATTTGCGCCACCGTGTCGCGCAACTGACCTTGGGTTTGCGGATTGCCCGTAATTTGGCGCAGATCATTGGTGAGATACGCGATGGTCTTGGTCGTATCCGCGATGTTTTGCGTGGTTGCAACGATATTCTGTTTGAGCGTGGGGTTGGTGGCTAAGGTCTTGAGCGAATCGACCGACGAATTGAGCGATGTGGCCGTATGGTTGAGTGTGGTCAGTAACGCGTCCACTTTACCGGAATTGGAGGAAACGGTTGAATTCAACGTGCCGGTTAACGCCACAACGTTCGCGCTGGCTTGACCCAAACTAGTCTGCATGGTGTCGGCGATCTGAAGCGCCTGCGCCGAAAGCTGCTGGACCGACCGATTGGCCGTGATCGTTAAGTCGTTGGCGTTGGTCAGAGCGGATTGCATGGTGTTGAGTAGCGCCGGTTCGCGGCGTGAGAGTTCTGCGAGCATCGAATCGAGCCGTTTGACCTCGCCTTGACCCTGTTCGAGCAGATCGGCAATGGTGGCGGTGTTCGTCCCTTGCGGTTGCTCTTCCACCGGCAACACGCGCCGTTCCAAAACAGGAACGGCCGCGGGCGCTGGCGTGGGTCCAAGCATGCCGACCGGCCGTGCCTTCGGCAATGGCGGCACGATCACCAAACTCGGATCTCCCGTCAGGGGCGCTTGAATCAGAAATTTGGAGTCGCGCGGGATGTCGACGTCTCGGTTGATCGCCAAGATGACGTCTACGGTGTTATCGCCCAGGAGCGCAATCGAATCGACCGTGCCGACGGTAACGCCGCTAAAGTACACGAGGGCGCCCGAGTGCAAGCCGGCTGCTGAGTTGAAATGGATGCCGACCCGATAGCCGGTGTGGCGCGTCGCAAAGTCGGTGATCACGAAGAAAACCCCGAACAGCAGGAGCAGCGCGAGGATTGCAAAGATGCCGACCTGGGCCTGTCGTGTCATGCAAATGTACCTTTCATAAGGGTATCGGGCCTACCTCGCTGCCCTGGAGAAACTGCTGGACGATCGGATTCATCGACGCTCGGATTTTCGTAACGGAATCGTAGGCGATGATCGCGCCCTCGAAGAGCATCGCCACATAGTCGGCCATCATGAAGATGCTCTGAAGGTCGTGTGAGATCACCACCGCGGTGCCGTTAAGCTGGGCGCGCAAGCGCTTGATGGTATCTGTCAGAAGGTGCGTGATGATGGGATCCAGGCCCGTGGTCGGCTCGTCGTAAAGCACGATCGCCGGATTCGTCACCACGGCGCGGGCAAAGCCCGCGCGCTTGAGCATTCCGCCTGAGAGCTCGCTAGGGAAGTTGTCATAGTTGTTCTCCAGCCCGACGCTCTCGAGGGTGCCCCGGGCTGTCTTTTCGATCTCACTTTCGGACATCGAAGTGTTCTCGCGCAACGGAAGCGCAACGTTCTCGCCGATCGTCATGCTGTCGAAGAGTGCGGCAAACTGAAAAGCAAAGCCGATCGCGCTGCGAAAATTGATGAGCTCGTGCTCGGGCATATGGCAGATATCGGTGCCTTTGACGTAGACGTGTCCGCTCTCGGGCTTTCGCAACCCGTTGAGCAGGCGCAGGATCGTCGACTTGCCCGCGCCCGATAGCCCGATGATGCACGTAATGGCACCTTCGACCACGTCCAGCGAACAGTTTTGCAACACGACACGCTCGCCGTAATTCATCGAGACGTCGTCGAGGCGCGCGATGACGTTGCTCAATGGCTGTTACCGAACAAAATGTACGACAGAATGAAGTTAGAAACGAAAATTAAGATGATCGAGATGACAACCGCACCGGTGGTCGCTTTCCCAACGCCGGCCGCCCCGCCGCGGGTTCCGAGCCCCTGGTATGCTCCAACCAGCGCGATGATAATGCCGAAAACGACCGACTTGGAGAGCCCTTTGAGGATGTCCTGAAACCCAACGGTCTGGCGCGCCGACGACATGAAAGAATCGTAGCTGATGTGTGCGTACGTGTTCGCAATCCACGCGCCACCGCCGATTGAAACGACATCCGCGAAGACTGCCAGAAGTGGCAACATGATGATGAGAGCCAGCAGTCGCGGAACGACCAGGAAGCGCGCGGGCGCAAGACCGAGCGACTGAAGGGCTTCGATCTGCTCCGTTACCACCATCGAGCCGATCTCGGCGGCGATTGCGGCCCCGACCCGGCCCGCAACCACCACCGCCGAAAGCATCGGGCCCAATTCCCGAGCTGAGGTGTAAGCCACGGCGCTTCCAACGAGATTTCCGAATCCGTACGACACTGCTTGCTGCGCGGACTCTAAAGAGAAAACCATTCCAGTGAAGAGCGAGGTAAGAATCACGATGATCAGGGATTGCAAGCCGAGAAGATAGCACTGCTTGATGGTTTCCGTAACGCGGATCTTCAGCTTGCCAATGAATGAGAGCGACTCGCCGCCCAGTTCGGTTAAGCCGCCCGCATATTCGAAAAACTGCGTCGTGCCCTTGCCGAAATCTTCAAGCATTTTCATTCTAGAAGGCGCTTCGCCCGGCGCAGCTTTTCCCGAGTTTGTCGAGGGGCGCTCCCCAGCCGAGCTGGGGCCCCCAAACCACGGAGCGCGGCATCATTTTGCACACGCTACGATTCCCCGACGGACGCTTCGGCGCAGACGCCAGAACAGAACGCGCGCTCATCATTTCGAAATTAGCACGATGCCGCGTGGGCGCGAGAAGTTGCATGTTCATTTTAGAAGGCGCTCGGATGACGCAAGCCCTTTGAGTTGGCCGAGGACGTTTTGGGTTAGCTCAATGCGCTTGACCGCAACGGCGCGTTCGGCAGCGAGATTGAAATGCATTTGGTTTACATTCTCCAGGCGGCGGTCAACCGCACGGAGATGTCCACGCGCTTCGGCTTCGAAACCGCTGAAGTACCGGTCCATCGTCTCAAAGTATTGCCGTACCGTGCCTGCATCCGGTTGTCCGTTTTGCAGCGCCGTTTCCATCTGTCGTTGTGCATGCTTAGCGCGTTTCTCGGTAATGTAGAATCCGCCCACGATCGCGACGAAGGCGCGTAATGCGGCGTCAACCGGCATGCACCAAGGTTCCGAAGCCGAATGGCTCGAGCGTCTTGCGTTGCAGCGTAAAGAGCTGCGCGGCGCCGCTTTGGGCGAGTGCGAGCATCTCGTCGAGCTGCGAGCGATCGAAGGCCAGCGTCTCGGCGGTTCCCTGAATCTCCACGAATTTGCCCGTGTCCGTCATGGCGACGTTCATATCCACTTCTGCCCGGCTGTCCTCTTCGTAGGGAAGATCTAGGACGGCAACTCCGTCCACGAAGCCAACGCTTGTCGCCGAAATCTGACAGCGTAAGGGCCACGTACCGGCATCTCGCACGTCGAACGATTTCATTAGCGCGAGCGCGAGCGCGACGTACGCGCCCGTCACCGCTGCCGTGCGCGTCCCGCCGTCGGCTTGCAGCACGTCACAATCCAGCCAAATCGTGCGTTCGCCAAGGCGTCTCATATCGGTAACGGCGCGGAGCGCGCGTCCGATGATCCGCTGGATCTCATGCGTGCGGCCTCCAATACGCCCCTTGGCTACCTCGCGCACGGTACGGTCCTGCGTAGCGCGGGGGAGCATCGAGTACTCCGCAGTTACCCATCCCGTGCCGCGCCCTTTCATCCATGGGGGCACCTTTTGGTCGAGGCTCGCGGCACAAAGCACGCGCGTGTTACCGACGCTGATGAGCGCACTGCCTTCGGCGAACTTCAAGAATTCGGGTTCGATGGTTATGGGCCGCAACTCTTCGGGAGCGCGGCCGTCGGCGCGAGTCATCGGAAGCGCTTTCTTGGCCCTAGCCGCGTTTGGCCTGCTCCTGGTTCTCGTAAAGCTTAAAGAGCCGGGTAAGCCCGGTGACTTCAAAGATGCGGTGGATCGGCTGGGCACGCGCAACGATGAAGCGCAAGTCGCGGCTGCTGCGCTGCGCCTCTTTCAAGTGTTCGATAAATACGGTGAGTGCCGCCGAATCGATATAGGTCACGGCTGAGAGATCCACGATCGTGATCTCGGCATTGCCGGCCCCACTCAAGCGCGCTGTAAGCGCCTGCTTTTGCGTGACGTCAAGTTCGCCGCCCAGGCCGATAACTTCGATCGTGTTGCCGGTTCGTTTTTCCGTCATCGCTTCCGCAGGTCGCTATGTGAAGGTTGCGCCACCCGTAAACGGTTGGCGTTGCTCCATTGTATCACAGGCACGATACTGCTTACGCGTGCGGTAGGACCCGCCCGCCAGGCAGGATTAACCTTTTCAAAATGCGCCCGACCCTTATTCCCGGGAGCCTGGCTCCCCGACCGGACGCAGATCGCCTTTCGTCCTCATCATCGCGGGGCGCATCCCCAGCCTGCTGGACGCGGCGCAGTGCGCGAGGATTGTATCGGCATCTTCGAATTCGCCCGCGGAATGGCCGGCGCGCTGCGGTTAAGCGAAAGATCGGCTGCGACCGCGATCAATGCGGCGCATAAATCGCAACTTCCCGAAAACGATCTATGCGCGTGGTTTGACAACCAGCTGCGCAAGTTCGCAGGGACCGTCGCGATCGACGATTTTCACATAGCCGCCGCGAAGGACGCGAGAACCAGCAAACCGCTGTCCGGTTCATCGATAGACCGGCCCAGCGCATGAAATGGGTGATTTCCTCGCGTTAAGCTGCCCTAAACTACGCGCGCGAGGCAAGTATAACGGGCTAGCCTTTCCGCCTCACACGTCAACCTCGGCCCAAAAAACCCACCAAAAATTGGCTACGAGCGGGCGCGCCGTGCCTTATGCTTAGCTCTCTTATTGGAAACAGGGCATTTATGGACCCGCGCACTCGTAGCATAGCTGATCTTGGGCCTTTCGCTCGCTGCGCTAGTTGCTTGTTCTGCCCGGGGCGGCTTGGTGCAGGCCGGCACGGACTCGGCTCATACCGGTCGCAACCGCTCGACGATGTACAGGCACACCCAAAGAGGGAATGACCCTGCCCTGCCCCAGGTGTGGGCCAAAGGGTGGGCTCGCAAGGGACTGCGGACCGTGGACGCGCCGCGGCCCCTTCTTAAGCCGCTCTTAGGTGGGGGCGCCTTGGGCCGGGCCAGTACGGCGTAGCAGAAAGTTTGCGACAGCCGCCACGACGGCGGCTGCAACAACGATCCAAATCGACGTGCCATCGTGGAACGGCGCAATTCCCATGGCGCTGTCGAGACTCAGCGTGTTGCCCGGAGTGAACGCGGCCGCCAACGCGCCCGCGATGTAGAGCAGGGGCATTTCAAACCCCTTATGTTCGGCCAGAAAACCATTCTTGATGTGGACCGTGAAGATTGCCACCAGCATGGTGGCGATGATGAGCGCCGGTCCGACCGGACCGAGAAAACCGAGTAGCGTCAGTATTCCGCCGACGAATTCACCGAAGCCGGCAGCCATCGCAAAGATGTGGCCGGGCCGAAATCCCAGGGACTCCATGAAGCCGCCCGTGCCCGTGATCCCATAGCCCCCAAACCATCCAAACAACTTCTGCGAGCCATGGATGGCGATGCCAAGCCCAATGATGAGGCGGACCAGCAGCAGTCCCAAGGCGTAGGTCATTCGTTCATCCTTCTTCCATCAAGCATTATTCAACCGTCACGGTTTTCGCTAAGTTGCGGGGCTGATCGACATCCTTGCCTTCAATATCGGCGATGTGATAGGCGAGCAATTGCAACGGAATGACGTTGACGATCGGCGATAGTAACTCATCGACGGTGGGCACCCAAAAAACGTGGTCGGCGATCGCCTTGGCCTCTTCGTCCCCATAGTTCGCGACAACCACGATCGGCGCTTCGCGAGCCCGCGATTCCGCAATGTTCGAGAGAATTTTTTCGCGCACCCGACCTTCGGTCATGATCCCCACGACCGGCACCCGCGCGTCCAGCAGCGCGATCGGTCCGTGTTTCATTTCGCCTGCGGCGTAGCCCTCGGCGTGAATGTAGGAGATCTCTTTCAGCTTGAGCGCGCCCTCCAAGGCGGTAGGGAAGTTTATGTACCGTCCGATGAACAGCATCGAGTCAGCTTTGCGAATCTTCTTTGCAACCGCTTTGATACTGTCGGAGGAGTTGAGCACGACGTCGATCGCCGCCGGAAGAAGCTTCGTGTTGTCGGCGATTTGGCGCAAGCGCTCGAGGGGAGCGGTTTTTCGCAGGCGCGCCAAATAGAGCGCAAGGAGCGTCATGGCGGTCACTTGAGAAACGTAAGTCTTGGTAGCGGCTACCCCAATCTCGGGGCCTCCCCGCGTGAAGAGCGTGCCGTCCGCCAAGCGGGTAAGGTGCGATCCCACCACGTTGCAAATTCCAAGCACCGTTGAGCGCTGCGCTTTGGCGATCTTGACGGCCTCGACGGTATCGGCCGTTTCCCCCGACTGCGACATGGCGATGGTCAGGGCGGACGGATCGATAACCGGGTCTCCATACCGAAACTCGCTGGCCAATTCCATTTCCACTGGCAAATGTACGAGCGAGCGTAGGAGATACTGTCCGACGAGGCCGGCATGGTAAGCGGTGCCGCAGCCGGTGATCGCAATTTTTGTGATCGCTTCCGGCAGTTTTTTGTCCCACCCGATTTCCGTGCCGAGCTGGACGTCATTGCTCTCATCGATCCTGCCTGCCAACGTTTCCTTGATCACATTGGGTTGTTCGTAGATCTCTTTGAGCATGAAATGCTTGAAGCCGGCTTTTTCGGCTTGAGCGGCGTCCCAGGTAATCTGTAGGACTTCGCGTTCGACCGGCTCGCCGGCATAATCCATGAGCCGGTAGGCATCGCGGCCGACGACAACCATCTCCCCTTCCTGCAAGATGATCTCTTTGCGCGTGTACTGTAGAATTGCAGGCGTATCGGAAGCGACAAACATTTCGCCCTCGCCGATGCCCACCACCAGCGGGCTGGCGCCGTTGCGCGCAAAGATCAAGTGCTCTGGGTCGTCGGAAGAGATCACGCCGAGCGCGTAGGCGCCGCGTACTTCGCGCAGCGTTCGCCGCACCGCGTCTTCGATATTCCCGGTGTAGTGCGTTTCGATGAGGTGCGCAAGGACCTCGGTATCGGTTTCGCTGCGAAAGGCGTGCCCGCGTTCCAGCAGGCCCGCACGCAGCAAGGCGTAGTTTTCGATGATGCCGTTGTGAACGACACCGATTCGTCCGGTGCAATCCAGGTGCGGGTGCGCGTTTGCATCGGAAGGGCGTCCGTGCGTTGCCCATCGGGTATGCCCGATACCAACTTTGCCCGTAAGGCGCTCCCCGTTGCGCAACCGTTCAGCCAGGCGCGAGAGCTTCCCCTCGGCCTTGCTGCCGGATAGTTCTCCGCTGGAATTGATTACCGCAATGCCGGCGCTATCGTAACCGCGGTATTCGAGCCGCTGGAGGGATTCCATGATAATCGGGACGCTGTCGCGCTCGCCGATGTAGCCGACGATTCCGCACATATATGCCTTACGATACCCGGCTTACTTAATGCCGTCCTTAACGCGCGTGTAGTCGATTTTTCCAGCTGCGATTTCGTTCAACGCGGTGGAAATAGGCTTATTGGGATTGCGCACGTCGGTCAGCGCGGCATCCGGATTGTTGTTGAGTTGTTTCGCGCGCTTGGTCGCCACGTTCACCAGTGTAAACTTCGAGTCTACGTGGGTTAGCATCTCGTCCAAATCGCCGAAAACTGAGTCGCTCATGAGTGTTCCAACTTTCTTATTGAATCTTCGCCCCAACGGTGGATGCGAAAGCGTTCTGCCCGGACGATGGCTTCCAGATCGCTAACCGCCTCGTCCGAGCGCCGATCTTCGTTGATGAGCAGGTAATCGAACTGCCCGATATGTTTCATCTCCTCGTGCGCAATCTCCAGACGCCGGGCGATCTCGTCATTCGTTTCCGTCCTACGCGCCAGTAGGCGGCCCCGCAGGTGCGAGAACTTGTCCGGAAGCAAGAAGATCAGGGCCGCATCGGGGAAAGTCGACTTGATCGAGAGCGCGCCGTTCACCTCGGGCTTCATAATCAGGTCGTAGCCTTCCATCAGCATCTTCTCGACAAAATCGCGCGGCGTTCCGTACAGGTGGCCGTTGTACTCGCGATATTCCAAGAATTCATTGGCCGCTTGCCGCCGCTTGAACTCACCGTGCGAAAGAAAGAAATAGTCTTCGCCGTCGGATTCTTCGGCCCGCGGTTCCCGCGTCGTGGCCGAAACGGAGTACTTCAGGCGCGGCATCCGGGCCCGCAGGGCGCCAACCAGTGTGTCTTTGCCGGCCCCTGAAGGCCCCGAGACGACGAAAAGCAGACCCGGGCCGAACACGAGATTCTCCAAACTGCAGAGTGGAAACAAGTGGCATTCCCACCCGCCTCGAATCCGCCCTCTTTGTGTACACGGACTGGGTCCTCATCCGGCGCCTCGCGCTCGAGCTGCGAGAGGAGTGCCGGGGAACGCGGGTTCATGCTGCGGGCCTTCATTCCGATGGCCGTTTCGCCATCGCGCTGCGCAGAGGCAACCGCAGCTTCACGCTGGCTTTCGATCTCTTCGCTCCCACGCCGCTCGTTACGCTCGAAGACGGCCTCGCATCGCTGGGGCGGGGTTTCGGCTTCGCCCGTGCGGCGGGCGACGCGCTGCACGGTATGACGCTAAGTGACGTGCAGTCGCGCGATGGAGACCGCCTAATCCGTTTTCTCTTCGCGGCGCGGTCGCGTTTTGGTATTGCCGCCGAGTTGGCGTTGGTCGCCGAACTGGTGCCAAGATACGGCAACGCGATTCTATTGAAAGACAACGTCGTCGTAAGCGCCTTAAAAGAGTTTTCCGGCGCGGCCGATGGCGCACGCACGATAACGGCGGGCGAGCTTTACGAACCGCCGCCGCTGCGCGCGCAAGCGATTCCGCCGCTTCTGCGGGGACTTACGGACGATCCGGCCGTTATCACGGACATTGCAGCCGCCCAGGATGCGTTGGCCCCTCTGCACGTCTATCGCGATGCGATCGGCGCGCTCGTGCAAGCGCATGTAGTGCCGCTCCCGAACGTGCCGGAAAGGCACGAAACCGCGCCGCGCCTCCTGCCGCTGCTCGGTGAGATGCGCCGCCAAACTCTGGCAAAATCCAGCCACGATGGTGCGACCGTCCGCCGTCGTCAACTTGCCGCCGCACTTGCACTGCGAAGAGAGCGAGCCACGGCCGAGCGAACGGCGTTGCGCGCGAAACTGGCGGACTCGGCGCAGCGCGATTCGTTGCGTGCAGAGGGCGACGCCATTTTTGCTTCGTTGCACGCCATCCCTGAAGCAGAACGGGAGCCGCAAAAGCAACGAGCGGTCGAAGTGTTTGCAAAGTATCGCAAAATCGCGAGTTCTTTCCCACACGTACGAACCCGTATTGCCGCACTCGACGAAACCCTGGCGGGCCTCGAAACCCTCGAATGGGAAGTGGAGCGAGCGCGCGATGAGGATATTGACGACGTTGCACAAGCAATGTCACCCGCGCGGCGTACGGCGAATCGCGACCCGTTGCGGAGAAAGCGCACGCGCCTGCTGCACCGCTCCCCAGCCGGATCCCGCATTCTGATCGGACGCTCGCCTTTGGAGAACGCGGAGCTGACCTTTGGTATAGCGCGGCCGAACGACCTCTGGTTTCACGTGCGTGGCATGCCCGGGGCGCACGTCATCCTGCAACGCGACGACAGGAACGTCCCGCCCGACCAAGATATCGCATTAGCCGCAGCGCTGGCAGCCGGTTACTCCAAAGGCCGCGAAATCTCAAAGGTCACCGTCGACTACGCGCCGCGCAAATACGTACGCAAGCGCCCACGCGCCGCTCCAGGTTTGGTCTTCTACACCAATTCGCGCTCGCTCACGGTTGCGCCGCGCCGTCTAGATGCGGAATCCTAAGTCCGCGGGCAACTTCGCTTGCAAAATCGCGCAGGAAGTCTAATTGGCGCCAGTCCTTTTCGGCCTCGAACTCGTACAACTGGATCTCTTCTGCAATCGCGCGCTCAATATCCCAGCCCTGCGCCAACCGCACGAGCGCGCAGAACGTGCCGGTTCGTCCGCGGCCCTCGTGGCAGTGTATGAACATCGGCCGCGCCGCGGATACGCAGAGGTTGAGCCACTCGAGCGCTTGTTCTTTCGTCGGGGCGTGGCCGTCGCGGACCGGCAGGTGCACGGGGCGTAACGTCCCTCCGGGATCGCTGAGGTTCTTGGCTTTTGGATCCGTGCGCAAGTTAACGATGGTTCGCACGCCTAGTGCCTCCAATTGCGCATACTGCGTGTCGCCCGGCTGCCCGCCGCGAGCGAGTCACGGAGTAAACCAGGCGAAGTTCGGTATGTCGCTTGCCGGCACTACAATTCTCCCTCAATCGCGCTCTTGATCTCTTCATGGATGGCACTGGCTTCCTTGGTGTCCCGGTGCTCCAACCCGACCATTCGGTTATCGGCAGATTCGAGCGCCATAATCAGGGCATCCAGCTTTGCGTTTACTGCCAGCGTGTCGCGATTCTGTGCGTGGTTGAGGACGAACACCATAAGGAAGGTTACGATGCTCGAGACCGTGGTCATCACGAGTTGCCACGTGGTTGAATAGCTCAAGCGTGGTCCCGCCAGCAGCCAAACGAGCACGACGACGAACGCCGCGCTAGTGGCCAAGGGACTTGAAGCGAAGCGGTACATAGCTCGAGCAAAGGCGGTGAACTGTTCGCGCACGAGGGCTCCTTCCAGGCAGTGTGGACTCCTTTAGCCGGTGGGGCTGGCTTTAAATGCCGGTACCTTCAGCACGCCGACCGGCTCCGCGAACCCCTTGATAACGGCCCGCTCCCGGCGCGGTTGAAGTGAATACTTCTGGATGACGGCCTCCAGATGGGGAAACGTCCCCGTTGCTGCCGAGAACGCGACTTCGCTGGGGCCAGCTTCATGCTCGAGCCGCGAAGCTAAGTTTACCGTCGTCCCGAAGTAGTCGAGGCGGCCGTTTGCCTGCATCGCAATGCACGGGCCGGAGTGAAAACCAACCCGGAGCACTAAAGCAGCCGTCTCCGACAGCACGGATCCCACCGCGGCCGGAAGGCGCAGCGCCGCTTCCAAGCACTGTCCGGAATCGCGGAAGACGGCCATAACTGCATCGCCAATGGTCTTTACGATGGCCCCGTCATAGCGTGCGATGACCTCGCGTAGCTGCTCGAAATGGTCGGTGACGAGGCGAAATGCCGGCGCGTCCCCCGTCTTTGAGTAAAGCTCCGTCGAACCGACGAGATCGGTAAACAGCACGCTCATCTGCCGGATGCTCAGCTGCAGCCCTGGCGCCAGGACTTCGCTGGAAAACAGAGAGCGAAACTCTTGCATGGCCGTGATGTCGGCGGCGGTGACGATCGTGTCGGGCCACTCCAGGCGCTCGATACGGAAGAGTAGTTCGTGATCCAATGTGTTTTCAATCTGCATTTGCAGCAATTCGCCGGCAATCACGGGCGGAATGTCCAGGACGCCGCGCGCACCGAGCTGTACGTGCAGTGGTTGCACCGGCGCGCCGGAGCGCACTTCGAACGCTTGTTGTGAAAGTGCTAGCGCGTTGGCCGCATAGTGGCCGGGCAGAACGCGCACCGACATGTCGCTCGCGCCGTGAGCCGCAACCGGAACCTGTGCGGCGACGTAACGGCTCATGTGCGGACCTGCCAAACAGTAGGTGGGCGTCTCCACGCCCTTGCCCAAGGGGTGCGCGTTGAACGTTACCTCAACCGAGCGGTCGAACTGCGGGCCGAACTGAATATTACAGGCATCGCAATGAACCGCCGGGCCCAATTTACTCAGCGTATCGACCGATTGCTTCGTGCCGCGACAACTGGGACACAGGACATCCCATGACAGGTTGAAGATGCCCACGCGCGTCGCGTGTAAGAAAAGCCGCAAAACCGTCTGGCGGCTTTCAACCCACTTGTCGGCGACTTCGTACGCGCGTATCTTGGCGAGGTCACGATCGTCGGAGTCATCGGCAAACCGCGCGAGCTTGTCCAACAATTGCGTGCCGAAGCCGGCGGCGCGCAGTTGTTCGCGCCCGAAGAGCCGGGGAACGCTTGTAGGCTCGGGCTTCGCTTTCTGCGTCTGCCGGAAGGCAGAACGCAAAGCGCGGTCGGCGCCGCGTCGTCCGATCTGTGCCAAGACGGGCAAGGCCATCGCCCCCAGCAGGTTGCGCGCCTGCATCTCCACGTTCATCTCGACCGCCGTTCCTTGGAGCTCCTCGAGCAAGACTGTGCGGCTCTTGA
The DNA here is from genome assembly GCA_003243975.1 of Candidatus Meridianibacter frigidus. Classification (GTDB taxonomy): domain Bacteria; phylum Vulcanimicrobiota; class Vulcanimicrobiia; order Vulcanimicrobiales; family Vulcanimicrobiaceae; genus Meridianibacter; species Meridianibacter frigidus. The sequence goes on along the minus strand of QHBJ01000027.1, from coordinate 23,545 downwards.
AGACTCGGAGCGGCCCGCTCACGTAATGGCGCTCGATCGCGTAACTCTGCGGCGCCGTCCATTCAAACGCCGGTTCGAACCATTCGACCCGCACCGGTCCGTAGCGAATGCTCGCCCGCGTGCGGCTTCCGCCTTCCACCAGCGGCTGATACTCGTAATTTACTGGCGGCAACCCAGCTTGGCGATTCATCGAATCCGTATCAGAAACGTGCGGCCATAGCAAGTCGCGCGAACACGGAAACCACCACCGCCAACGGTAGGCGCCCGTCATGGAAAGATCAGCATTGCATCGCCAAATGAGAAGAACCGGTACCGCCGCGTGACCGCATGCCGGTAAGCGCGCACCACACGCGCGCCTCCCGCAAAGGCCGAAACCAAAACCAGCAGCGTCGAGCGGGGCAGGTGGAAGTTCGTAATCAGCGCGTCGACCATGCGAAAACGGAAGCCGGGAGTGATGAAAAGATTCGTGATGCCCGGGCCCGCCTTCAGCTCCCCACATTCGGAGATGCATCCTTCCAGCGCGCGCACCACCGTCGTGCCGACGGCGATGACGCGTCGTCCTTCGGATTTGACACGATGCAGCGCGACCGCCGTTTCGGCGGGAATCGCGTAACTCTCGGCGTGCATCACGTGGTCGTCAAGTGATTCGGTTCGCATCGGCCGGAACGTGCCAAGTCCGACGTCCAGAACGATTTTCAGGATATCAACTCCTCGCGCGCTCAAACGCTCTAAGAGCCCCGCGGTGAAATGCAGACCCGCCGTCGGCGCGGCCACGCTGCCCGGGACGCGGGCGAACACAGTTTGATAATCCTGACGAGCTTGCCGCGAGTCATTTCGAATATAAGGTGGCAACGGCACTTGCCCCCACTCCTCCAAGAAGCGGGCGAACGGAACTTCTAAGGAAAACTCGATCTCGCGCATTCCATTTTCTTGCACTCCGATCACGCGTGCGGATCCGACTTGGCCAAAGTAGATTTCTTGATTCATTCGCGCTCGCCGGGCCGGCTTAACCAGCGCGCGCCAGCGCGATGCGCGGCCGTCGTAACGCGGCAACCGTGCCGGATGCAGCAAGAGGATCTCGATTTTAGTGTGGCTCGCGAGCTCCCCGACCAGCCGCGCCGGTATGACCCGCGTCTCATTGAGCACGAGCGCATCCCCTGACTGCAAGAACTCCGGCAGATCGGCGAAGCACGCATCAACCAATTCGCTGCCCCGCATGATCAGCAAGCGGGAAGCGTCGCGCGGATGCGCGTGGTCTTGCGCGATAAGGTCCGCCGGAAGCTCGAAATCGTAATCACCGGCGCGCCGGCCGGTCATAGACGCCGCAGCTTAGCCATTTCGCAGCGCCGTGCCCGGAAAGTAAAAGTTCAGAATGTCGGGGACCCGATGTCCGGCCGCCCCCAGAGCCCGCGCGCCCCACTGGCACAGACCGACTCCGTGGCCGCGGCCGGAACCTTCGATGGTTAAGGATGCCGCGGCCGCATCGACCTGAATCGAATGGATGAGGAGACTGCGAACCGCAACCGCGCCTAAGCGGCGGCGGAATTCGCGTCCGCTGACCTCAAAGCCGCCGGCCGAGCTGCTAAAGCGAATCGTGCGCGCGCGACCGCTTGGATCGGCCGACATGATCTGCACCGATCGTAAATCCTCGTTTGCGATGCTCCAAAGATCACTGAAGGCATTTCGCGCGCTCCCAAGCGGGATGTCTCTCTGCCACTGAAAATCTGGGGCATCGGCGCAGTATGCGCAGACCACGCCACGCAAGTAGGGCGCAGAACTTCCGCCGATCCACGCCTCGGCCGCCGACTCGGTATGGCCGCCGCAACACGACATATACGCGACCGTGGCCTGGTCGCCGTCAAACGTCAGTACCTGTCCCCCGGTGGCGGAAACCGCAGCGCTGGTTTCCGGGTGCTCCGCATCCAAACCGCCGTAGGCCTGGTCGCCCTGCGATGCGACGACGTCGTAGTAGCGCGCTGGGTTCGTGCGCGCAAGCGCAAAGGTGCGCGAGAGGATGGCTTGGGACTGCAGCGTGGCTTGCGGCCAACTGTGGGGCACCTCCATCGGCACAACGCCGTAGAGATACTCCTCAAGCGGAATTGTGTTTACAATTTCACCATCCGCCGTGCTTGCGAAGGTCCCGCGGTACGTGCGCGTACCGAATGAAAATGAGCAATCGTCCATCCGATTGGCCATTCCTCGCCCCAGCAGCACTCGGATGGATGCGCCCGAATCCTCCGAGCAGGCACCCGCGCGCGCCATGCGCGGCAAACACCCCAGCGCAGCGCCGGTCGCCAGCAAGAATTGCGAGCGCCTCACAACAACCGCTCCTGCATGGCTCCGCCTGCGGGTTGTCGGCCAAAGTGCGCGTAGGCTGCCGCCGTAGCCCTTCGCCCGCTGGCGGTGCGCGCAACGAAGCCTTCCTTTAAGAGGTAGGGCTCCACAACATCTTCGAGCGTTTCGGCGTCCTCGGTCAGAGTGGCCGCAATGGCAGCCATGCCGACAGGGCCGCCGCCGTAGTGCTCGATGATCGTACGCAGAAAAGCGCGGTCCAGACGGTCCAGTCCCAGATTGTCGACGCCTTCTCGTTTTAGTGCCTCGTCAGCCACCGGCCCATCAACGTGGCCCTTGGCGCGCACCTGGGCAAAATCGCGCACCCGGCGCAACAAACGGTTTGCGATGCGGGGAGTGCCCCGGCTGCGCGCGGCAATCATGTGCGCGCCGGTTTCATCGATCGGGACGCCCAAGACGCCGGCCGACCGTACGACAATGCGCGTAAGTTCTGCGGCCGAGTAGTAATCGAGGTGGTAAGTAATCCCGAAACGCTCGCGTAGCGGACCGGAGAGCATGCCGGCGCGCGTTGTCGCGCCCACCAGCGTGAATCGTTTCAACGGGAGCTTGAGCGTTTTCGCGTAGGCGCCCCGGTCGACGATAAAGTCGATCTGATAATCCTCCATGGCGGGATAGAGAAACTCTTCGACCACGCGCCCTAACCGGTGGATCTCATCGATGAAGAGAATATCGCCCTCTTCGAGCGCCGTGAGGATGCCGACTAGATCCTTCGGCTTCTCGAGCGTCGGCCCGGACGTGGGGCGCAACGCTTGACCCATGTCGCGCGCGATCAAGGAGGCCAGGGTGGTTTTGCCTAGACCCGGCGGCCCGTAGAAAAGAATGTGGTCGAGCGGTTCGCCGCGCCGGCGCGCCGCGTCGATAGCAATCTTTAGATTCTCGACGACGGTCGTCTGTCCGACGTACTCGTCGAACGAGCGTGGGCGCAGCGAAGCGACGTATACTTCGTCCTCCAGCGAAACTTGCGGATCAATCACGCGCTCCGGTGAAACATCTTCCGGCCCCAGCATCTTCTTGCGGGCATCCTCAGGCACTCGCTAGGGCCTTCCGCCGGTAGATTTCCGCTAACAGTGCCTCTGCATTGTCGATCTTCGGCGCCGCGTCGATCGTCTGTCGAATCATCGCTTCAGCTTCGGCTCGTTTGTATTCGAGCTGCAACAGCACCGCCAGCGCCTCACCCGCGAAGTCGGGAATAGCCGGCCCGGGGGTGGCTTGCGCCTCCCGGATCAGCAAGAAACGCGCAACCTTGCCCTGCAGTTTGGCAACAATGTCCCGTGCCTTCTGCTGGCCGATCCCCGGCAACGTGCGCAAGAAGGCGTGATCGCCTTCATCGATCGCCGCCGCGATACGGGCCATGGGAAGAGAGAACGCGCGCGCCGCGGACTTCGGACCGATACTGGCAACGCTTAGCAGGGCCTCGAAGAACTCCCGCTCGATTGCGTTGGTGAAACCGTAGAATGAAAATTTGCCGCTGTTGCCTTCCATGTTTAACACGGAGTGTACTTCTAAAGATACGTCGTTTTGATCCGCTTGGAAGACCTTGTCGATGATGCACGGCGGCAGTGTTATTTCGTACGCCAAACCGCCCGCTTCGAGCAAAACAGAGGACTCGCCTCGCTCGACGATCTTGCCTCGGATCTTAGAGAACACGGCGCTTCTTCTTCACCGCCGCAGTTTGGCAATCTTCGGCAGCCGCCGTTCGTGGTCGCGGATATTCGCATATGTCAGCGCCAACGCCAGTGCATCCGAGATGTCCGTCGGCTCGGGAACGCTCGAGAGCCTCAGGAGATGCACGACCATCGAACGGACCTGTTCTTTGCGTGCTGCTCCGTTGCCGGTCAGCGCGCGCTTCACGGTCGAGTGGCCGACCGTTTGCACGGGCACGCTGTGTTGCGCTGCCGCCAAACAAAAAATCCCGCGCGCGTGTCCCATTAAGACGGCGGTGAAGGGATTCTTGTAAATGCTGAAGAGTTCTTCGATAACGACATCGTGCGGAGCGATGCTACTGATTACGTCGGTGATGCCTTGATGCAAGGTGCGTAGGCGGGTTTCGAGCGGTGCACTTACATCCGGAGCGATAACTCCGGCTTCAACTAGTTGCCAGCGCTCGCCGTTCGATTCTATCGCGCCGTAGCCAGTGGTTCGCAGCCCCGGATCGATCCCGAGAATGCAACTCACGGGGATTTTGAATCGCCGTTGACATAGACGGTCACCGCTTCACCGGGGCGTTTTACCGTGCCGGCCTCAGGCTCCGTGCGCACGACCTTGCCGTCCGCACCTTCTTTTGTGAAGGCGATATTTCCGACCGTGTAGCCCGCCGCCTCGAGGGTGGCCTTTGCATCGTTGGAAGTCATGCCTTGCGTATCCGGCACCGCTCCCGGAACTGAAAGCAGAACCGTCACCGTTGATCCACGCGGCAGCTGCGTCCCAGGATCAGGTGTCTGTTGAATGATCATGCCGTTTGCGTCTTGCTGAACGCTGTACTGAACCGCAACTTTGAAGCCGGCTTGCGTGAGCGTGCTGACCGCATCCTTGTAGTTTAACGTGCTGATACTGGGCACGGAGGAGGCCGCGGGCCCCAAACTGACAACGACGTTAACGACCGTTCCCGCATCTACGTTGGTTTGTGGCAGAATATCCTGTTCGGTAATCTTTCCGGTCGCCACCGTGTCGCTTGCCACCTTATTGGCGACGTGGAGCTTGAGATTGAGTTTCGCCAGCAACGCCGCGGCCTTCGTGAAGTCTTGCGATATGAGGTTCGGCACCGCAATCGGCGCCGGGCCTTGCGAGACGATCAGCGTGACCTTCGAGCCTTCGCGCACGTGCGTACCGGGTTGGGGATCCTGATCGATGACGCTATCTTTTGCCGCCTTCGAAAATTTCAGGACCGTCTGGGATATAAACTTATCCTCTTCGAGCAAGCGCGTGGCGTCTTGCGCGGAGAATCCGCGGACGTCGCGTAGGCCGATGGTCGGCAGGCCGCTGCTTACGAGCAATTCCACCACCGAAGACTTTGGGATGCTGCTGCCCGCTGCCGGGTGCTGCGATATCACATGATTCGCGGAGATTGTTTCGCTTGCCGTCAAGCTGATGCGCGCGCTCAAACCGGCGTTGACGATGCGCTGTTGGGCCTGCGCATCGCCCATTGTGACGTAGTTGCCCACCTTCACCGACGGCGCAATGATTTTCTGTAACCCGCCACGACCCACGAAGAAGTACCCGGCAACGGCGGCGATCACCAAAAGCGCGACCAGCGCCACGAGCAAGCCCGTGCGCGAACGCTCGCCCCGCGCTTCGTCATCGCTGACACTCGTGTAGGGAAGCGCGTAATCGGGAAATCGCGAGGGCCGCGGCGGCGGCTTCTCAAAAATCGCATACGATGTCGTGGGCGCATCATTTGAGAGGGTAAAGGCGGCGTGCGAGGGCCGTTCACGCGCTTCGCGCAGCGCCGTGGCGACGTCGCTGGCGGAGTGAAAGCGGCCGGCCGGATTCTTCTGCAAGAGCTTGTTGACGATCGCCGCCAGGGCGGGGCTAACACCCAACTCTGCGGTTGGGATCGTCGGAACCGGATCGCTGATGTGTTTGAGAGCGACGGTGACCGGCGACTCTCCGCTATACGGCAGCTTCCCGGTTAGCATTTGAAAGACGACGATGCCCAAGCTGTAGAGATCGGAAGTCTCGTGCAGTTCGTGCCCCTGCGCTTGCTCGGGGGAGAGATAGTAGACGCTCCCCATTACCATTCCGGGCTTTGTCATCGCCATGGTTTGTTGAGACACCGCGCGCGCGATGCCGAAGTCGGACAGCTTGACCACATCGTCTTTGGTGACGAGTATGTTGGCCGGCTTGATGTCGCGATGCAGCAGTCCCTGGCGGTGCGCGAATGCCAGGCCGTTGCAGATTTGGGTTGCGTAATCGATTGCCACCGGTTCTGGAATCCTTCCGTCGGCCGCGATCATTTCGGCGAGCGACGGTCCTTCAACTAGCTCCATAACTATGTAGTACGTGTCACCCTCACGCCCAACGTCGTAAGTATTTACGATGTTGGGGTGCTGCAAGCGGGCCGCAGATTCGGCTTCCTGATAGAAGCGGCGGACGAACTCATCATCGGCGGCATACTGAGCGCGTAAGACTTTAACGGCCACGCGCCTGCGCAGCAGCGTATCGGTGCCGCAGTACACCATAGCCATGCCCCCTTCACCCAGGCGCTCGTCGAGGCGGTAGCGGTTATTGAATGTTTGCGAGATCAATCGCGGACCGCTTGAAGGGCAACGCGCAACACGTTCCTGGCAATTGGCGCCGCAACGGCAGCGCCATAACCGGCATTCTCAACGATGATGGCAACGGCGACCCGCGGTGCCTGCGCCGGTGCAAAACAAACAAACCAGGAGTGTGACTTCCCGGCCGGATTGGTTGCTGTGCCGGTCTTCCCGGCCACCGTTACGCCGGGGAGCGCCGCCGCCGTGCCGGTACCTGCTTGTACCACCGCGACCATCATCTTCTTCACGTTTTGCGCAGTCTCCGGTGAAATCGGCTGAGCCAGCGTCGCGGCTCCGAAGGAACTGCGGGCGCCGTCACGCTTGATCTGCCGCACGATGTACGGCCGCGGGGTGATGCCGCGGTTCGCAATGGTTGACGCGACGAGCGCCATTCGCAGCGGGGAGACGAGCAGACTTGCTTGACCGAAACCCAGCTGTGCGAGTACGCCGGGAAAAACGTCATCTCTGCGTGGTATACGATCGCGCTCGGCCGACAGCTGAAAATCCAGCGACTCGCCTAAGCCCCATTTGGCCACGTACTCGTACCACGTGGCCACCCCTATTTTCAGCGCGATCTGCGCGAAATCAACGTTGCTCGACCGTGCAAAAGCGCCCGTCAGATCCAAGAATCCCGGTACCTCGCCCTCATCGTCGTGCACGGTGTAATTCCCGATGACAAAGTACCCCGGATCTTCGAACGTGCTCTGCATGTTGATGATGCCGCTTTCGAGACCGTCGGCGGCAGTCACGATCTTGAAGGTCGATCCGGGGGCGTAAAGGCCGCTAGTCGCGCGATTAAGCAGGGGGCTTCCCGAAGCGATGCTCAACGCGGGAAAGAGTGCGTCGATTTCGTTTGGGTCGAATGACGGAACGCTGCTCATGGCCAGCACGGCCCCAGTGCGCGGGTCCAGTACGATTCCCGCCCCGCGTAGTTCTGCTTGCATCCGGACGCTAAGCTCCGCCTGGATGCTGGGGTTCAGCGTGGTGATCACGTCCGCTCCGCGCGGCTGCGCCGACTTTCCGGTTACGGCGGCGGCAATCTCGAACAGTTGGGCGATTGGATCACCGGTCGTATCGGGCGGGGTCAGCGCGCTGTCGTAGGAATCCTCGATTCCCGCGGTGCCGTAGCGCTGCGACGTGTAGCCCACCGTGTGCGCGAGCGATGCACCAAACGGATAGACGCGCTTGTTCTTCACCGTGAGCGCCAGCACGGTTCCATCGCCGGCAAGGATGCGGCCGCGGTACTGATCGAGCAGCGCATGCCGAGGATTCTGCCCACGTGCCGCAATCGCCGGGCCGGCAAGAACTTGAACGTAGATCTGACGGGCAAAAAGAATGGCGAAAAGTATGACGAAAAGCGTCCCCAGTTGCGCGATCGATTTATTCTTCACGAAACGGCCGGCAGCACGGCCGCCGCGCGGTACTCTTGCAACGTGCGCGGAGGTCCCGCGATGCTCTCCAACGCCTCCGCCAGCGCGCGTGCCGTGTCCAGGCTGGTCAGGCAGGCTACGTTAGCCTCCACCGCTGCCCGGCGGATGCGATAGCTATCGTTGAGTTCCTTCGGACCCGTTGCATCGTTGATGACCAAATCGACCTTGTGCCCGGTGATAATATCCAGGGTGTGGGGCGACCCATCCTGGATCTTGTTGATGCCATGCGCGTGAATACCGGCGGCTTGCAACGCCTTGCGGGTGCCTTGCGTGGCAACGATCGTAAAACCTAGATTTGCGTAGCGTCGCAGCACCGGAATTGCCTCGTCCTTCGATTGGTCCGCGATCGTAGCCAGCAGTCTACCGCCGGCCTCGGGCAGTCGGATGCCGGCCGCGATAAATCCTTTGCGCAGAGCCCCCGCGAACGAATAATCGATCCCGAGCACCTCGCCCGTCGACTTCATCTCCGGCCCTAAGATGGTCTCGACTCCTCGCATCTTCGCAAACGAGAAGACCGGAACTTTGACCACGGTAAATGGAGCTTTGGGGAGCAGGCCGGTGCCGTACTCCATGTGGCTCAGCTTCTGACCGAGCGCGATTCGTGTCGCCGCGGCCACCAGATTAATACCCGTTGCCTTCGAGATGATCGGTACCGTGCGGCTGGCGCGCGGGTTGGCCTCGATGATGAACAGCGCGCCTTCGTGAATGACGAACTGGATGTTGATCAAGCCGCGAATCTGTAGCTCGCGTGCAACCGCAGTGGTAACCTCGACGATGCGTGATTCCATGTCCGGGGAAACGGTCTGCGTTGGGTAAACGCTGATCGAATCTCCGGAATGGATGCCGGCGCGTTCGACGTGCTCGAAGATTCCCGGGATAAGAATGTCCCGCCCATCGAAGGCGGCGTCGACTTCCACTTCCAAGCCCCGCAAGTACTTGTCGACCAGCAGGGGCGCGTTCGGCAGGATCGGCGGCGCGGCCTCGGCGTAAGACGCCAACTGGCCCTCGTTGTAGACAATCTCCATTCCGCGCCCACCGAGCACGTATGACGGCCGAACCAACACTGGAAAGCCCAATTCCCGCGCAGCCGCACGCGCTTCGCGGAAGGAAGCAGCCGCGATGCCGGACGGACGGGCCACGCCCAAGCGGTGCAAGGCATCGTCAAACTTTCGCCGGTCCTCCGCCATGTCCAATGTCGCGCGGTCGCTGCCGATAATGCGCACGCCGCGCTGAGCGAGTTCGTGCGCCAAATTGATTGCCGTCTGGCCACCGAACGCTAGCAAAACGCCCTTAGCGTGCGTGGCGTTGTAGGCGGCGTGGACTTCGTCGGCGCCTGGTGGTTCGAATACGAGCGTATCGCTGATGTCGAAATCGGTCGAAACGGTCTCGGGATTGTTGTTGACGACAACGGAGGCACAACCCGCAGCGCGTAGTGCCCAGGCGGCGTGCACCGAAGAGTAATCAAACTCGATGCCTTGGCCGATCCGGATCGGCCCGCTCCCGACGACGACAACCGCGTCGCGGGCCGGGAGGCGCATTTCGTCGGCCTCGCCATGTGCGATGTAGTAGTACGGTGACTTTGCCGGAAACTCGGCGGCCGCGGTATCTACCATCCGAAACGCCGCGCCGTTGCTTCCTTTGTCGGCGCGTTCGCCCACCAATCCATTGATGCCGGCGCTGGAATAGCCGCATTCGCGCGCAACGGCCACGTCCGCGCGCGCCGCTCCGTTGCGGAGGCGCTCTTCCAACTCCACCAACTCCAGGATTTCGTGAAGCCAAAACGGATCGATCGCACTGAGTTCACACACTCGCGCTATCGCAATCCCACGGCGCAGCGCTTCGGCTACCGCAAAGAGGCGGTCGTGATTGGGCTGGGCGATGACGGCTTCAATCTCTTCATCCCTCCACGCGGACAAGCCGTTGCCGCTCAACGTTTCGCGCTGAAGGTCCAGGCCACGTACGGCTTTGAGCAACGCAGCGCCAAAAGTGCGTCCGATCCCCATCGCCTCGCCGGTGGACTTCATTTGGGTCCCGAGCCGTGTGTCTGCTAGGGGAAACTTGTCAAACGGCCAGCGCGGAATCTTCACGACGACGTAGTCGAGCGCCGGCTCGTATGCGGCCCGCGTCACGCCGGTCACCGGATTCGGAATCTCATCCAGGGTTTGTCCCAGCGCGATCTTCGTAGCGATCTTCGCAATCGGATATCCGGTGGCTTTCGATGCGAGCGCCGAACTGCGCGAAACACGCGGGTTGACTTCGATGATCCGGTATTCGGTCCGTTCCGGGTGCAAGGCAAACTGAATGTTGCAACCGCCTTGCACGTTGAGCGCGCGGATGACGTTTAAGCTGGAGGTGCGAAGCATTTGGTACTCGAGATCGGAGAGCGTCTGCGACGGCGCTACAACAATGGAGTCGCCGGTATGCACCCCGACCGGGTCGATGTTTTCCATGTTGCAGACAATAATGCAATTGTTGGCGCGGTCGCGCAGCACTTCGTACTCGATCTCTTTCCAACCCAGCAGCGATGTCTCCAACAAGACCTGATGGATGATGCTGGCAGCCAGTCCGCTCTCCAATGTCTCGCGTAGCTGTTGTTCGGTATGGACGATTCCGCCGCCGGTTCCGCCTAAAGTGTAAGCCGGACGCACGACCAGCGGGTACCCGCGAGCTTGCGCGAATGCGACACCCGATTTAACGTCGGTGACGATCGTGCTGTCCGGGACGGGTTCGCCGATTTCAATCATCTTCGTCTTAAAAAGATTGCGGTCTTCGGCGAGTTTAATCGTTTCGACCGGCGTTCCTAAGAGTTCGACTCGGAATTCTTCGAGGACGCCTGCGTCGCTCAGCTCGACGGCGAGGTTGAGTCCCGTTTGGCCGCCGAGCGTCGGCAAGAGTGCGTCCGGACGTTCACGCTCGATGATCGACCTCACGGAAGGCAGCGTCAATGGCTCAAGGTAAACTGCCTCGGCCACTTCGGGATCCGTCATGATCGTGGCGGGATTGGAGTTTACGAGCACGACACGCCGGCCTTCTTCGCGCAACGAGCGGCAAGCCTGAACCCCAGCGTAATCAAACTCTGCGGCTTGCCCGATGATGATCGGGCCCGAGCCGATGACGAGGACACTCCGCGGGGCCATCGAGCTTCTACCTTTGCCGCATGCCACGCATGTCCTCGGATTCTACATGATCAAGGCGATAGCCGGTGAAGCTGCCATTCAGCGCCGGTGCGCGTGAATTCGAGGCGGTCGTGCATTCGATTCACTCTGCCTTGCCAGAACTCGATCCGATGCGGAATCAATCGATAACCGCCCCACGAATGCGGCCGCGGAACACTCTGACCGCCGAAGCGAAGGTCGAAATCCTCGAGACGGCGCTCCAAAATCTCGCGTGAATCCAAGATATCGCTCTGCTCGGATGCCCAGGCCGAAAGTTGGTGCCCGCGCGGCCGCGATGCGAAGTACGCATCCGATTCCGACTCCGCGACTTGCTCGATTCTTCCCTCGATACGAATCTGGCGCTGAATCTGCGGCCAGTAGAAAACGGCCGCTGCTCTTGGATTGGCCGCGAGGTCTCTCCCCTTGCGGCTTCCATAGCTGGTGAAAAAAACTAGTCCCGAATCCAGACCCCGCAGCAGCACCATGCGCGCCGACGGTTGCGCTTCGCCGCCGACCGTTGCCAAGCACATCGCGCCGGGTTCAGGCAGTCCGTCGTTACGCGCGCGTTCGATCCAGGCGCGAAGCTCCGCCAGTGGATCCGAATTAAGATCTTCTTCTGAGAGCGCTACGCCTTCATAAGGGCTGCGCGTGGGCTCCGAAGTGCTCATGGAAACCTTTGAGAAGCGGGCCCTGGCTTGGACTCACCAGGGCGGCCGCGGCGAAGGAGCAGCAACGCCGCTGCGAAGATTGCCAACAAGACGAGCACCAAACGCAGCAGTGTGCGCGTAAGTGCACGCAGGCCACCGGCTGCTTCCGGCGGTGCTCCGGCCACATTCAGCGTAAGATCGTTGGAGTAGAAGCGTTTTGATTTTCCGTCGCGCGCGTCAATGGCATCCAGATATGCCGACCCCACATGAATAGCCCCGGCGCGATGGGCAACGACGGTCATTATTTCGGTGAAGTACGTACCCCAGGACCCAGCGAGAACGTGACGCTCGTCACCTAGATTCTCCAGACCGCTCAGCACTGGGAGCACCAGGAAGTCGGCGCTTGAAAGTTGTTCCCTGAAGCGCGCTGTGATGATCAAATGGAAAAGTTGCCCAACTCGCGGATGTGAAACGTCCGAGCGCAGACTCACTGAAGCGACATGAAGTTTCGGGAGTTGTTGCGCGAAGGTCACCGTCGCAGGCAGCCAAAGTGAAGCTAGCACAAGGAGCACGGCCGTCCGCACCCCTTATGACCGAGCCTTTAAGACGCCGGCTTCGCGAAGCCATTCCGCAAACAGGTGGCGCGCGTCGTAGGGGCCGGGAGAAGCTTCGGGGTGGAACTGCACCGCCGCAACGGGTAGATCACGATGCCGGAAGCCCTCGTTGGTTCCATCGTTCAAGTTCACCATCGTGGCTTGCAGGCCGGCCGGCAGCGAGTCGCCATCGACTGCATATCCGTGATTGTGCGCGGTAACCATCACTTCATTACGCAACAAGTCCTTTACAGGCTGATTGCCGCCGCGATGTCCGTAGGGTAGTTTGAACGTTTTGGCCCCGCACGCGAGCGCGAGTAATTGGTGCCCCAAGCAGACGCCGAAAAGTGGGCGCTCTCCCAAAATGCCCTTGAGCATTTCGACCGTCTGCGGCAAGTCGGCCGGATCTCCCGGCCCGGGCGAAATAACGATGGCTTGCGGGTCAGACCGGAAGATCTCTTCGGCCGTTGCATCGTACGGCAACACGGTTATCGCGGCGCCCAGTGAGGCCAGGTCCCGGATGATCGCTCGCTTTACGCCGCAATCTAGCACGACAACGCGTGGTCCGTGCGGGTGACCGGCGGCATGCGTTTGCCGCGTGGCTACGCTCGGCACCAATTCCTTGGTCGTTGCCGTGCGGGCAAACGCCACGAGTCTGGCTTCCGCATGCGCCAGCGCTTCTTCTCCCACGGCGAGGGCAGCCCAAATCGAACCGTGCTCGCGCAGGGCGATTGTAATCGAACGCGTATCGGCCCCCGTCATCGTGGGAATTGCTTGTGCATCCAACCACGCCGGCAAATCCGTTTTCATATCGTGATGGGATGGATGGCGGCTGATCCGCTTCATTACTGCGGCGCTGACGCACGCGCGCGAGTACTGAGCGACGGTTCCCGAAATGCCGTAGTTGCCGATCATCGGGTAGGTGAATGTCAGAATTTGGCCGGCGTACGACGGGTCCGTTAACGCCTCTTCATACCCGGTCATTCCGGTGTAGAACACGGCCTCACCGAGCGCTAGCCCCTCATGGTTTAGGCCCTCTCCATCAAACCGGGTGCCGTCGGCTAGAAAGAGCGATGCTTTCCGTGCCAAGGTTATCGCCGATTCTCGGCGCGATCGTCGTCGCACAGCGTCAATCTACCATCGACCAGTGTGGCGACGGCCTTGCGAGGCAGCTTCATCCCCTCGAATGGCGTGCACGTGCCTTTCGAGCGGAAGCGTCCAACATCCACGGTCCATTCGCGGTCTGCGAAGATCGTGATATCCGCGACGTTGCCGGTGGCTAGTGTCCCGCCGGCGATTCCCAGCAGAGCCGCCGGGTTGGTGGAAAGCAGCGCGACGTAGCGCGAAACCGACAGCGACGGTACCGCTAGCGCGTAGGCGCCCACGGCAATCTCCAATCCTGAAAATCCGACCGCGCCTTCTTCAAGGCTTCCCGATTTTTCAGCAGTGGTGTGCGGGGCGTGGTCGCTGGCAAATGCGTCGATAGTACCCTCTCGCACAGCCGCGACGAGGGCCGACACGTCACTCTGATCGCGTAGCGGCGGATTCACTTTTGCGCGTGCGCCCCTTGCCGCAACCAATTCGTCCGAGAAGAGGAGGTGGTGTGGCGTCACTTCGCATGAGATGAGGCGCGGTGCGGACCTGCTCTTTGCCCAGCGAACCAGATCCACCGAGTTGGCAGTGGAAACGTGCGCGAGATGCCATGTTTTAACACACTCCATTGCGATGAGCAGGTCGCGGGCGGCGACAAGGTCTTCACAAACAGCCGGCGCCCCCGAAGCCTCGAGCTCGCGTGAAACCGCCCCGAGCGTCATGACGCTATCGCCTTTTAGGTCGGAATCCTCGCAGTGCGAGATGAAGCGTCCCGGCAGATCGCGCGCCTTCATGGCCGCATCCCACAACACGCGGGCGGAGCGCGTTGCGCTTCCATCGTCGCTAAAAGCGATCGCACCCGCAGCAAGCAGCGCAGCGAAGTCAACGGATCGGGCTCCGGCCCGCCCAATCGTGAGGGCGCCGACCGGATACACGCGCGCATTGCCAGCGCTCGCGGCAACGCTCCGCACCTCGTGAATCAGCTCAGGAGTATCCAGCGCGGGCACCGTGTTCGGCATGCATGCGACGGCGGTGAAGCCTCCGGCCAGCGCGGCGGCCGTGCCGGTTTGAATCGTTTCTTTCTCCGGTGCGCCCGGTTCCCGCAGATGCACGTGCATATCGATAAATCCCGGCGCGACATAGCAGTTGCGTGCATCAAAAATCGGCTCGTCTTGCGCGCGCTCGAGGTGCTTGCCAATTTCGGCAATCCGGCCTCCGCTCACGCGCAGGTCGAATACTTCGTCCAGCGCTTGCGCCGGATCGACGATGCGGCCACCTTGAATGATCACGCCTTTGTCTTCTGCTGCCCGTTCACCAGAAAGTCGAGGATCGCCATGCGCACGAAAACACCGTGTCGAACCTGGTTGGCGTAACGCCACCCCGCGTACTGCAGAACGTCGTCTTCGAGCTCTACGCCCCTATTGTACGGACCGGGATGCATGATGATGGTTTCTTCCCTGAGGCGCGCCAGGCGCGCGGCATCCAGGCGATAGCCGCGGATGTACTCGTCGTCCGAAATGATACCGGGCGCGTGCGTGAAGCGCTCGCGCTGGATTCTCAGCAAAATGATTGCATCCGCTTCAGGCAGGACGCTGTCGAAATCGCGTTCGACGCGCACGCCCTCTTCCTCAAAAGAGTCCGGCAAGAATACCGGTGGGCCGCAGAGGGTGATTTGCGCGCCTAAATTCTTTAGTCCCTGGATGTTGGAATGCGCTACGCGACTATGAAGAATATCGCCGACGATAGCAATCCGACGTCCAGTAAGCTCGCCAAACTCCTTGCGCAGCGTATACACATCCAGCAACGCCTGAGTCGGATGGGCGTGCGGGCCGTCCCCCGCATTGACGACGTGGCCGTCAAAAGCCATGGCGACGCGTCGTGGGAAGCCCGCCTCGCTGTGGCGTATGACCAGCAACTTTACTCCCATTGCCGCCAGCGTGATGGCGCTGTCCTCAATGCTCTCGCCTTTGCCCAGACTAGTGTCCTTCGGAGTAAGCGTAATGATGTCGGCACCCAGGCGTTGCTCGGCCAGCATGAATGACGTGATCGTGCGCGTGCTCTGCTCGAAGAAGAGGTTGACGCACGCTATTCCGGCCAGAGCCCGGCGTGGCGGCAGCTTCTCTTCGAACGATTCCGTGCGCTTGAAGATGTAGTCAACCTCAGCCGGCTCCAGGTCATCGAGGTCGATAAGGCTACGGCGGGCCCGCATGGATACTCACCCTATCTTCAGCGGATTCTTCCATCCCGAGCTTCACGACGATTCGCTCGCTGCGGCCGCTCGGAATAAAGCGCCCGACATAATCCGCCTGCACGGGCAACTCGCGCAGGCCACGGTCGATGAGCACGCACAGGCGAATCCTCGAAGGGCGTCCCAAGTCGATGACGGCATCCAGGGCGGCGCGCACCGTGCGGCCCGTAAAAAGGACATCGTCCACGATGACCACGGTTTTTTCGTCTACCTCGGCCGGAATCGATGAATCCGGAAGCTCGCGTGAGATCTCGTCGTCACGGTAGAGATTTATGTTCAAGAATCCGATTGCCGGGTGGCGTCCTGCGATGCCCTCGATCTTGGAGGCGATGCGCTGCGCCAGGGCAACGCCCCCGCGCCGCAGGCCGATGATGAAAAGCCCGTCCTGGGCGTCGTCGGGCTCCATAATCTGATGAGCCAGTCGTGCGATAATCCGCTCGATCTCCGGGGCGCCCAGCAAGGTTCGAACTTCGGCAAGCCGGCTCATACGGGCTCTTCCAACTCCTCCATTGAGGCCTTGATGCGCTCAAGCTCACGTTCGAACCCTGCCAACTTCTCCCGTTCTTTGCTCACCACGCCCTGCGGCGCTTTTTCGACAAAGCCCGCATCGGATAGTTTGCGCCGCGCGCGTTCGATATCTGTGACGAGCCGTTCGAGCTCTCTGCGACGACGCAAGATTACCAGCTCGCGCGGCGCACGAGCCGTGACGGCCGCGGCGGCATCGGAAAAACTCGCGCCCGTAGCTTGCACGCGCTCGACCGTGCCGGCTACGTACCCAGCCAAAATCTGGGCCGGAAAATCGGGCAGGTTTTGCGGCGTGAGGATGTCAATCGGCGCGCGCGGACCCATCTTCATGTCCGCTTTAAGATTACGAATGCGCTCGACGGCACTTCGCAAGGCCTCAAAGTCTGCAGCGGCCTGACGATCTACGGGGATTTCTGCGAGATCGGGCCAATTTGCGGTCATGATGCTCGGCCCATCGTGTGGGAGCATCATCCAAACCTCCTCGCTGATAAATGGCTCGATCGGGTGCAGAAGCCGCATCGCATTGTTCCAAACGAAGGAGAGCACCCCCGCGCGGGAATCGTTCTCGGTTTTGCTCGCCTCGAGGTACCAGTCACAGAACTCGTACCAAACAAACGCGTAGATGGTCTCGGCCGCCGCGCCGAAGTCGTATTCGTCGAAAGCGCGACTTACCGCCGCGACGGTGTCGTGCAGCCGAGTGAGTATCCATTTGTCGGCAATTGAGAGTTTCGAAGCTGCTGGCAGCGACATCGCGTGCGGCAATCCTTCGGACAAACCCAGCATATAACGCGTAGCGTTCCAGATCTTGTTGTTGAAGTTGCGCGCTTCTTCACAGCGCTTCTCATGAAAGCGCACTTCCTGACCTTCGAGTCGCATTTGGCGCATCATGCCCATGCGAAAAGCGTCGGCGCCATACCGTTCGACCATTTCCAGCGGGTCGATGGCGTTTCCCAACGACTTGCTCATCTTGCGCCCTTGCGCATCGAAGACCAGCGGTGCGATGAAGACGTCGCGGAACGGAATCTGGCCCATGAACCTCAAGCCGAGCATTACCATGCGCGCAACCCATAAAAATATGATCTCCCAGCCGGTGATCAATACCTGGGAAGGGTACCAGTGTTCGAGTTCAGGCGTCTTTTGCGGCCAGCCCAAGATGGAGAACGGCCATAGCGCGCTCGAAAACCATGTGTCCAAGGTGTCCGGATCGCGGCGCAATTGCTCCGTTCCCAATGTACCACGCGCAATGCCACGCGCTTCCTCTTCGGTATGCGCCACAACGACCGAGTCGTCGGGGGCATACCATACCGGAAGTTGGTGGCCCCACCAAATCTGGCGAGAGATGTTCCAGTCGCGAATGTTTTCCAGCCACTGCTCATAGGTGCGACCGTAACGCTGCGGTACAAATCGCAAGCGTCCGTCGTGGTACGCCGCAAGCGCGCCTTGCGCCAGTGGCTTCATGTTTACGAACCATTGGAGCGAGAGCATCGGCTCGATAACGGCCCCCGAGCGCTCGCTGATGCCGACGCTGTGGCGATACGGCGCCTTCGCAACCAGCAGGCCGGCTCTTTCGATATCGGCGACGATCGCGGCGCGCGCTTCTACGATTCGCATCCCGGCAAAACGCCCTACGTCAAGCTCCGAACCGGTTATGCAAGCCGCGGCGTCGATAACCGCCGGCATAGCAAGCTCGTGTCTTATCCCGATTTCGTAGTCGTTGACATCGTGCGCGGGAGTCACTTTGACGGCTCCGGTCCCGAATTCTGGTTCGACGTTGCGGTCCGCAATGATCGGAATCTCGCGCTTCAAGAGGGGGGGCACGAGAACGGTCTTGCCGACAAGATTGCCATAGCGCTCATCATTCGGGTGCACTGCAATCGCAACGTCCGCCAAAATGGTTTCCGGGCGCGTCGTTGCGACATCGATGCCCTGCTGGTCCCCGGCCCTCGCGGAACCCGAAGCTGCGAATGGGTAGCGGACACGCCACAGAAACGTTTCTCGCTCGACGTGTTCGATCTCGGCGTCGGAGACCGTCGACTGCGATCCGGGGTCCCAATTGATCAACCGCTTGCCGCGGTAGATCAGCCCTGCGCGATAAAGCTCGACGAAGACCTTGGTGACCGCCGCCGACATGCCGGGGTCCATCGTGAAACGGGCGCGTTCCCAATCCGGGCCGAATCCCAGCCGCGCAAACTGCTCGTTGATCGCGCCGCCGGTTTCGCGCGACCACTGCCATGCCAGTTCCGTGTACTTCTCGCGTCCTAGCGCATCGCGGGACGTGCCCTTATCCTTGAGTTGGCGGACCAGCACCGCTTCGGTTGCGATCGCAGCATGATCGGTGCCAGGCAGCCACTCGGCGTTCTCCCCGCGCATGCGGTGATAGCGCGTAAGCACATCCATCGGCGTATAGGTCGAGCCGTGCCCAAGGTGAGCGCGCGCGGTGACGTTGGGTGGCGGCATGCAGACGACGAACGGGGGCCGGGCTGGGTCCGGCTCCTCGTGGAAGTAGCCGGCGCTTCTCCAGCGCTCGTAGAGCCGCGATTCGACGGCGTGCGGGTCGTAGGGGCCGGCCACTACTTGGAAGCGTTAAGTTTGATGACGCTTACGCGGCAACCATAGCGGGTCGTGTCGATGACGATGGTAACCGCTTGTCCCGACCGCGTCCCGATAATCGAGCGGTCGCCCGGACCGGGATAATTGATGCGCTCTTGCTGGACGTGCCAGCCGTAGTGCGGTAGATGCCCACGGTACCAAACCAGCATAGATTTTGCATCCGCACGGTTGCCGTAATTGAACGCTTGCGGCATCACCTTCGGGTTACCGCGAATGCCCAGCTCGTTGGGAGAGTAGTCTGGAAAGCTGCGTGGCGCGACAGGCACATTGTCGAATACCGTCGTCGGCGACCCGCCGGCAACTGGAGCGGCGGCCGCCGGAAGCGCGAGCGCCAGCGCTAAAGCAAGCCCCGCAAACCGACAACTCAGGCGGGCATATCCTTTTGGCGTTCGGTGTGAATGAGCGTCGGCTGCTCCTTCTTCTCGATCACTTCTTTATTCACGATACACTTCTTAACGCCCGAGAGTGATGGAAGGTCGTACATGACGTCGAGCATCACCTCTTCCAAGATCGAGCGGAGGCCACGCGCGCCCGTCTTGCGGCTCTGTGCCTTGATGGCGATTGCGATGAGCGCTTCCTTGGTGAAGGTTAACTCGACGCCGTCCATCCCCAGGATTTTTTGGAACTGACGAACCAGAGCATTGCGGGGTTCTACTAAAATGCGGCGTAGCGCCAATTCGTCGAGCGCGTCGAGCGTAACGACGATGGGCAACCGGCCGATAAATTCCGGAATCAGTCCGAATTTGAGCAAGTCCTCCGGCATCAGCTGTTCCAGCAGGCGCCCCACGCGCTGCTCTTTGCGACTCTCGGGCTTCGCGCGGAAACCCATGCTGTTGCTGGCTACGCGCGATTCGATAATCCGATCGAGCCCGTCGAATGCGCCACCGCAGATAAAGAGCACGTTCGTGGTGTCGATTTGGATAAACTCTTGATGCGGATGCTTGCGGCCACCCTGCGGCGGGACGTTGGCCGTGGTGCCCTCCAGGATCTTGAGGAGCGCTTGCTGCACACCCTCGCCCGACACGTCGCGGGTGATGGATGGATTCTCACTCTTACGCGCGATCTTGTCGATCTCGTCAATATAGACGATGCCCTTCTCGGCGCGCTTGACGTCATAGTCCGCGGCTTGAATGAGCTTAAGCAAGATATTCTCGACATCTTCGCCCACGTAGCCGGCTTCCGTAAGAGAGGTAGCGTCGGCCATCGCAAGCGGTACGTCCAGAATTTTCGCCAGGGTTTGCGCTAGATACGTCTTCCCGGAGCCGGTCGGCCCGACCAGCAAGATGTTGGATTTCTGCAGTTCGACTTCGTCTGCGGCGCTGCCCATATTTACGCGCTTGTAGTGATTGTAAACCGCCACGGCCAGTGATTTCTTGGCTCGCTCTTGACCGATCACGTATTGGTTGAGGATGTGATTGATCTCTTTGGGCTTAGGTATGTTGCGCAAGCGCAGATTCTCATCGACGTTCTTGTAGAGCTCTTCTTCGATGATTTCGTTGCACAGCTCGATACACTCATCGCAGATGTACACGCCGGGACCGGCGATCAATTTGCGTACCTGCTCCTGCGATTTTCCGCAGAAGCTGCACTTCAGCTGACCCTTCTCGTCTCCAAAACGGAACATCTTACCCCGTTGTCGCCGGCGCCGGTATGTTGCGGGTATCCTTTCGGATCACGCTATCTATAATACCGTATTCGGCGGCTTCTTGGGCGGTCATATAGAAATCCCGCTCGATATCTTTGAGGATCTGCTCGATCGGCTTCTTGGTCGTTTCCTCATAGATGCCCGCGAGCATGCGGCGGGTGGCGATGAGGTCGCGCGCATGGATTTCGATGTCGGTGGCCTGGCCGCCGACCTGCTGAACCCATGGTTGGTGAATGAGAATCTTTGCGAAAGGGAGTGCGAAGCGCTTCGTAGCCGCGCCGCCTGTAAGCAGAATCGAGGCCATCGATGCCGCCATGCCGGCACAAATCGTAGCCACGTCCGGCTTGATGTACTGCATCGTGTCGTAAATCGCCAGGCCCGCGGTAACGCTTCCGCCCGGGCTGTTGATGTACATGTCGATATCCTTGTCCGGATCTTCGCGCTCCAGAAAGAGCAACTGCGCGATTACCAGGTTGGCCAGGTGGTCGTCCATCGGACCACCCACGAAAACGATGCGATCTTTGAGGAGCCGTGAGTATATGTCGAATGCACGCTCGCCCCGAGCGCTTTGTTCGACAACCATCGGTACCAGGTGGCCCATGCGGTGCTCTCTCCTCCGAATCCCGAGCGACGTCCGCCCAGTGCCGCTAATAACTACTCCACGGGTGCCGAGGTTGCCGCCCCGACCTCACTTTGTTCGATGAGCCAGTCCATCGTCTTGCTTCGCACGATTCCATCCATGAGCGAGAGCACATTATTGCCCAGTGCTTGGCGGATGCGATCCGATGGCTGCCCATACTGCTCTGCCAAACTCTGGAGTTCGGCCGCGACGTCGGCCGGCGTGGCGTGAATGTTCTCCGCTTTGCCGATCGCTTCAATTAAAAGCGTCCCTTTAACGCGCTTCTCGGCATCCGGCCGAAAGTCGGCGCGCAACTCCGCTTCGGTTTTATGAATGGAATTCAGATAGTCATCCCAGCCAACACCCATGCGCCCGGCAAAGCTGCGAGCGTCGCCCAGCATGCTCTCAATTTCACGATCGACCATGGCGGTAGGCAGCGCGAACTCGTGGGTTTCAAGGAGCTTATCCATGATCTGATCGCCGAGCGCTTTGCGCGCCTTCGACCGCGCGACCGCAGCGAGGCGCCGCCGGATATCGTCTTTTAGCGCCCATACGCTCTCGCTGCCGGAAACGGCCTTGGCAAATTCGTCATCGATGGGCGGCAGCTCTACCTCTTTGACTTCGTGCAGGGTCACGGCGAAGATGGCTTTCTTATCCGCCAGTTCTTGTTTCGAATAGTCCGGCGGAAAGTGCGCGTGCACGTCTTTGCTCTGTCCGCTTGACATTCCGGTGATACCCCTGGCAAATCCCGGAATAAATCTGTCCTCCGAGAGTTCGGTGGTTTGGCCTTCGGCCTTCCCACCATCAAACGGAACGCCGTCGATACTTCCGACATAATCGACGACTACGTAATCGCCCACTTTCGCCGGGCGGTCCACCGGTACGAGCGTCGCCCGCTCGTGCGCCAGCGCCCTCAAGCTGCGCTCGACTTCCTGATCGCTTATCGCTTGCGGCTCAGCCGGAGTCGCCAAGCCCCGGTATTCGCCTAGGCTTATCGTGGGGCGCACACTTACTTTTGCTTTGATGGTAACGGGGTTGCCGTCTTCCGCTGGGACCAGTTCCATTTGGGGGCGTTCGACGGGTTCCAAGTTATGCTCGCGAATCGCGCGCCTATAGGCGTCGGGCACGACCTCTTCCATCGCGCGCGAGTTAATAATGCTGGTGCCGTACTGCTGCTCGAAGATTTTCCGCGGAAGTTTTCCCGGGCGAAAACCGGGTACTTTTGCGTTGCGCGAAAGCTTCTTAAACGCGCGCTCTTCCGCTGAGGATATTTCTTCCTGCGAGAGCCGAATTTGGAGCTCGACTTCCGTCGGGCCCAGCTTCTGAACCGTTGAACTCAGGGGATGCACTCCAATATGAGGTTAGCGGAAGACGAGATTCGAACTCGCGACCCTCGCCTTGGCAAGGCGATGCTCTACCACTGAGCTACTTCCGCACTTCGTGGGACGGGCGAGAAAGGCAGGTCGCCGCTCTCTTGGGCACGCAGAGACTCGAACTCTGACGGGTTGCCCCACTGGATTCTAAGTCCAGCGCGTCTACCGGTTCCGCCACATGCCCCCGGAGTCTCGGCGCCTACAACCGCCGCACACGCCGACGACTCGGATAGATAGGACGCATTGGGCGAAACTCCTTGCCACGGCTTGTCGCGCGACGAAACGATGAAGGAACCTTAGCCGACCATTTGCAGTATAGTTTCGCATGACCAGCATTGAATTCGAAGGACCAAATCTCGTTATGACCGTGCAGGGCCTCGACCGCCTTTTGGCCTTTAAAAGCGAAGTTCGCGTACCGCTCGCTCATATCGTGAACGTTGAACGTGCCGACGAGGAGGCGCGCCGATGGTGGCATGGCTGGAGGGCACCCGGAACGCAACTCCCCGGCTTGGTGACTGCCGGTACTTTCTATGGAAGTGAGGGTCGTGTTTTTTGGGACGTGCACGATCCAAATCGTGCGATCGTGCTGCACTTACGGGACGACCGTTACGCGAAACTGATCATTGAAGTCGAAGATCCCGAGTCTTCGATCGCCGCCGTCCAAGCCGCGTTACACGGGGGCGCTATTGAACGGCGTGAACGCGGATCGCGCTGTCAAAACCCTTGAGGATGACATCGCCCCGATCTTGGAATCTCAGACCTTTGCCAACGCACAATTCCGCGACCACGTTTGAAACAAGGCTCTGCTCGGGCTGAGCATACGAACACAGTCGCGCTGTCAGTTGTACGTCGATCCGAACAGATCCTGGTGACTCTCTACGGGCTCCCCTGGCCGCGCCTCTAATGCGAACTTTTACCGGGCACTTGTCGTCCCCGAGCCGTTGGGTCAGGGATGTCGAGTCGACAGTGTCCGTGAAATAAGGATCGTGTCCCCGGGCGTGGT
>QHBJ01000036.1 GCA_003243975.1 Candidatus Meridianibacter frigidus | reverse complement strand
GCTTGTGTACACTTCGCCCGCCAGCAGAATCCACAAGAAAAGCGGTCCGAACGAACGCCCTCCAACCAGAAATTGTTCTGGCGACGTCGCAATGCGGTGTACGCCAAAGAGCGCAAACGCAATGGTGCCTGCAACAATTAGCGCGATGATGGTCAGCGCAAGGGCGGCAGGGCTCAGGTTCGGCCTTCCATACGATAGATCGCGTACAGAAACAGCGGAGTGAGAAGCAGCCACAGCACGATCCACGCCAGCAAGAATGGAAGGCCGAAGACGTGGGGCTCGACCCGGTTGATAAGGGGTACGGCCAGCGTAAGCATCAGGGCGGGAATCAGAGCGAACACGGCTCGCAGCACGCGTACCCGCAAAGAAAACATAGCCGAATCTAGTATATGCGGGAAAAGTATGCCTGCAAAGTACGACGCTATTATTATCGGGGGCGGCCACAATGGGCTGGTGGCGGCCGCGTATCTCGCGCGCGCGAAGAAGAGCGTGCTCGTCTTGGAACGGCGCTACATCGTCGGCGGCGCGTGCGTGACCGAAGAAACGTTTCCCGGCTTTAAAGTATCGACGGCGGCCTACGTCAACAGCCTCTTTAGGCCCGAGATCATCCGCGATTTGCGCCTGCGCGATTTCGGCTTCGAAGTGCTCGAACGCAATCCGGCGTCGTTCTCACCGTTCCTCGATGGGCGCTATTTGATGCTAGGCGCCGATGCGGCGGCGGACCAAGCCGAGATTGCCAAGTTCAGCCAAAGAGACGCGCAAAATTATCCTGCGTACGAGGCGATGCTCGAACGCGTGGCAGCCGTGGTCGAACCGACGCTGGTTCAACCCCCCCCCAACGTTCTGCGGCCGCGTATCAATGATTTGGCGAAGATGGGACGCTTAGTGCGCGCGTTCCAGAAAATGGGACCCGGCATGAGCGAGGCGCTCGAAGTGCTTACCGGCCCGGCGCGCACGATTCTGGACCGCTGGTTTGAATCGGAACAGCTCAAAGCGACGCTTGGTACCGACGCGATAATCGGCGCGTTTGCCGCTCCATCCATGCCGGGAACGGCGTATGTCCTCTTCCATCACGTGATGGGAGAAACCAACGGTAAGCGTGGCGTGTGGAGTTATGTCCGCGGCGGCATGGGCGGACTGACGCAAGCACTCGCAAACGCGGCGCAAGCCGGCGGCGCGCAGATCCGCACGGAGGCCGAAGTGTCGAAGATTATGGTCGAACGTGGCCGCGTGAAAGGCGTGGTCTTGAGTTCCGGCGAGCAGTTCGAAGCATCGCAAGTTGCCAGCAATGCGGATTGCAACGTTACTTTCAATAAACTCATGGATGCTGCTGACTTGCCGTCCGATTTTCTCGAGGCCGTAAACCGTATCGATTACAGCAGCGCCTCGTTGAAAATCAACGTTGCGCTCGCCTCGTTGCCGAACTTCACCGCACTTCCGGGAACGCATGTAGGGCCACAGCACCGCGGGACCGTGCACCTCTGTCCCGATCAGGATTACATCGAGCGCGGATACGACGACGCCAAATACGGGCGGCCGTCAAAAGATCCCATCGTTGAATGCACCATTCCCTCGGCGGTAGACGAAACGGTGGCCCCGCCCGGGCGCCATTTGATGTCGATGTTCGTTCAGTTTGCGCCCTATAAGCTTAAGGAGGGCACCTGGAACGACGGGCTCAAAGCCAGCGTGGCCGACCGCTGCTTCGAGATTGTCGAGCAGTATGCTCCCGGATTCACATCCTCAGTTATCGGCCGGCAGATCCTGAGCCCCCTCGACTTGGAGCGAACGTTCGGTTTGACGGGCGGTAACATTTTCCAAGGTGCCATGCCGTTGCATCAGCTTTTTATGCTACGTCCCGTGGCGGGGTACGCAAACTACCGAACGCCGGTCAAAGGATTATTTCTGTGTGGTTCGGCAACGCATCCGGGCGGCGGCGTCATGGGAGCCGCCGGCTGGAATGCCGCACGGGAGATGTTGCGATGAGCCGCAAGACCATCGAGCTGGACGAGAAGCTCTACGAGTACCTGTTGCGCGTTTCGCTGCGCGAGGACAGCGTGCAGCGCGAACTGCGCGAACGCACGGCCGAGCTGCCTCATGCGGGCATGCAAATCGGTCCCGATCAGGGCCAGTTCATGGCTTTTCTCGCCAAGCTCATGGGCGCCAAGGAGTACTTGGAGATCGGGGTATTCACCGGCTACAGCACGCTGTGCGTTGCCGCTGCGCTGCCGGAGAATGGGCGGGTGGTGGCATGCGACATCAGTAGCGAGTACACGTCGATCGCTCAGGAGTTTTGGAGAAAGGCCGGCGTGGACAAGAAGATCGACTTGCGCCTTCTTCCCGCCGAGCAGACGTTGGATGCTCTACTGGAAGCCGGAAACGCGGCTACCTTCGATTTCGCCTTCATCGATGCGGACAAGGTGAATTACGACGTTTACTACGAGCGCACGTTGCGCTTGGTGCGCACGGGCGCGCTGATTGCGGTCGACAATGTCCTGTGGGGCGGCGACGTGGCGGATCCGGAAAAAAATGATGACGACACAGTCGCGCTGCGGCGGCTCAACGAGAAGATCTTCGGAGACGAACGCGTCGACATGTGCATGACCCCGATCGGCGACGGGCTCACGCTGGTGCGCAAACGTTAAAGATCATCACGCTGAATGCCAACGGAATCCGCGCGGCAGCGCGCAAAGGATTCTATCCGTGGATGCTCCGCCAGAACGCCGACGTGGTTTGCATTCAGGAAACGAAGGCACAAGAACACCAACTGACGACTGACATAACCGCAGTTCCGGGCTACGCCGGGTACTTCTTGGACGCGCAGAAGAAGGGATACAGCGGCGTGGCCATCTACGCGCGCCGCGAGCCCGACCGGTTGGTGCGCGGCCTCGGATGGCCGGATACGGACGCCGAAGCGCGGTATCTTCAGGCCGACTTTGGACCGCTGAGTCTTGCATCGATCTACGTACCGTCGGGAACCAGCGGCCCCGAGCGGCAAGCCGTGAAGTACGAGTTCTTGAAGCGTTTCCTGCCGGTGCTAAAAGAAAAAATGAGCGAAGACCGCCGCTACATTTTGTGCGGTGACTACAACATCGCACATAAGGAGATCGACGTTTTCAGTCCACGTAGCTGCGCAAACGTAACCGGTTTCCTTGCGCCGGAGCGGGCGTGGTTCGATCGAGTCGTGGGTGAAATCGGCTGGGTGGATGCCTTCCGCGTGGTCAATAAAGAGCTCAAGCAGTTCACGTGGTGGTCGGGATGGCCGAAGGCCTGGTCGAATAATCTTGGCTGGCGTATCGACTATCAGCTTGTCTCGCCCGCGCTCCAGCAATCGGTGCGCAGCGCTTCGATCTACAAAGGCGAGCGATTCTCGGATCACGCCCCGGTTACAATCGAGTACGATGTTGATTGGAGCCCGCCTTGAGCCAGCCCTTATCAGTCAACATCGCCGGTGGAGGACCGGCGGGTCTGTACCTCTCGATCTTGCTTAAGAACGCCGACGCGCGCGCACGTGTACGCCTATTCGAGCGCAATCGAGCCGACGATACCTTTGGCTGGGGCGTGGTTTTTTCCGATCAGACGCTTGGCAATCTCCGCGCACGCGACGCTCAGACCCATGATGAGATCGTGGCGAGCTTTGCCCATTGGGACGACATCGACGTGCACTTTGGTGGACGCGTCATTACCTCGGGCGGCCACGGATTCGCGGGTATTGCGCGCAAACGGCTGCTGCAGATCCTTCAGCGACGCGCGCAGGCGCTCGGGGTCGACCTGAACTTCCAATGCGAGGTCACGGACTTGCAGCAGATTCGCGATGCCGATATCTCGGTCGCGGCCGACGGCGCCAACAGCCGGATTCGCGCGCTCGGCGCGGCGCATTTTAAGCCCGACATTGACCGTCGCAAGTGCAAGTTCGTGTGGCTGGGCACCGACAAACCCTTCGACGCCTTTACGTTCTACTTCGAGCCGACACAGTGGGGGTGGTTCACCGTTCACGCCTATCGCTTCGATCAAGACACCAGCACGTTCATCGTGGAGTGCCGGGAGGAAACGTGGAAGGCGGCCGGACTCGAACGAGCCGACACAGCGGCGACGCTGGCCTTCTGTGAACAGCTTTTTTCCAAGCAACTGGCCGGCCATCGCCTGATGGCCAACTCAGCCCATCTGCGCGGGAGCGATTGGATTAACTTCAACCGCGTGAGCAACCGACATTGGACGCACGAGAATATCGCGCTGCTGGGCGACGCGGCACACACGGCGCACTTTTCGGTGGGCTCCGGCACCAAGCTGGCGCTGGAGGATGCGATCGGGCTCTGCGATGCGCTACAAAGTGAGCCCACACCCAGGCAGGCATTCGCGACGTACGAGGCGCAGCGGCGCATTGAGGTCCTCAAGCTTCAGAACGCTGCTCGCAATAGCACGGAGTGGTTCGAGAACGTGGCCCGCTACGCGGGACTCCCGCCCGAGCAGTTCGCCTATAGTCTGCTGACCCGCAGCCAGCGCATCAGTCACGAGAATCTGCGGCTGCGCGATAAGGGCTATGTCGAGCGAATGGAATTGTGGCTCGCGCGCTCGGCTGCGAACGGTTCGCGACCCTCGCGAGGGCACCAGCCGGGAACGGCCGTACCGCCGATGTTCACGCCCTTTCGTTTGCGCGAACTCGATTTGCGCAACCGCGTTGTCATCTCGCCCATGGATATGTACAGCGCGGTCGACGGTATACCCACCGAGTTTCATCTCGTGCATTTGGGTAGCCGCGCCCTCGGCGGCGCCGGTTTGCTTTACACCGAGATGACCTGCGTTTCGCCCGAAGGCCGCATCACATACGGCTGCACCGGCCTCTATAATGAAGACCAAATGCGGGCATACGCGCGCATCGTCGATTTCGTGCATCAGCACTCACCTGCCAAGATATGCTTGCAGGTGGGGCACTCCGGCCCTAAGGGTTCTACGAAACTGATGTGGGAGGGCATCGACGAACCGCTTGAAAGCGGCAACTGGGAGGTAGTGGGGCCCTCCTCGATTCCCTACGGCCCGCAGAACCAAACACCGCGCGCACTCACGCGCTCCGGCATGCTAGAGATACTGCGACAGTTCGAGCGCGCTACCCATTTTGGAATTGCAGCCGGTTTCGACATGCTGGAGCTACACTGCGCCCACGGGTATCTCTTGTCCAGCTTCATTACACCGCTCATGAACCGGCGTACCGACGAGTACGGCGGTTCGCTTGAGAACCGTTTGCGCTATCCCCTCGAGATCTTTGCAGCCATGCGGGCGATTTGGCCCAGTCAGAAGCCGATGTCGGTACGCATTTCCGCCACGGACTGGGTGGAGGGCGGAATCTCGGGAGATGATTCGGTCGAAATTGCGCGCGCATTTCAGCGCGCCGGCGCTGACCTCATCGACGTTTCGACCGGCCAGACATCGCGCGAAGCCGAGCCCGTGTATGGACGCATGTACCAGACGCCCTACGCCGACCGAATTCGCAACGAAGTCGGGATCGCCACCATGGCGGTGGGCAACATCTTCGAGCCGGACCACGTCAACAGCATTATTGCCGCCGGACGCGCCGATCTTTGTGCCCTCGCGCGTCCGCATCTGGCGGATCCCGCTTGGACGTTGCACGCCGCCGCCCAACTCGGCTATTTGAATCAATGGTGGCCGAATCAATACTTGGTCGGAAAGTCTCAATACGAGCGAAACCTCGCCCGCGCCGCGGAAATCGCTTCGGCAAACATATGAGCATCAAAGGAAAGCATGCGGTGGTTACCGGCGGAAATCGGGGCATTGGCCGTGCCGTCGCGGATGCGTTGAGTGATGCCGGCGCGACTGTTTCTATTATTAGCCGGACCGCCAGCGGTGTGAAGACGCCCTTTGCTGCTTTCGACGCAGACATGCTCGATGAAGCAGCTTTGCAGAGCGCCTTTGCAAGAGCGCGTGCGAAAAATGGATCGGTCTCGATTTTGATCAACAATTCCGGCCTCGCACGCTCGGCACCGATCGAGCGCACGACGCGCGAGTTGTGGGATGAGACCTTGGGAATCAATCTTACCGGCACGTTCCTGTGCATCAAGAATGTCGTTGCCGACATGCGAACCGCCGGGTACGGCCGAATCGTTCAGGTTGCCAGTATTGCGGGACTCTATGGAGCTCCTTATTTAAGTGCATACAGTGCATCGAAACACGGCGTCGTGGGGCTCACGCGCGCTCTGGCACAAGAGTTAGGCGCCGACGGCATTACGGTCAATGCACTCTGTCCCGGATACACGGAAACGGATATGTTGGAACGCGCAATAGAGAACATCGTGGGCAAGACCGGAAAGAGTGCCGAGGAAGCCAAGGCGTACTTAGCGTCTAGCAATCCGCAAGGCCGGCTCGTTGCCCCGCGTGAAGTGGCGCAAAGCGTCGTGGAGCTTTGCGTGTCCGATCGAAACGGGGAGTGCCTGATCTTACCGGGCGAGGAGGTGGCGTGAGCGATTACCGCTGGGAAACGCAAGGCAAGATAGCGGTGGTGACGCTCGACCGCCCCGAGCGCAAGAACCCACTATCGTTCGAGTCGTATGCGGCCTTGCGCGACCGTTTTCGGGCGCTCAGCATTGATAAGACGACGAGAGTGGTCGTCTTAACGGGAGCCGGCGGTAATTTTTCTTCAGGCGGCGACGTGCGTGAAATCATCGGTCCGCTTACTGCGATGTCGTATTCCCAACTGCTTGAGTTCACGCAAATGACCGGCAACCTGGTCAAGGCGATGCGCGCTTGCCCTCAACCGATCGTTGCGGCCATTGACGGAATCTGCGTGGGCGCGGGCGCAATTCTGGCGATGGCGTCCGACTTGCGATACGGCACTCCGAAGAGTAAAGTCGCCTTCCTTTTTACGCGGGTCGGGCTGGGTGGCTGCGATATGGGCGCATGTGCGATGCTGCCGCGTATGATTGGGCTTGGCCGGGCGGCAGAACTGCTCTACACGGGTCGCTCGATGTCGGCTCAAGAGGCGCTCGCATGGGGATTTTACAACGAGGTGCACCCCGGCGATCGCGTTCTGCAGGCCGCCATGCAAACGGCGCACCATTTGGCAGCAGGCCCGACCCTCGCGCACGCGATGACCAAACGCATGCTGCACCATGAGTGGGAGATGGGGTTGGATTTCGCCATCGATGCGGAAGCCGAGGCGCAGGCCCAGCTCATGCTCAGCAACGACTTCAAGCGCGCGTACCAGGCATTCGTGCGCGGCGAGCAACCGGTTTTCGCCGGGGATTAGTTTGAAGGACCCATCGTTCTTGCGCTGGCCTTTCTTTGATGCGCGGCATAGTGCGTTTCAGTGCGAGCTTGAGGAATGGATCGGTTGCCAGTCCGTACCCGCCAGCGAAGAAGACGTCGATGCGGCCTGCCGGCGTTGGGTCGAACGACTGGGCGACGCGGGATGGCTACGTTATTGTATTCCCATACCATTTGGCGGCGCCGAGCGGCCCCTGGATGTGCGCACGCTCTGCCTTGCGCGTCAAACCTTAGCGTACCGCGACGGTCTGGCCGAGTTCGCTTTTGCCATGCAGGGACTTGGCAGCGCGCCGATCAGCTTCTTCGGATCACCCGAACTTAAACAGCGCTACCTCCCTGGGGTGGGAAGCGGAAAGCTCATCGCGGCGTTTGCGCTTTCGGAGAAGGAGGCCGGCTCCGATGTGGGTGCGCTTACGACCTCTGCAACGCTTCAGGGCGACGAGTATCTGCTCTCAGGCGAAAAGACCTGGATATCGAACGGGACCATCGCCGATTTCTACATTCTCTTTGCGCGGACCGGTGAAGCAGGACCGCGCGGCTTGAGCGCCTTCGTGGTCGACAGCACGACGGAAGGCATCCATATCACCGAACGCATCGAAACCACTGCGCCGCATCCGCTCGCTACCGTGCACTTTACGAACTGTCGCATCCCGGTTTCCGGCCGGCTCGGCTCGGAAGGAGACGGCTTTAAGATCGCCATGGCGACCCTGGATCGCTTTCGTTGCACGGTTGGAGCGGCGGCGCTCGGCTTCGCCCAGCGTGCCTTCGACGAGAGCACCGCGCACGTGCTCTCGCGCAAGCTGTTTGGCGCACCCCTCTCGGCGCTGCAAATGACGCAGGCGAAGATTGCAAGCATGGCAACCGAGATCGATGCTAGCGCACTACTTGTGTATCGGGCCGCCTTTGCCAAGGATCAGGGCGCTGACCGCATCACCAAAGAGGCGGCGATGGCCAAATGGTATGCAACCGAAGCTGCACAGCGTTGCATCGATGATGCCGTGCAGCTCTTTGGCGGCCGCGGCGTGACGCGCGGCGAGGTTGTCGAGCGGTTGTACCGCGAAATCCGTGCGCTACGCATCTATGAGGGTGCGAGCGAGATCCAGCAAATCGTCATCGCGCGGCACGTGCTGCAAGGGGCGACGTAAGTGTACACTGCGCACGTCGATCTTTTTGCGCGCTCGCACCTTCCGCCCCGCGATCAGTGGCCCGATCTTATCTTTGATTTTCCGGAGTTGCACTACCCCGAAAAGATGAACTGCGCGACGCGCTTGCTCGACCGTCATATCGCAGAGGAGGACGGAAACCGGCGCGCGATCGTGTGGCCGGGCGGAGAGTGGACGTACGAGCAGCTGCAAACCAAAGCTAATCAGATTGCTGCTGTGCTGGTCGACGATCTTGGAATCGTTCCCGGCAACCGAGTCTTGTTGCGCGGTTTTAACGGCCCGATGCTGGCGGCTTGCTGGTTCGCCGTCATGAAGGCAGGCGCGATTGCTATTACGGCGATGCCCCTGTATCGGGAAACCGAATTGAAGCACATCGTCGAGAAGGCCAGCGTGCATCACGCGTTGTGCGATCTCCGCCTGGCCGATGCTTTGGATGCGGGCGTATCCGGCCTTGCTGGTTTTACGACTAAATACTTCGGTGACGAATCGGCAGATGGACTCGAAGCGGCGATGGAATCGAAACCCTCCGCGTTCAAGAATGTCGAGAGCGCCGCAGAAGACGTTGCGCTTATTGCCTTTACCTCCGGCACCACCGGAAAAGCAAAGGCGACGATGCACTTTCACCGGGATGTCCTGGCGGTGTGCGATACATTCGCCAAGTCGTGCCTGCGCGCCACGCCAGAAGATCTTTTCTGCGGCAGCCCCCCGCTTGGGTTTACGTTCGGGTTGGGCGGCCTGCTACTCTTTCCGATGGATGCTGGCGCTGCCACGCTACTCTTGGAGAAGGCGACACCGGAACTGCTGATGCAAACCAGCGCCGAACAAGGCGTGAGCGTAGTCTTCACGGCGCCGGTCGCGTTCCGGACGATGGCCGGCATGGCAGATCGTTTCGATCTATCGCGTTTGCGCACGTGCGTTTCGGCCGGCGAAACGCTGCCGCTTCCCGTCTATGACGCGTTTCTAGCGGCGACCGGCGTGAAAATTATCGACGGTATCGGCGGCACCGAGATGCTGCATATCTACATCTCCGCGCGCGAGGATGAGATACGCCCCGGGTCAACCGGGAAGGCGGTTCCTGGATATCAGGCCCGCGTTGTCGACGACAACGGCAAAGAGGTCCGGCCCGGAATGATTGGCCGCCTTGCCGTACGTGGCCCAACCGGCTGCCGTTATCTCAATGACGAACGTCAACTGCAGTACGTACAGAATGGCTGGAATTTTCCGGGCGATGCCTACCGGATGGACGAAGACGGATATTTTTGGTACGTGGCGCGCCTGGACGACATGATCGTTGCAGCCGGGTACAACATCTCCGGCCCCGAGGTTGAGGAAGCGCTCTTGGCCCACCCGGATGTCAAGGAATGCGCTGTCGTTGCCAAGCCCGACCCGGCGCGCCACACGAACATGGTCAAAGCGTTCGTGGTGTTGAACCATGGCTGCAACGATGACCTCGATGAAGTGCTTGCGCTGCAGGATTTCGTGAAGACCAAGCTAGCAACATTCAAATGCCCGCGCGAAATCGAATTCGTGAGGGAACTTCCACGCACGGAAACCGGCAAACTGCAGCGCTTCGTGCTACGCAATAAAGAAGTCGAGAAGCCGCAATAATTGTGCGTTCGACAAGCTCGAACTGAGACTGCTGGCTTCGGTTCGAGCAGAGCTCAGTGCTCATTTGTCAGTTCGAGCTTGTCGAGACGGGCCAGCATTGTGACTGCAGGTCCTACTCCGGGACGATTGCCGTCGCTTCAATTTCGACTACGGCCTCATCCTCCAGCAAGGATTTTACTTCGATGAGCGTCATGGCCGGGTAGTGCGCGCCCATGATTTCACGGTATCGCTCGCCGAGTTCCTTGCTGTTGTTGCTGTAAGCGAGCTTGTCGGTGACATACCACGTGAGCCGCACGATGTGTTCGGGCTTTCCTCCGCCCTCGGCCACGACGGCGACGATGTTTCGTAGCGCTTGGGCCGCCTGACTGACGAAGTCGTCGGCGACCAAATCGCCGGCTTCGTTCCATCCGATCTGCCCCGCGACCGCAATGTATCGTCCTGTCGCCAGAACGCCATTTGAGTAGCCCTGCGGCTGCCACCAGCCCCCCGGCTGCAAGATCTTGGTCATGCGTAATCGGCCGCCGCAGTGCAATCGACGCCGCGCGCGAAGCGCAACCCATTGAAGATCGGCGTCAACGCGATGCTGACTGCAAAGTTCACCACCACTGCGTAAAAGGCGATGAATCCGATGAGCGTCCCCCCACCGGGAAGCGGGAGGGGGAAGAGCGTTTTATAGTTGACGGCGATCGCCATCCACGTGGCCGCAATCATGCCGCAAGCCCATCCAGCCAGCAGCGCTTTGGGATGAAACCAGCGCGTGTAGAGCGCGAGCGCGGTGGATGGAAAAACCTGGAGCATCCAGCCTCCACCGAGCAGCTGAAAATTGATCGCATACGGCACCGGTACCAGCAGGACGAACGCGAGCGCTGCCGCGCAGATGGCCAAGCAGAGCCATTTCGCTTGCTGCGTTTCTGCGGCCGGGCGACGCGGCGAGAACTCGCGAAGCACGTTGCTAACGAACAGATTGGCCGAGCCGATGGCCATGATCGCCGCCGGCACGAGTGCACCGATCACGATGGCCGCAAAAGCAACTCCCACAAACCAGTCCGGAAAGAAGCGTTCGAATAAGCGCGGGATGGCCAGATTATAGGGTGCCGGGACGTTGATTCCGGCGGCCAGCGCGCAGTAGCCCAGCAATGCCAGCAGAGCCAGTAGGATCGAATAGAGTGGCAACAACGCTGAGTTTCTCTGAATGACGCGCTTACTCTTCGCGCTAAGTAAACTTGTGATTGAGTGGGGGTAAAGAAAGAGCGACATCGCCGAGCCGAATGCCAGCGCCGCATACGCAAAGTACTGGTGCGGCGCTATGACAAGCGATCCGGGTGGCTTGTGCGCTTTTAAGGATAGCGCCGCTGTGGAAAAGATGTGCGCCCATCCGCCCAATTTGGCGGGTATGATGACGATCGCAGCGATGATCGTGACGTACAGAAGGGCATCCTTGACGAATGCAATCATTGCAGGCGCGCGTAACCCGCTGGTGTACGTGTACGCCGCCAGGATGGCGAACGCCAGGATCAACGCGATTTGTTCGAAGACCACCGCTTGCGCGCCGCCGATCTCCGCGAAGATGACTTGCATGCCCACGAGTTGTAGCGCGATATACGGCATGGCGGCTAAGACGCCGGTGAGTGCAACGGCAACCTCAAGCCAGCGGTCGCCGAAGCGGTCGCGAACAAAATCGGCGACGGTAACGTAGCCGCGATTCTTGGCAACGACCCAGAAGCGCGCCATGACCACGAACACAAATGGATATGCTATGGTGGTGTACGGCACTGCAAAGAATCCGAGTGCGCCGGCGCCGTAAACCAGCGCGGGAACGGCGATGAAGGTGTACGCCGTATAGAGGTCGCCGCCCAGCAGAAACCAGCTGACAAGCGTTCCGAAGCCGCGGCCGCCAAGTGCCCATTCATCGAGATTTGCCAGATTGCCGGGCCGCCAACGCGCGGCTGCGAAGCCCATAACGGTCACGGTAGCGATGAGCAGGACGAAGATGATCGTCCCGCTAGACATCGTCGCGTTCCTTCGCAAACACCATTACGCAGCCAACCACGAGCGCTGCGAGGACAACCCAGAGCAGTTGGTACCAATAAAAGAATGGAAAGCCGGCAACCACTGGATCGGTACGCGCATACAACGGTGGAAATAGCGTTGCAATGAACGGCAGAAGGAGCAACCAATACCACGCTCGCCGCTGCTTCATTCCCGGCACCTTTTAACGCCCAGCGGAACGCGTCCTTTGCCACAGCGGTTCGAGGTAACGGAACCAAAATTGCGGCTCGGTTCGCAGCAGCGGCCGTTCGAATCCATAGGTCACGATCGCAGCAACAACAATCGTGGCCGGGAAGGCGATCGCGGTATACCATATCTGCCAATGGTGATCGAACTGCGGCGATGTGCCCGCCCAACTTGGAATGCGTAGCGACAGCAACTCGCGTGCCACGAGTTGATGGTAGATGTATAGGTTATAGGAAATGATGGAGAAGAACACGAGGAACGGATTGGCCAGAAGGCGCTTCCACCATGAAGCAGCGCAAAGCGAAGCGAGGGCGATAAACGCGAACGCGAATGCCAGCCACGTACGGTTGGCCGCTTCCCAGTGCAAAGGCCAATCGCTTTGCGCGTGACGCACGGAAAAAAGCGACTCCATCAAGATAGTGAGCAGCGCAAATCCCACGAGCGCGAATAGGGTGGCGGATACTCGCACGGCCGGGTAGGCGGACTTCGCGCGGAGCCGCACGTATGCGTATGCCGCGATCATGCCGCATGCGAATAGATCCAAATAGCCGGGCAAGAGTTCGATCAGGCGCGAGGCGTCGGGTGCGGATTGTACGTGCAGCCGGTACGCGATTGCCAATACATTTAGGCCGAGGAACGTGATGATGGGCCGGCGCGCAAAGGCCGGCCAAATAATTGGAAAGATGCAATAGAACTGCACTTCCACTGCCAGCGTCCACAACACGCCGTTGATCGCGCCATATGTGTCGGGCCACAGATTGTGGACGAAGAAGAGATGACTCAAGATGTCCTCCAACGCTCCAGCGCTGCTTTGGCGGTGTTGGTAACCGATCGCGTAGCATAGCGCGATCGAGAGCACGTATGAAGGGACGATCTTGATGGCCCGCCGGTACGCAAAGTGGCCCCACGCAGGCGGCTCCGTACGGTCGAAGGCGGCCCGCACGAACGGATACGCGATGACGAAGCCGCTGAGAAAAAAGAACAGGTGAACCCCGATGAACCCGGTTTCCGGGATGAACTGCAAAATCGCGATCGGGGCGGGCAACCACGAGATCTGCCAGATGTGAAACCACACAACCAGAACTACCGCTAGCCCTCGCAACCCATCGAGAACGTCCAACCGATTCTGCGCCATGGCCTCTCTCTTTGGCGATTGGTTCGAGCGAGGGCTACCTGCAGCCGCCGTTTAAGGGTTATTCAACCGCCCGGGAGGGCGTGCTGCATGCCAAACGTCCACGTCGAACGCTCGGCCGGCTATGCCGGCATCGCCTTTGTGCTCATCTCGGTTGTCGGGCTTTTCCTCAACGGCATTCCGCCCCTGATTACCTGGCCCGCCGGCGATGTTGGAGACTTCGTCTTCGTGCATCGGACGCTCTGGCTTGTGGGGGCGTGGCTTACCCTGCCCGAGAGTGCATTCTTCTTCTGGTTTGTCGTTCAGCTGCGCAGCTTTCTGCGCGCCACAGCCGATTTGGACGACGGCCTGCCGACCTACATGCTGGTCGCCGGAATGGCGGCGGGCATCTTGGCACTGGCGACCGGCATGCTCCAGGGCTCATTGGGTTTCCGGCCGCAAGACATCAGCCTGATCGGCGTGCGGGTGCTCTTCGATACCTACACGATGGCCAGCACCTTCATCTTTATTCCGCTTATCGTCATGGTCTTTGCAACCAGTCTGAGCGCGAGACGCCACGGTACGCTGCCGCCCTGGCTCGTCACCTTGGGATACGCGGCTGCGGCTGGAGCCACCATAAAATCGCTCTCGCTCTTCTTCACCGGTGGCTTCATGGCGCTGGGCGGCATCGGTACGATGATCATCGGCGTGGTACCGCTGATGGTGTGGATGGCGGCCGTGGCTCTCGAACTGATCCGTTCGCCGCGCAAAAGCGTTTGACGGCCCTGGGCCGCCTTGCTATAATCCCGGGGTTCCGGCCCACCCTGCGGTGCGGCTGATTTTTGTGTGTAGGGAGATTGAGTGCCGACCATTAGCCAACTGGTCCGTCAAGGCCGCGAGAAAATTCAGAAGAAGGTCAAGACTCCGGCCTTTCGCGTTGTCCAAACCGGACCAAAGCCGGGGCATCCGGATCTGCCGCTTCGCACCTTCGAGGTGACGGGGAATCCACAGCGCCGGGGCGTGTGCACCCAAGTTAAGACCATTACGCCCAAAAAGCCGAATTCCGCGCTGCGGAAAGTGGCTCGCGTACGCCTCACTAACGGCGAAGAGGTTACTGCCTACATCCCGGGCATCGGGCATAATCTGCAAGAGCACAGCGTCGTCCTCATTCGGGGCGGCCGCGTGAAAGATTTGCCTGGGGTTCGCTATCACATCATTCGCGGCACGCTCGATACCTCGGGCACCGCCAACCGCAAGCAAGGCCGCTCGAAATACGGCGCCAAGCGCACCGCCAAGAAGTAAGAGAGATATGCCACGCAAAGGCCCCGCAACCAAGCGGCAGATCCTACCCGACCCCAAGTTCAACTCCAAAGTGCTCGCGCGCTTCATTAATAAGGTGATGCTGCAGGGCAAAAAATCTACGGCCGAGCGAATCTGTTACGACGCGCTGCAGATCGTCGAGCAGAAGATGGGGCGCGACCCTATGGACGTTTTCTCGCAGGCGCTCTCCAACGCGATGCCGCTGGTGGAAGTGCGACCGCGGCGGGTCGGCGGAGCCACCTACCAGGTTCCGATGGAGGTACGCCCGGATCGCCGCCAGGCCATGGCGATGCGCTGGCTTATCACCTTTGCTCGCAAGCGCGCGGGCCACTCCATGCAAGAGAAGCTTGCGGGCGAGCTGATGGATGCCGCCAACAATTTGGGCGCTGCCATAAAGAAGCGCGAAGACACGCACAAGATGGCTGAAGCCAACAAAGCGTTCGCGCACTACCGCTGGTAATTCGACCGCAAAAACCTAATGGCTAGAGACTTCGACCTCGCGAAAACGCGAAATATTGGCATTGCCGCGCACATCGACGCGGGCAAGACCACTGCGACCGAGCGCATTCTTTTCTATACGGGGCGCACGCATAAGATTGGCGAGGTCCACGAGGGCGCGGCCACGATGGACTGGATGGTGCAGGAGCAGGAGCGCGGCATCACCATCACCTCGGCCGCTACGGCGTGCACGTGGCGCGATACCCGCATCAACATCATCGATACGCCGGGTCACGTCGACTTCACCGTGGAGGTCGAGCGGTCGCTTCGCGTACTCGACGGCTTGGTGGCGCTCTTTGATTCCGTCGCTGCCGTGCAGCCGCAGTCGGAGACCGTTTGGCGCCAGGCGAACAAGTACAAAGTGCCGCGCATCATCTTTGTCAACAAGATGGATCGCATGGGGGCCGATTTTTTCAACGCGGTCTACAAGATTCGAGAACGTTTAGGCGCCCGCGCCACCCCGATTCAGGTCCCCGTTGGTGCCGAAGATCAATTTAAGGGCGTCGTCGATCTGTTCACGATGAAGGCGATCATCTATACCGACGATGCGGGGTCTGCGATGGAATCACAAGAGATTCCGGCCGACCTAAGAGAGACCGCGCAGAAGTGGCGCCACGATTTGATCGAAGCCATTGCCGAGTCCGACGAAGAGCTGGCCGAACTCTTCCTGCTGGGCGAAGAGATTCCCGAAGCGGTGCTGCGCCGCGCATTGCGCACGGCGACCATCGAAGGCACCGTGCTCCCCATGCTCTGCGGTTCGGCATTCAAGAACAAGGGCGTGCAGCCGCTGCTAGATGCGGTCGTGGACTTTCTTCCATCTCCGTTGGAAGCCAAGGCAATCGTCGGACAGGATCCCAAGAACGGGACCGAGATCGTGCGCAAGCCCGATGATGCGGAACCGTTTGCCGCACTGGCCTTTAAGATCGCAACCGACCCGTATGGGAACCTGACTTACTTCCGCGTTTACTCGGGAACGCTCAACAAGGGTTCGTATACGTACAATGCGCGTTCCGGTAAGAAGGAGCGCATCGGTC
This sequence comes from Candidatus Meridianibacter frigidus, assembly GCA_003243975.1. Lineage (GTDB taxonomy): Bacteria > Vulcanimicrobiota > Vulcanimicrobiia > Vulcanimicrobiales > Vulcanimicrobiaceae > Meridianibacter > Meridianibacter frigidus. Next base: position 34,293 of record QHBJ01000036.1, on the reverse strand, counting down.
GCATTTTGCGAATGCACGCAAACCATCGCGAAGATATCGACCAGATCGGTGCGGGCGACATTGCGGCTGCGGTCGGCTTGACCGACACGCGCACGGGCGACACGCTGTGCGATGAGAAGACGCCCATCATTTTGGAGTCCATCACGTTTCCGGAGCCGGTCATCTCGCAAGCGATCGAGCCCAAGACCAAAGGCGATCAAGACAAATTGGGCGTGGCACTGACGCGCCTCGCCCAAGAGGATCCGACCTTTAAGATGCGCACGGATGAAGAGACGCAGCAGACCATCATCGCGGGCATGGGCGAACTGCACTTGGAGATTATCCTCGACCGGCTGCGCCGCGAGTTTAAAGTGGAGGCCAACGTCGGCAAACCGCAAGTTGCTTACAAAGAAGCCATCACCAAAACGGTTGAAAAGCAGGGGAAATTCATCCGGCAGTCAGGCGGCAAGGGGCAATACGGCGATTGCTGGATTCGGTTGGAGCCGCAGGAGCCGGGAGCCGGCTTCATATTTGAAAGTAAGATCGTCGGCGGTTCGATTCCGCGTGAGTTCATCAAGCCGGTTGAAGAGGGCATTAAGGAAGCCTGCCAGAGCGGCGTGCTCGCCGGCTATCCAGTGCTGGATTTTAAGGCGACGCTTTTCGATGGCTCCTACCATGACGTTGATTCATCTGAAATGGCATTCAAGATTGCCGGCTCGATGGCGTTCAAAGAGGCCAACCGTGCAGCCGGACCGATCCTGCTCGAGCCCATTATGAAAGTTGAAGTGACTACGCCCAAGGATTACATGGGCGCCATCAATGGAGATCTCAATCGCCGGCGCGGCCTGATACAGGGTACTGAAGAGGCCGCCGGAGGTGCGCAAGTCATTACGGCCAACGTCCCGCTCTCAGAAATGTTTGGCTATGCCACCGATATGCGTTCCGCCACGCAAGGGCGCGCAACGTACACGATGGAGTTCTCACACTACGAAAAGGCGCCGAAGTCGGTCGAAGAGGAGATTATCGCCAAATCGGCCGGCAAAAAAAGCGTCGCCTAATGGCGGCGCCGCGCGTTGACAGGACGCAGGACGGCCTGATATATTCCCTAAGTCATACCTGCGCCGGCACCCTCGGGGCCGGCCTTTGCATCAATGCGACCACCGCGCGTTCCCCACTTCGCGCGCGATACAACCTACACTCTGAGTGATTGAAAATAAGGAAGATAGCGATTTAAATGGCTAAGGCGAAATTCGAACGGAGCAAACCGCACGTTAATATCGGCACCACGGGGCACGTCGACCACGGTAAGACAACCCTGACTGCGGCTATTATCAACTGCTTGGCGACCGAGAACTCGAGCATCGCTAAACGCAATGTCGACGATATCGACAACGCTCCTGAAGAGAAGGAGCGCGGCATTACGATCGCCATTTCACATCAAGAGTACGAGACGGCCAAGCGTCATTACGCCCACGTGGACTGTCCCGGTCACGCCGATTACATCAAGAATATGATTACCGGCGCCGCACAAATGGATGGCGCAATTCTGGTCGTCTCGGCGACCGACGGACCCATGCCGCAGACGCGCGAGCACATTCTGCTAATGAAGCAAGTTGGAGTTCCGTACATCGTCGTGTTTCTCAACAAGTGCGACATGGTTGACGACGAAGAGCTGCTCGAACTGGTCGAAATGGAGATCCGCGAGCTGCTCGACCAATACGAGTTTCCTGGCGAGAAGACCCCGATCATCCGAGGTTCGGCGCTCAAGGCGCTCAACTCCAGCGGAAAGCGCGACGACCCCGATGCGGCCGCGATCTTCAAACTGATGGATACGGTGGATGAATACATCCCTAATCCTGAACGCGCCGTCGACAAGCCCTTCCTCATGCCGGTCGAAGACGTGTTCACCATTACCGGCCGCGGTACCGTAGGCACCGGCCGCGTGGAACGCGGTCAGATCAAGGTCGGCGAAGAAGTCGAGATCGTCGGCTTGACTGAGCAGACGCGCAAGTCGGTGGTAACCGGCATCGAAATGTTCCGCAAGCTGCTGGACGTTGGCATCGCTGGCGATAACGTGGGCGTGCTACTGCGTGGCGTGGAGCGCAACGATATTGAGCGCGGTCAGGTGCTGGCGAAGCCCGGTTCGATCAAACCGCACAAAAAGTTCAAAGCCGAGGTGTACGTACTCTCGAAGGAAGAGGGCGGGCGTCACACGCCCTTTTTCGCCAACTACCGCCCGCAGTTTTACTTTCGTACCACCGACGTGACGGGAACCATCCAGCTGCCCGAAGGTGTCGAGATGGTGATGCCCGGCGACAATGTCGCGATGGACGTGGAGTTGATCACGCCGATCGCCTGTGAAGAGGGCCTGCGTTTTGCAATTCGTGAGGGCGGCCGTACCGTGGGTGCGGGCGTCGTCACCTCGGTTTCGGACTAACCGAAGCTAAGATGGCTAAGCAGAAGATTCGGATTCGTCTCAAGGCGTACGACCACAAGGTGCTCGATCAGTCGGCGGAACGGATTGTCGACACCGCCAAACGCACCGGCGCCTTCGTTAGCGGACCGGTGCCGTTGCCGACGGAGATCAACCGCTTCTGCGTCAATCGCTCGCCGCACGTGGATAAGAAATCGCGAGAGCACTTCGAGATGCGCACGCATAAACGGCTCATCGATATTCTTCAAGCATCGCCGAAAACGATGGATGCGCTCATGCATCTCGATCTGCCCGCCGGCGTGGATATCGAACTTAAGGCCTAACGCGCCTCGCGCCGCGGCGGCACGAAGCAGCCCGTACTACCCTGGACCGGAGTACGAGCTGCTGCGCTCAGAGTTGCCGCGAACTAATGACTCGTCGGATTATTTGCACCGGGAGCGGGCGTCGGCATGGTCATCTTTTGGCCGGTCAAGTACTGCTTAATCATCAGCAGGTGCCCTTGGACAGTCGGCAGCGTGTTGCCCACCCAGTTCTTGATGTTCTGATTGGTGCCGTTGCTGACTTCGCCTTTGAGCAAGTCGATCGTTTTCATGTGGGCGGTCAGTTCGCTTTGCATGTACGCGCTAGGCGTCATGGTTCTGGAGCCAACGGGTGGATGTGCCGTGCCGGTTTTCATTGCGCTGATGCTGGCCGAGGCCGAATCGCCCGATTCGCTGCCAGCGGATTGCACCGAGCGTTGCGGATACTTGATCCCGTATTGCTCGGCAAGTGCGGCTAGTTTGGTGTTCGCGGAAGTGTGGTCGCGAATCATCAGACGTGCGAAGAGACGAACCTGGGCGTCCTTGCTATTGGCCATGCGGTGCGCCTGACCAATCTCAACGTCGCCTCCATGAATCGCTTTGGCGACAAAATCTTTGTCGGCGCTGGTAACTTCAAGGTTGTTCGTTACGGCAAGCGCGCTCGCCGTGGCGAGCGCCGCGACCAGTAGGAAGCCGAAGAGCGACGTGGCTCGGGATGCTGCTTTCATGGGTCCTCCTTAAAAATGAACGGTTGACAAATGCGAGGGACGCCCTGGATTATACCCGGCCGAGCGTTAACGAAGCATTTTTGCCGCGCCCCAGCGAAGAGCACGCGAATGCCAATTCCTCTGCAAGAGAAGCGTGAACGGATTTTTTCCGGGACGAAACGCCGGATTTTCCAACTTTTGGTGGACATGGGGACCTCCAATGACATCATCTGGCCCTTTGCATCGCAGCCGTTCATGCGGTCGTCAGGGCCGCTAATACCGGGGCGCACGGAGGAGTGGCATCATGGCTTCCACGCGATCCTGGACGAGGTTGCTCCTGAGGAAAAGATCGTATGGCGGATTCAAAATGAAGGCGTAGATGGCACGCACGGCTTCTACCTTAGCTCGGAGGGCAAACAAACGAAGCTTGAGCACCGGGTGGAAGCAACGCTGAGCGACACCGAAGGCCGCCTTCTCTGGCGGCGGCTCGAAGATGCCAACGAGCGCTCGATCGAAGCGCTGTTCGACAAGATCGCTCGCGTTCTAAAGCGCTGAAGACTCCGAGCCCGCGCGACTTTCTTGCGATCGATGCGCTCTTAAGCGAAGAAGAGCGCATGATCCGGGACACCGTGCGTGCATTCGTAACCGATCAGATTTTACCGCGCATCGGGGATTGGTTCGAGCAAGGTTTCCTGCCCAAAGAACTCGCGCGCAATCTCGGGGGCCTCGGCTTGCTCGGGATGCATCTGAGTGGATACGGATGTCCCGGTGCAAGTGCGGTTGCCTACGGCCTTGCATGTATGGAATTGGAAGCCGGCGACAGCGGCGTTCGTTCCTTTGCGTCGGTACAAGGATCGCTGGCCATGTTCGCAATTCATCGGTGGGGCAGCGAAGAGCAGAAGCAGCAGTGGCTGGCGCCGATGGCGGCGGGTGAGAAAATCGGCTGCTTCGGACTAACCGAAGCCGATTTCGGCAGCAATCCTGCGGGTATGCGCACTTCGGCGCGGCGAGACGGCGGTGACTGGATTCTGAACGGAACCAAGATGTGGATCACCAACGGCGGGATTGCCGACGTAGCAGTGATCTGGGCCATGACCGACGAGGGAATCCGTGGTTTTTGCGTACCGGCGCAAACGAAGGGTTTTACCGCGAACGACATCGAGCGCAAGCTCTCGCTGCGCGCGTCCATCACCTCCGAGCTGGTGCTACACGATTGCCGCCTGCCTGCCGACGCAGCCTTCCCCGAAGTGCACGGTCTTAAAGGCCCGCTCGCGTGCCTGAACGAGGCGCGCTACGGAATCATTTGGGGGTCGATGGGCGCCGCGCGGACGTGCTATGAAACGGCGCTGGATTATGCCAAAACGCGTGTGCAGTTCGACCGTCCCATCGCGGCATTTCAGCTCACCCAACAGAAGCTGGTCGATATGCTGCTGGAACTGGGAAAAGGAACGTTGCTTGCTCTCCATATCGGCCGCATGAAGGATGGTGGTCGCGCGGCACCCGATCACGTGAGTTTCGGAAAGCTGAACAACGTGCGCGAGGCCCTGCAGATCGCGCGTGAGGCGCGCACCATTTTAGGCGCGAACGGCGTGACCCTCGAATACCCGGTCATCCGCCACATGAACAATCTGGAGTCGGTGCTGACCTACGAGGGCACCAGCGAAATACACACGTTGATTCTGGGACAGGCGATTACCGGAAAACCCGCTTTCACCTAGCAAAGAAAAGCCAAGTCCTGCGTTTAGCGGTGCCATGCCGCAACATTCCAAAAGGGCGTGCTGACCGGCGGTTGCCATCCCGCGTAGCCACGATGGAAAAGCGTTGACGTGAATGGATTGATAGCTTTCGCGAGCCGTACAACGCAGGAGGGTCGCCGCGGTTCAAAAGAGCGGAAAACCCTCCTCCGCAAAAGCTGGACACTTCGCCCGCTCTGAAGGAAGACCGATGAAATCATTGTTGGGGTTGGTCCTGCTTGTAAGCATGTTTGCAATTGCCACACCTGCACCGCCGGGCGGCATGCAGTTGCCTCCGCAGCCAAAAACCCATCCCGGTGGCATCCCGAGGGGCGCCCTCTTGCTGTCGCCATGCATCATCGGGATGGGGGAGCATTGGGGCAATCCCAATTATCTTCCGGTCGGCCCCTTCTACGGAGTCTACAAAGGCCATCCGGTCTTTACGGAAATCATGATCGACCGAAAGGCCTTCGCGGTTGGCAAGAGCTTTGAAAACATGCTGAAACCCCTGACGGGCTACCGGATCGATCACGTGGACGTCGAGTTCGAACCCCATGGGCATGAGGGCTATCCGATCCCGCATTATGACGTGCATGCCTACTATGTTTCGCACGCGGTTCACATGGCATACTGCCCGAACGGAATCCCGATTCCCAAATAGCCGAGTCCTTCGGTCTATGTCGCTTGACCCTGCGGTGGCCGCATGATAAACTTCCGAAGTTGTGGTCCGGACGGCCGCGGCCCTCATACGCCGCGTCCGATGGAACAAAAATCTGTACGCCAGGGTCAGTTTACTTGGCCCGCACTTACGAACTAGGACGAGGACGTGAAAAATATCCTTGGCCGCAAGGTCGGGATGACCAGCGTGTTCACGGAGAACGGACGTTCTGTTCCTGTGACCGTGATCGAAGCCGGTCCCTGTACCGTGGTCGAGCGCAAGACTGCCGAGAAGCACGGCTACGATGCCGTCTCCCTTGCGTTTGGAGCGGTGAAGAAGGGCCGCGTTAGCAGTGCGCTGGCGGGACACTATAAGAAGAATGGAGCCGAGCCCAAGCGTCACGTTCGCGAATTTCGCACGGGCATCGAAGGCGCCGAAGCCGGCGCGACGGTCACGGCCGCGGACTTTGAAGCCGGAGACCGTGTCGATGTAGTCGGTATTTCCAAGGGCCACGGCTTCGCCGGCGGCATCAAACGGCACAACTTCTCAGGCGGCGGCGCAAGCCACGGCTCGATGATCCATCGCCAGCCCGCCTCCAACGGGGATACAAATGCCGGGCGTGTTCCCAAAGGCGCCCGCCGCCCCGGACACTATGGCGTGGACCGGACGACTCACCAGAATCTAGAGGTCGTCCGCGCCGATGCCGAGCGCAACGTCTTGCTGCTGCGCGGACCCGTCCCCGGCGCAAAGAATGGTTTGGTCATCGTCCGCGCCACCGTGAAGCCCGGTTGCAAGCCCGCCCAGGGCGCGAAGTAAATGCCGAACGTAATCGACGTCACCGGAAAGACCGTAGGCGAAGTGCAGATTCCCGACCTTTTTGCTGCGGACTATAGCGCGCATACCAATACGATCTTCCGAGCGGTGTTCCGCGAGATGGCCAGTCCGCGCATGGGGACCGCGTCCACCTTGCGGCGGGACGAAGTGCGCGGCGGCGGAAGAAAGCCGTGGCGCCAGAAGGGCACCGGGCGCGCGCGCCAGGGATCCATCCGCTCGCCGCAATGGCGGCACGGCGGCGTCGTATTTGGACCCAAACCACGCAGTTACGAAACGGATCTCAACAAGAAAGAGCGGCGCTTAGCTTTCATCGCAGCGTTGGCCGACCGCTTGAAGAACGATGCGGTGACGCTTCTGGATACGGGCTCGTTCAAGCTCGAGAAGACCCGTGATTTGGCGTCCTTGCTCTACGGCACCCCGCAAGATGCAAAGCGAGGGCACACGACGCTAATCGTGTTCGGCCAAAACGAGCATGAGGGCGTCGGAGAAAATCTGCATCGCGTGGGCCGCAATCTGCGCAAAGTCGCCATTACGCACTCCGGGGCGCTGGACGTCAAAGACGTCCTGCGTTTCAACCGCCTGGTCTTTACGAGCGCGGCCTTCGACGAAATCAACGCCCAATTAACGAAAAACCAAAAACCGGAACGCAGCGTGGAGCGGAGCGCCTTCTAATGGACGCACGGGACGTCATTATTTCGCCGCGCATCACCGAGAAAGCGATGGCGGGAGCTCTGACCCAGCAGTACAGCTTCGTGGTTCATCCGCATGCCACTAAGACGCAGATTCGTCATGCGATTGAAGAGATTTTCAAGGTCAACGTTATCAAGATCAACACGGTCAACGTGGGCGGCAAAAAGCGCAACTTCGCGCGCTCTGCCAAGCGCACGTCCGGCAAGCAGTCGGATTGGAAAAAGGCCATCGTCACCCTCAAGGCCGGCCAGAAGATCGAGCTCGGCGGCGTGAACTACTTTGAACAGTAAGTCTCGGAGCAGCATCGCTAATGCCCGTTAAGAAATACAAACCGACCAGCGCCGGACGGCGGTTCATGACTACCATGGACTTCTCCGATCTGAGCAAAGTCGCACCCGAAAAGTCGCTCACCGAAGTGAAGAAGAAGCACTCCGGGCGGAACAATAATGGGCACATCACGGTGCGTCACAAAGGCGGCGGCTACCGGACCCAGTATCGGCTCATCGATTTCAAGCGCACCAAAGACGGCATTCCTGCCAAGGTTGCGACCGTTGAGTACGATCCGAACCGTTCCGCGCGGATCGCTTTGGTACACTACAAGGACGGCGAGAAGCGCTACATTTTGGCGCCGCTAGCTTTGCGCGTCGGCGACAAGATTGAATCCGGGCCCGGCGCCGACATTCGCAACGGCAACTGCCTGCCGATCAAAAACATCCCACTTGGCACGGTGATTCACAATATCGAACTGCGCCCTGGGCAGGGCGGAAAACTGGTTCGCAGTGCCGGCGGCGCTGCTCAGTTGATGGCAAAGGAAGGCGAGTACGCGCAGGTGCGCATGCCATCCGGGGAAGTGCGCAAGATTCTCATGGTCTGCCGCGCCACCATCGGACAGCTCGGCAACGTAGAACACGAAAATGAAATCGTCGGGAAAGCCGGGCGCCAGCGCCACCGCGGCAAGCGCCCCAGCGTTCGCGGAATCGCGATGAACCCGGTCGACCATCCGCATGGCGGCGGCGAAGCGCGCTCCACATCCGGCCGTCCCCCCACCACGCCTTGGGGTCAAATGACGATGGGCAAGAAGACGCGGAGCCGCAGCAAGCAGACCAATAAGATGATCGTACGCAAGAGGAATGCCAAGTAGATGATGATGTTAGAGCGGAGCGCTTTCTAATGGGCCGTTCGCTTAAGAAAGGCCCGTTCGTTGCCGATCACCTGCTGGCAAAGATCGAGAAGATGAACGAAACCCGCGAGAAACGGGTCGTAAAGACGTGGAGCCGTGCCTCGACGATCGTTCCCGCTATGGTCGGGCACACGATCTCAGTTCACAACGGCAAGGCGCACGTACCTGTTTTTATTACCGAGAACATGGTCGGCCATAAGCTCGGCGAGTTTGCCCCGACCCGTATATTTCGTGGGCACAGCGGCGACAAAGCTGCGGTGAAAGCATAATGGCCGACACGAACGCGGAGGTTCGGACGCAAGCGGCCGCACATCTGAAGTTTGCCCGCATGGGTCCGCGCAAATTGCGCCGGGTGGCCGACGCGATCCGCGGCATGAGCGTGCGCGAAGCGCTGGTCCTTTTGAAGTTTTCCGGAGTCTTTGCAGCCGCGCCTATGGAGAAGCTCGTGCGTAGCGCAGTGGCTAATGCCGAGAACAATCATAATATGAACACGGACGCTCTCTACATCACGCGCGTTACGGTTGACGGCGGCCCCGGCGGCCGCTTTACGAAACGATTGGATCCCCGCGCCCAAGGGCGTGCGAACTTCAAACGCAAGCGCCTTTCGCACGTGACGCTAGTCGTGGGCGAGCAAGCTGCGCGCAAAACGCGCAGAGCGCGTGGGGGAGCTTCGATTTCGCTCAAGCGGCCGGTCACGCGACGAAGTGCGGCGGCTACTGCAACCACCAAGCTCGCTCCCCGCAAGAAGGCCTCGGGCGCCAAGAAGCCGGCCACCGGCAAAGCGCCGGCCCCCAAGAAGCCGGCCAAGAAACAAAAGGGAGTTTAATGGGTCAAAAGATTCATCCAGTCGGACTTCGCCTTGGAATCACGCGTACGTGGGACAGCCGCTGGTTCGAAAAGAAAAACTACAAGGTTTGGCTGCATGAAGATGTTGCCATACGGAAGTATTTTGCGCGCTGGATGCGTCCGGCGGCCATCTCAAAGATCGAGATCGAGCGGCGCGCCAATCAAGCGCGCATCCTCATCAATACGGGCAAACCCGGCATCATCATCGGCAAACGCGGCGTCGGCATTGAAGAGATCCGCAAGAATCTTGAAAAACTTAGCGGCAAGACCGTGCAAGTCAACGTCGTCGAGATCAAGCACATCGAACTGGACGCGCGCCTGGTTGCCCAGAATATCGTCGATCAATTAGAGAAACGGATCGCTTTTCGGCGCGCGATGAAACAGGCGATCATGCGCAGCATGAAGGCGGGCGCGCGCGGCATCAAAGTCCAGGTGTCCGGCCGTTTGGGCGGCGCCGAAATCGCGCGCAGGGAGCGCAATCACGACGGGAAGGTGCCCCTGCACACGCTGCGTGCCGACATCGATTACGCTCATGTCGAAGCATTTACGACATTCGGGCGCATCGGAGTCAAAGTCTGGATATACCGCGGTGAAGTGCTTCCCGATCAGCCGCGCACGGAGAATCGCGCCGACCGATCGGATCGCGCTACGTTCCGGGACCGCCGGGACCGGGCTCCTCGCGCCGGCCGCACATCGCGCAGCGTGACTGCGGCAGAACCAGCCGCTGTTGTCGCGGACGCCCCCGCGCAGCCGGCCAACGCTACCGACCAGAGTGTTGACGACATCGCAGAATCGCCAAGCGATACCGCTGCACCCGTTTCAGCGGAGCAAGTGTTCGGCGCTGCCGAACACGAGGTGGAGTTAGAGAATGCGCTCGCCGCGTCATCGGATGCGAGCGAACAGAGCGAGGCGCCGGATCAGCCAAACACAACCGAAGAGAGTTCGGATCTCGAAGCGGAGCCGACTCAAGTTCCCGATACCAATCCAGCGCCTGCGCCGGAGTCCGCGCAACCAACGGAAACCTCACCGCAGGGCGATCCACAGCCTTCGCACCCAACCACCGAGAGTACCGAGTAATGTTGACGCCCAAGAGAGTAAAGTGGCGGCGCGTGCACCGTGGCCGAATGACCGGCAAGGCTTTGCGCGGCAGCACCCTTACCTTTGGTGACTATGGCTTGCAGGCGCTCGAGCCGTGCTGGATGACCAATCGCCAGATTGAAGCTGCCCGTATTGCCTTGACCCGCCACATTAAACGCGGCGGCAAGGTGTGGATTAAAGTCTTTCCGGACAAGTCGGTAACCAAGAAGCCGGCTGAGGTGCGCATGGGATCGGGCAAGGGAAATCCCGAGTTTTGGGTTGCCGTTGTGCGTCCAGGCCGCGTGCTCTTCGAGTTGTCCGGTGTGGAAGAGACCGTTGCCAAACAAGCGCTTCGTCTGGCGGCCGCCAAGCTTCCCATCGGCACGAAGATTGTGGCCCGCGCGGAGGCGGAAGTATGAAGCACAACGACTTTAAGGAGCTGCGTCAACTGACCATTCCCGAGTTGCAGAAGAAGGCTCGCGAAACGAAGGAAGAGCTGTTCAACCTGCGCTTCGCGCTGCGGACTGGACACCTCACAGATTTCAGTAAGGTTCGGGCAATGCGCCGCACCTATGCGCAGATTCAAACCGTGATCTCGGACAAACGACTCAACGAGGGAGCTGCCTAAGGTGACAGACATCGCACACGAAGGCGCGCGTCGTGAAAACCGCCGCCGTATGAAGCAGGGCCGCGTCGCCAGCAATAAGATGGACAAGACAATCGTCGTCGTCTCCGAGACTCGGGTTCCGCATCCGGTTTACGGCAAGATCATGCGTAAGTCGGCGCGCTTCAAGGCGCACGATGAGAAGAACGAGGCCAATGTCGGCGATGTGGTTCGGATCGCGGAATGCCGTCCGGTTTCCCGCGACAAGCGCTGGCGTTTGGTTGAAGTCATTGAGAAGGCGCGATGATCCAGCAAGAGACGCGGCTCAAAGTGGCCGATAACTCGGGCGCGCGCGAATTGCTTTGCATTCACGTACAGGGGGGCAGCCGCCACCCATACGCGCACGTCGGCGACATTATCGTCGGCACTGTAAAGAGTGCCATCCCCGGTGCCGCGGTAAAGAAGGGGCAAGTGGTCAAGGCGGTCGTGGTGCGGACGTCGGCGCCGATTCGGCGCCCCGATGGCTCGGTCGTGAAATGCGACGATAACGCCTGCGTCATCATCAAAGGCGAAAAAGATAATCTCGACCCGCGCGGCACCCGCGTTTTCGGACCGGTCATGCGCGAATTGCGCGACCGCGGTTTCCTGAAGATCGCGTCGCTCGCGCCGGAGGTGCTGTAGTGCCCACCATCGTCAAGGGCGACACCGTCATGGTTCGGCGCGGCCGCGAAAAAGGCAAGCGCGGAACGATAAAGGCCGTTTTCCCGCGGGCGAATGCCGCCACCGTGGAAGGCATCAACGTCGTCAAACGCCACACGAAAACCGGTACACAGCAGCAGAACATGGGCGGCGCGGCGCAGACGGGCGGCATTCTGGAAAAAGAGGCGCCGCTGCCATTGTCGGCCCTCATGTACGTGTGCGTAAAATGCAACATGCCCGCCCGCGTGCGTTACCAGGATGGTGCCAACGGCATTCAGCGCGTTTGCGCCAAATGTGGCGAGCCCGCGCGCGAATCGAGCAAGGGGGCATAATGGCTGCCACGCGCTTAAAAGAGAAGTACCGGACGGAAGTTCGTAACCAAATGGTGGAGAAATTCGGCTACAAGAACCTCAACCAGGTTCCCAAGCTGGAGAAAGTCGTTCTTAACATGTCTGTCACCGAGGCAATCCAAAACAGCAAGGTCCTCGACGTTGCCGCGGCGGAGCTGCAGGCCATTTCCGGACAGAAACCGGTCATTACTAAGGCGAAAAAATCGATCGCGGCATTCAAGCTGCGCGAAGGCATGAATATCGGCGCGAAAGTCACGTTGCGCGGAGAGCGCATGTACATGTTCCTTGACAAACTGTTCAACATCGTACTGCCGCGTATTCGCGATTTCCGTGGACTGCCGCGCAAATCGTTCGACGGACGCGGCAACTACAACTTGGGACTAAGAGAGCAACTGGTGTTCCCTGAGATCAATTTTGATAAAGTCGACAAGGCTCGAGGCATGGATATCGTGATCGTGACCTCGGCAAGAAGCGACGAAGAAGCGACGGAGTTTCTTACTGCGATGGGCTTGCCATTGCAGAAGAGTGCTCCGAGAGCCACGGCATAAGGAAGAGGAATGGCAAAAACCGCGCTGATCGAGAAATCAAAACGAACACCCAAATTTCGGGTGCGCGCACACAACCGCTGTCTTACCTGCGGCCGGCCTCGCGGCTTCTACCGCAAGTTTGGCATGTGCCGTATCTGCCTGCGCGAGAATGCGCATAAGGGCGTTGTGCCGGGCATTGTAAAGGCGTCCTGGTAATGGGCGTTATTACCGATCCCATCGCCGATATGCTCACTCGTATCCGCAACGCGAATACCGCGAATCATCCTACTTGCGAGATTCCGGCCTCGCGAATGAAAGCCGCGGTAGCTCAGATTCTCAAGGACGAGGGTTTTATCAACGACTTTGAGCGCGTGAACGAAGGGCCGCAGGGTAAGCTTCGGATCACGTTGCGATATGGCCCAGAGAAAGAGAAAGTGATCACCGGACTGCGCCGCATCTCGCGGCCGGGGCTACGCGTCTTTACGAACAAGACCGAGATTCCGCGCGTGCTTGGAGGGCTCGGTCTGGTTATCATCTCGACATCGAAGGGCATCATGTCGGGCAAACGAGCGAAAAAGGAAGGCTGCGGCGGAGAAGTCTTGGCCTATGTATGGTAGATGTCTAGAATAGGAAAGTTGCCCGTTGAGGTGCCGGACGGCGTCAGCGTGCAAGTCAAAGAGAGCGAAGTGTCCGTGAAGGGCCCCAAGGGTGAGCTGACTCAGCCCATCCTTTCGCACGTTGCCGTCAAGCTGGAAGAAGGGAAGCTGATCGTCGAGCGCACCGGTGATGGAAAATCCCAGCGCGCGACCCACGGCTTGACGCGGACTTTGATCAACAACATGGTCGAGGGCGTTACCCGAGGCTTTCGCAAGAGCTTGGAGATCCAAGGCGTCGGCTTTCGCGCCGCCAAGAGCGGCGAAAAGCTTAACTTGACGCTCGGTTTCTCGCATCCGGTAAGTTACGAAGGCCCCAAGGGCGTTTCTTTTACGGTTGAGGGAACGACCAAGATCCACATCGACGGGATCGACAAGCAACGCGTGGGGCAAGTCGCCGCCGAGATTCGTAACCTGCGTCCTCCCGAGCCCTACAAGGGCAAGGGCATTCGCTATTCGGGCGAGATCGTCCGAAAGAAACTTGGAAAAGCCGGCAAGGCGGGCAAGAAGTGATTTCAAAAGATCAGTCGCGCCAGAAGCGCCATCGCCGCTTGCGCCGCACTCTGAGTGGTTCGGGCGAGCGCCCGCGTTTGCTCGTGCGCCGCACCCTGCACCACATCTACGCCGCTGTGGTTGATGATGCGCGCGGCCATACGATCGCTGCGGCCTCCACGCGCGAGGGTGCCGTGGGTGCCTCGCTTTCATCCAAAACAAATATTGAGGCCGCTCAGCGAGTCGGCGCAGCGATTGCCGCTAAAGCCAAAACCGTGGGCGTTTCGAGTGTTGTATTTGACCGCGGCGGCGTTAAGTATCACGGGCGGGTAAAGGCACTGGCCGACGCGGCGCGTGCAGCCGGACTGGAGTTTTAGTGAACTATCGTGGAGGTCGCGACCGCGACAACAGTGGATTTGAGGAAACCGTCGTACGCGTGAACCGCGTCGCCAAAGTCGTCAAGGGCGGCAAGCGTTTCAGCTTTAGCGCGCTGGTCGTCGTCGGCGATCGCAAAGGCCGAGTTGGTTTCGCGATCGGCAAAGCGGGCGAAGTTCCCGAAGCCATCCGTAAGGCCGTAGAGGGGGCGAAGAGAAATCTTGTGACCGTTCCTATGGTCGAAAAAACCATACCCCATCAGGTAACCCAGCAGGTTGGTGCGGCTCGCGTCCTGTTGAAACCGGCGGCGCCCGGGACCGGTGTTATTGCGGGCGGCGCGATGCGCGCGGTGCTGGAACTGGCCGGCATACACGACATTCTTACGAAGTCGCTGGGTACCAGCAATCCGATCAATGTGGTGTACGCCACGATCGAAGGACTTCGTTCATTGAAGACCGTCGAGCAGGTTGCTGCGCTGCGCGGCAAGACGACTGCCGAGATTTTTGCAGCGTAATGGCAGCATCGAAGAAGAGCGGCGTAAAAAAGAGCGCCGCGAAAAAGGCTCCCATAAAGAAAAGTGCCGCAAAGAAAAGTGCCGCAAAGAAAAGTGCCGCAAAGAAGAGCCCCGCGAAAAAAACCACGGCTCGCACGATTACCGGCACGAAAGCGGTGGCGCGAAAGAAGACTTCAGATCCAGGTATCGACCGCGGCACGGGTCTGGCTCGCCCTTCCGGCGGCTTGACCATGGGAGCGCTCAAGCCCAACCGTGGATCTCGTCCCAAGCGTACGCGAGTCGGTCGCGGACACGGCTCGGGCATGGTGAAAACCGGTGGCGAGGGCGGTAAGGGTCAGACCGTCCGATCAGGCGGCGGCAAAGGGCCGGCCTTCGAAGGCGGCCAGACGCCCTGGGCGCGCAGACTTCCGCACCGCCGCGGTTACTCGCAGAAAGCGCGCGACATCGGACATTTCCGGACCCGCCTAGCCGTGGTGAATCTGCATGATCTCAGCGATTGGGATGCTGCGGTCGAAATCTCGCCCCAAACCCTCAAGGTAGCGGGCAAACTCTCCCACGGGCTGGACGGCGTAAAGATTTTGGGCGGCTCGCGCGCAGGGAAGGCGCTGCCACAAGGGCTGCGTTTCCGCGATGTTCTTTTTAGCAGCAGCGCAAAGGAAGCGCTCAAAGCCGCCGGCGCACAGATCGACGGAGAATAGCACTTGATCAATACGCTGCGGGCGGCTCTTCTGGTGCCCGACATTCGGCAGCGGATCGGGTTCGTTTTTGGCGCGTTCGCCGTGTTTGTCTTCATGGTGCACATTCAACTGCCCAACGTCAACGAGCAGGCGTGGCAGCAGCAGCTGCAGAGCGGGACGTTCTTTAACTTTCTGGGCTTCCTCTCGGGCGGCGCGCTGCAGAAGTTGTCGATTATCGCAATGGGGATTACCCCGTACATCAACGCTTCGATTATCATGCAACTCATGACGGTCGTACTGCCCCAACTTGAGGAGATGGCGAAGAAGGGCGGCGAGGAAGGTCGCAAAAAGATCAGCCAGTACACGCGCTGGCTGACAATCATTCTGGCAACGGTGCAGTCTTTCTTCATGACACGCTTCATGTCGCAGGCCGGCGTGTTCTATGACCACAGCTTGGCGTTCCAGCTGTTTGCCGTCCTGATGTTTGTTGCCGGCACGATGTTTCTCATGTGGCTGGGCGAGCAGATCACCGACCGCGGAATCGGCAACGGTATTTCGCTTATCATTTTCATCGGCATCGTGTTGCGGTTTCCGACGCAGATCGCCAACACCGTGTCCAGCGCCGCGGGCGGCGGAATCAACATCTTCAATCTCGTGATGTTCATTCTGATCGCCCTGGTGACCATCGTGTCGATTATTTTTCTCTACCAAGGCCAGCGTCGGGTCCCGGTGCAACAGGCGCGGCGCGTCGTCGGCCGCAAGATGTTCGCCGGGCGTTCGACCTACATTCCGCTTCGTCTGAACAATGCCGGCGTAATTTCCATCATCTTTGCGATTTCGTTGCTGCTGCTTCCGCAACAGGCCCTTTCCTGGTTCGGGCGCGGCACGCAGTCGGGATTTGCGGGAAACATTTCCGCATTCTTAACGGCGTACTTCAGCCCCAACGAATGGCTCTATAACGTGGTCTACTTCTTGCTTGTCGTCGTCTTCACGTTTTTCTACAGCGCGATTGTGGTCAACACGCGCGATATTGCGGATAACCTAAAGAAGAGCGGGTCGTTCATTCCCGGGATCCGTCCCGGCCAGCCGACCGTGGAATACATAAATCGGATCCTGCTACGAATCACGACCGCGGCAGCCATCTACCTGGGCCTGCTGGCCGTATTGCCCACCACTCTTGAACGCGGTTTGGGCGTCACGACCTTCTACCTCGGCTCGACCTCGCTGCTGATCGTGGTCGGCGTGGCCCTTGATACGATGACGCAAATCGAAGCGCGGTTGGCGATGCGCGACTACCGCGGTTTCATGAAGCGCTAGTGCGCCTCATTTTCCTGGGCCCTCCCGGGGCCGGCAAGGGAACGCAGGCACGCATTCTAGCGTCGCGACTATCCGCGCGCCAGATTTCGACGGGCGACATTCTGCGCGAGCACCGCGAACGTCGAACCGAGCTGGGAAAATCCGCTGAGCAGTTCATGCAGGCCGGCGAGCTCGTGCCCGACGAGTTGATCATTAAGATGATCGAACGC
This sequence comes from Candidatus Meridianibacter frigidus, assembly GCA_003243975.1. Classification (GTDB taxonomy): domain Bacteria; phylum Vulcanimicrobiota; class Vulcanimicrobiia; order Vulcanimicrobiales; family Vulcanimicrobiaceae; genus Meridianibacter; species Meridianibacter frigidus. Next base: position 17,439 of record QHBJ01000036.1, on the reverse strand, counting down.
GAACTGGCGGCGGCGGAAGGGTTTACCCTAGACGGATTTCCGCGCACGGTTGCGCAGGCCGAAGCATTCGACGCACTGCTGGCTAAGAACGGATGGAATTTGGATGCGGTGGTGCTCTTCCAGGCGGACCGTGAAGCACTTTTGAAACGGTTGACATCTCGCTGGACCAACCCGCGCACGGGCCGCACGTACAACGCGCTATCGCATCCCCCGCGGACAGCCGGAATCGACGACGACGATGGTGGCCCCCTGGTCCAACGTGAGGACGACCTGCCGCAGACCGTCGCCAAACGGTTGGAAGTCTACGATGCGCAGACGAAGCCCCTTATCGATTACTACCGAATCAAGGGGAAGCTCCTGCGCGTGAACGCACTGCAATCCGTTGACGCAGTGAGCGAATCAATTACCGAAGGCCTGCGCGCCAGGGCGGCGGCGTCGTGATCAGCATGAAATCGCCGCGCGAAATTGATACGATGCGTCGCAGCGGTACGATTACCGCGCGGGTTCTTGAAAACTTGATCCTTGCGGCCCGGCCAGGCGTCTCCACTGGCGACCTCGATGCGCTGGCCGAGCACCAGATACGCGCGGCCAGCGGCGTCCCGACCTTTAAGGGTTACAACGGTTTCCCGTGCTCGATTTGCACCTCGGTAAATGAAGAGGTCGTGCACGGAATTCCCGGCGACCGGCTGTTGCGCGACGGTGATCTGCTCTCCATCGACATCGGGACGACCTTCGAGCGCTATGTGAGCGACAGCGCTGTAACCATCGCAATTGGAAACGTTTCGCAAACGGCGCAGCGCCTGATGCGCGTGACGCAGGAATGCTTGATGCGCGGCGTGGCGCAGATGTGGGTAGGCAAACGGCTCGGTGACATCGGGGCTGCAGTGCAAGAGCACGCCGAAGCCAACGGCTACGGGGTCGTGCGCGAACTCGTCGGACACGGCATCGGCACAAAGATGCACGAAGAGCCGCACGTCCCCAACTATGGGACGGCCGGTGCGGGCATGGAATTGCGCAGCGGCCTGGTCTTGGCGGTCGAGCCGATGATCACGCAGAGTGGCCACGAAGTGGAAACCCTCAAGGACGGCTGGACAGTCGTGACTGCAGATGGTAAACTCGCAGCGCACTTCGAGCATACGATTGCCATTATGGAAGATGGCCCACGTATCTTAACGCTGCGGCAAAGCGGCGAACATCCGGACGCATCTGCCTACGCAACGCAGGAGTGGAGAGCTGCTTCACTGAGCGGGAAAGGGGCGGCCTGATGGCGCGGGGGCATAATCGTAACCGGTACACCGAGCGCCGCCAGAAGAAAGCGGACCGCGCGGCGGCGACGGCGACGCCGAAGGAAGAAGCGATCGAGGTCGAGGGCACGATCGTCGAACCCCTGCCGAACGCCATGTTTCGGGTAGAACTGGCCAACGGGCACCGCGTGCTGGCGCACGTTTCCGGAAAGATTCGGATGAACTTCATCCGCATTCTTCCGGGCGACCGCGTTCTGGTCGAGCTCTCACCCTATGATCTAACCCACGGCCGCATAACGTATAGATATAAATAAAACTTTGGGGCGACCCTCGGGGGAAGCTTGAAACTACACTAATGGAGAGAGGAGCCCATGTTCTGGGGCCCCAGCTTGGCTGGGGCACGGAGCGGGGCGGAGTGCCTTATAAATGAAAGTAAGACCGTCAGTGAAACGAATTTGTGAGAAGTGCAAGATCATTCGCCGCGAGGGGAAAGTGCGCGTGATCTGCACCGTTAATCCCAAACATAAGCAGGTGCAAGGCTAATGGCCCGTATTGCCGGTATCGATCTGCCGCGCGAGAAGCGCGCGGAGATCGCTTTGACCTACATCTACGGCATCGGGCCGAAGACCGCTCAGAAACTGCTCGCGCAAACGGGGGTCGACCCCAATCTGCGGATCAAAAATATGAGCGAAGAGGACGAGAAAAAGCTGCGCGACGCTATCGATGGCCAAATCAAGGTCGAAGGCGATTTGCGGCGCGAGGTTTCGGGGCACATAAAACGCCTCTCCGATATTGGGTGCTATCGCGGTATTCGCCACCGGCGCGGGTTGCCGGTTCGCGGGCAGCGTACGAAAACAAACAGCCGCACCCGCAAAGGTCCTAAGAAGACGGTCGGCAACAAGAAGAAGACCCTGGCCAAGAAGTAGCTTCGCAGAGCTCCCGCGATGCACGCAGTTATTACCGCCGGCGGGCGCGTGTCGGGAGAGTTCGCGCGAGTCATCGGAACCGATGTAAAGGCGCTCGCTTTAATTGGCGGCAGAACGCTTCTGGATTGCGCGATCGATGCCGCGCGCGGAGCGGGGGTGCGCAGCGTTACCGTTGTGGGTGGCCCGGAGGTTGGCCGCGCGTGCCAAAGCAAAATCGATCGCCTCATTGGCGAACATTCGGATGGAGTCGAGAATCTGCGGCGCGCGCTTCTGGCTAATCCGCAGGCCGATGCGCTCTTCTTGACCAGCGACCTCCCATTCGTTACGGGGGCATACCTGCGTGAGTTTGTTGAGCGAAGTACTTCCGGTGCGCTCGGCATGGCAGTGTGCGCCGCGCAATCGTATGAGAGCCGCTTCCCGGGGGCGCCGGCGCACGCGACGCATATCGGCGGCGAACGTATCGCAAACGGATCGGTGTTTACAATACCGGCCGGCAGCGGACCGGCAGTCGTCGACATTGCCGGTCGTTTCTTTGCGGCCAGAAAAAGCTTGCTGCGCATGAGCTTTCTATTGGGCCCGCAACTCTTGGCGCGTTTTGCGGTTGGACGATTGCGCATTGCCGACCTCGAACGCAAGGCGGCGCGCGAGATTAGGGTTGCGGTTCTTGCAGTGCGCGACTGCGCGCCCGAGCTGTGCTTCGATGTCGATACGTTGGATGATTATCAATATGCGCTTGCCCGAAGCTAAAGCCGCTCCGCTTGCAGTTTTCTGGTTCGGCCTGCAGGCGGTATGGGGCGCGCTGCTCGGCGTTTCACTGCAGGCCCGTAGCAGCCAACTGCATGCGGTTGACTCAGTGCTTGCGTACGGCATTCTGGCTGTAAGCGGTGCGAGCGCAGCGGCCCTAACGCAAATCGTCACCGGAATTGTCTCCGACCGGCTGCGGTCGCGCGGCGGAGACCGGCGAGTTTTCTTCCTGACCGGCGCGATAGCCGCGAGCGGCTGTCTGTTTTGGTTTTACTCCGCTTCCACATTCGAGGTCTTGATCGCCGCTACTATCGGCGTGCAGATCGCGATGAACGTTGCCATCGGCCCGTACCAAGCAATCATCCCCGACTACGTAGCGCGCAATCGCGCCGGCATCGCCTCTGCCTGGATGGGCGCAACCCAGAGTCTTGGAAATGCAGCCGGCGCAATTACAGTAACGCTGGTTCGCCCGCCGGGCGCGGTTGCGGCGGTTCTCTCGATCCTTTTGATTGCGTCGGTTCTGTGGACGGTGGGACACATTCGTTCGCGCGAGATGCGTCCCGTATGCGCCGCCAAGATCGAGCTGCTGCCGTCGGCGGCGGATCTCTTTATTTCACGCGCACTGCTGTACGTTGGTTTCTACATCATTTTGGGCTATATGCTCTTTTACTTGCGCGACGTCGTTCACGCCGTGGATCCCGCGCGCGGATCCGGCATCGTGATTCTGATCTTCACCGTGAGCGGCGCGCTTGGCGCGGCACTTGGCGGTTGGCGCGCGGACCGGTTTGACCGGCGGTTGATCGTTAATACGGGAAATGCGCTCGTCGTTCTAAGTGTCGTTGCATTTGCGTTTGCACGTAACCCCATTGCCGTGGATGGCATCGCTGCTGTTGCCGGCGTTGGGTGGGGCATCTTCCTGGCAGCCGACTGGGCGCTGGGCTGCGCGATCCTGCCGGCAGGTGCTATGGCCACCGCAATGGCGCTTTGGAACCTGGCGGTCGCAGGGCCGCAAGTTATCGCACCGGCCCTCACCAGTGCGGCGCTATTGGCGTTGCATTCAAATCGAGCGGTGGCACCGCTTGTGGCGTTCGCGATGGCCGCCTGTGCGCTGGCGGCTGGCAGCCTTTGGATATGGCGCATCCCGCGGCTCGTGGCACAGCCCGATTCGCTTACGTGAAGTAATTTTCGACCGCGAGTGGGAATAAGACCCACAGTATGCCGTCTTCCGTTGGGTGCAGCAGTGTGCCCTTGGTTGGCTGCTTGCCGCAATGATCGGTCCCCTTACCTTAGCATTAGGAGGCAACTCTTGAAACGACTCAGCACCGCAATCTTTACCCTGCTCGTAGTGGCAGGACTGGGATTGAACGCGGTTGCGGCATCGTCTACGCCTGCATCACATGGCAACATCGGACCCAACGTGATCGCACAGGCGACTGCGACGCCCGCACCGACGATGGCTCCGGAAGCCACCACGGCTCCGGCTGCCACCATGGCCCCCGCTCCTCCGGCAATGGACTTCGGTTCGCCGCCGTCGGGGCAGATTCCAATTCTTTTCAACGATCACCACGTCTACGCGAAACCCGACAAGTTAAAACAGGGTCGCGTTCTGGCTGCGCTAGTGCGCGGCGGAACGATCCTGATCCCCCTGCGCTCGATGTTCGAGCAAATGGGCGCGACGGTTTCGTATGATGCCGGTTCGAAAACCGTTGACGTGAGTAAACCCGGCTCCGACGTAAAGGTTACTGTCGGCAAACCGGAAGTCGTCATTAACGGCGAGACGCGCCCTCTCGACGTTCCCCCTGAAATCTATCAGGGTCACGTCGTCGTTCCGGTTCGCGTCATCTCCGAAGGCATGGGTGCCTATGTCCAGTGGGTCCCGGATAAACGACTTGTCGTGGTCCGCTACCTGCCGACTACACCCGCGCCTCCGCCACCGCCCCCGCCGGCCGTAACGCCGGTGCCCCCGGCTCCGACGCCGACCCCCGCTCCGGCTCGTTACTACGACCACTTCATTGCCGGCGATTACATCTTCTCACCGAAGGTGTACAACGAGTTCAGCGCGGGAAACACGGGTGGAAACAACGGGTCGTATGCCGTCCGCGGCGCGATCGAGTTCCCGCTCATCGGTCTGCCATGGATGCTTGAGGGCGATTATCGGCAGTATTCCTATCAGCACAACCAAGGTGTTGCAACTCCTGCCGACTACGTCCACGACGATCCGCTCCACAACCACTGTCCGGTTGCGGGTGACCCGGGTTGCGTAACGGTCATCGGCGGAAACCAGTTCACCCCAGTCGCGCAGGTCTTCGTGCCCGCATTCGCGGTTCGCGATTATGACTTCGATGCGCGCCTTGGGCTCAAGATCGCCGATCCCCGTATATATATTGGAATCGGCTACATGTACCGCACCGGCAACTACGGATACCCGCGCTTGAACGGCGTGGGCTTCGGAGCGGAGAAACTGCCCGATCTCGATCAGGCCTTCTCGCTCTATGGAAGCCTCTGGTACTACCCGAATGTACGCGGGACGTGTGGAACGGACGTCTGTCCGACCGGCCCCTATACCCTGGCATACAACATCCTCAAGTACCAGATTGGTGGAACCTTCAACTTCGGAAGCTCCCCGCTTTTCTTGGACTTCGGATTCCTGGGTGACCGTGGACGCAACAAGTCGAATGCGCCCGCCGATTTCACCCACAACGGACCGTATGTCGGTTTAGGGCTCCACTTCTAGCACCCCTCGGTGGGCGAGAGGGGCGGGATGATCTCCCGCCCCTTTTTTTGTCCCTCAAAAGTCGCTTGACCGAGAGACGAGGGTCCGGTAGAATGTGCGCTTGTGGTGTCGCTTCTCTCGCGCCACCCTCCCGGCACGCCGTAGCCGCTTCCCGGGAGCGCAGCGATCTCGCCGATCGCTTGCGTAGAAGATCGTGAGGTTCCAGCGGAACCGGCCCGGTCGAGGCGACGACACCGCCATCGTTTGGCGGACAGGATAACACTTCACAGGGTTCATATTTTGGCCGCCAAGAAGCAAACGAAATCGCGCAAGAAGCGTGAGTTTAAGAACGTCCAATCGGGCGTGGCTCACATTCACTCATCCTTTAACAACACGATCGTCACGATATCCGACAACCAGGGCAGCGTGATCGCGTGGGCGTCGGCGGGGAACCTAGGTTTCAAGGGATCGAAGAAATCCACGCCGTTTGCCGCACAGATGGCCGCCGAGGCGGTTGCGCGCAAGGCGATGGAGCACGGTATGAAAGCCGCCGAAGTGATGGTAAAGGGCCCCGGCGCCGGAAGAGAAGCTGCGATCCGTTCGCTTCAGGCTGCCGGATTGGAAATTACCCTGATTAAAGATGTCACGCCGATTCCCCACAATGGATGCCGCCCGCCCAAGCGCCGGCGCGTCTAAAAGAGAGAGTATATGTCACGCTACACGGGCCCCGTATGCCGACTGTGCCGCCGCGAGACTGCGGCCAACAGGACCGGCGAGAAAATCAAACTGTTTCTGAAGGGTGACCGCTGTCTCACCAAAAAGTGCGCGGTCGAACGCCGAGGCACGGCCCCCGGCCAGAAGACGCAGGGCAAGCCCGGACGCCAGAAGGTTTCCGAATACGGTCGCCAGCTGCGCGAAAAGCAGAAGATGCGCCGGTACTACGGTGTGATCGAGGCGCAGTTCTCCAACTACTTCCGGCAAGCCGCACGCGTACCCGGCCAGACGGGTCGTACGTTTCTGCAGCTGCTCGAACGCCGGTTGGACAACGTCGTCTACCGCTTGAACCTGGCGAACAGCCGCGCGCAAGCGCGCCAACTAGTTACGCATCGTCATTTCAGAATCAATGGGCGCACCGTCAACGTGCCGTCGTATATCGTCAAACCGGGCGATGTCATCAGCATCGGCGAACGCTCGCTCAAGTCAACCGTATTCCAATCCAACCTCGAAGTTGCCAGGAGCCGGCGTGCGCCGGAATGGCTGGAGTTCAACGATCAAGAGAACTCCGCGAAGGTCACCCAGTTACCCTCGCGCGAGCAGATCGATACTCCGGTCGACGAGCAGCTAATCGTCGAATACTACTCGCGCTAACTACTACTGCATCAGGCGTATGATCGCCATTTAACACTAAGTGACGGATAACGTAGATGCTAAAGGACAAATAGACAAAACATGACCGTTTTAGATGTTCCGCAAGGTGCGGCAATAGAGATTCGCGACCGCCGCGACAATTACGCAAAGTTCGTCATCGAGCCACTGGAGCGCGGCTTCGGCATCACGCTGGGGAACGCGCTGCGGCGCATTCTGCTAAGCTCGATTCCGGGAGCGGCGGTGACCTACATGAAGATCGATGGCGTGCTGCACGAGTTTTCTACCATTCCGGGCGTGGTCGAAGACACCACCAACCTGATGCTCAACCTCAAGGGGTTGCCGGTTAAGCTCAACTCCGACGAACCCAAGGTCCTGTCCCTAAGCGCGAGCGGCATCAAAGAGGTTACCGCCGCGGATATTGCGCCCGATGCGGACGTCGAAATTCTGGAACCTACCTATCATATTGCGACCCTGACCGCCAAGAACGCGAAACTGTCGATGGAGATCGGCGTCGAGAAGCACCGCGGCTATGTCACCGCCGACCGGCAACGCAATGTGGAACACTTGATTGGGCTCATTCCGCTCGATTCGATCTTCTCGCCCATCCGCAAAATCAACTTCTCGGTTGACGACACGCGCGTCGGCCAAAATGTGGATTATGATCGCCTGACCCTCGAAATCGAAACGAACGGTTCGATCACGCCGAACGAAGCACTCTCCATCGCCGCCCAGATCATGCAAGAACAACTGGATCTGTTCGTCAACTTCAATACGGAAGAGAAACCCGTTGCAGCGGCTCCCGTAAGCGAATGGGACGTTCCGGTAGAAACGCTCAATCTCTCCGTGCGTTCGTTCAATTGCCTCAAGCGTGCCGGTATCTCGAGAGTCTCAGAGCTGCTGGACATGAGTGAGGATGAGATCTTCAAGATGCGCAACTTCGGCAAGAAGTCTTTGGATGAGATAAAACAGGTTTTGGAAGAGAGGGGACTTTCGCTGCGCCAGCCGTAGCGAAGAGATCATGCCGCACCAAATAGCCAAGAAACGCCTTTCCCGGACGGACGGACACCGCAAAGCGCTGCTGCGCAACATGGCAACGTCGTTTTTCAAGCACGAGAAAATCGAAACGACAAGCACGAAGGCTAAAGAGGTCAGCAAAGTTATCGAACGCTTGATCACGACGGCTTCGCGGGGCGATTTGCATTCGCGCCGCATGGTGGCCGAGTATCTTACGGAGCCGAAGGTCGTCGCTAAACTCTGCGATCAAATCGCCCCCAGTCTCAAAGAACGGACCGGCGGGTATACGCGCATCGTCAAGTCGCGCGTACGACCGGGGGACGCGGCCGAGCTGTCGATTCTCGAACTGGTTCGATAACGGAGTTTCCCCCGCTCCTGCGTTCGCTGCTCGAGGGCGCGACGCTCAGCGAATCGCTCGCCTTCGAAGTGGTCGGTACGATCATGGACGGCACGATGACGGCCGCGCAATCGGCGGCGCTGCTGACCGCAATTGCGGCGCGTGAGGAGTGCGTGGAAGAACTGGTCGGAGCGGCTCGCGCGATGCGCGAACGCAGTCTGCACGTTGAGCATGGTCTGCCACTCTTGATGGACGTCTGCGGGACCGGTGGTGACGCTGCCGGGACCATTAACATTTCAACCATGGTGGCGCTGGTTGTGGCGGCCGCCGGGGTTCCGGTTGCCAAGCACGGAAATCGCGCCGCCTCGAGTACCTGCGGTAGCGCCGACGTGCTGGAGGCAGTCGGCACTCGGATTGACCTGACGCCTGCACAGGCGGCGGAGATGTTGGAGTCGTGCGGTTTTGCGTTCATGTTCGCGCCCGCCTACCACCCCGCCATGAAGAACGTTGCCCCGCTGCGCCGCGAACTGGGCGTCCGCACGATCTTCAACGTGCTCGGTCCCCTCACAAATCCGGCGCGGGCTACGCACCAAGTGGTGGGCGTTGCGCGCGAGAGACACCTTGAACTGGTCGGTGATGCGCTACGAGCTTTAGGCGTGCAGGCCGGCGCCGTCGTTCACTCAGACGGAGTAGACGAAATCGTCGGCGACCGTGCGGCCATCGTCTACGAGTTTAATGAAGAGGCCGCGCGTCGCTGGATTTTTGATCCTGGTGATTACGGCGTTCGCGTCCCGCTCGCCGAGCTCAAAGGCGGTTCTAAGGAGAGTTGCAGTCGGGCCTTTCTGTCAATTCTTGATGGTGAACAGTCGGGGCGCGCGAAAGTGGTTTGGCTCAACGCCGGCTTTGCGCTGCACGTAGCGGGCAAGGCGAACGATATTTCCGCGGGGATGGAGCAAGCACGCACAGCCATCGCCGACGGCCGGGTGAGTCGCCTCTTGCAAGCGACAAAGACTGGCTCGCAGTCGCCGTGACGGATATCCTGCAACGAATTTTCGCGGCCAAGACAGCTGTCCGCGAACGCGACGAGCGACGGGAACCGTACGACGAAGTAAGCGCGCGGGCTTCGGCGCGCGTTCCGACGCGCCGTCCTTTTCGGCATGCACTTGAAGTTGCACCGCATGCCGCCGTTATCGGTGAAATCAAGCGTGCCTCCCCGTCGGCCGGACTGATCTCGCGCGACTTTGACCCTGCGGGCATCGCGCGCTCCTATGAAGCCGCGGGTGTGGATGCAATCAGCGTACTTACTGAGAGCGACCATTTTCTGGGCGAGTTGACGTACTTGGAGGCCGTGCGCTCTCAGAGCACCTTGCCGATTCTGCGTAAGGATTTCTTGAGCAGCCGATATGAGATCGCGCAATCCGCCGCCTATGGAGCCGATGCCGTTCTCCTGATCGTCGCCGGCCTGACCGACGAAAGTTTACGGGAGCTACATGCCGAGTGCCGCCGTTTTGCCCTCGATATACTGATCGAGGTTCACGACGCTAGCGAGCTGGGTCGCGCCTCGGCCTTGAATGCCGATCTGATCGGGATCAACAATCGCAATCTCCGAACCTTCGAAACGGAACTGGCGGTGAGCGATCATCTCATTCCCTTGGCTCCAAAGGGCGCCACGATTGTGAGCGAAAGCGGCATGAGCGCACCCGCCGAGGTTGCACGCCTCTATCGTGCAGGCGCCAAGGGTTTTCTGATCGGCGAAGCGCTGATGCGCGCGCCTGATCGTAACGCGTTCGTCGCGGGGCTGCGCCAGGCGGCCGCGACGCTCCCGGTGCTCTCCTGAGAACGCGCATTAAGTTCTGCGGCTGTACGAGTGCAGCCGACGCAACCTTAGCCGCGGAGGCAGGCGCCGATGCAGTCGGCATGGTTTTTGCTGCAAGCCCCCGCCGCGTGGAGCTTGCCGTGGCGCGCGAGATTGCAGCCGCATTGCCGCCCCTTGTCTCGCTCGTCGGCGTTTTCGTAAACCCGAGCGACGATGAGGTCCGTCGGGTGTGCGACGCCATGCCAAACTTGCTGGTGCAGTTGAGTGGCACAGAGTCGCCGGCCTTTACTTCCTTTTTTGGTGTAAGTGCCATCAAGGCCATCCATATAGCGCCCGAAGGTGAGGACGGGCCAGTGCTTTCGGAGCGGATCAACGCCTACCCCGATGCCACGATCTTGTTCGACACCGAGAACGACCGCCGCGCGGGCGGTACCGGGCAGGTTTTTGCTTGGGATTGCGTCGTTCCATTTGCGCGGCACCGGCGCAGCATCGTTGGCGGCGGTTTGACGCCCCAAAATGTGGCCGCTTGCGTGCGGACGCTGCGGCCCTTCGGGGTTGATGTGCGCAGCGGCGTTGAGCGTGATGAAAGGAAAGACGGCGAAAAGATGCGCGCGTTCGTGGAAGCCGTCAGAGAAGCGGATGCCGATCGAGCGCAATAGCCCGGACCGGCGCGGTTACTTTGGAAACTTCGGCGGCAGATTCGTTCCAGAGGTTCTCGTTGCCGCGCTCGACGAGTTGGAGGTGGCGCTGGAAGGAGCGTTCGCCGATCCCGAGTTCTGGGCGGAGTATCATGCTGTGTTGCGCGACTTCGTGGGCCGGCCGACTCCGCTCTACCGAGTGGGACGGTTACCGGGAGGGGAGCGCGTACCGGTGCTTTTGAAACGCGAAGATCTCAATCACACGGGCGCTCACAAGGTCAACAATACGGTTGGCCAAGCGCTGCTGGCGCGTCGCATGGGCAAGAAACGCCTGATCGCGGAAACCGGTGCGGGGCAACACGGGGTAGCTACGGCGACGGTGGGCGCCAAGTTCGGCATGCACGTTGACGTGTACATGGGCGCGCTCGACATCGAGCGGCAAGCGCTCAACGTCTATCTCATGGAGCTGCTGGGCGCGCGGGTTCATTCGGTTGGCGGCGCTAGCCAAACGCTCAAAGATGCGATCAACGAGGCCTTTCGCGTGTGGGCCGCCCGAGTTGAGGACACATTTTATGTGATCGGGAGCGTCGTCGGCGCACATCCGTATCCGTATATGGTGCGCGAATTTCAGCGGGTGATCGGCGACGAAACTCGCGAGCAATGCCTGCAGCGGTTCGGTCGCCTTCCAAGTGATGTGATCGCGTGCGTGGGCGGCGGAAGCAACGCGCTCGGAATCTTCTCCGCCTTTCTCGCGGATTCGGATGTCCGGCTTTGGGGCGTCGAAGCCGGCGGCGAAGGCGTCGAGAGCGGGCGCACCGCCGCTGCTTTAACCGCGGGTTCAGTAGGAGTGCTCCACGGTTCGCGGTCGTACGTCCTTCAAAGCGCCGAGGGACAAGTGCGCGAGACGCAATCCGTCAGCGCCGGCTTGGATTATCCGGGCGTCGGACCCGAGCACGCTCACTTGCGCGAAAGCGGCCGCGCAACATACGTTACGATCGACGACGCTGAAGCACTCGCCGCCTTTCGATCGCTGGCGGCACACGAAGGCATCATTCCGGCGCTCGAGAGCGCACATGCGATCGCATTCGCTCAGCGTCTAGCCGGGCAACGCGGGGCCGATGACTTGGTCGTCGTCAATTTGAGCGGCCGCGGCGACAAAGATATCGCTCAAATACGCGCGCGAACGTAGTGGGTATTGCGCGTGTCTTTGGCCGGGCTCAAAAGCAAGGCCGCTTAGCGCTCATTCCGTACATTATGGCCGGCGATCCAGACGTTGAAACCTCGCAGCGAGTACTCGATCAGCTCGCCCGCGCAGGTGCGGACCTTGTGGAATTGGGCATCCCGTACGGGGATCCGCTGGCCGACGGGACAACCATCGCACGAGCCGGGCAGCGTGCGCTCAAATCGGGGACGACGGTGGCCGCAGTCCTGGCCCTTGCAAAAAAATCGCCGCTGCCCGTGATTCTCTTTGGATACTTCAATCCAATCATGCAATTCGGCATCGACGGATTCGCTCAAGCGTGCGAAGACGCGTGCATTGTAGGCGTCATTGTACCGGACGTCGCGCTCGAAGAAGGCCAAGAGCTTCGCGCCGCCCTGCTCGCGCGTGGCATTAAAATGCCTTTGCTTGTTGCGCCAACCACCCGGCCTCCGCGCATTGCGACAATTTGCGAACAAGCCAGCGGCTTTGTCTATGTGGTCTCTCGGTTGGGTGTTACCGGGAGGTCGGGCGACGAAGAATTCGGTTTGAGGCAGCGGCTAGCAGAATTGCGCTCCCTAACGGACCTGCCGCTGGCCGTCGGCTTCGGAATTCGTACGCCGGATGACGTCCGCCGGCTCCACGGCCAAGCCGACGGCACCGTCGTCGGAAGCGCCCTTATCGACGCGTACGCCGATGTTTCAAAAGAGAAGGCGGCGCAGCACGTGTACCGCCTTGCGAAAGCGCTGCGCGAGGCTTGCGAAGGTTAGGGAACGGGAGCAGGCGTTCTGCCCAAAGAGAAGTGGCGTTCCACTTCATCGGCCACATAGGAGCCAATGGCGAGCGACGATGTTGCAGCCGGCGAAGGGGCGTTGCGAACGTGGATGACACCGGGCGCCGCGTCGATCACAAAGTCATCCACCATGCTGCCATCGGCATTCATTGCTTGCGCGCGAACCCCTGATGGTCCCGGCAAGGTGTCCTCAACTTGCAATTCGGGAATGTACCGTTGCAACGCCCTTACGTAAGCGCCCCGAACGACATCTCGATACATCTCACCGCACCCGACTCTCCAAAACTTGCTGGCCATCTTGATGAAGCCGGAATAGCTGAGGGCCTCGAAGAGATCGCGCGGGTTGATGGTTGCAAAGTTGTATCCCTCGCGCGCGAAGGCCAGAACGGCATTCGGACCAAGCCAGATGTCGCCGTTCATGCGCGGGGTGAAATGCACGCCCAAAAAGGGAAAGGCCGGGTCGGGAACGGGGTAGATGTTCCCCTTGATCAAGTAGCGCTTCTCCGGTTTAAGGATTAGATAGTCGCCGCGGAACGGGACGATTTTGGGATCACTTTTGTTGCCGGTCATTTTGGCGAGCCGGTCTGACTGCAATCCGGCGCATGTGATAACACCGCGGGCTTCAAAATCTCCGGCGCTGGTACGCAATCGAGTGACATTGTTTGCCCGGTCGATCGCGGTGACCTCGCGGCCGGTGTAGATCTCGCCGCGGCCCTCGCGAATGTCGTCCGCATAGGCGCGCGCAACCGCGCCGTAGTCGACGATGCCCGTCACCGGAGAGAAGATCGCGCGAATTCCGGCGCAATGCGGCTCGCGTTCTTTAATCCCCGCCTCGTCGAGCATCTGCAACTCGTTGATGCCGTTGGCGACCCCGCGCTGCATTAGACTTTCAAGGCGCGGAATCTCGGATTCGTGGGTCGCAACGATGAGCTTGCCGACCGGGCGCCATTCGATTTGCTTTGCATCGCAGTATTTCCAGAGCTTCTTGCGGCCTTCGACGCAGAGGCGTGCCTTAAGCGAACCCGGGGCATAGTAGATGCCGGAATGGATGACACCGCTATTGTGTCCGGTCTGGTGCTTGCTGAGAACATCCTCTTTCTCCAGGTTGACCAATTTGAGATGCGGATGACGGCGCAGCAGCTCCCGGCCCGTAGCCAGGCCGACGATTCCGCCGCCGACCACGGCGATGTCATAGATCATTGCGGCGCCATCTTCTCACAGGGTACAGAGGGCTTGCTAGGGCAGGAGTAGCAGTTAAAAGTCCCTGTACTTCCTGGAGATCGCATGCCGATGACCGCCACGCTGGAGCGCACGATTAGCCCTTTTAAGAACGAACCCGTAAAGAACTTTACTGACCCTGCCGATGTAGTTGCGATGCAAGAAGCGCTCAGGTCCGTCCAATCCGATTTTGGAAAGAAGTATCATATCGTTATCGACGGCGAATGTCTGGAGACAGAGAAGTACATCGCTTCGATCAATCCTGCCAATCCGGATGAAGTTATCGGGTTGGTGGGCTCCGCCTCGCTCGAGCAAGCGACGCGCGCAATTGAAGCCGCAGCCAAGAGCTTCGAAACGTGGAAGCACACACGAGCCAAAGAACGCGCCGGCATTATTTTTAAGGCAGCGGAACTCGTTCGCCGGCGGCGCATGGAGTTCAACGCGTTCTTGGTTTACGAAGTCGGCAAAAGTTGGTCCGAAGCCGACGGCGATACGGCCGAAGCCATAGATTTTTTAGAATTCTATGCGCGCGAAGCGCTGCGCTACGATGGCCCGCAACCCGTCGTTCCAATGGAAGGGGAAGCCAACGAACTGCGTTACATTCCGCTGGGCGTTGGCGTCATAATTCCACCGTGGAACTTTGCTTTCGCTATCATGGCTGGCATAACCACCGCCGCTATCGTTGCCGGAAACACGGCCGTGCTGAAACCTTCCAGCGACGCGCCTGTCATCGCGGCTAAGTTTGTCGAATTGCTCGATGAGGCTGGGCTACCGGCGGGCGTGCTGAACTTTGTCCCAGGATCGGGAGGCACGATTGGCGACGCCATTGTGTCGCACCCGCTTACGCGATTCATTTCCTTCACTGGTTCGAAGGAGGTTGGCCTGCACATTAATGAGCTGGCCGCTAAGACGCAACCCGGCCAGAAGTGGATTAAGCGTGTCGTCGCCGAGATGGGGGGCAAAGATTCCATCATCGTTGCGGACGACGCCGACGTGGACGCCGCAGTCGAAGGCGTGGCCGTTTCCGCATTCGGTTTTCAAGGACAGAAGTGCTCGGCGTGCTCGCGCGCCATCGTTGATGAAGAAATCTACGACGAGTTCGTTGCCAAGCTAAAGAAGCGCGTCGAGCGAATCACGGTCGGAGATCCGGCCGCTCAAAACAACTACATGGGACCCGTCGTCAATGAGAGCGCACTGAAATCGATCTCGCAGTATATCGAAGTTGGCAAGAGCGAGGGCAACTTGCTCGCGGGCGGAAGTAGAGTCGGCGACCGCGGGTATTTCTTGCAACCAACGGTGATCGTGGATGTGCCGCCCGATGCGCGCATTTCACAAGAAGAAATCTTCGGTCCCGTTCTGGCGGTTATTAAAGCCAAGGATTACGACGACGCGCTGCAGATCGCGAACAACACGGAGTTCGGTTTGACTGGCGCCGTTTATTCGAAAGATGACGCCAAGTTAGACCGAGCGCGCGAAGAGTTTTTCGTCGGCAATCTCTATTTAAACCGCAAGTGCACGGGCGCTATGGTCGGCGCGCATCCGTTCGGTGGTTTCAATATGTCGGGCACGGATTCAAAAGCGGGCAGCGCCGATTATCTACTGCTTTTTCTTCAGGCAAAGACGATCGCCAAGAAAGTTGAGAAGAAAGACAGCGGCGAGGCCGGTAAAGGGTTCTAGCGGGCCCTTCTCTACCAGTTACGGGAGCTGGGCAGGCCGATGCCCCAGCCGCGAAACAACTGATCGTCGGCGGCGCCGCGGACGCTTTTAGTGCGCAGGCGGATGTCGATGAGCTCGGGGATGAGTGGGATCGTAGGGCGCGGGGTGTTCACTGGGGCCTCCTTAATAAGTAACTACTGAAGATTGTACACCGGTTAGAGTAACTTGTAAAGTGTCTTTGATGGTGCTATATTCGAAATGTGACGACCAGCTCACAATTCGCTCCGGGGACCTTGGAGCGGGTCCGCGCCTTCATCAATACGGCCGTAACGGCAGAAGAGGACGTTCTCAGCTCACCCGACCGTGCCAGTGAGTGGCTGCTCCGGCACGAACTGCTCGACGCGGCGGAGGAGATCGGAGCCGCGGATTTAGTCTTTTTGAGCGACTGGCGACGGGCTCTGCGGGATGTTGCCCTAGCCAACAACGGTGGGGCCCAAACCGCCGCGGAGCTAGCATGGGGGGACATGCGGGACCGGGCCGCTCGCTTGCCGCTCAGGCTCTTGGTGGGCCAGACTCCCGAGCAGACTTCCATCGTACCGGCCGGGACGAGCGCCCAGCGAGTTGCCGGTCGGTTGGCCGGGTACCTGTACGACGGGGTGAAAGCCGGGACTTTTCGACGGCTAAAGGCCTGCCCGGAGCAGACCTGCCTCTACGCATTCTACGATCATTCGAAGAACGCGTCGGCGACCTGGTGCTCCATGGCGGTGTGCGGAAACCGCGCCAAGGCCCGCAGGCGCCGCGAACGGGAGAAAGGTGACCAGGGCGGGTTCGAGGGTTGGCAACCTTCGGCCTGAGGTTTGCGTTAAAGAAGATGTAACACCGAGCCGCCGAGGGGGCTCGTGTTATTTTTTTTTTGCGAATCTGTCCACACGATGCCCACAGGAAGCTCGCGCCTCGCGCTTGACTCCGCTAGTGCCCTTGGATATACTGGTCGTCGTGACTCTGGCACCTACCCTCGCGGTGTGGTCAGCAAGATCCAACCGGTCCTGGTTGGGTGTCGGCGTTCGTTCCTTGAAAACTGAACAGTGCAGTAGCGCATAAAGTCTGTGGGTCTCCAACCATAAGACGAGCGCCGCAAGGCGTTTTTTCTTTTTGGTCGTGAGATTTTAATCGGTCTGATGTGAAACCCCGGCTCCACCGGTTTTTCACGAAAAAGTCAGCCCGATCGTACAATTTATGACTACGTTTTCGCGATACCCAGCCGGGCGTCGTGAATTCGGAATTCGATTCGCAATCGAGTTCAAGTATTAGTCAGCGAAGTTTGAGAGCCAAATAACAAGGCTCCATAAAGTTTTTTATGGAGAGTTTGATCCTGGCTCAGGATTAACGCTGGCGGCGTGCCTAACACATGCAAGTCGAACGGGGGTAGCAATACTCCAGTGGCAGACGGGTGAGTAACACGTGGTCAACCTTCCCTTTAGTGGGGGATAACTAGCCGAAAGGTTAGCTAATACCGCATACGATTTATGAGTGGCATCATTTATAAATGAAAGTAGCAATACGCTAAAGGATGGGACCGCGTCCCATTAGCTAGATGGTGGGGTAACGGCCTACCATGGCTCCGATGGGTAGCTGGTTTGAGAGAGCGACCAGCCACACTGGGACTGAGACACGGCCCAGACTCCTACGGGAGGCAGCAGTTGGGAATCTTGCGCAATGGGCGAAAGCCTGACGCAGCAACGCCGCGTGAGGGATGAATGTCTTCGGATTGTAA